>NZ_LT965928.1:2871519-3620649 GCF_900239935.1 Pseudoalteromonas carrageenovora IAM 12662
GTCCGCCGCTCGTCAGCAAAGTAGCAAGCTACTTTCTGTTACCGCTCGACTTGCATGTGTTAGGCCTGCCGCCAGCGTTCAATCTGAGCCATGATCAAACTCTTCAATTAAAAAGTTTTATGTCTTTCGACAGCTCAATGAATTCTTAATTTATTTAATATCTTTCGATATTGAATTGACTGTGCTGAATAACTACCTAAGTAATTATTCTGTTGGTCACTCAGTTTCAATTGAGACTCTAATTTGTTTGCCTCGCTACCGAAGTAGGTTGGCTGTTAGAACTCAATCTGCACGAGTGCCCACACAGATGATTGCTTTATATTGTTAAAGAACGTTGCGATTAAAGCGTTAAACTTTATCTCGCTAGGGCTGCGCATATTACGCTTTCCTATTTTTTTGTCAACACTTAATTTTGTTAAACTTGAAAGTTTTCAGAACTAAGTTTTACTCGACTCACTAAGTGGTTTGCTTGCCTCGCTAAGCGTTGCCTGCTCTGCCGTCTCAGTGGGGTCGCATTATAGGGAGAACAGATTTTTACGCAAGCGTTTTATTGATATAACTTTAAATAAAACACTGTTCGCTCAATATGCAATCAAGACCCCCCGAAATAGTACGATAAACATACTAAAAACATGTCTACAGCTAACATTAATATTTATAAATGCCCTTAAAACGTATAAAGCACCTATATAGGTGCTTTATAATTTCCTGCGGCACTTAGGTATTAATATAAAATACTATAGAGCTTTCTGCGGTATTTAGCTGCTAATGCGTCGCCATCAGGAAGAGAAGCTATAATTGCTAAAAAATTTGGTTTTGCATCATTAAAGTTCAAATCCTTTTTAAGGACAGTAAATAATGTTTCGAGTGCTTCTTCTTTACGACCTGCGTCATTAAGTAAGTTACTCAATTCTATTTTCAGCTCTAAGTCGTTGGGGTATTTCTCAACCTGAGATTGCTTTTCTTTAATCTCTGGTGAGTCGGTTGCCTCTAAAGCAGCTTCGCATTTGGCTTTTATGTTATGAAAGTATGCATCTTGCTCCTGTGCATCAATTGTATCAACCAATGCTTTGGCATCATCTAATTTATGAATTTGAATACATATATCAGCAAGCACCAATTTTATGCGTGCATTCTTATTATCAATTTCATACGCCTGCTTTGCGTAATTAAATGCAGCATTTAGATCTGACTTTAATAAAGCTTGCTTAGCTTGCTCTAATAATAAATCCTGCTGAGCGGGTAGATGCTTACCTAGTGATTCTCTTACTTGGTTTTCGGTTTGCGCTCCCGCTAACAAATCAACAGGTGCAGAGTCTTTTAATAGCACAAGTGTAGGTAATGTTTGTAACCCTACTTGTTGCGCTAACTGAGAGGCCAGTGCTTGCTCTGCATCACAATCAAGGTTTGCTACTACAATATAGTCAGTATATTCACCCGCTAATTTATCCAGTATTGATAATTGGCTAATGCATTCTGGACTCTGCGGAGAGTAGAAGTTTAATAACACCAGCTTTTGCTGTGATGTTTCACCAAGTACTTGCTGTAAGTTTTGTGCGTTGATACTAACTATGTTGCTCATTGAATTTATTGCCATATTCATTTATTTAGGTTTTTATATGGTGGTGAACATAATAATTACAAGTCATATACCTATAAATCACTTGGTATAGATATTAAACAACGAGGGAAACTATGAAATTTACCTATTTAAGTGCAGCACTTTTATTAGCTAGTCCACTGCTATACGCACAACCACTTGATTTAAACTTAACGAAAACGATGCCAGCCATAGAAAAGTTTTACCTCGATTTACATCAATCTCCTGAGCTTTCTTACCATGAAGAAGAAACAGGAAAAAAAATAGCTTCTCAGTTATCTAAGCTTGGTTTTGATGTAACCGATAACGTAGGTGGCTTTGGTGTAGTTGGAATTTATAAAAATGGTAACGGACCTACCATTATGATCCGCACTGATACAGATGGCTTACCTATTGTTGAGCAAACTGGCAAAGCGTATGCGTCTAAAGTAAAAGTTATAGATGAGCACGGTGCTAATGTAGGTGTAATGCATGGCTGTGGTCACGATATACATATGAGCTCATTTATTGGCACTGCCGAGCAACTTATTGCACATAAAAATAAATGGCAGGGCACGCTAATGATGGTTGCTCAACCTGCAGAAGAAGTAGGCGGTGGCGCAAAAGCAATGCTAAATGAAGGCTTATTTAGTAAATACGCGAAACCCGACCACGTTATTGCATTACATGTAAGTGCCAGCGTACCTGCTGGTAAGGTATCAATGAAAAATGAATATACTATGGCAAGTGTTGATTCGGTAGATATTGCTATAAAAGGAAAAGGAGGCCACGGCGCTTACCCGCATACCACTGTTGATCCTGTTGTTATTGCTGCACGCACTGTATTAGCACTTCAAACAATCACGAGCCGTGAGCTTTCTCCACTTGAACCTTCGGTTATAACTGTGGGCTCTATTCATGGTGGCTCAAAACATAATGTAATTTCAGATGAAGTAAAACTACAACTTACTTTAAGAAGTTACAATCCTGACGTACGTACAGCTCAAATAGCAGCAATTAAACGTATAACAGCAGGTATTGCACAAAGCGCAGGGCTTGAAGAGCCACTATATCCTGTTGTTTATGTTCACGAAGATGAGTCAATTCCATCCACTTACAATAACCCAGAGCAAACAAATATAGTTAGAAGTGCTATTGCTGATGCAATTGGCGCAACTAATGTACTTGAAACAAAAGCGGTTATGGCGGGTGAAGATTTTGGATTATACGGCAGAACGGATGAAAGCGTCCCTATTACTCTATTTTGGTTAGGCGGAGTTAACCAACAACAATATGCAAAAGCGATGAAAAATAACGAAACACTCCCTTCATTACATTCAAGTAAATTTGCACCTGATTATAAAGTAGCACTACCTACAGGTATAAAAGCTATGAGTAACGCTGCAGTCGCTTTATTTAATAATTAATAAGCAGTACTAAAGAGCTCAGTTATTAAGTAGTTGCGGAGCTCTTTTTATAATTTGATTTTTTATATGGCGCTTTTTTGCCTTGCTTAGCAAAGCGTTTTTTAGGAGATGTTTTAGGTAGCTTTGAAAATACATGGTTATCGCAATTAGCCGCCTGTTGTACAAAGCTTTCAAGCTCTGCCAGTAATGGCTGTAAAAACTGCTGATAACTCATTGCTTGTTGCGCTATATCCCCTAAGCTCGACTCCCATTTAGCCGTTAAATCGGGACTTGCTAAGCCTTGTGGTAAAACACTAATAAGTGCCAAACCGGTTTCGGTTGCTTTAATTGCTTTACCTTCACGCTTTAAAAAGCGACGTCTAAATAACAATTCAATAATACCTGCGCGAGTAGCCTCAGTACCTAAACCATCGGTCTCTTTTAATACTTTTTTAATTTGTGGATCTTTAACGTAACGGCTAATGCCCGTCATCGCAGCCAACAATGTTGCATCAGTAAAATATAATGGAGGTGTAGTATGCTTTTCAACAACCTCACCTTTAGTGCAATTAAGCGCCATCCCTTTAGCTAAATGAGGTAAAGTTGCTTCATCTTTTAGCTCGCCTTTACCCATTAGTACCTTAAAACCCAAATTTACGTCTTGCTTGGCATTGGCTTTAAATAAACCACCAGCAATTGTTATCTCAGTTTTAGTTTCGTTGTAAATGTAGTCTGGGTAGAACTGAACCAAATAATGCCTACAAATGAGCTGATACACTTTTGCTTCATTAGTGGCTAAGTTTGCAGTTTTTAATTGCTTTGCTGTGGGCACAATTGCATGGTGTGCAGCAACTTTTGAATCATTAAAGCATTTACTGCATTTTTTAGCATCAGCCCCATTCACAAACTCAGTTTTTTGACCGCCATTTGCTGCAATTGCTTTTAAAATGGAAGGCGCATCTAAATGATGTTCTTTAGGTAAATAACGATTATCTGAACGAGGGTAGGTGATTAATTTATGGCGCTCATAAAGTGTTTGGCAAATATCAAGCACCTGCTGAGCAGCCATACCAAATGCCTTTGCAGCATCTATTTGAAGTGAAGATAAATTATAAGGTAAAGGTGCACTTTGTTTTTTTTGTTTTTGTTCAAGTGCTGTTACCTCTCCTTTTTGATTAGTTATACGCGAAGCTACATTTTCGGCGAGTGCTTTATTTAATACCCGCCCTTCTTCATCTTGATAAGGCTCGCAAGCTTTACTCGGCACCCACTTAGCTGTAAATAACTGCTGCTTTGGAGTAACTAAATGCGCCAACACTTCATAAAATGGTTTTGATACAAAATTAGCTATTTCGTTATCGCGGTTAACCACTAAACCTAAAATAGGAGTTTGAACGCGCCCAACTGATAGCACATTACCAAAACCAGCTTTTTGCCCTGCTAAAGTATAGGCCCGAGTAAGGTTCATACCAAAAAGCCAATCCGCTCGTGAACGTGCAAGCGCTGATACACTAAGTGGGATAAATTCGCGATTAGAGCGCATACTACTAAGTGCTTTTTTAACAGCTGCTAAGTTTAAATCGCTTATTAGTAAACGCTGAATACTTTGCTTTTTAGTTTTGCTTATTTTGGCTTGCTCTATTACCTCATCGACCAAAAGTTGACCCTCGCGGTCGGGATCACCAGCATGAACTAACAATGATGCTTGTTTAATTAACTTTTTTAAAATAGTTAATTGCTTGCGAGTTTTCGTTTTAGCCTTTAACTGCCACTGCTCAGGCACAATAGGAAGGTGTTCAAATTGCCATTTTTTGAAGCGCTCATCGTAGTCATCGGGCTCTGCTTGCTCAAGTAAGTGCCCTATACACCACGAGACACAATCACCATTAGCTACTTCTATATACCCATCGTGTTTTTTATGTGGTTTTGGTAAGGCATCAGCAATTGCTCTGCCTAGTGATGGTTTTTCTGCAATGTAGAGTTTCATGGGAGCCGCTCACTAACTGTTTATATAAACAGTAGTTTAGCACAACTATTTTAAGGTGAGGAGTTTTCTCTTTTTGACCTTACACTGCCTTGCTTAGTGAAAAGGATAATTAAAGGTAAATAGCATACAACCACCGTGGCAATATTGATAAATGGCATTAGGGTCTGATAAATAACGGTACTGTAAGCTAAATCCCACAAGTGGCGATCAACTAATCGGAATAGTTGTAATATAGGTGCGCCAATAACAACTAGTTGTCCAATAACACATTGCCATAAATAAACTTTATCCTTTATACCCCAGTAGGCTATAAGTGCCATCCAAATAATATCTGTGAGCGCCCAAACTAAATAACGATAAATATAAATGTCATCAAACGCTCTTAGGCTTGAAGCAGTTAGGTTACCAAAGAGGAAAAAAGCTGCGGTAAGTAGTACAAATCGAAAGGCTAGTCGATCTTTAAATACAAAAAATATAAAAATAGCCGGGCTTAGCATTAAAACCCAGCTTTTACTTAAAATACTGACAATATACAAAAACCATTCAGGCAAAATACTCTGCCCTATTTTGTTTTTGTATCGTCATCAGTACCATCACCATTACCCGGCATGTCGCAATATTTATTGATTATTTTCACAGGCACTCCATTACATATGTTAAGGAAATGTACTGTAAGCTAAAATGATGAAATTGCCAAGATACTTAGGCAATTAAGTACCTTAAATTAAAACAAACATAATGAGATATAACACAAAGCAATAACTTATCGCACATCAATAGGATCAGACTCTTTAGCCTTACCTTGCAAGATTGATATTTCTACTCGACGGTTTCTTCGGCGATCTTCATTTGAATCGTTTGGAACAAGTGGGCGAGTATCGGCACGCCCTACTACCATCATCCGGTTTTTATCAAACCCTTGCACTGTTTGCAGCTCGCTTGCGACTGCTACAGCACGCTTTGACGATAAGTCCCAATTATTAATATATAACTCATTTGAAACCTGAAAATCGTCGGTATGTCCCGAAACAGTAATTTCGCCAGGTACATCTTTTAACAGCACACCAATATCTTGAATGATAGGTTTAAACTTAGGTTGTAAAAATGCACTCCCTGAGGGAAATGAGCCATTTTCACGAATACGAATAATAATTTGCTGCCCTAAAGATTCAAGCTCTATTGCACCATCTATAATTTGCTTTTCGAGTTGTTGCGCTATTTTCTTAACTAACTCATTTGTTTGCTCTTGATCGGCCGCTGAAGTTGCTTGCTCTGACGATTGTTCTTGCGAAGTGCTACGCGACTCCCCTCCGCGTTTATCTCCTCGCTGCTCTTGCCTACCACCGGCTGAGCTTTCATCACCTGCTTGAAACTCAAGCATTTGCTGGGTCATTTCTACAGTTTGTTGTTGAATGGTTTCTATAGGGGTTGGCTCTGGTTTACCTGGGGTAAATTCCATGGCAATAACAGACGTGCCTTTGGGGATATCTTTTACTTCTATTTTATTTTGCACACCAAATGCAAACTTCATCGAGCCTGCTATTTGTTTAAATTTAAGTACATCCATTTCTGAAAACGCAAGCAAGAGTACAAAGAAGCACATTAATAATGACATTAAATCGGCAAAAGTTCCCATCCAAGCAGGTAAACCTGGTGGTGGGCATTTGCACTCTTGATCAGACATGATTACTCCTCGGTATCTACTTTACGTTTAGATTCAGCTAAGTAGTTTTTCAAAATACCTTCAATTACTTTTGGGTTTTGACCATCTTGGATACCTAAAATTGCATCCAAAATTAAACGTTGGTTCATTGCTTCTTCGTCTTTACGTAGTTCGAGTTTTACCTGAATTGGAATTGCTACAACGTTTGCTAAAAACGCACCATATAAAGTAGTTAATAGTGCTACAGCCATTGCGGGTCCAATTGCTTTAGGGTCGTCCATGTTAGATAACATTGCAACCAAGCCAATGAGTGTACCAATCATGCCCATAGCAGGTGCTATATCAGCAAGTGACTTAAATAAACCCGCGCCCATTTCATGACGGGTAGTGGTTAAAGAAATATCTTTTTGAAGTGTTGCACGCACAACATCAGCATCATGCCCATCAACAAGCATATCTACGCCTTTGCGCATAAATGGATTGGGAATTTCGGCTTCTTCAAGGGCTAAAAAACCACCTTTACGTGCTGAATCAGCAAGTTCTACTGCTTTTTCTATTAGCTCTTCAGGGGATTCTATTTTAAACATGAATGCCTTACCAACTACTTTACCTATGCCTAAAAATTGTGACATGGTGAAGTTTGATAAAACAATAAACAGTGAGCCGCCAAAAACAATGACACTTGAAGGAGCATCGGCAAACATAGCCATTTCACCGCTACTACTCATAAACATAGACATGACAATTAAGCCAATTGCGCCTAGGATCCCGATTATGGTTGCTAAATCCACATTTCCTCCAGAGGTTTCATGTTCAGTGCCTTATTATAAACTTTTATTATTATCTGCTTATCGGCAACATACTGAATTGCTTAAGCCATTTTTATAAATAAACATAAAAAGCAGCCTTTAGCACTATTTTAGATCAAGTTATATGTGCAACCTAATTTATTAACCATTAAGAGTGCTATTAAGCCTTTATCAATGCAATTAAATATAATTTAACGCCATAAAGGTAAAAAACCAATATCATCCTTTGACCTAGTTTAGCATTCCCCCTAAAATTGACCCCTAAATTTATTATGTAAGCTGAAATAAAGATGGCGACTAAAAAACCTGAAAACTTAAGTTTCGAACAAGCACTAGAAGAATTATCGACAATTGTTAGTGATATGGAACAAGGTGATTTGTCGCTTGAGCAATCGCTTAAACAATTTGAACGTGGAATTGCATTAGCGAGTGCTTCATCAGGAAAATTACAGCAAGCAGAGCAAAAAGTATCAATTTTGATGGGTAACAGCGAAAAGTCAGCACTTACAAACTTTGATAACGATATGGAATAGTTGTGAGCATTAAAGATTATATTGAATGTGCTCAAAAAGATGTAGTAGCTACTTTACAACAACATTTTGACCAACCTCTCGATACAGAGCAAACAATAAAAAGTGCCACAGAGTATGGGTTATTTAATGGTGGCAAAAGACTACGCCCATTTTTAGTGTACGCCACAGGCGAAATGCTCGGTGCTAAAAAGCAAGATTTGGACATATTGGCAGGCGCTATTGAATGTATTCATAGCTACTCACTTGTTCATGATGATTTACCTGCGATGGATGATGACGATTTACGTCGTGGTCGCCCTACTTGCCATATTGAGTTTGGCGAAGCGCACGCAATTTTAGCTGGTGATGCACTACAAACCCTCGCCTTTGAGTTAATAGCAAGCCATGAATTTACATGCTCTTCGCAAACACAGATAAAAATGATTGCTCAACTAGCTAAAGCATCTGGCCTTGAGGGCATGGTGGGCGGACAATCTTTAGATATTGCAGCAACAGATAAAGCAGTTACCGTTCAAGAGCTTGAACGTATACATAAACTAAAAACGGGTGCGCTCATTAATTGTGCGATTACACTTGGTGCATTGTGTAGCGAAAATGCAGACAAACAAACTTTAGAAAACTTAAGCATTTTTGGGTATGCTATAGGGCTGGCATTTCAAGTACACGACGATATTTTAGATGTTGAAGGCGATACTATTATTTTAGGTAAGCCACAAGGGTCAGATATCGCCGCGAATAAAGCGACATATCCGGCGTTATTAGGTATGCTAGGCGCTAAAGAAAAGGCGCAAAACTTAATACAACAAGCACATGAAGCGCTTGCAAAAATAGATGCCGACACAACACATCTTGCGTCGCTAGCAAATTACCTTATTGAGCGTGACCACTAATAACCGCTTTAGCGTATTGCAATTAGCACTGACATTATTACTCAACATTAATTACTCATAAACGCTTTGTGTTAATTAATGTTAGCGAAGGATATATATAAAACCATGACACTTGATAGTAGCAAGTATCCATTACTTAATTTGGTTGACGAACCAGCACAGCTGCGTGATTTAGCGCAAGATAAACTTCCTGCTTTTAGCAACGAGCTGCGCGATTACTTACTCAACTCAGTATCGCAAAGTAGCGGTCATTTAGCGTCTGGTTTAGGAACAGTTGAGCTAACTGTTGCACTACATTATGTTTATAACACACCAGAAGATCGCGTTGTATGGGATGTAGGACATCAAGCTTACCCACATAAAATATTAACTGGTCGTCGTGATTTAATGCACACCATTCGTCAAAAAGATGGCCTGCACCCTTTCCCGTTTAGAGATGAAAGCGAATACGATACTTTTAGTGTGGGCCATTCAAGTACCTCTATTTCAGCGGCATTAGGTATGTCTATTGCAGCTAAAAAAGAAGGCGCAGGACGTAAAACAGTTGCAGTTATTGGCGATGGTGCTATTACTGCGGGCATGGCCTTTGAAGCTATGAACCACTTAGGTGACGTAAAGTCAGACATGCTTATTATTTTAAATGATAACGAAATGTCGATTTCTGAAAACGTAGGTGCACTTACTAATCACTTTGCACGTATTTTATCAGGTAGCTTTTATACTAATATTCGTGAAGGTAGTAAAAAGTTACTCTCTGGTGTACCGCCAGTCAAAGAGCTTGCCAGCAGAATGGAAGAGCACCTTAAAGGTATGGTTATACCTGGTACTTTTTTTGAAGAATTAGGCCTTAATTACATTGGCCCAATTGATGGGCACGATGTAAACATGCTCGTAGATACGCTTCGTAATATGCGTAATTTAAAAGGCCCGCAATTACTGCATATAAAAACACAAAAAGGTAAAGGTTATAAGCCAGCAGAAGCGGATCCTATTGGCTATCATGGCGTACCAAAGTTCGACCCAAGCACATCATGTTTACCTAAATCTAAACCTGGCGCAGCAACCTTTTCAAAAGTGTTTGGTGATTGGCTGTGCGATATGGCAGAGCAAGACAGTAAGCTGATGGCAATAACACCTGCTATGCGCGAAGGCTCGGGCATGGTGCGCTTTTCAAAAGAGCACCCAGAGCAATACTTTGACGTAGCTATAGCCGAGCAACACGCAGTAACACTTGCCGCCGGCTTAGCCTGTGAAGGTTTAAAGCCTGTTGTTGCTATTTACTCAAGTTTTTTACAGCGTGCATACGATCAGCTCATTCACGATGTAGCCCTACAAAACTTACCGGTGCTATTTGCAATTGACCGTGCAGGCATCGTTGGTGCTGACGGTGAAACCCACCAAGGTGCTTACGACTTAAGCTTTATGCGCTGTATACCTAATATGGTTATTATGGCCCCTAGCGATACTAACGAATGCCGCCAAATGTTGTACACCGGTTATAAAGCAAATTGCCCTGTAGCTGTACGCTACCCTCGCGGAAGTGCCGGTACTGCAGATATTCAAAGCGATATGCAGCTTATCGAAATAGGTAAAGCAGACACAATTAAGCAAGGTGCTAAAATTGCTATTTTGTCATTTGGCACATTGCTTGATAACGCACAACTTGCAGCGAATGAATTAAACGCAACGCTTGTTAACATGCGTTTTATTAAACCGCTTGATACAACGCTTTTAAATGAGCTTGCTCAAAGCCACGATGTAATAGTTACCCTAGAGGATAATGCTATTTATGGTGGTGCAGGCTCCGCAGTTAATGAATACTTGGCAAGTATTAAAGCCCGCATTCACGTACTTAATTTAGGTATTCCTGATGAATTTATTAAGCACGGTACACAAGCGCAAATGCATGATGAAATGGGCTTAGGTGAGCAAGGTATTTTAAGTTCAATTAAGTCGTTTATTGCTTAAGCTATTTACTTAGTTTATTAAAAAGGAGCCTCAAGGCTCCTTTTTTTGTTTTTAATTTTAACTTTTTTGCATCCAGTTTCATTTTATAGCCGTTATTGATATGAGGTTAACATGTAAATAATCGGTTCCGCTTAGTCTATGCCTTATGAGCAAGCGCGTTATTTACCTACATTTGATGGAATATTTAAAAGGTAGAAATGATGAATAAAGCTAATTTAACAACTCATTCAGCACAAAAAAACACACTTAAACACACGCTTAGTTTTTCAGCTTTAACACTTGCAGTATTAATCGGCATTACAGGCTGTAGCTCAGACGATGGTGAAAACGGTGTAGATGGTATTGCAGGCACCGATGGACAAAACGGGTCCGACGGTACAAATGGCAACCCTGGCTTTGCATCAGCCACATTTATTTTGGCAAACAATGGCGAGAGCAATACAGGCACTATCGATGTAATTAACCAAAGCGCCTCTAAACTAAAAACCTTTAATACAACAGCTAACGAAGGCGTTGCATTTGATAGCTTAGGTAATTTATTGCAAGCAAGCGACAGCGAAAATGGCAGTATTAAAACTATATGTCAGCTTGCAAACCGTAGTGACGGCGCAACCTATACAGCTAATACAGATCGCGAAATAACAGGTACTAACACAACATTGGTAAATCCTAAAGGAATAGCTGTAGCACAAAAGAGTGGGCTTGTTTTTATTGCTGACTTTGGCGCTATGCAAGTAACGACTTTTGGCGCTACAGCCGCGGGCGATACAGCCCCTTTAGGCACAACCATTACAGAAGCGGCACCGTGGGATGTTGATTATGATGAATCTAACGACCGCCTTTATGTAGCACTAACAAATGGTGATGTAGCCGTTTACGATAATTTTGTTGGTGGTGAATTTGCCGCAATGCCAAGCCGCACAATTACCCCTAGTAATAATGATGGCACGCAAATTTCTGTAAATATTCACGGCATTGTTTATGACTCAAATACTAATAAACTTGTTTTGTCTGATGTAGGGAGTGCCTCAGACGCAACCGATGGTTCGTTATTTGTAATTAATAATGCTTCAACTGCTGAGGGCTTAGTAAGCGTTGCACGAAGTATTGCCGGTCCAGCAACAATGCTTGGTAACCCAGTTGATATTAGCCTTGAAGGTAGTGACTTACGTGTAGCTGAAAAATCAAATGATGCTGTTCTTGTGTTCAGCAATATATTTTCAGGTGAAAGCGGCGATATCACTCCTGATTTAGTTACCTCAACAATTAAACCTGAGTCAATTACTAAACTGGGTATACAAAATGAGATGGCTGACATTTCAGATAGTGATACCGCTAATATGGCGCTGCTAGGTGTTGCTGTAAGTAGTAATCCGGGCACTGCAGGTGAAACAACTGGGCAAATTAGTCGATTAAGCTCACAACTTAACACAGAAATTGGCAACTATAATGCGAGTCAAACCATCGAGAGTGTAACTTTTGATAAAGCGGGTAATAGTTATACAACGTTCGATAACAGTACAACCTCAATTGGCGGTATTGTTATTTCAAATAAAGTGGCAATAAACAGAGATGGGCAAACTTATAATACGAGCCAAGACAGCATTATTACTGGTTCGAATACAGGCCTTGTATCTCCTAAAGGTCTTGATGTGGCTTCTGATAGCGGTATGATTTTAGTTGCAGAAAATAATGCAGATACTCCAAGTATTTCAATATTTTCAACTTGCACCACAGGGGATGCAAGCCCATTAATGACGCTTACGTTTGCAAATGATGCTCGCCCTTGGGATGTTGATTACGATGTAAACACTGATCGAGTTTTTGTAGCACTAACAAATGGAACCGTTGCTGTATTTGACGAAGTTAAAAGCAAACTAATGGCTGGTAGTACTAATATTGCAGTTGAGGATAGGCTTATAACGCCAGCAAATGCAGGCACAGCACTAGCAGCACCAAGCAACATACACGGCATCGACTACGACTCGCTAAGTAGCTCGCTAATACTCTCTGATGTTGGTAGCGCAGCAGTTGCTGACGATGGCAAAATATACGTATTGAATAACGTAGCAACGGCATCGGGCTTGGTAAACATAAGTACCACTATTAGCGGTCCAAATACCCTACTGGGTAACCCTGTTGATATTATGTATACCGGAACAGATTTATACGTAGCTGAGAAGTCAAATAACGTGGTTATGCGATTTAATAATATTTTAAGCAGTTCAGGCGGTGATATAAGCGCCGATACCAGTACGGCATTTACAGCCCCAGAGTCGGTTGCAATATTACCAGCTTGGCTTAACAAATAGAGTTAACCTTACCATGCCTGACCAATAACCTTGGTCGGGCATTATCGCATCCACACTTTTATATCTGCCAAGCCATTACTTTGTAAAATACCTAATTGCTGATCAACATTAGAGTTTTGTTCAAATTCAAATGCATCTAGTTGCTCATCAAAAGTAATATTAGCCACGCCATCACCACCGCGTTTTTTAACTTGATGAAGCGCTATATCTGCCAAGTTAATAGAGGTTTCCCAGCTAATTACCTGCCCGCCTAATAACGGTAATGGATAAAATGACCAACCAATCGACGCCGTAATGCTCGTTGTTTTACCATTAGGTAATTGAAACGAATTACTGGCTATAAATTTACATAAGTCAGATGCGTAACTGTCTATTTTATTACACTTAAAATCACGTAGTAATAATAAAAACTCATCACCACTCCAACGCGCTACATAATCAGAGCCCTGAGTACGGGCGTTTAACAATGCCGCCATTTGCTGTAAACAACTGTCTCCCGCAATGGGACCATAAGCATCGTTTATACGGCTAAAGTTATCAAAGTTAATAATCACTAACACCAGCGATTTCCCCTGAGCTTGTAGCGATTGCGAGTTGCGCTGAAAGTGCTCTATATCTTTAGGGAGCTGATCGAACAAAAAGCGACGACTACGAAGCCCTGTAAGCTCATCTGAGTGACTAACTAATTTGAGCTGTGAGTTTACTTGCCCAAGTTTATCGTTAGCTTGACGAAGCTCCAATGTACGCTCTGTAATAAGCCCCTCGAGAACTTCTTGCTTTCTGCGCTCTTGCGCTCTAAACACACAAAATACTAAGTAAATTAATAAAACAAAGCCACTGGTAATTAACAGCCTAAAGTAAATGGTTTCATCAAAGCGCTCTGGCACTGTAAAGCCATATTCAGCTTCTTGTGCTTTAGTCCAATCCTCACCTTGGCGTTTAGCTTCTAACTGAAACAAAAACGAGCCAGCCGGTAAGTTTGTATAGATAGCTTCTCGGCGAGTATTTGCATAACGCCAATCACTGTCTAAGCCTGTTAGCTTATATCTAAATTCAATACTATTAGGAGCATAGTAATCAATGGCGGTATAAGTAAGGGTTATATCACGCTCATCTGTTTCAAGTGATGGCTTTTTACCAAGCGCAGCCGTAGTTAAATTACGAAGCGGCGTTGTGATAGTTTCTATTTTGGGTTTTATTGCAAGCAGGCCAAAAAGCTCTACATTTTTAGGTATTTCTACTACACCTTGCAAGCTAGGATACCAAATAGAGCTTCCTGTATCGGCCACCGCATCGTGACCAAGTCCACTACAACACTGATTAGCCTTGCCATCTAATTGGCGATCAAAAGATGAAATAACCTCTTCAACTTTTAAATTTTTAATATCTGTTTTAAATTGATCAACAGGCATTCTATAAACGCCCTTCATTGTACTAACCCAAACATGCTTTAGGGTTTCGTCGTACTCTAAACTAAATATAGACCCATACGGTAAACCATTGGCAGCATCAAGTTGTCTCCATTGGCCCTGCGTACTTCTATAAAAAAGGCCATCGTTTAGCGAGCCAATTAAAATACCTACACCATCAATATGCAGCACGCTGGTTACGTATGCGCTTTCGAGTGTGGTTTGGTCGCCTATTTTTTCGATACCGCGGTCAGTAAAGTAATATGCTCCTTTACTTGTACCAATTACACCAAAATTTGTTTTATCTAATACATAGGTAATAAACTTACTACCTAAGAATGCGTTATAAGCAAAAGGAGTTAAGCCAGCATAATTTAAGCGATACAAACCACGCCCTGTGCCTATCCAAAATCCGCCCTTACTCGAGCGACTAATTGCAAACACCGGATTATCACGAAGCGCACGCCCAGGTACGGTATAAAGAGTATTGTTTTCAAAAACAAATAACCCACGCCCTGTCGCTATGTATAAACGGTCTCCATCAAATTGTAAGTCATGAACGGAAGCGCGCCCGTACTTACTACTTGGTAATAAATTAATAAAACTTTTATCTAAATCAAAATAACCAATGCCACTTTTATTAGCCACCCATAGTTTTCCATCTGGTGCTTGGCTTATAGCCATAACCGATTCGGTCATTTGCGATACCGCAGAATGCCTTTCTACACGCCCTTCATGAGCAAGCCATAAACCTTCACTAAAGCTTGCAAGCCACACGTTATTTTTGTCATCTCTAAATATGTCTGCAAACCATATACTTTGATCAAGCTGACTTGGCTCTACCCATTGCCACTCACCCGTTTTGTCTCTAAATAATAAGCGCCCATAAGTCGAAATCCATAAGCCACCATCGGTATCACTCATAAATTTATAAACGGCAGAGTTATTCGTATTAGGTAATGGAAATGGTCGTAACTCGTCATCTAAATCTAAAAAGTAAGCCCCTAGCTCAGAAGCTAAGTATAAATTTCCATTTAAAAAAGAAAGGTCGTGAACAATCGTTTGTGCTAACCGCTCTGGTAGCGATATTTTCGCAGTAAGTTCTAAGCGTAGTTTAGAAAAATCAGAGGAGCTTTTAGTTAGGCGTAATAAGTGGCGATCATTAACCAGCCAAATACCTTCAGGAGAAAGCGCCATTTTGCTTACAGAGCCAACTATTTGAGTAATTACGGTTGCATTAACAATAGGCAAAGGCCCATTTACTTGAGTACGTAAATCAACTTGCCCTCTATCAACGTAATACAAGCCATTGGCGGCTATCCATATGCTGCCTTTAGAGTCTTCAAGTATGTCTCTTACAGGGCCTTTAATATTAAATTCTTGTGCTGCAAATGTAGCCGGGTTAATAACAACCAAACCACTTTTTGTGCCAATCCACAATAAACCATTCGAATCGACTAAAAGCTTATTAATACCATTGCTAGGTAAAAAAGGACTATTTTGCGTATTGTAGTTTGTAAATGTAGTGCCATCAAATCGACTTAAACCAAACTGAGTGCCTAGCCACATATAGCCTTGTTGATCTTGCACTACACTTTTTAGTGATTGCGAGGGCAACCCATCTTTTATATTCCATTGCTTAACTACATAATCAGTAATTGAGGCCCAACTTGGCATAGCGCACAACATCAGTACACAAACCAGTAAAAATCGCATCATATTGCTGCCACCTAGTTAAACAAATTGAAGATAAAAATTAAAAGGGTAGTAAACCTGCTTTTATTAATGCTTGCAAACATACCAGCGAAAATATACCCGCTAATATATCATCAGCCATAATACCAACACCACCGTGAACGCGTTTGTCTAGCATACGAATTGGGCCCGGTTTGGCTATATCAAAAAAGCGAAACAATAAAAAACCAACTAATAATGTTTGCCAGCTTAACGCGGCCCCAATCATAGTAATGTAATAGCCTGCAACTTCATCCCACACTATTGCAGGGTGGTCGTGTACACCTAAATCATCAACGGTTTTTCCACATGCCCATATACCAAAAATACTAATTACTACTGCAAATACAATTTGTAGCCATAGCGGGAAGTACATGGTTGTAAAAATAAATGGTAATGCTGCAAAAGTACCAAATGTACCAGGTGCAACTGGCGCAAGGCCAGTACCAAAACCCAAACCAAATAATTGATGTGGGCGCTTTAAATTAAACTGTCTTTTGGAAGTCAAACTGGCTCCTTGGCAAAATGCTCAAAGCCTTGTTGCTCAAAATCAAACTTTTCACCATTATGTAAAAGCTCTATTTGGCCATCGCCACTTTTAATTTGCCCAATGCATGTTGCGTCTACACCATATTGGCGTAGCTTCATTTCTAGCATACTTTTATTACTATCGGGTACAGTAAACAATAGTTCGTAATCATCACCGTAATTAAGAATAAACGGTAATTGATGTTTAAACTCAAGACTTGACCGCATTGCATCTGATGTAGGAATGCTTTGTATATTAACCGACGCATTAACTTGAGACATATCGAGAATGTGGCTTAAGTCAGCTAGTAAGCCATCTGACACATCAATAGCTGATGAAGCAAGGCCTCGTAATACTTGTCCAGCTGCAACGCGTGGTGTTGGAAAGTCAAAGCGTTTATTTAAGTACTTTAAATGCTCTGGCTCAATACTTATGCCTTGCTTACGTGATTCAATCGCAAGCCCAGCATCCCCTAATGGGCCAGTTACATAAATCCAATCACCTACTTTTGCGCCACTACGGCGAAGTGCAGTGCCTTCAGGTACTGTCCCTTTTGCACAAATAGTAATAGTTAGCGGCCCTTGCGTGGTGTCGCCTCCTATAATTTGTACATTAAAGTATTCTGCAATTTCGTGCATACCTTCAGTAAACTCTTCAATCCACTTTTGGTCAATACTTGGTAATGTTAACCCAACTGATACCCATGTAGGCTCAGCACCCATTGCTGCTAAATCACTTAAATTAACAGCAAGTGCTCTGTGGCCTAATGCGCGAGGGGAAATATCATCAAAAAAATGTACACCTGCAACGAGGGTGTCTGTTGTAACAGCGAGTTGGCAGTTTTGCGGCACGGTTACTAAAGCGCAGTCGTCGCCAATACCAAGGTTTACGTCACGACGGGTGATCCCGCGACCTTTAAAGTAGCGGTTTATTAATTCAAATTCCTTCATACACAAAAAAGCCGACCTATGCCGGCTCTCCTTTTTAACGTGTACTAACGTACAAAGCGCTACTCATTAAATTGGCGCGCTTTAAGTGCGTTAGTATTACTTGCGTAAATGCTTAACAGCTTTATCAAGTACACCGTTTACAAATTTATGGCTATCTTCTGCGCCAAGCATTTTAGCAAGTTCAATGCCTTCATTGATTGCTACTTTGTAAGGTACATCTTCACGGAATTTAAGCTCATACGCGCTTAAACGTAAGATTGCACGCTCAACCATATCTAAATCATCAAACGGACGTGTTAAATGTGGAGATACAGCTTCGTCTAATTGCTTGTAGTTAACAGCAACGCCGGTAGCTAAATCTTTAAAGTATTCAACATCAATTTTAGTCACGTCGTTTTCGATCAACATTTGTTGTTCGATATCGGCAATTAGATTGCCACTTAATTGCCAAGAATAAACGGCCTGAAGTGCTAAGATACGTGCTTTACGTCTTGCTGCTGGTTTCACAAAAATTCCTTAAACTTAAATTTTATCTAACACATTAACCATTTCAAGCGCGCCTAATGCCGCTTCGCCGCCTTTGTTACCCATTTTGGTACCAGCGCGTTCAATTGCTTGTTCAATGCTTTCTGTAGTTAATACGCCAAATGCAACCGGGATATCATACTCAAGCGATACATTTGCAAGGCCTTTGTTTGATTCGCCAGCAACTAGGTCAAAGTGTGGTGTACCACCTCTGATCACTACGCCTAATGCGATGATTGCATCATACTCTTTTTTTGCTGCAACGCGTTTTGCCGCTAAAGGTAGTTCAACTGCACCAGGTACATAAACAACAGTAATGTCGTCATCAGATACACCACCGGTACGTTTTAACTCATCAACAGCGCCTTCAAGTAGGCTGCTACCAATAAAGTCGTTAAAACGAGAAATAACGATAGCGAATTTTTTGCCTGGAGCGTACTTATTACCTTCAATAATTTTCATTTGATAACCCTAAAAATATGTTCAAGCGGTTGCGATTGCGCAAAAATTGCTGCGCATCATACCATAAAAATAAAAAAATAGACTAGTTTAAAGCAAACCGCTTATTGCGGCTCAACGTAATCAACCACTTCTAAATGAAAGCCCGAAAGTGCATGATACTTTTTAGGGCGGCTCATAAGGCGCATTTGTTTAATACCTAGGTCAGCCAGTATTTGCGAGCCAACACCGACAGTACGCGATGTACCTTTAAATTTACGAGGTGTTACATTTTCACCGGCATCAGCAGCGGCAAATGCTTTTACTGTTGCTTCTAGCTCTTCAGTGCTTTCTTGCTTGCCTAAAATAACCAGAGCACCGTCATTTTTCGCTATGTAAGCCATCGCATCAGAAAGACCCCAACTACGGTCCGCACTTCTGTCTGAAAGTAAAATGTCGTTAAAGGTACTTTGTAAATGCACGCGAACAAGCGTTGGTTCTTGCTCTTTAATTTCGCCTTTTAACAATACGTAATGTAATTGTCCGTCGATAGTGTCTTTGTACGTTACTAAATCAAACTCGCCGTGTTCAGTCGGTAACTTACACTTAGCAACTTGTTCAATTGTGGTTTCGTTTAAATTACGGTATTCGATTAAATCAGCAATAGTGCCAATTTTAATACCGTGCTCTTTAGCAAATATTTCTAAATCTGGGCGGCGCGCCATCGTGCCATCGGCATTAAGTATTTCAACAATAACTGATGATGCTTCAAGCCCTGCTAAACGAGCTAAATCACAGCCAGCTTCGGTATGCCCTGCACGTGTTAAAACGCCACCAGGTTGCGCCATAATAGGAAAAATATGTCCAGGTTGTACGATATCGCTTGGTACAGCCCCCTTTGCAATAGCAGCTTGAACTGTACGCGCTCTATCTGCTGCAGATATGCCCGTTGTTACACCTTTAGATGCTTCAATCGACATAGTAAAGTTAGTAGAAAACGCTGCGCCATTGTTTTTAACCATTAATGGTAAATCAAGTTGCTCACAACGCTCTTGAGTCATGGTTAAACAAATTAGACCACGGCCATGAGTAGCCATGAAGTTAATCGCCTCTGCGCTAATATGCTCAGCAGCTATTATTAAATCGCCTTCGTTTTCTCTATCTTCATCGTCCATTAAAATAACCATTTTTCCGTCTTTAATGTCGTCGATGATTTCTTGTGCGCTGTGTAAATTCATAAATTTGCTCGTGTAAGTTATCAGTGTCGTTATTTAATAAAACCAGCTTTAGCTAGTAAACTCATTGAAATGTCTGAGCCTGTAGGTTGCTCAGCGCCTTTAATTAGACGTTCTAAATAACGTGCAATTTGGTCGACTTCTAAATTAACCTGCGTCCCCACTTTAAAATCAGCGATGGTCGTTTGCTCGCTAGTATGCGGTACTATTGTTAGTTTAAATTTATTACCTTCAACAGCGTTTACTGTCAGACTTATGCCATCAATACATACAGACCCTTTATAAGGGATGTATTTCATTAAATTTTCATTGGTGCTCAACCAGTACTCTGTTGCGCGGGCATTAGGTGTAATGGCAGTAATTGTTGCTATACCATCTACGTGCCCTGACACTAAATGACCACCTAAGCGAGATACTGGCTGCATCGCTTTTTCAAGATTTACAGTTTGCCCTAAAGCATAATGAGCAAAGCCTGTAAGGCTAATTGTTTCGTTGGATAAATCAGCGCTAAAACCATCTATATGTTTATCTACGACAGTTAAACATACACCGTTGGTTGCAATGCTATCGCCAAGTTTTACATCTTTCATATCAAGATCAGCACTTTGAATGCGAATAGCTAAGTCGCCTTGTTTTTTTTGTAGTAAGGCAATTTTGCCTGTGGCTTCAATTATTCCAGTAAACATAGTGCTACTCTTTTTATTAAGTGGTTTTAATGAGTTTTTTTACTGCAGTTATACGTAAGTCGTCGCCAATACGTACACACTCATTAAATGTTAAATCAACTGTATTTTGCATACTCGTCAATTCAGGAAAATTTACTAAACTTTTTGCATCACACCCCATTAATTTTGGTGCTAAGTAAAATACAAATTCATCAATTAAATTAAGTTCAGACATTTTACCAGCAAGTGTAGCACCTGCTTCTAGCCATACATTATTAATCTGTAATTGAGCTAACTGCTGTAAAACCTCAGTTAAATTAACCTTTGCGTTAATCCCACTTACTTCTATATGTCTTACAAAATGCGGCCACTGCTTTGATTTATCAACCTTGGTGGTAAAAATTATTACGTCATTTTCAATACTAAATAAGGCAAGTTCAGGTGTTAATCTATTTTGCGAGTCAATTATAACACGCACAGGTTGGCGAAGCGGTAAATCTGTAGGTAAAGATTGTGGCAATTCGTTTTGGCGTACATTAAGTTTTGCATCATCAACAAGTACGGTATCTGCACCGGTTAAAATTGCGCAGCTTTGAGCGCGATACAGCTGCACATCTTGGCGTGCTACAGAACCTGTGATCCACTTACTTTGGCCATTTTTAAGTGCGGTTTTACCATCAATACTTGCGGCCATTTTACATGTTACGTAAGGCAAGCCTTGCTCCATACGCTTAAAAAAACCTAAATTAAGTGCACGAGCTTGTTGCTCTAACAATCCAAATGCAACTTCAACACCAGCATCGCTAAGTATTTTAAGCCCTTTACCAGCTACTTGCGGGTTGGTATCAACCATTGCAGCTATAACTTTTACTACACCTGCGGCTTTTAAACCTTCAGCGCACGGGGGAGTGCGTCCGTAATGGCTGCACGGTTCAAGCGTGACATAAGCCGTAGCGCCTTTTGCCTTCTCACCAGCCACTGCAAGCGCATTAACCTCAGCGTGTCCCTGCCCTGCAAGCTGATGAAAACCTTCACCAATGATTTGGTTGTTTTTAACTAACACACATCCCACATTAGGATTTGGTGTTGTTGTAAACCGACCTTTTTTGGCAAGTTCTATGGCGCGCGCCATATACATTTCATCTTGTTCGGTAAATGGTATTTGGCTTTGCATTATTACTCCCCTAAACGGGCAATTTCTTCACCAAACTCGCGTATATCTTCGAACGAGCGATACACAGAGGCAAATCTTACATACGCTACTTTATCGAGCTTTTTAAGCGCTTCCATAATGCACTCACCGACTAAGTGGCTTGATATCTCGCGCTCACCAGTAGCACGCAATTGAGATTTAATAATATTAACAACTTCATCGACTTGTTCGGTACTCACTGGGCGCTTTTCAAGGGCGCGGTTAAGGCCATTTAGAAGCTTATCTTCGTTAAATGGTTCTCGGCTGCCGTCTTGTTTTATTACGCGCGGCATAACGAGCTCTGCCCCTTCAAATGTAGTAAAGCGCTCGTGACAATCGTTGCACTCACGACGACGGCGAACTTGGTGGCCTCCACCGACTAGGCGAGAATCAATAACTTTAGTATCTTTTGCGGTACAAAATGGGCAATGCATAACTCGGTACTTCCGTTTTAAAACAAAAAAGGCCGCTATATAGCGGCCTTTTATCTTAGCAAAAAACTAAACAGTTGTGATCTAAATTACTACTGCTTATGCAATTAAGCGTATACAGGTAATTTTGCACAAATTGCTTTTACTTTTTCTTTAACTTGCGCTTGTACAGACTCATCGTTAATGTTGTCTAATACATCACAAATCCAGCCAGCAAGTTCTTTCGACTCAGCTTCTTTAAAGCCACGACGTGTAATTGCAGGTGAACCAATACGCAAACCAGAAGTAACAAACGGTGAGCGAGGATCGTTTGGTACAGAGTTTTTGTTAACTGTAATGTTTGCATTACCAAGCGCTGCGTCGGCATCTTTACCTGTGATATCTTTATCGATTAAATCAAGTAAGAATAAGTGGTTTTCTGTTTTGTCAGATACGATTTTGTAACCACGTTCTTGCATTACAGCAACCATAGCTTGTGCATTTTTAACTACTTGAGCTTGGTATGTTTTAAACTCTGGTTGTAGTGCTTCTTTAAATGCCACTGCTTTTGCAGCAATAATGTGACATAAAGGACCACCTTGGCCACCAGGGAATACAGCGCTATTAAGCTTTTTGTAAATAGCTTCATCACCACATGCAGAAATAATTAAACCACCACGAGGGCCAGCAAGTGTTTTGTGTGTTGTCGTTGTTACAACGTGTGCATGAGGTACTGGGCTTGGGTAAACACCCGCAGCAATTAAGCCTGCAACGTGAGCCATATCAACAAATAAGTAAGCGCCTACTTTATCTGCAATTTCACGGAACTTAGCCCAATCAACAATACCTGAGTACGCTGAGAAACCACCAATAATCATTTTTGGTTTGTGCTCAAGTGCTAGCGCTTCAACTTGTGCGTAATCAATTTCGCCCGTTGCTTCATCTAGACCGTATTGAATTGCATTGTAAAGCTTACCAGAGAAGCTTACGTGTGAACCGTGCGTTAAGTGACCACCATGAGCTAAGCTCATACCTAGTACTGTGTCGCCAGCATCTAATAATGCTAAGAAAACAGCTGCGTTTGCTTGAGAACCAGCATGTGGCTGAACGTTCGCATAGTCAGAACCAAATAACTCGTTTGCACGGTCAATTGCTAGTTGTTCAACAACATCAACGTGCTCACAACCGCCATAGTAACGTTTGCCTGGGTAACCTTCAGCGTATTTGTTTGTAAGCTGTGAACCCTGTGCTTCTAGTACACGTGGGCTACAGTAGTTTTCTGAAGCGATTAATTCGATGTGCTCTTCTTGGCGAGCAGTTTCTTTGTTTATCGCGTCAAATAACTCTGAATCAAAATCCGAAATATTCATGCTACGTTCTAACATTGGGGTCTCCTAGGGCAACGTGTATGGTGTTTTTTTAGAGGCTTTATTGTACGCTTTAAACGACTCTTTGCCTACGCTCTTAAGTTGAGGATATTTAAACAGGGATTGAAACTATTTCACAGGGTTTTTAAGATGATATTTTTTTATAAATGCATTAATAATTTAAATGAATTTTATTTTTTACATTTAATTAGTTAATGATAGCAGCGTGCTAATACCTATTTTAAATAATAAAAAAGCGGCCTAAGCCGCTTAATTTTTCGCTACTGGGTTAACCTAACTTTGCCAGTATTTCAGTGCGTAACGCATCATAATCGGCGTTAATATCGCTTGCTAAGCACGGTTTAGCTAATGCATCGCTTAATGGTTTTGGCATATCAAGTTCAATATTTAAAATCTCTTCTACGCTTTCTTTAAATTTAGCAGGATGTGCTGTTGCTAAAAAGATACCCGCGGCACCAGGTGCTCTATTTTCAACAAGACCTTGGTAAGCAATCGCCGTATGTGGTTCTGCTACATAGCCTGTTTGTTGAATATTTTTCATCACAGTTTGTGTATCTTGCTCGCTTACGCTGCTTGAATAAAAGTTATCGTAGCTAAACCAGTTATTATCTAACATTGTTTGCACGCGCGGCCAGTTATTAGGTTTACTTACATCCATCGCGTTTGAAAGCGACTCAAGCGTTGCGTTTGGCGCCCAGTTTTTATCAAGCATAAAGCGCGGAACTGTATCATTTTGATTAGTTGTAGCACTTAGTTTACCTACTGGCATACCGATTACCGCGCCAATCATGGCGGCACATACATTACCAAAGTTACCGCTAGGTACTGAAATATGCGCTGTTGCACGTTTTTCTTTAGGTAATTGAGCAATGGCTTCAAAGTAATAACACACTTGCGCCACTAGGCGGCTAATGTTGATTGAGTTAGCTGAATTAAGGCCAAGTGTTGATTTAACTTCATCATCTAAAAACGATTTTTTAACGAGTTCTTGGCAGTCATCAAAACTACCTTCCACTGCGTAACAATGAATATTATTACCAAGCGTTGTAAAAAGCTTTTGCTGAGCAAGTGAAATTTTGCCTTTAGGGTATAAAATTACCACATCTATATTTGGCTTATTATAGAAAGCATGTGCTACAGCAGCGCCTGTATCCCCTGATGTTGCGGTCAAAATGGTAACATTTTCACCTTGATTAAACTGCGCTAAACACTCAGCCATGAAGCGTCCGCCAAAGTCTTTAAACGCAAGCGTAGGACCATGAAACAACTCTAAGCAGTATGTATTTTCTTCAACTTCTACTAGCTTAACAGGAAAGTTAAATGCATTTTTAACCATTTGAGCAACCGTATCACTTGGTAACTCGTCACCAATAAGGTGCGATAAAATTTTACCACTGCGAGTAACAAAGTCCATATCAAGTAAGGCGTCTACGTCAGCTATTGGAGCAAGAGATTCAGGAAAAAAAACACCTTGGTTGCGCCCTAAACCTGCTTTTACCGCTTCAACAAACGACACTTTTTGAGAACCATCTTTTAAATTATGTAATTGCATAACTGCCTATCCTATAAAACGTTTAATTGACGCGTGCCGTCGTTATCTAATTTACAAATGTGGCAGAACCCCTGCTCATTTATATAATGTTGCTCTAGCCACTGTGCACATTTCTCAGCAGCTTCTAATGTTTTACACACTGTAAATAGCGTAGGGCCTGCACCTGAAATACTCACAATTTCTGCACCAAGCGCTGGCAAACTTGCTTTAGCTTCGTTAAACCCTGTTATTAATGGTGCACGATACGGCTCAGCTATATCGTCTTGCATAATGCTAAGTGCATCATCAAAACGTTGCGTTAATAATAAACTACTAAAAGCAGATAAACGCTGTGCAAACTCAACACCTGCGTGCATGCTTAGCTCTTTTGGTAATACCGAGCGAGCTTTTGCGGTATTAAGCGAAAAGCCAGGAAACGCAGCAACGTAGTACCAGTTTTCATCAACTGGTAACGCAATTGATTTATCAGGGATTAAATCGCCTGTAAGCTGCAGCCCACCTAAATAACATGGCGTAATATTATCGTAATGACGACCACCACTTACTATTGCTTCAAAGTCAGCCATTAGCTCAATGAGCTCAACTTGGCTTAAATTAGTGTGTGCAAATTTATCTAATGCGGCAAACGTTGCTACTACTGAACACGCGCTAGAGCCTAACCCTGAACCAATTGGTAGGTTCTTTTTAAGCTCTAATTTTACGCTTGGCATATTTGGCGCTACATGCGCTCTAAAATGTACCAAGCATTGATACGCTAAGTTTTCGTTAGGATCACTTGGTAACTTATGAGCATATTCGCCAGAACAAACAAACTCATCACTTGGTGCAGCACTAACAACAGCTACATCACCTAATAAGCTGCCATCAATTGGCGCAAGGGCTGCGCCTAACGCATCAAAGCCTACTGCAAAGTTACCTATAGATGCCGGAGCATATACTTCAATCATAATGAACTCCTAGCGAGATAACGTTTTTAAGATATCAGCAAATACGCCTGCGGCTGTTACTTCAGAGCCTGCGCCGTAACCACGAATCACAAACGGACGTGGTTGGTAATATTGACTTAAAATTGCTAAGGCGTTTTCACCATCACGAATTACATTTAATGCATGTGATGAATCAACAGCTTCAATACCCACTTTACAGTGACCTTCTTTAATTGTGCCTACATAACGAAGAACTTTTCCTTCTGCGGCAGCACTTTGAATACGGTCATTAAATGGCGCATCTAGGCTTGGCAGTTTTGCCATAAATTCATCAACACTGTCGCCTTGTGCAAAACCTTGTGGTAATACCGACTCAACTTCTATATCACTAAGCTCTAGCTTCATACCCGCTTCGCGAGCAATGATCAGTAATTTACGTGCTACATCGGTACCAGATAAATCATCACGAGGATCAGGCTCTGTAAAACCACTTTCTTTAGCTTTAACTGTGGCTTCAGAGAGTGATAAACCATCTTGCAGTGCACCAAACATGTATGAAAGTGAGCCCGATAAAATTCCACTAAACTCAAGCAGCTCATCACCTGCACCAAATAACGATTGTAAGTTATCGATTACCGGTAAGCCTGCGCCTACATTAGTTTCGTATAAAAATTTACGATTATTTTTTTGTGTTGCTGCAATTAAGTCTTGGTAGTACGTGTACGAGCTAGTTGTTGCTTTTTTATTAGCTGCAACTACGTGAAAGCCTGCATTTAAAAAGTCGACGTATTGTGCAGCAAGTGCATCAGACGACGTGCAATCAACTAAAACAGGATTAACTAAATGGTTTTGTTTAACAAATTGCTCTACTAAATTTAAATCAAACGCCTGATCAGATGCTGCTAACTTTTGCTGCCAATCAGCAAACGCTATGCCTTCACTATCTAAATGTAATTGACGAGAATTAGCTACACCATAAAGGTTTAACTTAATATTACGCTTTTCAAGCCATGCTTGTTGGCGCTCTAACTGAGAAATAAGCTCTTGTCCTACTAAGCCGCAACCTAATAAAAACACATCAATTGAAGGCACATGCGTGAAGAAGTTCTCATGACATATTTTCACTGCATCGTTACATAGCTCACCATCGATAACCGCTGAAATAGCACTCTCGGTAGAGTCTTGTGCAATGGCAACAATGTTTACCTGTGCTTGTGAAAGCGAGGCAAAAAACTTAGCAGCTAAGCCACGGTGTGCGCGCATGTTATCACCCACAAGTGTAACAATCGCTAAGTTACGCTGTACTTGTACTGGCTCAATAAGCCCTGCTTGCAACTCAAGTTCAAATGCTGTTTGTAACGCATCAAGTGCCAACGCTAAATCACTTTCGTGAACACAAAAGCTAATGCTAAATTCACATGAAGATTGCGTGATTAATACAATTGATACGTTGTCGTGTGCCAGTGCGTTAAACACTTTAGACGCCATACCCACTTTACCTTTCATACCTGGGCCTGAAACGGTAAGCATGGCTAAGTCTTGTAAACTTGAAAGCGCTTTTACTGGCTCGTCAGATTTATAATCGTTACCAATTAATGAGCCTTGGGCATCTGGGTTATGAGTATTTTTAATTTCACACGGCACACCCGCTTTAGCACACGGCAAAATCGTTTTAGGGTGAAGTACTTTAGCGCCAAAGTAAGAAAGCTCCATCGCTTCTTTATAAGATAAGAAATCTACTTTAGTCGCCTTTTTGATATAACGAGGGTCGGCGCTGTAAACACCGTCTACATCCGTCCAAATTTGACAAATTTCAGCTTCTAAACAGGCAGCTGCAATTGCTGCAGAATAATCAGAACCATTACGACCAAGCGTTGTAAGCTCACCTTGTTCATTACTTGCTGTAAAACCAGGCATAATATAAATAGTGGCTGGGTTTTCTTTAAGTACAGCTTGAAAACGCGCTTTGCTTGTTACTAAATCAGCTTCAGCATCAATGTAGCCACCTGTTGAGGCTATACAGCTTGTTGCTTCTAAATATTTAGCATCGTGCGAGCTTAATAAACTTTGCATAAGCGACACACTCACACGCTCACCAAAACTAATTACAAATGCACGAACCTGATCTGGGCAACACTTTATAAGCGCTACGCCATCTAATTTATTTTTAAGCTCACCTAAGTTTGGCCAATTAGAAACAACCACACCTGTTTTTTCCACATCAGCTTTTAAACCTTCACATCGGCTTACAAGTGCTTGCCATTGCTGTGAAAAATCTAAACCTTGCTCTGCTGCCGCAGCTAACGCAACCAGTGAATCGGTCATCCCGCCTGGCGCTGAAAGTACCAGTAACATTTCATCTTTTAATTGTGCTTTAGCTAACTGAGCTACCTGTTCTAAGCATGCAAAGTCGGCAAGCGAAGAGCCGCCAAATTTTAAAACGCGCATTGTTTATGTTCCTCATCCCATAAAACGAAAAAAGGCCTGTGTTCTAAGTGAACACAGGCCTTTAAATTTGTTGCACCGACCTATGCCACTATCCAGTAAGAATGGTGGTTGTAATAATAATGGTCAGTACGCGATTAATTGTTTTCATAGGCTTAAGACTGCCTTAACAGAGGCTATGCTGTCAACCCTAATTGAAAAGATAAAACAGCCTTTTTTAATATAAAATAACCTAATGAATGCCAAATTTATGCAATATTTCTTTTAATTTAGATTTATTAATGGGTTTTTCAATAAAGTCGATTGCGCCTAGCTGGGCTACTCTTACTTTCATTTTCTCTTGAATATCTGCTGAAATAATCAATACAAAGCACTCTATTTTTTCTGCTTTTATTGTTTCGAGTACCTGCACTCCGTCTAGTTCTGGCATTGTTAAATCTAAACAAATCAAGTCAAAATGTTGCTCTCGCAATAATGCTAAAGCCTGCACACCATTTACTGCTTGTTGAATCTCTGCACTTAGACTGTCATTTAAACAGCGCACAACTTGCCTACGGGCAACTGTTGAATCATCACATACAAGTATTGAAAATTTCATCATGTTTACTACTACACAGCCATCTAAAAGTAATTAAAACCTGCCCTCCATTGCAACAAACGCAGTTTACCACGTTCCTATATACTCAACACATTAATAATTTAATATGGTGATAATTATCGAATAAATCTATTTTCATTAATTACCAGCGTTTAACACTAGGGCGTGTTGAACTTTGTGGATTGAAATTTGTTCAATCTAGGGGCGTTCAAATCGCGGCGCGAGGTTTGTAACCTAGTGGGCTAAGTAAAAACCGAGCAAAGCTTCCGCGTCCTGCTCACGCCCCTTACCTACATCCATGTAGGCAACAAAGAGTTAATCGTCCCTAGAAAGAACCCAAAGGGCAGCGCATGTTTGGTCTTTATGCTGCGTTATCGCCTATTTATGGGGAATAACCACACTGCATAGACTCTGCCTTGCCTAAAAACCAAACATACTGCTGCAAATTCACCCACGAAAGGTCAACACGCCCTAGTAATAAGTTACTGCATAAGCTTAGCTTAAATACATTAATACTTCACTAGAGCCTGTTTATCTTATTAAATTTTAACTTTTTTATTTATTTTTAGGCGTTTATTGACTAACTTTTAAATTACTCTAAAAACGTTATAAAAATAACAAAGGATGAACACGTCACTCATGTTACAAAAAAGCCTTTCTAAGAAGTTGCTGACTAATGTTTTATCAGTCTATTTTTTGCTTACCTTTGTGGTGACTTGTGGCCAAGTACTTGCTGAATACGTCAATACTAAAGACTACATTCGAGATGAACTTAGCACCTTACAAAAAACCTTTAGTCGCAGCTTAACACGTGCCATTTGGGAGCTTAATACAAAGCAAACAATTACTACGGCAGAGGGCTTACTCGCAATTCCAATGATCGAAGGAATTATAGTGCGTGACGACAGTGGCGAAATAATTTCTCAACTGGGTCGCTCTTTAGATATACATAAATTGTATAACCAGCAATTAGTGCAAGAAGAAGTTATTTTAGAAGATACTAAATCTGGCTTATTTGGTTATACCTTCCCGCTTATTTTTGAATTTTCAGGGCGTGCCACTCAAGTTGGCGATGTTACTTTGTTTTCCAGCCGAGAAGTTGTTTTTAGCCGGATTATGGTTTCGATCTACTTTTTGATTGGTAATGCGATGATCAAAACTACATTTTTGATTATTTTATTTTTAATGGCATTTAGAAAACTGTTAACCGATCCTTTAGCTGAACTCACTGAGCAATTAGAAAACATCGAGCTTGATGAATTAGAAGGTCAACACATAGAAATTGAAACAGAAGAGCATAACGAACTTAAAGTTATGGAGCACTCATTCAATAACCTGATAGACAAAGTGGTGCAATACCGAAAAGAGCTAGAGCATACCCAAAAAGAACTTATTATTAGTAACGAAAAGCTCGATCAGCACAATATACAACTAGAACAAGACGTAGCGCGTAAAACATCTAACTTGAGCCAAGCAATGATGGACTTACAGCAGCAAAAATATGAGCTTGAAAAACAAAAAATAGTTCTCACCGAAGAAATTGATTTACGCCGAAGCACAGAGCAAGAACTAATTAGCAAACAAAGCGAATCACAACGTTATATAGATGAGCTAAGCCTAGCTCAAGAGCGTTTAGTTGGCACTGAAAAAATGGCAGCCTTAGGTGGTTTAGTAGCTGGTATAACGCACGATATAAATACGCCCATTGGTATTGGCGTTACTGCAATATCATTTTTACAAGAACGTTTAAATAAACTCGAAAGTGCCTATACCGATAAGAAACTCTCACCAAAAGCGCTTGAGGAGTTTATTAATGAAGCTAAACAAAGTACTAGCCTACTCACTACAAACCTTGATAGAGCATCTGAGCTAATTGCGAGCTTTAAACAAATTGCGGTTGATCAAGCCAGTGAGGCAATAAGAACCATCAACTTTAAAGATTACGTTAACGAAGTAATTCGCTCGCTGCATCCTAAACTTAAAAAAACATCCCACACAATTAACTTACAATGCCCAGATGATTTAGTGCTTAACTTACCTGCAGGTGCTATAAGTCAAATTTTTACCAACCTAATAATGAATTCACTGATTCATGGCTTTGAAGGCAAAGAAAATGGCCTTATGGATATAAAAATAACAAGTGATGAAACTAACTTAACCATTGATTACAAAGATAATGGTAACGGTGTTACTAGCGAGCAATTAACTAAGTTATTTGACCCATTTTTTACGACTAAGCGCGATCAAGGTGGTAGCGGCTTAGGTACGCACATAATGTTTAATTTAGTAAAACAAACATTAAGTGGCTCTATTGATGCCACAAGCGAGCCAGGTAAAGGTCTTCGCTATTACATTCAGTTCCCTAAAAACATGGCTAAACCCCTCTCTATGTTTAACCAAGAGTAACTATGTGCGTTAAATTTAGCCATATTTGCCAGTAACAAATCAGCCATTTCGAGATGTTGTTTTTATTGCTATGATTGAACAAATTTTTCAAATGGATCAATCCCCCTATGTGGTTTAGTAACCTTATTTGTTACCGCTTTAAGCAAGACGTTTCATATACTCAAGAAGATTTTGACAAAGCATTAGAGCAAGACTTATTTCGTCCGTGTACAGGCCAAGAGCTTGCTACATTTGGCTGGACAAAAGCGTTTGGAAAGCATGGCGAAACGTTATCGCATTTTTCTCAAAAAAGTATTTTAGTGTGTGCAAAACGTGAAGAAAAAGTGTTACCTGCGTCGGTTATAAACGAGCTCGTTGCTGAAAAAATTGATCAAATTGAAGCAGAAGAAAATCGTCCTGTTAAAAAGAAAGAAAAAGACGAATTAAAAGAAAACATCCTTCATACACTGCTTCCTCAGGCATTCAAAAAATCGAGCCTACAATTTGCATTCATTGACCAAGAAAATGGTTGGGTTGTAGTAAATAGTGGCAGCTTTAACAAAGCAGAAGAGCTACTCGCCCTACTTCGTAAGTCACTTGGTACATTACCTGTAGTACCTGCATTTGCTAATTATGACCTTGATGTATTTTTAACAGACTGGCTAACTAACTTTAGTACTCCAGAAGGCTTTGCAATAGGCTCAGACGCTGAACTTGAAGAAGCCGATGACAGCGGCGCACAAGTAAAACTTAAAGGTCATGATCTAGCTTGTGATGAAGTTAAGTCACATTTAGAAAGCGGTAAACGTGTAACTAAGCTTGCCCTTGATTGGCAAGAGCGCCTGAAGTTTATGCTACAAAACGATGGCTCTATTAAACGTTTAAGCTACTCAGAAACTTTAAAAGAAGAAAACGCTGATATTCCTAAAGAAGATATGGCCGTTAAACTCGATGCCGACTTTATTTTAGCGTCAGAAGAAATTAAACAATTGCTTGAAGAGCTAACCGCTGGTTTAGGTGATGCAGACGATTTAGGTAAAGCATAACTAAAACGTAAAAAAGCACGATAAAATCGTGCTTTTTTAATACCAATAAAAGATATGTTTAACTAAACATATCTTTTACATCAGCTAGCATATCGTTGTACTCGTCACTTGAAAATAACTGCATCGATGGAATTACGCCCTTATCTATATAAGTTTGTAATGCGGCTGATTTATCAGAAACCTGTAACGTCCCCTCTAAAATAGCGCCTACACGAATAAAATCTACATAACTTACTTGAGACGGTTTATAAGTGGGATCGGCCCAGCTTTGTGCAACATCAACAAACTCCTTCGGAAACTCCCAAGCAGTCATTATAGAAGAGCCAATTTTACCACTCAACTTTTGAATTGCATGAGCTAAAAAGCTTGGGTTAGCAAAAACCTCGGGGTGGCGCTCTGCTTCAGTTAAAATAGGTAACACGCCAATATTATAGACGAGTGCGGCGAGTGTAATTGAATCGCGATTTAACGACGTGTGCTTTTGATTTTGTAAGTAAAATTCCATAAGTGAAATAGAGTGGCTCGCAACCGTTAATGTTTTTTGCCACGCTTTACCCATGTAACCTTTAATTAGCTCATTGTTTGATACAAACAGTTGCTCCATTGCCATTGCGGTTGCAATATTTTTAATTTGGCGCAAGCCAATACGTGTAACTGCTTGCTGTAAATTAGACACTTTTACCGCACGTCCCATAATTGCACTGTTAGCAACTTTTATCATACGGGCTGAAAGCGCAGGGTCTTGAGCAATAACATCCGACATTTGCATCAAGTTTACATCAGGGTTATCCGCCGCTTGGCGAACCTTAATTGCAACCTCAGGTAGCGTTGGCAGCACGAGCGTATCGTTATTTATTCTATCAACTAGAATCGTTAATAAAGCATTTTCTGTAGACATATAGCTTGCCATCCTTTTTGTTTAGCCTGCAAGCAACTGCAAATTCAGACCGTTAATTTTTGTATTAGTAATATAAATTAGTATTGTCTAACTTACCGATAAAGTTAAGGAAATTATAGAAGTTTATTTTAATTTATGACGCTTTAGCGCATGTGCCTGCCTTACAACGCCAAATACTTGCTATTTACCATTTAGTTTTGCTTTAATGCAATCACAATAAGGAAGCATTTGTATACCTTTGACTATTAAGCATAGCTATACAAATTATTAAACTTACTTTTTAATAGGCAAGATAATGATCTTAAATAAAATTAGCCAAGCAATTTTGCTCTCAGGTGTTGTTTTTCTTAGTGCATGCTCTGAGCAAGCGCCGTCTTCTACCGACAACACAGCCGTAGACCTAGCCCAAGAAAGTGGTGCTCAATCAGGTCCTAAGCTTATTAATACCGATAAACAACGTTTAGATATTTACACTGACTTTAGCCTAAAGGCTGATCTTTCGCATTTGAGTGATAACCAAAAAGCGATGGTGTCTAAGCTTATTGATGCATCTAAAATTATGGATGAATTATTTTGGAAACAATCTTTTGGTGAAAATAAAGATGCGTTTTTAGCAAAACTGAGTGATGAAAAAGTACGTAAATTTGCTGATATTAACTACGGTCCTTGGGATCGTTTAAATGGTGACGAAGCATTTTTATCAGGCTATAAAGAAAAAGCCCTCGGAGCACAGTTTTACCCTGCAGATATAACTAAAGAAGAGTTAAACAAAGCTGACGTTGAGGATAAAAAAGGCCTTTACTCAGTAATTAAACGTGACGAGCAAGGCAAGCTTTACAGCGTGCCTTATTCAAAAGAATACGCTGATGAGCTTGCAAAAGCAGCAAACCTATTACGTGAAGCAAGTAAACTTGCAGATGATAAAGAATTTGCTAATTACTTAAATCTACGCGCTGACGCACTGCAAAAAGATGATTTCCAGGTGTCTGACTTTGCGTGGATGGATATGAAAAATAATCCAGTAGATGTGGTTATTGGCCCAATAGAAACATACGAAGATCAATTGTTTGGCTACCGCGCAGCTTATGAGTCTTACGTATTAATTAAAGATTTAAAATGGAGCGAGCGCCTTGCTAAGTTTGCAGCCTTTTTACCTGAGCTTCAAAAAGGCTTACCAGTAGATGCGAAGTACAAACAAGAAGTACCTGGTTCGGATGCCGATTTAAATGCTTACGATGTTGTTTACTACGCAGGCCACTCTAATGCAGGCAGTAAAACCATTGCGATCAATTTACCAAACGATGAGCAAGTTCAGCTTGAAAAAGGCACTCGTCGCCTGCAACTTAAAAACGCAATGCGCGCTAAGTTTGATAAAATTTTAGTGCCAATCTCTGAGCAGCTAATTGTGCCAGAGCAACGCAAACACATTACCTTTAACGCATTTTTTGCCAATACTATGTTCCATGAAGTGGCACATGGTTTAGGTATTAAAAACACGCTTACAGGTAAAGGAACCGTTCGCCAATCATTACAAGAACACGCAAGTGCACTTGAAGAAGGTAAAGCCGATATTTTAGGTTTATACATGGTTGAGCAGTTACTCAAAAAAGGCGAAATTACCGAAGGTACACTAGAGGATTACTACACTACGTTTATGGCTGGTATTTTCCGCTCTGTACGTTTTGGCGCATCAAGTGCACATGGTAAAGCCAATATGATCCGCTTTAATTTCTTTGCACAAGAAGGCGCATTTTCTAAAAATGACGAAGGTTTATACCGCGTAAACATGGAAAAAATGGGCGTAGCAATGGCTAAATTATCTCGCCTAATTTTAACTTTACAAGGTGATGGCGATTACGAAAAAGTAGATCAACTAATCGCAACACATGGCGATATTAAAGAAGAGCTTGCTAAAGACCTAGAAAAGCTAAGCCAAGCTAATATCCCTGTAGATGTAACCTTTAAACAAGGTAAAGACGTGTTAGGCCTTAACTAACCCAACACGTAATACGTTACTAGCGCTGTGGTTTATAACTGCAGCGCTTTTTTTAGCTCTGCAATTTGTGGTTCTGTATATGGCACTGCCGGGTGCTTACCCCAAATTGGCGCAGGCCAAGCAGCATCAGTCGTAAAACGTGCAATATGATGAATATGTAATTGCGGTACCACATTACCTAAAGCTGCTACGTTTAGTTTATCAGGGCTAAACACATCCATTAATAACTTACTTAACTTGGCTGACTCTTTTAAATACACAATTTGATCATCCTCAGATAAATCAATAATTTCTTTTAAGTTTGCTTGCCTAGGTACAAGTACAAACCAAGGGTATTGGCTATCGTTCAGCAGTAGCACCTTACATAACGGCCAGTCGGTAAGTTCTATACAATCGCGCTTAAGCTCAGGGGCAAGTTCAAATTTAGGGTTAGTCATTGTAATGTCCTACTTTATCTTCAATAAATGACACTTTATAGCATTTAGTTGCAGTTGCACACGCTTGGCTTTACCATTCAAAGCAATATTTATAATAAGCTAAGGCAACCTTGTGCTAAAAAAAATAAAACACCTCTCACTGGCACTGCCATTAATGGTTGGCGCCGTTAGTGTTCAAGCAAAACCATTATCTCTAGAACGTATTTTTGACGATCCGAGCCTTTCGGGTAAGTCACCGGTACAACTTAAATTTTCACCTGACGGCAGCCGCGTAACTTACTTACAAGGTAAAAACGATGACTACAACCGTTATGATTTGTGGGAATACAACTTAAAAGACAACACCAATCGTGTACTTGTTGATTCTGCTAAGTTATTTTCAGGCCCAGAAAACCTTTCAGATGAAGAAAAAGCACGCCGCGAACGCCAGCGTATTTTTGGTAAAGGTATTTTAGAATATAAATGGTCTAAAGACGGCAAAGCACTTTTATTTCCACTCAATGGTGACTTGTATTATTACGAGCTCGCTTCAGGTAAAAGTAAAAAACTAACAAACACAGAAACGTTTGAAACCGATGCGCGTTTTTCACCTAAAGGTAATTATGTATCGTTTATTCGTGAGCAAAACCTTTACGCTTTAGAGCTTGATTCTGGAAAAGAAATACAGCTAAGTAAAGACGGTGGCGGCGTTATTAAAAACGGCATGGCCGAGTTTGTAGCGCAAGAAGAAATGAGCCGTATGACGGGTTATTGGTGGTCAGGCGATGAGTCTAAAATAGCTTATACACGTGTTGACGAAACCCCTGTAAAAGAAGCAATTCGTAACGAAATTTACGCAGATGAAGTAAAACTATTTAATCAGCGCTACCCGTTTACAGGAACAGATAACGTTAAGATTCAGCTAGGCGTAGTTAAACTTAACGACCAAAAAGTTGATTGGATTGATTTAGGCGAAGATGAAGACATTTACATTGCCCGCGCTAAATGGCTAAAAGACAGCACTACGCTTTCTTATCAGTGGCAAAACCGCTCTCAGCATAATTTAGAGCTTCGCTTTTATAACAGCGAAACTAGAACACAAAAAGTAGCGCTTAGCGAAAATAGCGACACATGGATAAACCTACACTTTGACCTTGAGTTTTTAAAAGACAAAAAGCATTTTGTATGGGCATCTGAGCGCGATGGTTTTAAACATCTTTACTTATACCGTACTAACGGCCAACTTGTTCGCCAAATTACCTCTGGCGATTGGGCTGTTGATAGCTTAAAAGGTATTGATGAGAAAAAAGGTATTGTGTACTTTGCAGGACGTAAAGATACACCGCTTGAAAGCCATTTATACAGCGCCCCTTTATTTAAAAAAGGCAATGCAAAGCGTATTACCGAAAAAGGTAAGTACCACAGTGTTGTAATGGCAAAAGATAGTAAAACTTTTATCGATAATAGTTCATCTGATAATACGCCAAACTCAGCCGCTCTTCGTAATGTAAACGGCGACTTTATTACCTGGCTTGAAGAAAACAAGCTCGATAGTAACCACCCGCTTACGCCTTACTTAAGTGATTTAACAACACCAGAATACGGCACAATTAAAGCACAAGATGGCCAAGTAATGCATTACCGTTTATTTAAGCCAAGTAATGTAAGTGATGGCAAAAAACACCCTGTTATTGTTAATGTTTACGGTGGGCCGCACGCACAAAGAGTTACCAATAGCTGGCGCAGTAAAAATTTGTATTTTCAATATATGGCGCAACAAGGCTACGTTATTTTTCAGCTTGATAACCGAGGTTCTTACAATCGCGGCAAAAAGTTTGAAGATGCTATTTATAGAAACTTAGGCGTAGTAGAAGTCGCCGACCAAATTAAGGGCGTAGAATTTTTACGCTCCCTTGATTACGTAGATCCACAGCGTATTGGTATTTATGGCCACAGCTACGGCGGCTACATGGCATTAATGACAATGTTTAAAGCGGGCGATTACTTTCAAGCAGGCGTATCGGGAGCACCAGTAACAGATTGGGCATTGTACGATACTCACTACACTGAACGTTATTTAGGTAATCCAAACACGAACGCAAAAGGCTACGAAGATAGCGCTGTATTCCCGTACGCAGATGGCTTAAAAGGCCCATTAATGATTTACCATGGTATGGCCGATGACAACGTGTTATTTACCCACGCCACTAAGTTATTTAAACAACTTCAAGATAACGAAAAACAGTTTGAGATGATGACTTACCCGGGCTCTAAACACAGTCTTCGTGGTAAACAAGTGCAAACGCATTTGCATCAAACCATTACTAATTTCTTTAATCGTCATTTTGATGTTAAATAATTAAACCATTTAAAAATAGACCAAAGGCTGATTGAAATATCAGCCTTTTTTTTGTCTTAATAGGTTATTAAGCCTAGATTAAACGCCCTTTTTAGCTACGCTTATTCTATGCGCTAATGCGCACACTTATTGAGGATAAAAGTATGCCTAATTTACGTAGTTTTAGTATATTCCAGCGTTTTTCACTGTTAATAGCCATTGTTGTATTTGGCCTAATAGTACTGAGTATATCTAGCCTAACTCATCAATATAGCTCACTCAAAAACGAGCAATACCTAAAAACACAAAATGTAGTAGAAACCGCATACAGTGTTATTGAACATTACTATGCACTTGAGAAAAACAACACCCTCACGCAAGAGCAAGCTCAAACCCAAGCTCTTGAGGCTGTAAGAGCCCTACGCTACGACAAAACTAATTATTTTTGGATAAACAACTACCAACCTGCAATGGTAATGCACCCTATAAAACCGGCGCTTGAAGGTAAAGACTTAACCAATAACAAAGACCCCGACGGCAAAGCGCTATTTGTAGAAATGGTTAATATTGTAAAACAAAACCGCGAAGGTTTTATTCCTTACAAATGGCCAAAGCCTGGTAAAGAACAACCTGTAGATAAAATAGCGTTTGTAAAAGGGTTTAATCAGTGGCAGTGGATTATTGGTTCAGGTGTTTACCTTGATTCAATTGACGAAGCATTTAGCGAGCAGCGTAACCTTATACTTTTTAGCGCATTAATAATGATTATTGCAGTTATAATCCTCAGCTACTTTATAGGTAAGAGCATCTTAACCCCTACTCGCCTAGCTGCCGATATGATGAAAGATATTTCCCAAGGCGAAGGTGATTTAACCCGTACGCTAAACGAATCGGGTAATGATGAAATTTCAGAGCTGTCGCGTTCATTTAATTTATTTGTGTTAAAAATAAGAGAGTCGTTGGTTCAAGTATCGCAAAGTGCCGATGATGTAAATAAGCATGCCTATACCGTTGACGACTCTAGCAAAACAAGCCATTCGTTTATCGAGCTACAAAACGACAGCTCCACACAAGTTGCTGCTGCAATGGAGCAAATGACTCACCAAATCCACGACGTAAGTCGTAATGCTGAGGCAGCAGAACAAGCTGCCAATGATGCCGCGTGCAATGCATCAACAGGTAAAAGCGTGGTTGAAAACACCATTACCGCCATAGAAACACTTTCTAGCAATATAGAAACGGTAAGCCAAGTTACTGAAGACTTGGCCAACGAGAGCAATAATATAGGCTCAGTACTTGATGTGATTAGAAGTATATCGGAGCAAACTAATTTACTAGCGCTTAACGCTGCAATAGAAGCAGCTCGAGCCGGTGAGCACGGCAGAGGCTTTGCTGTTGTAGCCGATGAAGTACGCACACTAGCGAGTCGTACAGGGCAAAGTACTGACGAAATTCAAGCTATGATCACTAAATTGCAAGAAGGGGCAAAAGCCGCTGTTGAGGCTGTTAAGTCAAGCCAAGCGCTTTCGGTTTCTACCGTTGAACAGGCTTCATCTGCTAATACATCACTTAGTGAAATTGAAAGGCTTGTGTCAATTATTACTGAAATGAACAGCCAAATAGCGCGAGCCACAGAGCAGCAAACACAAGCTGCCGACGAGGTTAATTTACGTATTAACGAGTTATCTCAATCAACCGAGCAATCACTCAATAATACCAAGCAGCTTACCGATGCTAGCGACAATCTTAAACAAAGTAGCCAAGGGCTTTCGAGTGTGGTTAATCGCTTTAAATTAAAATAACTTAAAAAACAAAAGCCCTGAATTATCAGGGCTTTTTTATTGCACGTAAGTTTTTAGCTCACATACAGTAGCGTGCAAATAAGCTTGTTACTGATGCAGCGGTTGGCTTACCGTGCTGCCAATCGCCACCTTCAACACCGCTACCTGCAATATCCATATGTACATAAGGCAGTGGCTGAGCAGAGTCGTTACCGTGTTTATCAAGCCCGCCAACAACAGCTAAAAATGCCATAGGGAACTGATGGCCACGCGCAGTAACTGCAGAAGCCGCATTATTACTTGATAAAACATCATCAGCTAAAGTGCGCGGTTTTATAAAGTCGTAGTCTTCACGACGAGAACGAGAAACCTCTGCGCCATCAGCCCATAAATCACCCAGTTCAGCAATTTGACGAGATGTATTAGCGCTGCGTGCAGGTCCGTTTTCTACATAGGCTCCGTAAGGGCCCATTGCACGCGCCGCATGCCCCGTTAATGTTGCCACCGTAAATAAGGTTGGGTTAACTTCTGTCTTAGCTAAATCTTTCATTTCGCTAAGTAGGTCACCCATTGCTAAGCGCCCTTCTGCATCGGTGTTACCAATGCGAACACGCACGCCTTCACGGCTAGTAATTATTTCATCTGGTACAAAACAATCTGAGCCAATAGAGTTACGCACAACGGCTAAGTAAGAAATAACTTTAACACCTTTAGGCTGATAATCAGCAACCGCTTTCATAAAGCCTGCAACTGATGCTGCACCGCCTTTATCACGGCTCATACCTGCCATGTAACCGCCTACTTTTAGATCCGCACCGCCTGTGTCGTATACTAAACCTTTACCTACAAACATAAGCGTGCGGGTAACTTCGCCCTCAGGCACGTATTCAAGCTTAACAACGCGAGGGTGGTGGCGCTCTACTGCATACGATGCACGTGCAACCGTACTTAGCATTGGATAGTTTTTATCAATTAAGTCTATGTCGTCAACAACATCAACACTTACGTTTGAGCCTTTAAAAAGCTCCACGCAGTAATCTGCAAAACGAGGAGGCGCCATACGCTCTGGTTCAGTACCACATAAATCACGTGCGGCATATTGCCCTGCTGCAATTGCATTTACAGCCTTAACAGTTTCCTCACTTACGTCAATTAAACCAATTTGAGTAATTGGCTCAATGCCTTCGCCGTGATATTCACGGGCTTCAAGTGGTTGCCATAAAGCTTGGCATGCACCTAAATAAGCAACTTCTAGCGCATTTTGGTAACGTTCATCAATATGCAAGTTTGGTAAGTAAATAGCAGGGCTGACACTCCCCGACGCTTTCGCTTCATTTATAGCTAGTTTAGCTGCATCAAAATAGCGGCGAACATCGTCGTAATCTCGGTTTAGTGGGCCTGTTGGCGCAAGAATAACGCGTGTATTTTCAATAACTAAAAAGGTAACTTGCTTGCCAATACGAGAGTCTACTTTAGCTTGCGCGTTTATAGCATCGCTTAGTGAATTATTGGCTAACTGAGAAAAGTCATCACTAATAATAATAAGTGCATCGTGAGAAGAAGAATCAAGGCTAGCACTTAGTGTAGGTGCAGCGATTGCTTGAGGATATGCCATAAGTAAAGCTCCTGTTATTAAACATAAGGAGGGTATTATCGTCGATATAAAAATACAAAACCAGCCAGCTGCGATAAGCAAATTTTGCTCTGGCAACTTGGTGTTACAGTAAAAAGTACACGCTAATCGAGAATACTCAATTGTAGATTTAAATTAGGCTCATTTTTTACGCCAACTCCAATTCCTAAAAGGCGTACAGGTTGTTGCATGCCTCGTTGATACGCTTTACTAAACAGCTCAGTAAAAATATCTGTATTTAGTTGATGATGTGCCTGATCGGCACTGGTCACCACAAAATTTGCAAACTTAACTTTTACACTAAGCTTATTAATTTTGTTTTGTAGCTGCTGCTTATTAAGACGAGTAGTCAGCTCCTCTAATAGTTTAGGCAGTTGTTCTAAACATTCCTGTAAACTATTTTTATTGTATTCATAAGTGTGCTCCACACTTAATGATTTACGTATTCTCTGTGTAGATACAGTTCCAACATACTCACCTGCGCATTTTTGATAAAGCGATACACCAAAATTACCTACATGTTGCTGCATCCAATTTACGCCTTTTTCGCGTACGTCATTACCTGTATACAGCCCTTTCAAATTAAGCTTTTCTAGAGTCACTTTCCCTACTCCAGGGATTTTACCAAGCGGTAGGTTATTTAAAAACCCATCCACTTCATCAGGTAAAACCACAAATTGGCCATTGGGTTTATTTTCATCACTGGCTATTTTGGCAATAAATTTAATGGGCGCCACACCTGCAGAGGCTGTAAGGCCGGTATCGTTATAAATATCGGCTCTAATTTGCTGGGCAATTAACGTTGCACTGCCTTTACATGCTGTGCTGTTTGTTACATCTAGGTAGGCTTCATCAAGCGAAAGAGGTTCTATTAAATCGGTATAGCGTTTAAATACAGCGCGAATTTGACAAGAAATATCTTTGTAAACAGACATACGCCCAGGCACTATTACTAGGTCTGGACATAACTGTTTAGCGTGGTAGTTAGACATAGCAGAGCGTACGCCGTACTCTCTGGCTATATAGTTTGCTGTAGAAAGCACGCCTCGTCGACTATTGCCGCCAATGGCTAAAGGCACATTGGCAAGCTTTGGGTTATCGCGCATTTCGACCGCTGCGTAAAAGCAGTCCATATCGATATGAATAAACTTTTTCATCACCGCAAACAACTGTTTATTTATACAGCCATTATTATGGAATCACTTTTAATTAGCAAGTCCCATTAATTAAAATGGCTGCTTAAAACGCTTAGGTTTTTTAAAACAATGTAGCCAAAAAACAAACTCAAATAAAAACCCTGCTGCCAGTAGTATAATACCACCAGAAGCATTGCCCATTGCGTAGCAAGCAAAAGACGCTATAAAAACTAAACTGGCTAATGCCCAATTAATTATATTTTGCATGTGTGTTCTCGTGTGTGTTGTGTCTGTGTAATTAAACTGTAGACCTAAAATTTAAATAGGTACAATCATCTTATAAAAAACATAAAATTAATTACCTTGAGCTAAATACACCATATTGATAACCTAACTCATTTAAAACTAAGAGTATAAGTACATGCAAAGGTTCAAAGATAAACACCCTATCCATACTGACATTACAGTAGCTTGGGCTGACATGGATGCACTGCAGCACGTTAACAACGTAGTGTACTTACGTTATTTTGAAATTGCTCGCATCGACTTTTTAAATAAAATAAACCTGTTTGATACAATAAAACCGGGCGGTATTGGTCCGGTAATAAGCGAGAACAATATTCGCTACAAACGCCCTGTTACTTTTCCAGATACTTTAACCGTTGGTATTACTATTTCAGATATAAAAACGGATCGTTTTTTAATGAATTATTCAGTATTTAGTCATGCTCAACAAGCCGTTACAACTACAGGGTCTTCTTTAGTTGTAATGTTCGACTTTAAAACAGGGCAAAAAGCCGCTATTTCAGAGCCATTATTATCGGCCTTAATTAGCCACTCTCAAGATCTTACTTAACCTGAACTTTGGTTAAGAGATTTACTAACGTATTAAATCATAGTGATATTTGAATTATTTCTCTAGCCAGAGATTTTCTGTAAAAATAAGGCGAATTTACGCGTCAATAGCTAGCCTATTGCAAGTAAATTCAACGTAGTTAGCACTGAAAATAGCAGCTAGAGATAGATTTATTATCCAGATTTCAGGTTACTTAATTTAAGGATTTTAAATGCAATACAGTCCGTTAGGCAGCAGCGGCGTTGATGTTTCAAGAGTATGCTTAGGCAGCATGACATGGGGTAAACAAAATACCCAAAGTGATGCTGATGAGCAAATAGCTTACGCACTCGAGCAAGGCGTTAACTTTATTGATACCGCCGAAATGTATGCCGTGCCACCTTCTCCTGAAACTTACGGAAAAACCGAAGAAATTATTGGTGATTGGCCTAGCCGAAATACACAAAAACGTGGCGATATTGTACTTGCGACAAAAATAGCGGGTAATGGGTTATCGTGGGTGCGTGATGGCAGCGATATAACCCGCAGCGCAGTAATAGAAGCCGTTGATAACTCACTTAAACGCCTACAAACCGATTATATAGATTTATACCAATTACATTGGCCTAATCGCTCTACTCCACATTTTGGTAGGCAGTGGCCTGGCAAACTAACCTTTAGCGATGTAAATACTGAGCAACACCAAGCCAGTATGTTGGATATTTTAGAAGGCCTTAACGAGTGTATTAAAGCAGGTAAAATTAAGCATTGTGGTTTGTCAGACGACACACCATGGGGTATTAGCCAGTTTATAAATTTAGCTAAAGAGCATAATTTACCGCGCATGGTGTCTATTCAAAACGAATTTAGCTTAGCGCATGCCAAAGATTGGCCTTATTTAATTGAGCAATGTATACACGAAGATATTGCTTATTTGCCTTGGTCGCCACTTGCGGCAGGCATGTTAACAGGTAAATACTTAAACGGCGCTCGCCCAGAAGGCTCGCGTTGGACTTTCATGCAACGTAATGGCATTTTTAGAGACACAGCCAATGCTCAAAAAGCGACGCAGCAATATGTTGATTTAGCTCATGCTAACAATATAACGCCCGCACAGCTTGCTCTTGCATGGTGTAACCAAGTGGATGGCGTTACCTCATCTATTATTGGCGCTACAAGCATGGCTCAGCTCAAAGAAGATATAGATTCATTTAACATTACACTTAGTAGTGAATTACTTGATGATATAGCGACTATATTTAAAAACTACCCAATGCCTTACTAAAGCACGCTGTTATAAAATAGAAGCGTATTAAAGCAGTATTTTTATACTGCTTTTTTTATAAGAAAATTTGCTGAAAAACTCTCTCTAACTATACTTAGTTCACCGTTAACAAATTAATACTTAATGAGTTATGCTGAAAAAATCGTTTTTATTTATTAGCGTATTTAGCTGTTTGAGTACGTCTACTTGGGCTGAAGAAAATACCCCAATAAAAGAAATTATCTGGCTGCAAAGTTACACGCCACCTTTTCACATAGCTAAAAACGAAGACGCACCTCAAGGCGGAATTTGTGATAATTTAACCGAGCAATTAATTAATGAGATTGATGATGTAAAACACACTCGATTAATTGTTCCTCAGGAGCGAATTAATAAGTACTTAAACGAGGGGCAAAATATTTGTTTTCCGTGTGTTATCCATAAAAAAGTAAATAATCACTTATTTAACTACTCTACACCTACAACGGTTTACCCGCCGTTTAATATTATTACCACTAAGGAGTTAGCACCAGAGCTTAGTAATAAACACGGCTCGCCTATAAAGTTAATAAATCTACTTGCAGATCCGTCTTATGTTTATGGACAGGCAGCCGCAAGAAAGTACACAGATAAAATAAATACTATTATTGAAAATACCACAGCCCATCATAAAGCATCTTTAAGTTGGAGTAGCGAGAACGAAAGCCAAGCGGTTATATCACGCTTGAGCCATGGTTTTTTAGATTACTCTATCGACTACCCATTTATGAGTGATTACTTTGTTAAGCACAGTAAATTTAAAAACATAGTGAGTTTAGCAATAGAAGAAGATAACCGGGAGTATGTATTAGGTGCAGTGGGATGTGCAGCTAACGCACCTAATAATTTTGCAAAACAAGCAATTAGCAAAATAAATAAGGCACTAAAAAACAAAGTCCTCAATAGTGAAAAGTACCAGCAAAGCCAACAGTTTTGGCTTAAACAGAGCTTTCCTGAGTTTAACTCTCACTTTAAGCAACAAGTGCTTCCTATTACTGAGCAACCCACTGCTGAGTTAGCAAGCACTTCTCATTTGAGTAAAGACTAACCGTAAATGTATTACCACGCTTAACCTCCCCTACTCCCGATGGCGTACCGGTCATAATAATATCGCCATCTTCTAGGCTCATAAATTCGCTTATCTCTGTAAGTATTTGCTCTGGCTTGTGCAACATAAAGTGAGTATCACCTTGCTGAGTTACTTTATCGTTAATTTTAAGCTCAAAAGTAAAGTGCTGCGCTGCATCACTAAGATCAACAAAGTCAGTTAAAATTACAGAGCTATCAAATGCTTTTGCACGCTCCCATGGCAGCCCTTTATTTTTTAACTTACTTTGTACTGTACGCTTAGTTAAATCAAGACCTAGCCCTACGCCTGCAATTTTCTTATTTTTAATAACAAAGCAAAGCTCGGTTTCATAATGAAGAGTATCGTTATTATGAGTAGATAAAAGAGTGCCTGTAATTGCACTATTTGGTTTGTTAAACAACACCATTTGATCAGGTGTTTCGTTGTTTAATTCTGCAATGTGTGCGGTATAGTTACGCCCAACACATACCACTTTTGAAGGAGTTAATTGTTCAGATACTAACTTTACTGACTGCATATAATAACATCTCAATTATGAGCTGATTAGTGTTTCTAACAAGCTCAAGTTAATAGGTTTTAGTAAAACGCGATCTATATTTAAATCTTTGATCTGTTTAGGATCTGGCTCTGCACCACTTACAATAACAAGCCTTAACTCAGGATAACGATCATTAATTTGCTGCCCTAAATCAACACCTCGACCATCGGGTAAGTGCATATCAAGCAATACTTTGTTGAATTGTTGGTCATGATTGAGAATTTGCAAACATTGTGCGCAACTTGAGGCAATTACGGTTTCAACCCCTAAGCTTTCTAGTAATAGCTGTGTGATTTGTGCAGCATCATGGTCATCTTCAACAAGTAAAAAGCGCTGTTTTTTTACTGTTAGCACTTTATCTGATGCAATATTTTTAGCCTGTGGCGCACACTCAGGAGCAATTAAATAATCCTGTAAGCATTGATATAACGCGCTGCTATCTACGGGTTTTGGTATTACATCGTTAAAACCAAGCGCCGCAAGTTCTTCATGAATGCCCTTCATAGTAGCCGCTGTAAGCGCAATAATAGGCCCTTTGTAGCCCATTTTTCTAAGTTCGATTGTGGCTTCTTTACCACCCATTATTGGCATATGAATATCAATAAAAATAATATCGTATGGGGCTTTATAGGCCTCAGCTATACGTACTTTTTCAAGCGCTTGCTGGCCATGCTCTGCGTAATCTACACGTGCACCACAGGTGCTTATCATATGACCCACAAGCATGCGTAAATCACGTAAATCATCAACAACTAACACACGGCCTTGTACTTTACAGGGCGCAGATTTACTTTGTAATTGCGGCGCACTAGTAAAGTTAAGTGTTTGGCGCTCTACCTCACTAATATCCCCCGGATAAACCGAAATAGTAAAAGTAGAGCCTTTGCCTATTTCTGAATGTAAATCTATTCGCCCGTGCATTCTGTTTAGTAGTTCAGCACAAATAGCTAAACCTAAACCTGCGCCCCCAACAGAGCGAGATTCAACATCGGCTATTTGTTCAAAAGGTTTAAAAATAAGTTCTTGTTTTTCTGGTGCTATGCCCATGCCTGAGTCTTTAATGCTAAAAAATAGCATTTCAGTATCATCAACCCATTGAGTCCAAGCTTTTACAACAATTTCGCCTTTATCGGTAAATTTAACCGCGTTATTAATTAAGTTAATGAGTATTTGGCGCACACGCGTTGCATCAAGCTTGGCAACTAACGGGAGAGGCTCTTGGGATTCAAAGCGTAAAGTAAGGCCTTTATCAAGCACCGATACCCGCATTAGTGTGTACACATCTGCAAGCATGCTGTCTAAATTTACTTCGCTTAAAGTAAGCTCTAGCTTGTCGGCAGCTATTTTTGATAAATCGAGTACGTCGTTTAATAAACTTAATAAGTGTTTACCATTTCGATAAATAACACCTAATTCGTTTTCGGCTTGGTGGCTAAAGTCACTTTGAAGTAATAGTTCGGTGTAACCTAAAATTGAAGAAAGCGGAGTACGTAATTCATGGCTCAAATGTGCTAAAAATCTATCTTTTGAGCGGTTTTCAGCTTCCGCTTTTAAACGCTCAACTCGCTCACCTTCTACATCTTTACGCGCTAAAGCATAACGTATAGCACGCGCAAATCGACTCGAGCTCATTTCTGTTTTTATTAAGTAGTCAACGGCGCCCGCATCAAGCGCAGCTGAGTCTAACTCATCGTTAGATTGCCCCGTTAACATAATAATAGGGCCGCTAAAGCCGTTGGCTATCGCTTTTTTTAAAACGCTTAGGCCGTTAGATGCACCTAAGCGATAGTCGAGCAAACAAATATCGTGCTCATTTTTACTTAGCTTTTCAATTGCTTGCTCTGGAGAGCTTATCCATTCTACATTAAACGTATGTGAATCTAATTGTTGTAAATAGTCGCAGGTGAGTATGTAATCATCTTCATCGTCTTCTACTAGCAGCAGCTTAGTCACTTTATCTAACATAGAATCTCCCTTTAATCGTTAAATGTTGATGGTAGCTCTACAAACTCTACCCAGTACTTTCCTAATGTTTTCATCAAATCAACTAAGCCATCAAACGTTACAGGCTTAGTAATATAAGATGCAGCACCTAAGTTGTAACCTTTAACCATGTCTTCTTCTTGCTTAGACGTCGTTAAAATTACAACAGGAATGCCTTTTAAGTTAGGGTTAGCTTTGATAGCTTCAAGCGCTTCTCTGCCGTCCATTCTTGGCATATTTAAATCAAGTAAAATTAGCCCCGGACGTGGAGACAATAACTTATCTTCAAACTTACCACGGCGCTCTAAGTACTCTAATAGCTCTACGCCGTCTTCTACAAAATGAAGTTCGTTTAAAACGCGGCTCTCTGCAAGCGCATCTTGTGTTAACAAGCGATCATCTTCATCATCGTCTGCCATTAATATGGTGATTGGTTTTACTTTTGAATACGGCATTTACGCCTCTCCTTGCAAAGTGAAAAGCGATGCTTCCACTGGTAATTTTATAGTAAAGGTTGCACCTTCACCCTCTATGCTTTGAGCGTGTATAACACCACCATGACGCTCAACTATACGCCTACATACCGAAAGCCCTATCCCTGTGCCTTTATACTCAGAGCGCCCATGGAGACGCTGAAATGGTACAAATATTTTATCTGCATATTCTTGCGAGAAGCCTATGCCATTATCTTTAATTGTTACTACCTGCCATTGAGCATCGACATTTAGCTCTTCACTAAACTCATTTACATCTTCATATGTAATATCTATACGAGGTGTTGTGCCTGCCTTTCTAAATTTAACTGCGTTAGAAAGTAAGTTTAAAAACAACTGTTGCATCTGGCTTTTATCGGCCTGAATTACAGGTAGTTTATCAACATTTACTTGCGCGTTACTTTCATTAATCGCAATTTCTAAATCACTTAAAATATCTGCAACCACATCGTTTAAGTCAGTATCGATAAAGTCTTTGCCGCGTGTTGTTACACGAGAAAACTCAAGCAAATCGTTAATAAGGTTAGACATACGCTGTGCTGCATTTTTCATTCGCCCAATGTAGTCTATACCTTTTTCACCTAGCTCATCTTTAAACATAGTTTCTAGGCGGTCACTAAATGCCTGAATTTTACGAAGCGGCTCTTGCAGGTCGTGACTCGCTACAAACGCAAACTCTTCAAGCTCTCGGTTAGAGCGACTTAGCTCGTCAGAATACAAAGTAAGCTCTTGAGTACGCTCTGAGACTTTACTCGCTAAAGTTTCGTTTTGTTTTTCAAGATCGGCGCGATATTGCGCAGCATTTCTTAAATTAAGTCGGGTCATTACAAACATACCAATGATAAGTAAAGCACTGGTAATAGCGGTAATAGCAAACGTAATTTTTGCCTCGTTTTTAATTTTAGCAAGCTTAGAAAAATGGCTAACTTTAAAAAGTAATTCGCGGTCTTGAATATCATTTACTTTAGCGCGAATTTGCTTATACAGTTTACGCCCTTTATGAGTATTTAATACATAAAGTGCACGTCTTTCTTTATCGTTAGTTGCAAGCTTTACGGTTTGTTTTAACTCAGCAATTTTAGCTTCGGTGAGTAATAATAGCTCAGCTATACGCTCAGCTTGACCGTCAATTTCAGAGTGTAATGATTTAACATGATCAGTTTGCGCTTGGAGCTGGTTAACCGCATCATAATAAGGTGCTAAATAATCATCTTCTTCTGTTAATAAGTACCCTCGCTGGCCTGACTCAGCTTGTACAATAGACAAATGCAATTGCTCAATAGCAGTTGTAAGCATATTAGTATTATCTAAGCTTTTTTGCGTTAGAGTTAAACCTTGTATGGTATTAAGTGCTAAAAATGCATTACCAACAATAATACTTAGCACTACAACAATAAACGCTGCCCAGGTTACATTAGCCTTGCCTTGCTGTTTTTGCTTGATCATTTAACGTTAGCTTCCCACATTATAAAACTGGTTAATATTATCATTATTGAGAGTCAGAAATTTTTTGTAAACTGTTACTGCAGTCTTGGCAGTTAGCAATAATTTTATCAAGTGCTTCAAGCGCTTTTTGCTTTGGCATATCGTTTTCAAGCACGAGTTTAATAAGCTCTGCGTTCATTGATATACGGTTAAGCGGTGCTCTTGCATCGTGCACTAATTTGTTTAATGGCTCTGTTTGCTTTTCTGATGTCATGCTTTTCCTTAAACCTACTAACTAAAATTTAGGGTTATTTATATTCTCCAATACCGCCATAGGCGTTTAAACGGTTATAAAGTGTTTTAGTACTTATTCCTAGCATTTGCGCAGCAAGGGTTTTATTACCTTGTACCTTATCAAGCGTTGCATGAATCAGTTCTTTTTCAACCTCTTCAATAGTTTGCCCTGCCGATACTTGCTTATCTTCTGTTTGCGTATTCACGCGTGAAAAAGGCGACTCTAAATTAGCCGGCAAAGTAATCTCGCTTGTTTGCGGATCGCTCATTATAAAAGCGCGGTGTATGGCATGGCGAAGCTCGCGCACATTACCAGGCCACTCATAACTTTGCAGCTCTTTTAACTGCGCAGCAGTCCAGCTAAATGAAGTGCCATTTTCATCATTTAATTGCTCTAAAAAGGCTTTAGCTAAAAGAGGAACGTCTTCTTTGCGCTCTCGCAGTGGCGGAATATCTATAGGGAATACAGCAAGCCTAAAGTAAATATCTTCGCGTATTACATTATTTTGCGCCAAATCAGTAAGTGTACGGTTGGTCGCTGATATAACACGACAATTTGTAGGTATTTCTCGGTTACCGCCTACACGTGTTACTTTTTTAGCCTCAAGTACGCGTAATAAATTAGGCTGCATATCAATAGGCATTTCGGTCACTTCATCTAAAAATAAAGTACCATTGTTTGATTGCTCAAATACGCCTTCTTTGCGTGCAATTGCACCCGTAAATGCGCCTTTTTCATGGCCAAACAGTTCACTACCAATTAGCTCTTTAGAAAGTGCACCACAGTTACTTGCAACTAATGGGCCTTCGCATTGGCTAGCATTATGAATAGCCTGTGCAACCACTTCTTTACCTGCGCCACTTTCGCCCATAAGCATAACGTTAGCATTAGTTTTAGCTACACGTTCAATCATGTTGTAAAGCTGTTGCATTGGCTCAGACTCGCCAATTAAGCCACCAAAGTGACGTGTAATACCACTTTGCTTTGCTTTTTTAGGTGCTTTTTTAGGACCATTTAATACAAGTTCTAAGTCTTCGCGTTGTAATGGTTTTAATAAATGGCCAATATTGGGCTCACACATATCAGCTAAAATACCTTTTACTGATGGGTGCCCAGATATAAGTGTAATTTTTGGATCTTGGCCAATCATTTTTAAATGATCTAGTAAGTGCAAGCCACTGCCATCAGGCAGCATAAAATCAAGTAGTACATGATCAAAGGTATTATTTTCAAACCACTGATGTGCTTCTTTTAAACTCGTTGCAGTATTAATATTGTGGCCGAGGAATTCGACTATGTGGCAAACGACGTCACTAAATTCTATATCGTCATCAACTAAAAGTATGTTCAACATGATAAATCCCTATGCTTTTTTATTATTCTACGCACCCTAACCATTAATTTAAAGGGTAACGCGAATTTGCTTTCATCAAATTTTTAACTTAGTAATTCAACGATTTATTATACCAACTTAACATTTACGCTGGCTGAAAAAAAACGATCACATTTAATTTAAAAAAAACAATTAAAATCGTTTGTATTTATATAATTATAGCAACTGTTATCATTAAGCTCTAAAAAAAGGAGACGAAATGCAGCAATTAAAAACCTTGGTTCATTCTGGTATTAACATTAACCAAGGTACCTCATTTACCCGTTTAACAGCACGTGCCATTGTTATTAAAAATAATAAAATATTACTTATGTATACAGCACGCTATGAAGATTACAGCTTGCCCGGGGGTGGCGTTGATGAAGGTGAAAGTATTGAACAAGGCTTGATAAGAGAGCTTAATGAAGAAACCGGAGCACAAAACATACAGGTTATTAAACCTTTTGGCTTATACGAAGAATATCGCCCTTGGTATAAAGACGACTTTGATATTATTCATATAAAATCGTACTGCTATGTATGCAGTATTGCCGACGAACTTGGTAAAGCCCAACTAGAGCATTATGAGCAACAAAATGGCATGAGCACTAAATGGGTTGATATTAACGAAGCCATTGCCCATAACGAGCGCACACTTGCTAATAGCGAAAAACAAGGACTTTCTATATTAAGAGAAACTTTTTTACTTAAGCGTATAGCTTGCGATCTACTCTAGCTTTTAATCATTATCACCTTGGGTGTTGTAAATTTTGCAGCCCCCAGAATATTTTACTGCATTTATTTTTTTATTTTTGTAGTTAAAGCTTAAGTTAGCACTTAATATTAAAAATAATATCAATATAATCAAATATATATACACTTAACTTTAAAAATATAAAAACTGGCTTTGCCCTTGCACCCTTACAAATAACTAATTTGTAAGGAGATAGAAATGAGTAACACAGTTAAGACGATCAATCCCGCAACTGAGCAAACCATTGAAACCTACACACTGCTTTCTCAAGAAGAGGCAGAGCAGGCAATTGAAAAATCTCACGAAACATATTTAAAATGGCGTTTAACCTCATTTACCGAACGTGCTAAGCATTTAAATAAATTAGCATCACTTTTTGAAGAACAAAAAGAAGCCATTGCTAAACTAATGACCGAAGAAATGGGTAAAGTTTACGAGCAAGGCTTCCAAGAGGTTGAACTGTGTGCTGGCATTTGTCGTTATACAGCAGAGCATGGCCCTCAAGTACTTGCCGACGAAGAGCGTAATATGGACGGCGGCCGTGCAATTATTAGTTATCAACCAACGGGCGTATTATTAGGTATTCAACCTTGGAACTTCCCGCTTTATCAAGTTATTCGTTATAGCGCAGCTAACATTATGGCCGGCAACACGACCGTACTTAAGCATGCGGGTAACGTTTTTGGCATGGCCGAAAAAATCGAAACACTATTTAAACAAGCCGGTTTTCCTGAGCATTGTTTTAGCAATTTACTTATTGATGGTAAAACAGCCAGCTCACTTATTTCGCACAAAGCAATTAGCGGTGTAACCTTTACTGGTAGTGATGGCACCGGTAAAAAAGTAGCCGAAGAAGCCGGTAAACACGTTAAAAAAACAGTACTGGAGCTAGGTAGTAACGATGCTTACTTAGTACTGGATGATGCCGACTTAGAGCTTGCCGTTAAAACCTGTGTAACAGGGCGTATGATCAACAACGGTGAAACCTGTGTATCAGCAAAACGTTTTGTTGTAGTTGAATCACTTTATGATGACTTTAAAGCCCAAATTAAAGAGCAATTTGAAGCGTTAAAAATGGGCGACCCAATGGCTGATGATACAGACCTAGGCCCAATGGCACGTGAAGATTTACGTGACAAAATTCATGACCAAGTAATGCAATCGGTTAAGGCCGGTGCAAATGTAATTACTGGTGGCGAAGTACCTTCGCAAACGGGTTATTACTACCCACCTACTCTGCTAGATAACTTAGCACCAGGCATGCCAGCATACGATGATGAGCTATTTGGCCCAGTTGCCTCGCTTATTAAAGCAAAAGACAACGACGATGCCATGCGTATCGCCAACGACTCTCGCTATGGTTTAGGCGGCGGTATTTTCTCTAAAGATGAGAAAAAAGCCATTGAACTGGCTAAAAAGCACTTTGATACCGGTATGATCAACATTAACGGTTATGGTCTTGCACAGCCAAACCTACCGTTTGGTGGTGTTAAAGAAAGTGGCTACGGCCGAGAACATGGCGGCTTTGGTATGCGCGAGTTTGTAAATATCAAATGTATTATGATTAATAGCTAATATAGCTTTAAATACCAATATATAAAAAACCTAAAAGTGGGTAACCTCTTTTAGGTTTTTTTTGATTAAAATTAGATTACAGCAGAGCTCATCCTTTACTGACCAAACCCCACGAAACTAAATACTAATAGCTGAAAATGTACATTTTTCTTCTTAATCATTATCAACATTAAAAAATAATATAATAAATTCTGAGGCACTAATTGCAGTTAGCTGCATCACCAGCAAAAACATGATACCTATTCCGGCCTGAGGGTCAGGTTCAATGCCAAAAATGAGAACTGGCGCTAAAATAATAGTAAATAATGCAGCTATAATTCTGATAAGAAAGAGTCGTTTATTTTGGTAGTTGTTAGCACTCGCTAAAAAATACAAAACTAAATAAGGCAATAGCATAAACGCAAAGCCAATCTCCGTTGGCATCCAGTACTTAATTGCAACTGCAACTAAAGATAAGGCAGCAAGCGCCTTAACTGGGTAGTACATTTTTTTATAATTCACATGCTTTCCTTTGCACGCAGTGCTTTATTAGCACCAAGTAAAATATTGCCGAACAATATAAAAACTTTAACTATGCAATGCAATCTATTTCACTAGACTTAACCTGACGGGCAATAATGAGCGAGAAACAGACGGTCGATCAAACTCATTTTTGGACATAAATGAGTTAGAGCCGAAGGACGGCTCTGTGCCAGAAGCGGACTGTCGTAACCTTAGACTCTTGTTAGGCATTTAATCAGCTAATGCAATATCAAGTTTCTTTCTCATTTCTGCTAATTGAATACCAGATGCTTCAATCTCTTCATCAGTCCAATTAGTTGGATTTAGCCAATAAACACCTTTAATTTGGCATAGCCTCTGCATTTTTTCATAGCCCGCATCGGCGCATGCAATCGACGCATTATTCCAGAGCTCACTTAATTCATGTTTCGCTTCATCTAAGTTTCTATTCATAACGTCCCGAGAAAAATACCCTTCAGTCCTAGATACAGCTTTATTAAGCTCTTTTAGAGCATTACTCTCAACTTGACTAGCTATATTCCCTTCGTTTTGTAAAACTGATAAAAAAGCGGATAAAGCTCCAATTGCACCTATTATTTCCAAGCCTGTCATGTACATCTCCGATAGTTGTATAAAATAATGCCTAACGCCGCATTAAGCGGACTAAAATCGTGGGTTAAAATGTGTAGCGAAGCGAAACGTAACCCACTGTTTTAGTTGAGTTTAAATTTTTTGTTAGCTCTCTAGCTTACAGTTTACTAATTCATTTGCTTCAATCAGAGTATCTGTAGCAGTTTCGTAATTGAAATCAGGAATTAATATCTCGTCATCACCATGAACGATACCATTTTTCATTTGATTAGCTTCACGTAGCCTATTAAGTAGATCTGGAGTAAAACCTAGCTCACCTCCAAATTCACGAATGTGCATAAATGCACCCCGTTTCGCTTTTTCTGGACCTTTACGCTTTACTACATACTTTCTTAAACTTTTTTCAAATTCAATAAATGTTCGAAGATATTCCATTTCAATATTTTGAGAAACAAATGGCATATCTTGCTCTTTAGCCTCTTTAGTAACTCCAAGCATTTCAAATGCATCGACACTAAATAGGCAACTATAAACAGCTAAACAATTATCTCTCGCCCCCTCTAATACATGGAGTTCAGGAACCATACCATTGCCAGAATGATAAAGTTCATTCCGTAATGTGTGATACCAAAGAAGTTCATTAATAGAAAGGTCTGTTTCTATAGCTTTTTCATTAATATAATCTTCTACAAAACCAATTTTGCTATTAAAACTACGTAGGTGTTTAGTTACATCTTCTCGTTTAATTTCATAATTGTTACGAAGCTTAGGCGGTAATCGAATAAATACATCCACGCACACTTCTGTTGCATTATCAAAGCCAATCAAAGCAATACGACGATCTGTGTCTCCACCGTCATTTAAATGTTCCAACGCATGCTTTATTAGTTCTAATGGACCTTTTGCCCACGGAGATAAACTCATCGAGATTACCTGTGTAAATACAATAGAGAGCTAACAGCTTATTAAACACCATTGTGGTGGTTTATAACACACCAAAACGGCCTATATTACGTATCATGACAATTTCACCAATAATTACCTTTGTAAACAAGTAATTAAAGCAGCTAGAAATTAAGCATGTTATTTTGCCCCAAAACGGCGTTTAATAATATTATTGGACAAAATTAGATTTTTACTTAAAACACAGGAATAAATTTAACTTTTTCAGTGTCCGCTGATCGCTCTTTTGAGGCATTCGCCTCAACACGTTTTGGGGCAAAGAAATGTTTCAGTCCGAACAGGCTGACATAGCACGAAACAGTTTTAATAAGAGATGAGCTGAACTAAAGAGAAAAGATGAACCGAAGAATTAATTTAACTGGTGTAAATTAAAGTACATTGGGTTGAAGGCTGGGTGAACCAGATAACCCCATTGAAACAGCAATAACGGTAGCCTTGACCCAACGCAACACTTTAGTTTTCAGACTATTATTCATAGGCTTATTCCTCTTAGTTGGTGTTTTCAGAACTGTTGTTATATCCTTACGGATGGTTGTTGTTTCAGGAAGATTTGAACTTCCAAGTATACATGCCTCTAACTCTATGCTTATTTGCGATGGTGTTTCTACGCTATAGGCCAAGCAGATGCCGTTACCGCCTTCATGCCAATGTACTCTTAACTAATCGAATGTACCACGGAAGCCTCTGAAAGTGAATGCAATTTAAATGTGTATTCGCTGTGTATTGAACGGTAGCTAGCGAAGTTCATTTCTGATGTTTATTAATAAATCCAAGTAGCCCAAAAAATTTGCCAGAGCCTAACCCTTTCTTTGAGCTAAAACATTTTGGGGCAGAAACGAGTTATACCGGAATGGCTGCAATTGGCACTTTCTTGCCACTCGAAAACATAAAATATTGATTATAATTGGCAAGGTATTTTACTGTGTCGGATGGCGCTTCGCTTATCCGACCTACACTAGCTGATGAAGTTATCAAGTTTGATGAAATATCATGAATTAAACCTGAGCGTTCAAGTTAAAACGTATTCAACTAACAGCTAGCCCTCCTCAAACCTTGGTACTTTTCGTTTATCGGCTTTGCTCATAGCAAGCTCTTGTATCTCTTCTTGCTTAAGCTCGTCTGATTTATCTTCTAATGAATGCTGCTTAGCATTTTCAAACACCAGCTCGGTAAGCAGTGCAAAGTGGTCTGAGCCATATTTAGCAAGGCGCTTAATACGTTTTACTTTAAAGCCTTGGCTGTGAAATAAATGATCCAGCGGCCAGCGCATAAAAAAGTAACTCGCGTGAAAGGTATTATAAAAACCACGGCCTTTGCGTGGGTCTAAAAAACCACTTATTTGCATAAACAAACGGGTGCTACGCGACCATGCCACATCATTTAAATCGCCCGCTACAATTGTTGGTCTGGTTGGATTTTTAAGTGCTTTAGCCACCATTATTAGCTCCGAGTCGCGTGGGCGCGATGAGTCTTCTTCAGTGGGGCTTGGTGGTGCGGGATGAATAAAGTGCCCTTGCATTTGCAGGCCTTCATCGTTTTCAAACAATATATGAATTGAGGGTATATCATCTTCAATTAACTCACATATTTGAGCGTCAAGAATTTTAAATTTACTGTATAAGTGCATGCCATAGCGGTTGTCTTTTGGGCACTCTATAAAGTATGGGTAGTGTTTTTTTAGTACCGATAACTTGTTTTCCCACCAGCTATCGCTTTCAAGTGTTATTAATAAATCAGGCTGATGCTTATCAACAAGTGAAATAAGCTGCTCGCTATTGTGGTTTGACATAAGCACATTAGCCGACATTATTCTTACACTGTGATCTTCACTCACAGAAGCTGTTTTAACTTCTTTTTTAGCAAGCCAAGTATAAGGAAAAATCCACTTCCCTTGTAGTACCATAATAACGAGTGACGTTAAAGCTGTGAGTAAATACCCTGTATTACCGCTTTGCCAAAGTAATAAAAGTGAAGCCACTCCAACAAAGCTAGCTATATAAAAAACTTGTAAACGAACAAAGTCACAGCTACGAACTAAATAATGCTGGCTGTATGACATAGGTAATAAGGTGACTAGTAAAAAAAAGCCTGCAATTATAGCCAATACAATAAGCATTTAAATATCCTTATAAAGTTAACTTAACGACTTAAAATAGAAAGAATTTCTCGAGTATCGTGGACCATATGAATAATCGTACGGTCAATTACTATACTTACTGTACCATTATCTCTAGAGCGTTCAATCACTCTACCTTGCTTATATATATCACGCTCTAAAAAATCACCTCGGTGATAACGTTTACTCAAGCCTGGTGGCGTCCATCCTGCACGTATCAGCTTTATTTCTTCTTTTTTAGAAAGGTGGTTATCGTCATAGTGTTTACTTGAGTAATGCTTATTATGGCCGTGTTTATAAGCATGCTTTTCTTTATGTGGTTTTGCATCAGCGCTCACTGAAAATAAAGCAAATGCGATTAAAGCGGTATAAATAGGTGCTTTCATACATAATCTCTTGTGTAGTTAATACCTAAAGATTAACAAACACGACTGAACATTGTATGAAACAACGAGTTTAAAACTAGCGATGTTTATATTGGGTTTTACAATGGCTGCGCATTATTGAAGGGTCGCGAAGTTTTAAATGTTTTGTAGTACGCCCTACGTGGCGTTTGCGCCACACTTTAAAACTTCCTTTTGAAATATGTTCGCGCATAAATACCACCAGCTGCGGATATTTAAGCCCGTATAACTGCTCTATTGCCTCGTATGGTGTTCTATCTTCCCACGCCATTTCAATAATGCGCGATTGCTGCTCTGCGTTAAACATGTGGCTCTCATAAATTTAATTTATACGCGATATAAAAATACATAGATCAACACAATTTAAAGCAATTAATCTGTATAATAAGCGCTCAGGTTCTATACTTATAAAAATTTTTGGGTTTGTGTTTATGCGCGCTGTATTGGTGTTTTTAGCTTTAACTTTTTCTCAGCTATTATTGGCAACGCCTAATAAAACGCTTCGCTGCGCAACCACGCACTACCCTCCTTTTACAATATATGATGAGCAAACCAATACCTTTTCTGGCCTTGATATAGAGTACTTAAGGTTTATTGAGCGTAATTTAAATTTAAACATTGATGTGATGCATTTACCGTGGGCACGCATTAAAAAAGAAATGACACTCGGGTATTACGATTGCTATTTTTCACTGGCAAATAACAAAGAGCGCACTCAATATTTAGACTTTACCAGTGAGCCACTGCATATCACCCAATTTGGTTTATTTGGTAAAACCAAGGAGCAGTTAAACACAACGGATTTATCAGCTGCGCGTATAGCTATGTTGAGAGGTGTTGCTTTCCCAAACATTATTGCTGCGCATTACAATATTGATGATAGTAATTTAATGCGCTCGCTCTCCACTAAAGCCACTTTTGAGCTACTTGATAAAAACCGCGTTGATTACGCAATAACTAATTATCAGGCCGGATTATGGTATGCAAAAAACCATAAAAACATAACCGCTAGGCAGTTAAATGAGTTTGCTCTTCCTGTTTATATTGCCTTTAAACACGGCGTAATAAACACCAAGTTGGTTGATGAGCAAATAATACGTTTTAAAAATCAAAAACAATAGCCACGATTATATTTACGAGATATCTAATGTTTACAAAATTACCACAGTGGGTTGAATATGGCGCGTTTGCGCTCGCCTTTATTGCTGGCATTGTGAATGCTGTAGGGTTATTAGGATTTGAGCATCAGGCTATTTCTCACCTTTCGGGCAGTGTTACTTTACTTGGTATAAAACTAATGAACAGTACCTCTGCTGCGTTACTACTAATGAGTATAGTTTTAAGCTTTATGCTGGGCTCGGCGCTTTCTGGCTTTTTACTCACTGGTGGCTCGTTAAAGCTTGGCCGACATTACGACACTTTGTTATTTATTGAAGGCCTTTTACTACTTTTAAGTGCTTATTTGCTCGACCAGTCTTATGTTTATGGCATTACACTTGCCAGCGCCGCGTGTGGTTTACAAAATGCATTAGCCACTAATTATAGCGGCGCCGTAGTGCGTACTACTCACTTAACCGGAATTTTTACCGACCTTGGCCTAATGATAGGTAAAGCACTTAAAGGGGAAACCTTTGATAGCCGAAAAGGTGTAATGTTTTTACTTATTATTATTGGTTTTTTATTTGGCGGTATTACTGGGTTTATTTTATTTGAGTATTACTCAATACTCGCTTTAGTGGTGCCTGCACTGGCGTGCTTTGTATTATCGATAACGTATAGGGTTTATAGAGTTCGCACACTTTAACGCAATCGGTTTAAAAATTGTTTAAAACACCTTACCATGGCGTTAATAAAGCGTTACTTACCTTAAAGGAATGTATGAAACCTTATTTTTTGCCGCTATTATTGCCACTAAGCCATGTTGCAATTGCTGATAATCAAAACGATGATGCTATAGAAACGTTAACAACCACCGCCTCGCGTACAGAAGCACTTGCCACACCCCTTCCTCTTACTATTAGCACCTTATCTGAGGCGCAATTAAACAGTATTGCGCCAACTCATGTTGAAGAATCATTACAGCGTATTGCTGGCGCAAATGTACAACGTGGTAACGGGCAAGAGTATTTACCTGCACTTCGCTCGCCTGTGCTTTCGGGCGCGGCAGCATGTGGCGGCATACTCACCCTTGAAGATGGCATACCACTTCGCGCTGCGGGCTTTTGTAATATAAACGAGCTATTTGAAGCGCATAGCGAAATGGCAAAGCGTATTGAAGTATTAAAAGGCCCGGGCTCTGCGCTTTATGGCTCTAATGCCGTGCATGGTGTTATTAATGTAATAACGCCTGACACCACCCAAGGTGGCGGACTGCTAGGGCTTGACTATGGATCATACGGTTATGCTCGTTATAAATTACGCGCAGGGAAAGACTACGGCAACAGTGGGATTGGCATTAACGCAAGTGTGACTGACGATACTGGTTATCGCGACGACGAGAGCGTAAAACAGCAAAAAGTAAATATTCGCCACCGCTTTGAGCGTTCAAACCTATTACTTACCTCTGGCCTTACATACACAGATTTAGATCAGCAAACAGCGGGCTTTATAACGGGTTTTGAAAGCTATAAAAACGAAGACATAGCACAGCAAAACTTTGACCCCGATGCATTTAGAAAAGCCCGCTCATTTAGAGCGTGGAGCAATGCCCAGTGGCAATTAAAAAACGGGAATGTGTTTTCTATTACACCTTATGTGCGCGACCAAAGCATGGACTTTTTTAAGCACTTTTTACCCGGCACCCCACTTGAAACTAATAGCCAAACAGGCTTTGGGGTGCAATCTCTTTATCAGCACAATTTACAAAGTAATATAAAAGTAAACCTAGGGCTTGATGGCGAATATACCCGCAGCGATTTTACACAAAGCCAAAACGAACCAACTCAGGGCTCTGCATTTTTAGTTGCCACAGTACCGCAAGGCAAACACTACGATTACGACGTAAACGCAACACTGTATGCGCCATTTGCATCTATTGATTGGCAATTAAATAAATGGTTTATTAGCGCCGGCCTAAGATATGAGCATATGCAGTACGATTATACTAATAATATGCTTACTGGCCGTACAAAAGATGATGGCAGTGAATGTAGCTTTGGCGGTTGCCGCTATAGCCGCCCAGCTAGTGGTAAAAATAGTTTTAGCAATACATCGCCTAAGCTAGGTGTAAGCTATAAGGTCAATAACAACAATACTGTATATGCTAACTTTTCGCGTGGTTACAGAGCGCCCCAAGCGGCTGAGCTATACCAATTACAACGCGATCAAACCACCGCTAATTTAAACCCAGAAATAGCTAATAATGCCGAGCTTGGTTTAAAAGGATATTACAGCGATGTGAGTTATGCATTGGCTGTGTATGCCATGAGTAAGCACAACACTATTTATCGCGATAGCGACTTTTTTAACGTTAATAATGGCAGCTCTCGCCATCGTGGTATTGAGCTTGAAGTAGACTACGCATTAAGTAAAACACTTAACTTACAATTTGCAGGTACACATGCAAAGCATACGTATACTAATAACCAGTTAGTGAGTGGCTTAAATATTAACGGCAACGAGGTAGATACTGCGCCGCGCAACATTGCTAACCTTGATTTAAATTGGCAAGCCTTTAATAACCTAGCGCTTGCACTGCAATGGCATAGCGTAAGTAGTTACTATACCGACCCAGAAAACCTTCATAGCTACGAGGGCCATGATATTTTAAGCTTACGTGCAAAGTGGCAAGTTACCAATAAGCTAGAAGTGCTTGCCCGTGTAATAAACCTTACCGACGAAGCTTACGCAGAGCGTGCCGATTTCACTAGTTTTACTGGCGACAGGTACTTCCCTGGTAAGCCACGTAACGCAATGCTCTCAGCCACGTATACTTGGTAAAGCACATATTTAGCTTAATTTAAATCGCCCAAGTATTTAGTGGGCGATTTTCCCATTACCTTTTTAAACATAGTTATAAACGCACTCACCGATTCATACCCTAATAACTCCGACACTTGCTGTACGCTTTGCCCATCTGAAAGTGCCTGCAGCGCGGTAATTATATGTAGTTGCGTTCGCCACTTACCAAAGGTCATGCCGGTTTGCTTTTTTATAAGTCGTGCCAACGTACGTTCGGTTAACGCAAATTGCACTGCCCATTGTGCAAGGGTTTTGCGGTTATTGGGATGCTCAATTAACTCCCGGCTCATGGTTTGTATAACTACATGCTTAGAAAGCGCAAAATCAAGCGGCTGCGCTGGCATTTCTATTAATAAATCAAACAATACTTGGGCTAAACGCGCGGTTTTATCTCCTTCGCTATAAGCTTGGTTTTCGCTTGCCAGCTTAAGCATTAAGCTTTTAACGAGGGAAGTAATAGCCAAAGTACAAGTGTGTGTGGGCATGCCTTTTAGGTTGGCATCAATAAATACAAAGCATAAATTGGCGTTATCTGATGCACGATTACTGTGGCACGTATTAGCAGGCACCCAAATAGCGCTGTGAGTTGGCACCATCCACATTTTATTTGCCGCTTCGCAGGTTACATAGCCATCAAGCGCTAATATTAATTGCCCCTTTGGGTGAGTATGTAAAGGGTATTCTTTACTGCCTTGTGCGGTATCTACTTTGGCGATTATGGGCTGCACCATATGCTCATAATTTTGCAGATAGCCCCACCCTTTAGGTTCAAACATAGTTTTGTCTGTTTTTAGCAATTTAATGTCAGTATAGCTAAATTATAATAGTGCCGATTTAATTATACTAGCACCAATAATTAGCTAACTTATTTTTAATAATGACACACACACCTCAAAGCAATACTGGCACGTCGCGCTTTTCGAGCATACTACTGGTAATAGGTATTTTACTTATTGCCGCCAATTTACGTGCACCTTTTACAGGTGTTGCGCCAGTGCTTGATCAAATAATTGCGCACTTTGGTTTAACCGCTTCGCAGGCGGGGTTTATCACCACGTTACCGCTTATTGCATTTGCGATTATATCGCCCATGGCAGCAAGCCTAGCTAAACGCCAAGGGCTTGAGCGCACTTTATTTTTTGCCGTATTTTTAATATTAATGGGTATTGCTGGGCGGGTGTTTAATTCGTCAATAATGTTGTTTGTTGGCACAGCTATTATTGGTGCTGGTATTGCTATAGCTAACGTTTTATTACCGAGTTTAATAAAACGTGACTTTGCCGCAAAAGTCGCCGTTATGACCTCTGCTTATGTACTTACTATGGGCGTTACATCGGGTGGGTTTTCAGCGTTAGTTTACCCGCTTAGCCAATATGAAGGGTTGGGCTGGCAATTTGCTTTAGGCGCAAGTGCGCTTATTACAGTCACCACTTTAATTGTATGGATGGCGCAATTAAATAAACACACAAAACCTACACAAACAGCACATACCTCAACACTTACTAAAAGCATTTGGCGTTATGCTCTTGCATGGCAAATTACACTATTGCTAGGTTTAAATTCGTTTTTAAACTACATCATCATTACGTGGTTGCCGGGCATTTTAACCGAAGCGGGCCAAAGCGCTACGCAAGCAGGCGCCTATCATGGGGCTTTTCAAATTGCGACCGCCATACCTGGGCTTGTACTTATACCGCTACTTGCCAAGCTCAAAGATCAAAGCGCGCTTAGCTTTATACTTGCATCACTTAGTGCAACATGTGCGCTTGGTTTGTTGTATATGCCAAGTTTTGCCTTGGTATGGACACTACTACTTGGTTTTAGTTCTGGAGCGTGTTTTATTTTAGGGCTATCGTTTATTAGCCTACGTACTGATGACTCCACGCAAGCGGCATCGCTTTCGGGTATGTCACAAAGTATTGGTTATTTGCTGGCGGCTATTGGCCCTATGGTTGCAGGGGCATTGCATACTGCAACAGGGAGCTGGAGTGCGCCATTGTGGCTATGTGCTGTTGCGGGCGTGTTATGTGCTATATGCGGATGGTTTAGCGGTAAAAATACCACGCTTAATAACAGTTAATTTTTTACTGCTGTAACTAACTTACTAACTGCTGTAACCATGAAAACAAGCCCGTTGCTGGCTTTTTTACAGGGGTATATTTTTTCTCATAGCGTTTATGAGTAGCTTCGCGCTGTGCGCGGCGCTCTTGTGCTAAATTAGCTTTTGCTGCAAAACGCAGGCGCTGCTCTTGGGTTAGCTCGTCATTAAAGTTAATGGCTGATTTTTTAACTGCTCGGCTGCTTTTAGGTGAACTACACATATTTTCCTCCAAATGACTGACTTATAAATAGACAGTCATTTGGCTAAAAAAATTTCAGAAAACTTACTTTTTAAATTTAAAGTGAGCCTATACACTCAACTTCTACTAAAGAATCAAGGGCTAACGCTTTAACAGCAAAGGCACTACGTGCAGGATACGGCGCACTAAAATATTGCGTATAAATAGCGTTAAACGCTTTAAAGTCGCTTATGTCGGTCAGCATAACCGTGCATTTTACAATATTGCTCATGCTGTAGTTATGCAGCTCTAAAGTGCGCTTAATATTTTCAAGAGTTTGCTTAGCTTCACCTTCAAAACCACCCGCTGCTAACTTACCGGTTGCAGGGTTAATCCCTATTTGTCCCGACATATAAAGCGTATTACCTGCTTTTACTATTTGCGAAAATGGCAAGTTAGGATTCGCTTTGCCTGTATTTAAAAAGTCGACATTACTGGATTTTGCCTGCGCAAAAACGGTAAGTAGTACACTTGCTAATAAGGCTGTTTTTATCAGTGTTTTCATTAATAGCCTACCTGTTTATTGAGGTGTAGTTTCAAAGGCCGGCACTTTGTGTAAATCGTTTAGCCACGCGAGCGTAGATTGTGACCAAATTTGTGCAGACGGTTTAAACTCATCGCGCTGATCAACCGCACCAATACGCAACCCATAAACACGACCTTCTTTTTCTGCATTTGTAGCATAAAGTGTTGTACCACATGTGCCACAAAATCCCTGCGCACGCTTGTTACCACTTTGGGCTGTTTTAACAAACTCTTTTGGCTCGCCTTGGGTAAACACAACCGAGTTTGGCTCTGCAATTATAACGGCTCTAAATGGACCGCTCGACATACGTTGGCAATCGCTGCAATGGCAAATAAGTGCATTATTGTTTTGAGATTCTGCTTGGTATTTAATTTCACCACAATAGCAGCTTCCAGTAATTTTCATTTTACTCTCCTTGAGCATGTTTAAAGGTGTTTAACCTAAATAAGCTAACACAATTTTAGGTAGTTCTTCTGCGTAATGCGCTGCACTTAAAGGGCAAGCAATCGCAGGCGTTAAATCGTGATAAAGCACTTTATCAAGCAATGAGCTAACAATTAAAAATACCGCCGTACTTGCTGCCGCCTCGCTTACTTTAGTATCTGTTTGGGTAATTAATTGCGCTAAACGCTGATAAATAACTCGTCTGTTTATGTGTTTATCGGTGCCTAATAACTCGCTGTGCAAACGCGAATTTAAATGCAGTGTTCTAAATATTCCCTGCTGTGATGATAAAAATACATACGTTTTATGACATAGAGTGTTAACTACATCGTCTAGGTTTTTATAGCTCTGTGTCTCAAGCTCTGTTACCCAGTTATTTAAATCCATACCAAAGTCTTGATACAACATGGGCAGCAGCGACTCTTTATTTTTAAAGCGACGGTAAAACGTACCTACCGACACTTCGGCGTAATCGGCCAACTCTTTTATACTTATGTGCTCAAAAAACTTACTTTTTAAACTATGATGCAACGCTTTTAATAGTTTTTCTTGGGTTTGCTGGCTGCGTTGTTGCTTAGGTGCCAAAAAGGGTTGATCAGACATAAATTTAAACGTGTTAGGTTAAAGTGCACACATAGTGCAGCTTGTTAATATAAACAACAATACCCAGCCAGCAATTACTTTACTCGCTGGATAATTACGACATTATTTGTGGCTATTTAAGTAATCTACCGCTAATTGGCTAAGTGTTTTTGTGCCCACTTTAAACGATGACTCATCAGCGTAAAAATACGGTGAGTGGTTACTTGCTACCGTTTTTAAATCTTGGTTTGCAGGCGTGCCACCTAAAAACACAAATACACTGGGTATTTCTAATGCATAAAACGAAAAGTCTTCTGCGCCAGTAATTTTACCCATTTCTAGCACATTCTGCTTACCCGCTGCTTTTTCAAGGCTAGGTAACATTTGCGCTGTAAGCTCAGGGTTATTAACCGTTACAGGGTAACCTTCGTGAATATGCACATCAGCCGTTGCCCCCGACGATTTAGCTATATACGTAGCGGTTGTTTTAATATTTTCAAAGATTTGCGCGCGATTATCCATATCAAAATTACGAATAGTTCCGACCATTTCAACTTCTTCAGGAATAATATTATTACGTACACCACCGGCAATTTTACCAAACGACACAATAGCGGGCTCTTTGGTTATATTTACTTGGCGGCTCACAATGTGGTTAACGCCCGTTACAATTTGCGCAGCGGCAGCAATAGGGTCAACGCCTGTCCACGGTGCTGAGCCATGCGCTTGGCGACCATGTACGGTTATTTCAAAGCGATCAGCACTGGCCATAAACGGCCCACTTCGATAGCCAATTTTACCTGTATGTAGGCTCGATGTGATGTGTAGACCAAATGCTACGTCAGGTTTATATTTAGTAAAAATACCTTCTTTAAGCATTAACTCTGCACCGCCCTCTTCGCCTAAAGGTGCGCCCTCTTCAGCAGGCTGAAACACAAACATGATGTTGCCATGCAATTCATCTTTCATATTTGCTAATACTTCGGCAGCGCCCATTAACATAGCTACGTGCGTGTCGTGGCCACAAGCGTGCATTATGCCTACATCAACGCCACGGAAATTTGTGGTTTTGGTTGATTTAAATGGCACATCTGTTTTTTCTGTTACCGGTAGTGCATCCATATCGGCGCGTAGCATTACTGTAGGGCCAGGCTTTGCGCCTTTTAAAATACCAACAACACCTGTGTAAGCAATATCGGTTTGTACTTGCATACCTAACGACTTTAAATGTTTAGCCACAATGCCTGCGGTACGCGTTTCGCGGTTACCAAGCTCAGGGTTTTGGTGAAAATCGCGTCGCCATTCAATTACCTGCTGCTCTACATTTTTAACGTGCTGATCAAGGTTTGCCTGTGCGTTAAACGCACCTAGCGCAGCAAAACCTAATGCCACTGAAAGTAGTGATTTTTTCATCCTGTTTTCCTTTATTATTTTAATGAAGCCAACAACCGATTTAGTGTTATCAAAAAGAGCTGTTGAGTTATAGCTTACATCATTTTTAAATACAGTTACTATTTTATGGATCTGACATAACTCTTTTTATGCACGCAATGCAAACTATAAAAGAGCTCTCAGATTCACTTAAATCAAAACACCCAAATTTTAGAAAGAAACCCTAATTAATTTGGTCAGAATTATAAAAAGGTACCTGCACTTGGAATACAAATAATAACGTCACTTTGAATGATGCTCGAACTCACCTACTAAATTTCAGGCATAAAAAACCTCTGCTAAAACTAGCAGAGATTATAAAAAGAGGTACCCGCAGGTGGACTGTAACTGATACTAGCGCCACTTGAGTGGTGCTCGAGTTCGCCCCAACACAAATTTCAGACATAAAAAAACCTCTGCTAAAACTAGCAGAGGTTATAAAAAGAGGTACCCGCAGGTGGACTGTAACTGATACTAGCGTCACTTGAGTGGTGCTCGAGTTCGCCCCAACACAAATTTCAGACATAAAAAAACCTCTGCTAAAACTAGCTGAGGTTATAAAAAGAGGTACCCGCAGGTGGACTGTAACTGATGCTAGCGCCACTTGAGTGGTGCTCGAGTTCGCCCCAACACAAATTTCAGACATAAAAAAACCTCTGCTAAAACTAGCAGAGGTTATAAAAAGTGGTACCAGCGGGCGGACTCGAACCGCCACTCCTTTCGGAAGGGGATTTTGAATCCCCCATGTCTACCAATTTCATCACGCTGGCGTCATTTTTCTTTAACCTTCTAAACACGAGAAGATAAAGAAAAACCACTTTAGAGCTAAGGATTATTTATGTGCCTTCGTCTCTATGCCAAGCATTATACAAACAATAGGGTTAGCGGCAAGCGTTTTATGACATTAGCATGATCAACCGCTTAACATTTAGCCACCTATTAACATTTATAAAAGTAATTATTAGGTTAAATAGTATCGCTAAACTATAGCGCTTAGTATTTGTAAGCTTTTTTGCTAAACTAGCGCGCATATTAATAGTGAGAGTATATTTATGTCGGGTGAGTTTCCACGTGCTGGTTTTTGGCGTCGCTTTGCTTCGTTAGTTTACGATACGTTAGCCATTATTGCGTTTGCTATGTTAACGGTTGTACTCTATTTGTTTGCCGTACAAGGGCTTATTTCTCTCGATGTTATTAGTTTAAATGGCGCTGAAGATGTATCGGCACTTATTCAAGAATCGTTATTATTTTCAAGTATTAGAAGTGCCCTACTTATTATTGTTACCTTAGTATTTTTTGGCTATTTTTGGACTAAAAGCGGTCAAACAATCGGTATGCGTGCATGGCGTTTAAAGGTGCAAACTCTTGAAGGTAACTTAATTAGCTGGCCGCAGGCTATTATTCGCAGTCTTTGTGCATTGCTTGGTTTGGGTAATTTACTGGTATTAGTTGATTTTAAAAACAATAAAGCACTGCAAGATTACCTCTCTAAAACAGAGGTCATAGCGCTTACCAAAGAAGAAAATAAACGCATTTACCGAGAGCTTGATTAGTACTAATTAAAGTAACTAAAAGCAAAAAGGGTGACCATTGGTCACCCTTTTTAATGCATAAATAAACAGCTATACCCGTTTATTCATTAAATACGTAGCAAAACTTATAAATATAACACTTGGCAGTACAGCACCGATAATAGCGGGTATTTGGTAAACCATAACCACAGGGCCAAATATTTCGTTAGTTAAGTGAAATATAATCCCAGTTACTACACCCATAATAATACGTGCGCCCATTGTTACCGTACGCAGCGGGCCAAATATAAACGACAGTGCCACTAACAACATAACCGCAACAGATACTGGCTGCATTATTTTTCGCCATAACGCTAACTCGTATGTACTAGTGTCTTGCTCGTTCTGCTTTAAGTAGCCAAGATATGACCAAAGGCCTGTGAACGAAAGCGACTCAGGTTTTACCGATACCACGCCTAGCTTTTCAGCTGTTAATTGCGATGGATAAAACTCTTCTTTTATTTGTTCACTGCTAATTTCATCATCTGTTATATGTACTTTATTTACATCACGTAATAACCAGCCTTCATCTCGGCTTACGGCCTCACGGGCTTTTGTGATTTGCGTTAAATCTAACGATTTATCAAAGTGATACATGTGCAAACCATTTAATTTTCCGTTTTGATCTACATCTTCAATATTAATAAAGTTGTTGCCATCTTTTGCCCAAACACCTTTTTGAGCATTAAATACATCGCCACCATGTATTGCTTGATTACGCATTTCTTTGGCATGCAGCTGCGCTTCTGGTGCGCCCCACTCGCCTAAAGCCATCATACATACCGCCATAAATACAGCGGTTTTCATTACTGAACCAATAATTTGCAAGCGCGACATTCCCGCTGCTTGCATAACAACTAGCTCACTATTTGAGGCAAGTGCGCCTAAGCCCGTTAAACCACCTATCAGTGCCGCCATAGGGAAAAATATAACTAAATCACCAGGTATAGAGTACAAAGTATAAAGCATCGCAGTCATTAAATCGTAGCTGCCGCGCCCTACCGATTTTAACTGGTCGATAAATTTAATTAAGGTGCTAATACCTACAAGTACCAGCAATGCAAAGCCGGTTGTTTGTAAAACACTACGACCTAAATACCAATCAAGCGTTTTCATCATACGCCTAACTCCCGCTTAGTAATAACAGCTTTAAGCCAAGCACCTAACGGGCGCCCTTTAATAATTAATAAACTGCCAATAAAGAGTGCACTTAAATGTATCCACCACAGGCCTATTGAAGGCGGAATTTTGCCATCTTCTACTGCAAATTTGGCGGCATTAAGTAAAATGAAATACCCTAAGTACAAGCTAATTGCAGGCACTAATTTTGCAAATTTACCTTGGCGAGGATTAACCACACTTAATGGCACAGCCAGTAAAGTAAGCAAAGGAATAGAAAGTGGTATAGCTATACGCCATTGCCACTGAGCAATAGACTCAGAGGTATTTAAAGCAAGTAGCTGATTAGTAGGTACGGCTTCTAATTTACGACGCTGGTGCTCTATTTCTTGTTCACGAATTTGCACACTGTACCCGTCAAATTCGGTTAAATTAAGTGCCGGTGTTTTACCGTCGGTTTCGTAGCGTTTACCATCAGTAAGAACAAGTTGTTGCTCACCACTGATTGACTCCACAACGACACCTTGCTCGGCGTATACTAAGCGAGCTAGGTTGTCTTTTTCGCTATCAGGCAGTTGTGCTACAAACACTTTGTTTAGCTCTTTGCCGCCCTTTTCAATATTATGAATAAACACCACGGCTTTTTCATTGCCGGTTTCTTGAAACCGCCCCGCTCTGAGCGCTGATAATCCGGCATCAGCTTTAGCTTGTTCTTTTAATTGATACTCTTGCTCGCTTGCCCAAGGGGCAATATACATAGTTAATGCAGCCGCCAATATAGCCAAACCAACGCTTGAAATTAGGGTTACTCGTACAACGTACCATTCACTTACGCCACAGGCTTTAAGAACGGTCATTTCGCTATCGGCGTAAATTCGGCTGTAGGCTAAAATAATGCCTAAAAATATACTCAGAGGTAAAATAAGCGAAGCTAGTTGCGGAAGCTTTAGCGCAATCATCGATAAAACTAACTTAGCAGGAATACTTCCTTCAGACGCATCGCCTAAAATGCCAACAAACTTTTGCGACAAAAAAATAGTCATCAAAGTTAAAAATACGGCGACCTGCGATTTTAAAACCTCAGCGGTCAAATAACGGAAAATAAGCAATGCTCGCCCCTGTTAAACATGGAATTTCACTACAATAGTGAGTGTTGAATAGTTAAATAGCTATTTTACCCAGTTAAAATTGGTAAATAGGCTATTATTATAAGCTATCAAAATTAATTATCCTACCTAAGTGCACGATATAATGTTGCATTAGTAGCCCTTAAGCATATAAAGTTCAATTACACAGTAAGAGTCTAGTAAAGTCAGCTAAAATTAAAACTATCTCTACATAAGTTACGTAATTTAGACTAGAAAATAATTTTTTAGCCCCAATTTATAACTTAAATGACTCAAAATCAGGAGTGACAATGGAATTTAACGTAAAAAGTGGTAGCCCAGAAAAACAACGCAGTGCATGTATTGTAGTTGGCGTTTACGAGCCACGTAGGTTATCCCCCATTGGTGAACAACTCGATAAAATCAGTGATGGTTATATCTCAAATTTACTTCGCCGTGGCGACCTAGAAGGTAAGCCGGGGCAAGTTTTATTATTGCATCATGTACCTAATGTATTAAGCGAGCGCGTATTGCTTGTTGGTTGTGGTAAAGAGCGTGAGCTTGATGATAAGCAATATAAGCAAATTATTTCTAAAACAATTAATACCTTAAACGAAACAGGTTCTATGGAAGCTGTGTGCTTTTTAACAGAGCAACACGTTAAAGGTCGCGATACCTACTGGAAAGTACGCCAAGCGGTAGAAACAACACAAGATTGTTTATATACGTTTAACCAGCTGAAAAGTAAAAAAGTAGACCCGCGTCGTCCACTTCGTAAAATGGTATTTAACGTACCTACTCGTCGCGAACTCACTATTGGCGAAAGCGCTATTGAGCACGGTTTAGCTATTGCAGCAGGTAGCAAGCTATGTAAAGACGTAGCGAACATGCCGCCTAACATTTGTAACCCTGCGTATTTAGGTGAACAAGCTCAAGAGCTAGCTACCAATTTTGATAACATCACTGTTGACATTATTGGCGAAGAAAAAATGGCTGAGCTCGGTATGAACTCATACTTAGCTGTTGGCCGTGGTAGTGATAACGAATCTATTATGTCGATTATTAACTACAAAGGCGCAAGCGATGACCAAGCGCCAATTGTACTTGTAGGTAAAGGTTTAACGTTTGACTCAGGCGGTATTTCTATTAAACCTGGCGAGGCCATGGATGAAATGAAATACGACATGGGTGGTGCAGCAGGTGTTATTGGCGCAATGCGCGCACTGGCACAAATGCAGTTACCTATTAACGTAATTGGTGTTTTAGCCGGCTGTGAAAACATGCCTAGTTCTAATGCATATCGCCCAGGTGATATTTTAACAACTATGTCGGGCCAAACTGTTGAAGTACTTAATACCGATGCTGAAGGGCGCTTAGTATTATGTGATGCACTTACTTACGTTGAACGCTTTGACCCAGATACAGTGATTGACGTAGCCACACTAACGGGTGCGTGTATTGTGGCATTAGGTGCTCATGCTACAGGGTTACTTTCAAATCATAACCCGCTAGCGCATGACTTATTAAAAGCCTCTGAGCAAAGTGGCGACCGTGCATGGCAGTTACCACTGTGGGATGACTATCAAGATCAACTAGATAGCCCATTTGCCGACTTTACAAACTTAGGCGGGCGCTCTGCAGGTACAATTACCGCAGCGTGTTTTTTGTCTAAGTTTACTAAAAAGTACAACTGGGCACATTTAGATGTAGCCGGTACTGCATGGCGCAGTGGCGCTAAAAAAGGCGCAACTGGCCGCCCTGTTCCTATGCTTACTCAGTATTTATTAAATAGAGCCGGTGTAAGTGAAGCCGCTCAAGATTAAACATACCGTTTAAAATAGCTCTTTATAAGGCGCCATTTGGCGCCTTATTTATTTGTGTATTAATTGAAGCAAACTCGGTTATATGGCAAAATCTGCCTCTTAATTTAAGTGTATCAACTTGGTATACATTCAATGTCATGGGAAACCCCGATACAATGAACATGAACGCTAAATTTTTCGTTCTAAAGCAACAAGATGAGTCTAAAGCCAAGGCTGATGATCATTTTGCTTTGGCTGCACAAGTTGCGGCCGATCAGTATCGAAATGGGCAGCGTGTATTTATTTGTGTAAACGATAACGAAACGGCCTGTGCCATTGATGAAATAATTTGGGCATTCGACCCAGATAGTTTTGTGCCACATAATTTACAAGGTGAAGGCCCAAAAGGCGGCGCACCTGTAGAAATTGGCATTACGCCACCTGTTGGCAACCGTAAAGTTTTAATTAACTTGGCTACCCAGTTACCGGATTATATTCGTCGATTTAACCAAGTTTTTGATTTTGTCCCCGTAGAACCTGCTGCTAAACAAGCAGCCCGCGAGCGTTTTAAAAAGCTACGCCAACTCGGTGCCAATCTCACCACGCAAGATATAAATAGCTAGCCAATCAGGCAAACTAACCAACTAATTTAAGTACTTATTTAAGGTTCTGTGTAATGGATAAAACCTACAATCCGCAAGATATTGAACAGTCTCTATATCAAGACTGGGAACAAAAAGGCTACTTTAAGCCATCTGGCCAAGGCGTACCGTATTCAATTATGATCCCGCCGCCAAATGTTACTGGTAGCTTGCACATGGGCCACGCCTTCCAAGATACAATAATGGATACCCTAACGCGTTTTAAACGTATGCAAGGTAACAACACATTATGGCAAGTAGGTACTGACCACGCGGGTATTGCAACGCAAATGTTGGTTGAGCGTAAACTACACGCTGAAGAAGGTAAAACACGTCACGATTTAGGCCGCGAAGATTTTATTAATAAAATTTGGGAATGGAAAAACGAATCTGGCGGTACAATTACTAAGCAGCTTCGACGTCTTGGCGCATCGGTTGATTGGGACCGTGAACGTTTTACTATGGACGATGGCCTATCTGAAGCCGTTAAAGAAGTCTTTGTACGTCTTCACAAAGAAAACCTAATTTACCGCGGTAAGCGCCTAGTAAACTGGGATCCAAAATTACACACGGCTATTTCAGACCTTGAAGTTGAAAGCAAAGACAAACAAGGCCACATGTGGAACTTACGTTACCCACTAGCCGATGGCATTAAAACACAAGACGGCAAAGACTACATTGTCGTAGCCACAACACGTCCAGAAACCATGCTAGGTGACTCAGGTGTTGCGGTTAATCCAGATGACGAGCGCTACACAGATTTAATTGGTAAAGAGATTTTATTACCTATCGTAAATCGTCGTATCACCATTGTTGCAGATGAACACGCTGATAAAGACAAAGGCACAGGTTGTGTAAAAATCACCCCAGCTCACGACTTTAACGATAACGAAGTGGGCAAGCGTCATCAAATGCCGATGATCAACATTTTCGATAAAGACGCCGCTATCCTTACTCAAGGTGAAACATACACCTTTGACGGTAAAGAGCTTGAGTTTGACGCGCCAATTCCAGGGCGCTTGCACGGGCTTGATCGCTTTGCTGCACGTAAAGCGATTATCGCAGAATTTGAAGAACTTGGTTTACTTGAAAAAATCGAAGACCATGCGTTAACGGTACCTTACGGTGACCGCTCTGGCGTGGTAATCGAGCCGCTACTTACCGACCAATGGTATGTACGTGTTGCACCACTTGCTGAACCTGCAAAAGACGCAGTTAAAAATGGCGACATTCAATTTGTACCTAAGCAATACGAAAACATGTACTTCTCGTGGATGAACGACGTACAAGATTGGTGTATTTCACGCCAGCTTTGGTGGGGTCACCGTATCCCTGCTTGGTACGACAGCGAAGGCAACGTATTTGTTGGTCGCGATGAAGCAGAAGTACGCCGTGAAAATAATATAGCTGATGATGTTGCGCTAAGCCAAGACGAAGACGTACTTGATACCTGGTTCTCATCTGCACTTTGGACTTTCTCAACGCAAGGCTGGCCTGAAAACACCGATGATTTAAAAACCTTCCACCCATCTGACGTGTTGGTAACAGGTTTTGATATTATCTTTTTCTGGGTTGCGCGCATGATCATGATGACGCTGCACTTTATAAAAGATGAAAATGGCAAACCACAAGTTCCATTTAAAACCGTGTATGTAACGGGCTTAATACGTGACGACAACGGCGATAAAATGTCTAAGTCAAAAGGTAACGTACTTGACCCACTAGATATGATTGACGGCATTGAGCTTGAAGACTTAGTACAAAAGCGTACTGGTAACATGATGCAGCCAAAACTTGCTGCAAAAATCGAAAAAGATACCCGTAAAGTATTTGCAAATGGTATTGAAGCTCACGGTACCGATGCACTTCGCTTTACCCTTGCTGCGATGGCATCTACCGGTCGTGATATTAACTGGGACATGAACCGCCTTGAAGGTTACCGTAACTTCTGTAATAAACTATGGAACGCGAGCCGTTACGTATTAATGAATACAGAAGAGCAAGACTGTGGTTTTGCAAACGATGCACAAAAGGAGTTCTCGTTAGCTGATCGTTGGATTTTAGGCCAATATGAAGCAACAGTTAAAACCTACACTGAGCACCTTGATAACTACCGCTTTGATTTAGCCGCTAATACACTTTACGAATTCACCTGGAACCAGTTCTGTGATTGGTACTTAGAGCTCACTAAACCCGTATTATTTAAAGGCAGTGAAGCACAACAGCGCGGTACACGTAATACACTAATTACCGTGCTTGAAAGCTTACTACGCTTAATGCACCCAATGATGCCATACATCACTGAAACGATTTGGCAACGTGTAGCGCCACTTGCAGGCCTTGAAACTAAAGGCACTAGCATTATGGTACAAGGCTTCCCTGTTTATAATGAAGCAAGCGTTGATGCACAAGCGATGGACGATTTAGAGTGGGTTAAACAATTCATTTTAGCTATTCGTAATATTCGTGGTGAAATGGATATTAGCCCAAGTAAACCGCTTAGCGTATTACTTGCCAACGCATCAAGCGATGATGTACGCCGCATTGAGCAGAACAAATCATTCTTAGCATCACTTGCTAAACTTGAAGAGTTTACAATGCTTGAAAACAAAGACGGGGCACCAGCGTGTGCAACCTCTTATGTTGGCAACCTTGAAATTATGATCCCTATGGCGGGCTTAATTGATGTTGAAGCCGAGCTTGCACGTATTAACAAGCAACTCGAAAAAGCAGAAAAAGGCCTAGCACAAGTGCAAAACAAACTAGCTAACGAAAAGTTTGTAAACAATGCACCTGAAGCCGTACTTGCAAAAGAAAACGCTAAATTAGCTGAATTCACCGATGCTAAAACTAAGCTACTTGAGCAAAAAACTAAAATAGAAAGCTTATAAGCTTTCATAAGAATGCCTATTAACATCATTTAATAGGCATTAAAAAAGCCGCTCACTTTCATAAGTGAGCGGCTTTTTTGTACCTTGCATTTAACTACAAAGCACTTCTATATTAGAACTTGTAGTTGTACTGAGCGCCAAGTAATACCGCATGGCCTTTAGACTCGAAGCCCCATTGGCTGCCTGAGTCATCTGCTTCAGTAAAGGTTTGAGTTTTACCACGAATAATACTCACGCCTAAATCTACATTTGATTGCTTATCGATTGTATAATTACCACCAAACGAGAACCAAAAACGATCTGTATCTGGGATAGAGATCGAAAGGTGTGTTTGCGATACTGGAGACTCATCAAATGCTACACCAGCTCGAAGTAATAAGTCTTCGTTTAGTTGGTAATCAGTACCTACAGAGTATCGGAAAGAATCATCAAACTGCTCTTGCTTTTCAAACGCAACAAACTTATCACCAGTTGGTAGTGTCACTTGTGCTTCTAGTGACTCAAAACTGCTCCAACCTGTCCATAATACACTGTAATGTAAGCCTAACTTGTCATCTAGCTGATGTGAGCCAGAAAACTCAGCAATAGCTGGTAGTGTTAGATCAACAGCACCTGGAAGCTTAGCACCACCAGTACCGCCTACTGGTAATTCGTTTGAGAAATCACCATCAAATGTGATGTCTGTTTCGCTGCGATAGTTAAAACCAAAACGGCTGTTATCATCTAGCTGGTACATTAAACCAACGTTTAAACCAAAACCAGTATCATCACCTTGAAGATTTACTGCATCAGCACCAAAATCAATACCGCTTGCATTAGCACCCACTTTACGAATAACAGTTGCATCAGCATAAATGGCGTTTAAACCAATACCAAAGCTGAATTGCTCAGTTACTTTATAAGCAACGCTTGCATTAAGGTTAACAGTAAAGATTTCTGTTTCGCCAGCAATTTGGCCAGCAACGTATTCATCGTTAAACTCTGTAGATAAACCAAAGTTAGAAAATGCACCAAAACCAATCGATACTTTATCGTTGTAAGGCATAGTAAAGTAAATAGCAGGTACTACAGCACTTGGTGCAATGCTGTCGTCATCTAATGCACTTGGGTCAATACCGTTATTAGTACTTTCGCCTTCAATACTTACATCTGGAATTACGCCAATAGCAGCAACACTTAGCTGCTTGTCTTTAAATAAAGTCATTAGTGCTGGGTTACGTGCAACTACAGACGCATCGTCTGCGATAGATGCTTCACCAGCATATGCACGGCCTAAACCCGATGCATTTTGCTCTGATAATTGAAACGCGGCTGCAAAAGTATCAGCCGAAACAAATGCAAGCGAGGCTGCAATAAGCGTTTTAGAAAATTTCATTGTTGAGTCCTTAACCAAACCTACTGTTTGGGTAGCTATGTGTGTTGTTATTAGGATTTGAAACTTTGCTACACTACCTTAATTTTTTGTAAAAAACCCTATGAATGCGTCAAAAAACAGCAAAAAACATGTTATTTAACGACATTTTAACAACTATTTAAAACTCATCGGATGAGAAATGTGCTATTAGAGCTAAAGCTCTAATAGTAATTAATTATCATTTAGATTGACTTGAAATATAGAGCAAATTACACTCTTTATAAAATCACTAAGGAAGTAATGCTGTGATCATTTCACTTATTATTGCAGGGCTAATATTTTGTGGTGCGAGTGTATTTTGCTTTTACAAAGCAAATTATTGCGCATGCACACAAGCTGGGCAATGTGATAACCCGGTAAATCATTATTGGCTAGGAGCAATGTTAAATGCGTTGGTTTCTTTGGCTCTGTGTTGCATTGCGCTTCATGTAGAGCTGGGCACTTTAATATGGTTAACATTAATGGGAAGTTGCTTTTTAGGGGCGTTTATTTCGGCTAAGCAAAGTAAAAAAAGGCAATGTAGTAAAACTAATTCAGCAAATGCTCTTTTAACAAGCGAGACAAATTAATTTGATAGTCGAGTGGCTTTACACTTGCTAGTATTTTTATGTCGTGGGTGTGCTCACTTAAATCAATGTTTTTTGGCGTTATATGATGGCTATGCTTAGCATTATAAAATAGCTTAATTTTAGGCTTTATAGGATTAAGCTTATTACCTTCAAGTACTAGCGCTAAACGATCGTTAGTCAGCTTAACTATTGTCCCTACGGGGTGCACTCCTAAGCACTTAATAAAGTGCTGTACCAGCTCGGCATCAAACATTTGTTTATTAGCTAACAAGTAACGTAGCGCATTAATCGGCTCATCACCATCTTGATGCGGTCTATCGGCAGTCATTGCATCGTATACATCTACAATTGCCATAATACGTGCTGGTCGGCTTATTTTATCACCTTGTATAGCGCGCGGATAACCAGAGCCATCTAAACGTTCATGGTGATTTACTATCATATCGAGCATAAGCGGCGTAATGCCTTTTTCACCTTTAACTAGACCAAGACCCTGTGCAACATGCTTTTTTATAGCAACAAGCTCGTTATTGGTTACTTTACTTGGTTTTGAAAAAATACCTTGTGGGAGCTTTGCTTGGCCTAAATCATGAAGTAATGCGCCCATAGCCAACTCTTGTACTAAAGGCTCTTTGTAACCAAGGTACTTAGCAAATACTGCAGTAAAAATGGCGCAGTTGATCATGTGTCGCCAGTTATAACTGTGTTTGTCTTTAATGCGGGTAAGAATAGTAATAGCGTTTGCATTACGAAATACCGAGCTCACTATTTCACAGGCTATTTCATCAAGCACTTTTACATTTAAACTAAGCCCTGATGTTAAATCGCCATAAAGCGATTGCAGCTTACGCCCTTGCTGATCGTAATTAACACTCGCTTTTGCAAATTCTTGTTCGAGTGTTATTGCTATAGGTTTTTTTTCAGCTTTTTGTTGGCTATTAAAGGTTTTAGGTCTATTTTGCGGCTTGTATTTAGCGGGAATAGCCGCATCGCCTTTAGTAAAATCAATAAGAAGCTCTAACACCCCCTCAGCGACTAAACGCTGAATAATTGATTTATCTCGCACTAAACCACTGGTCTTAATTTTAATGCTATTAATGCCTTCGTGCTGTTTAGTTACGCTATCGACGTACATACCAGGGGTAAGCTCAGATATAGGCAAAGTAATTAGCATAAAGGCAGGATTTTTTACAGTTTGAGAATATGTACCTTAAATAGCATTAATTAAGCTTAAAAGTCTAGTTTTTGAGTTGCATGCAGTAATAAATAACTACAAAGGATTACTTATGGAAGGTTTTATAAAGTAAGAAGATAAAAACATATATTGCACAAAAGCTTTAATCAAATGGCGCTCTCGGTAGGGATCGAACCTACAACTCAGCCTCCGGAGGGCCACGTGATATCCATTTCACCACGAGAGCACATTTGTGCCGCCACACCAACTCGCGATATCAGTGCTTTAGCATCAGCAATAATAAAGAGATCTTTAAATAAATACCAGTAACATCAGCTTATATGCTTATTAATTAAGCTGTTTTAAATAAAACACTTCACAATGACTTAAAAACACGCTATTTATTCATATTCGGTAAAAAGCAGTAACGCTTTAGCAACATTATTACTATGGTTATTGTGATACGAATTGATTTAATACGAGGGAAATAATTATGAGTTTAATGTCTACAGAGCAAACAGCTGAATTTTTAGGTGTGAAAGTTGAGCGTGTAAAACGTCTTGCTCGCGAGAGTTTACTAATAGCTAAATCAGAAGATGAAAACGGCGAGCCACAATTTGATTCAGCAGAAGTTGCAAAATATAAAGAATTAGCTGAGCGCTTTGGTGGCCTGTAATCGCATTATAAAGTCTTTAAAAGTTTAATTAGTTGCGCGCGTAACCCTACAGATTTTGTATTTATGTCGCGCTGCTCATACCAACCAATACATAACACTAAAAATAACACGCTGTAATAATCAAGTTTCTTTGTCGAGTGATAAAACTCACCTTCTTTTTTTAAGTAGGTTTTATAACTGTTTAATAACGCTTCTCTACTTTGCTCGTTTAAATTAAAGCTAACTGCCAGTGCAGCTAAATCAAAGTAAATATCGTTGGTTTGAGCATATTCAAAATCAATTAAGTACATACCCGAAGTATTCACAATAATATTGTCTTTTACTAAATCATTATGACAAAACCCTTCACTGTAAGGCATTTTGGCAATGCTTTTTAAAGCATGTTCTATTTGTAATTGGTGATGTTTATATATATCGCTTTGCTGATAGTAAAGCAACTCTTGAGCTATGTTCATGGGCGGCGTTTTTACAGGGTAAGCATGCACTTTAGCAAGTTTGCTAATGAGGTTTTGCTGGGTATTATTTTGAGCAATGTCGCCTTCTATATAATTAAAAGCCGCGTAGTTATTTTTTTTATCTGTCCATATCGGTTTTGGGCAAATAAATTGCTTACTTAGTTCTTGCTGCGCCTGTAAGCCGATTGCTGGCCACTGCGTTTTATAACATTTTAATAAATAGGCGCTTTGCTGAGTGCGTATTAAAAAATTATCGTTACTAAAGCCATTAAGCAATCGTTCGGTTGAAACAATGCTTAAAGGCTCCATAAACGCACTACACACTTTTACTAACTGAGTATACTCAATCATTAACTAAAGCTGTGCCAGTGGCTTAGCTTGGCTCTGCTCGTATTCTTCGTACCAGGTTTTAAAGCCCCAAGCAGCCATAATAGTATAAAAAACAAAGAGCGCTAGCGTTGGATAATAGCCTTTTTCGTAATATAGATACATTGAGGCTGCATCTATGACTATCCAATATAACCAATTTTCGAGTACCTTTTTAGCAACTAAGTAAGTGGTCACTACGGCAAAGCAAGTAGTAAAGCTATCTAGGTAGGCAAAATCAGCGTGGGTATAATTTTGCATTACGTAGCCAATAACAATAGCCGTAGCGCTTGTAGTGGCTATAAGTTTAGCGTGACGGTCAATCGACCACGATGTGATACTTAAGCTATTTTTTTTACCTTTACGCCACACAGCCCAACCAAATACAGCCATATACATGTAATAAAAATTAAGCAAGGACTCCATAAGTAGCGCGCCATTCCAGTACATTATGGTATAAATAAGTGTACTTAGAAAAGCGGCAGGCCAGCACCATAAGCTCTCTTTTATTGCGAGCAATAAATAAGCAATAGACAACACTACCGCAATATATTCCCAATGCGACATTGCTGTAAAACCACTTAAGGTTTGCGTTAAAAAGTCCATGTGTGCGGTTACCGTTTTTAATACAAATTAAATAGGAGCGATTACTCTGGAGATAAATCGCCAGATAAAAACTTACATACAAAAATTGCCTTACCAAACTCTTCGTACGAGCGTTTAATTTCGGTATTAAGCACTTGCATAACTAAATCGTAATCACCAAAAATTTGTGTAGAAAGCGTATTAGTGATTACTTTTAAATTGTCGTATTCATTTAAGCGGTCAATAAAGCCTTTAATAAACGGGATGTAATCTTGATGAAGCGGGTATTTACTGATCTCTACTGATAATTTCATTTTAAACTCTACTTTTAATTATTTGATTTCAACAAATCATTCAATGCCGGTTCAATACAGTGTAAAATTACACTAACACTCAATTTAGCTGAGCTTATTATGGCACGCAGAATAACCTATACATTTAAAAACCAACCGCGCGAAATTAACTTCGCAAAAGACAAATACCACGATATGTATCAAGCTATTGCGGCTGCCGAAGGTATCGATTTAACAAACTACTTAAATATGGTGCGCCAAATAGAAATGACCTCTAAAGGGTCATCGGCAGTACGTAATTTTCGCGACCAAGAATTTGCCCGTATGGGCTTTAGCGATATTTACTTTATAAAAGAGTAATTATACCAACTGGTATACGCTAAAAACTAACTATGGCTGATACTCATAACTTACGCGCGGTGTGATATTACACAATAACTCGTAAGGGATAGTATCGGCACATTGTGCTATTTCTTCAACAGGAAGCTCTGGCCCCCACATTGTAACGCTGTCGCCTACTTTTACATTGTGCTCATTTAAGCCAATATCAATACTGATCATATCCATAGAAACACTACCCACTATACCGTAGCGTTGTCCTGCGATCATTACTGGGGTGCCTTCTTTTGCGTGGCGCGGATAACCATCACCATAACCCATTGCCACAACAGCAAGCTTGGTTGGCTTGTCACTTTGCCAGCGTCCACCATACCCAACAGCCTCGTGCGCAGCTACATTACGTACTGCAATCACTTTAGTTGTTAAATGCATAACGGGTTTGAGCTGATGCTGCTGCCCCACTTTGTTAGCCATTGGCGATACACCATAAAGCATAAGCCCAGGGCGCACCCAATCACCATGCCCTGTTGGCCAAGCAATAATTCCCGCCGAATTTGATAAGCAATGCGCTTGGTCAATACCATTTACTAAGTTATCAAATAACGTAATTTGTTGAACCGTTTTTGTATTATCAACATCATCAGCACACGAAAAATGAGTCATTAAATTAATGGTGTTTTTTGCATTCGCTGTTTTTTGCAAGCGATTATAAAATTCTTCAAACTGCTCAGGTGCAATACCTAGTCGGTGCATACCGGTATTTACTTTTAGCCAGCATGTTATTGGCGCATCAAGCTTGGCATTTTCTAGTGCCGCTAATTGGTTAGCATCATGAATAATGGTTTGAAAATTATTCGCGAGTAAAATAGGCAAATCAGCTTTATTAAAAAAGCCCTCTAGTAGCACTATTGGCTTGGTTAACCCGCCTGCACGAAGCGCTAAGGCTTCATCAATACGGGCAACAGCAAAGGCATCAGCGCCATTTAAATGCTGGGCAATGGTTACTAAACCATGCCCATATGCATTGGCTTTTAATACCGCCATAATTTTACTATTAGGCGCAAAACGCTTCACTTGTGCTAGGTTGTGCGCAAGTGCCGTTAAATTTATTTCAGCTGTGGCTAGTCGCATTAATATTCGTCATCTACTGCTGGCCCCGCGTAATTATCAAAGCGAGAAAATTGACCTTGGAATGTTAAGCGTACTTTACCAATTGGACCGTTACGCTGTTTACCTATGATGATTTCGGCGATGCCTTTTTCAGTGCTGTCTTCGTTGTACACTTCATCACGGTATATAAACATGATTAAATCGGCATCTTGCTCTATTGAACCTGATTCACGTAAATCTGAGTTAATTGGGCGTTTATCAGCACGTTGCTCAAGCGTACGGTTTAGCTGCGAAAGCGCAACAACCGGGCATTTAAGCTCTTTTGCAAGAGACTTAAGAGAGCGCGAAATTTCTGCAATTTCAAGTGTTCGGTTATCCGATAAGCTAGGTACACGCATTAACTGCAAGTAATCGACCATGATCATACTAATACCACCATGATCACGCGCTATACGCCTTGCGCGTGAGCGTACATCGGTAGGTGTAAGCCCCGATGCATCATCAACGTACATTTTGCCTTTTTCCATCAACAAACCCATGGTTGATGAAAGTCGCGCCCAATCGTCGTCATCTAGCTGGCCGGTACGTACCTTAGTTTGGTTAATACGACCAAGTGATGCCAACATCCTCATCATAATTTGTTCAGAGGGCATCTCTAATGAGTAAATAAGCACAGGCTTGTCTTGAGTCATAGCCGCGTGCTCTGCAAGGTTCATCGCAAAGGTGGTTTTACCCATCGACGGACGTGCTGCAACAATAATTAAATCAGAAGGTTGTAAGCCTGTGGTCATTTTATCAAGGTCGGCATAACCCGTACTTACGCCGGTAACACCATCTTGTGGTGATTGATAAAGCTCTTCTATTTTATCAACGGTTTTTTCGAGTATGTTGTGTATGCTTTGCGGACCTTCAGTGCTTTTTGAGCGCTGCTCGGCAATTTTAAATACCTTACTCTCGGCAAAATCTAATAAGTCATGGCTGGTGCGCCCTTCGGTATTAAAGCCTGCTTCGGCTATTTCGTTTGCAACACCAATCATTTCACGAACAACGGCTCGCTCGCGCACTATGTTTGCGTAAGCATCGATATTAGCAGCACTTGGGGTGTTTTTAGCTATTTCAGCTAAGTAAGCAAAACCACCAATACCAGCAAGTTGATTATTTTTTTCTAGGCTTTCAGAAATTGTAATTAAATCTATCGGATCGCCAATTTCAGCAAGCGCCGTCATCGCCTCAAAAATTAACTTGTGCGTGCGGGTATAAAAGTCCTGCGATACAACAAGCTCAGCTACGCGGTCAAAAGCTTGATTATCAAGCATTAAGCCACCTAAAACAGATTGTTCAGCTTCTATTGAATGGGGAGGAACTTTAAGGGTATCGACTTGCTTATCTGGTTTGGCCATAACTTCACAGTACTAAAATTGAATGGGCTCTATTCTATCGACTTGGCGGGGCTGTGCAAATAGCAAAGCAGGAAATCTTTTCCTGCTTTTTGTAATCATACACGCTAAATACGCTATTTAGTGCGAAGCGCTATGCGCCCACTTATCGTATCCATTTCAACGTTTGCATTGCCGCCATTTGCGCTAAACTCTAAATCACTCGCAGGACCATATTTGGCTTTGCTTACTTTATCGCGGGTTACTTTATTAATAATTTTACCATTAGCATGAGCTTTAATTTCAAATTTAGCCGATACACTTTGCGGGAAGTAAAACTCACCATCGCCACTAACCGACTCAAAACGTACATCGCCACCTTTTAGCAGCTCTTTAATATGTACTTCGGCTTCGCCATTTACGGTATTTATACGCAAGTTTTTAATACTCGATAATGTAAAATCGATATCGCCGTTAACGTTTTCTAATCGTACATCACTTGCTGTTGAGTTTGATTTAATATCGCCATTTACGGCACTAAAACGCAGCTCGCCACTTGATTGCCTATCGTTAATTTCACCGTTTACGGTTTCAAATTGAATATTACCGTTTAAATTCTCTGCGTTTACATCACCATTTACCGTAGTGAGCTTAATATTGCCAGTAATATCATCAACGGTAATTTCACCATTAACTACATCTACTTCAGCACCGTTTTTAAGGGTTTTAGCAACCACAGATACATTAACACCAGCAAACTCTAAACTACTGCTTTTTGGCATAAATACAGTTAAGTTAGAGCCATCACCATTGTTTCCCCAACCCAAATTGCTTGGCATTTTTACTATAAACTCGGTTTTTTCGCCCATTGTTTTTAGCTCAAAGCCTTGTGCTTTATCATCAAGCTCACCAGATACTTTAAACTCATTTTTATCCCAACCAGTTATCTGTACGTCGCCGCGTTGGTTTTCAATAAAAATAGTACCACCGCTTGGTACTTCTATTTGCTTATCTATTTTGTCACCCGCTAAAACGCTTAGTGGTAATAGGCTTAATCCGAGTAAAATTGCTTTCATGTTATTCCCCTATATTTGCTGCCAACGCGGTGCATGCACCTTGTTTATTAAATCGAGTTGTTGCTGGTAAACTTGCGCCAGCATAGTTAGTAACGCTTGGTTTTGTGGCTCGTTTTCAAGCACTTGTTTAATTGCCTGCTCTGCTTCTTCAAGCTCTTGTAACTGTGCTTGCCAGTTATTGGTAAGTGCATCCTGGTTTTTGTACTGCACTAATAAACTTTGCTTTTGCGCTTTAAAGTAATCGCTCATAGCAACCACTTGGCTTGCCTCGTTATTGTTTATAAACATATTTACAGCAAGCAATGCGGCAACACTGCAAGCAGCAATAGCTGTTAACTTTGGCCATAACGGTGCTTTATTAACTCTCGGTTTTGCCGTTACTATGGCATGCTCTATACCCGCCCAAAGCGCTTTTTTGGGCGCTATGTCTTTATTTAAATTGTTTAAAGACTCGTTTAAGTAGTCATCAAAGTTTTGTTTACTCATACTCGTACCACTCTTGTAATAACTGCCTTGCACGATGATATTGCGATTTACTAGACCCTACAGCCATACCTAATTGCATTGCTATTTCTTCATGGCGATAGCCTTCAATGGCGTATAAAACAAACACCATACGGGCACGCTCTGGTAAGCGAACAATTAATTTATCTAACCCGTTTAAGCCTTTACAGCTTTGTGCGCTTTGCTCATCCATACCGCTTTGTTCAATACTTATTACTTTATTAAGCCAGCTTTTATGTTTGCGTACATAACTAATCGCCACGTTACTTGCCAAACTGTGTAACCAAGTAGAAAACTGAGAGCGCCCATCAAACTGTGCTATTTTGTTCCATACATGCACAAACACCTCTTGGGAGGCGTCTTCAGCGTGCGCTTCGTCGGCCAGTAAGCGCAAACATAAACCGTAAACACGTTTTATGTGCAGCTCATATAACGCTTTGTATGCGCCTTGGTCACCCGATTTAACTCGCTCAATTAATGCAGCTTCGCACATGGGCGCGTTTTCGGGTTTAACGTGTAACATCCGTGATATCGCCTTTTAATTATTTTTATGCTTTTAGTTTATTGATTAGTAAGACGCAAAGACAGACGAAAAAGGTTTAAAAAATAATAAAAATTTTTATTTGGTGAGATTTAGGAGGGTGTTAGAGGAATTTTAGACACAAAAAAGCCGCGCTAAAAGCACGGCTTTTTGGGCTTAATTAAAAATTAAGCTTCAGCAATAACGATTACTTTAATAGTAGCTGTTACGTCTGAGTGTACTGCGATTGCAACGTCAAATTCGCCAGTCTCACGGATAGTACCTAGAGGTAAACGAACTTCTGATTTAGCAACTTCAACACCAACAGCTGAGATAGCGTCAGCGATGTCACGAGTACCGATTGAACCGAATAACTTACCTTCGTCACCAGCTTTAGATACTAAAGTAACTTCTGCTAATGCTTCTAGTTTGTCAGCGCGTGCTTGTGCAGCAACTAACTGTTCAGCGATTTTCGCTTCAAGTTCTGCGCGACGTGCGTCAAAAGTTTCAATGTTAGCTTTAGTCGCAGGAACTGCCTTACCTTGCGGGAAAAGGAAGTTACGTGCGAAACCAGATTTAACTACAACCTGTTCACCTAGGCTACCTAGGTTAGCGATCTTATCTAGTAGAATAACTTGCATGTTTCTACACCTTTTAAAAACTGTTAATCCGCTGCTTACTTATGTAAGTCAGTGTATGGAAGAAGGGCTAAGTAGCGAGCACGCTTAATAGCAGTTGCTAGCTGGCGCTGGTATTTAGCGCTAGTACCTGTAATACGGCTAGGTACGATTTTGCCACTTTCTGTAACATAGTTTCTAAGAGTAGCTAGATCTTTGTAATCGATTTGTTGTACGCCTTCCGCTTTAAAGCGGCAGAACTTACGACGTCTGAAATAACGTGCCATGAGATTAATTCCTCAAATAATTCTTTCTATATGCTGAGCATGCAAAACCAATTGGCTAAGGCCGTTACGACCTTCGTGGCGATTTAAAAAACCACTCACTTGCAATGCCTGCCCAACGTGCAAATGTTGAGTCTGTTGTTGCATTTGCTTACCACTGGCAACAACCTGAAGCCTAACGTAACTATTACGGTTAAGATCTGCTTCGGTTTGCATCGATTTATGTTCTACAACAAAAATACAATGCGGTATGCCTGCAGGGCTTTGGCTAAACTTGGGTGTTTTACAAACAACCCCCGATATAACCAGCTGATTCATATATGGGCTAACCATTATACTAACTGCTGACTACGTGCCATGCTAGGACTCAAAACAATTAAGCAGCTGGTGCTTCTTTCTTCTCTTCTCTTGCAAGAGGAGACGCTTCAGTTACTGCATTTTTAGTACGCATAACTAAGTTACGAAGCACTGCATCGTTGTAGCGGAAAGTAGTTTCTAGCTCGCTGATTACTTCAGTAGGTGCTTCAACGTTCATAAGAACATAATGAGCTTTATGAAGCTTGTTGATTGGGTAAGCCAGTTGACGACGGCCCCAGTCTTCAAGACGGTGAATAGTACCACCAGCTTCAGTGATAGAACCAGTATAACGTTCGATCATACCAGATACTTGCTCACTCTGATCAGGGTGAACCATGAATACGATTTCGTAATGACGCATGGATATTCCTTACGGTTAATAGAGCCTTCTACCGTTTCGGCCGGTCGGTTTAAGGCAAGGAATTAATAGTTTAAAAGCCGAAATGAGCGCGCATTTTACGCTTAGATGGATAATTAAGCAAGCAGGTTTTTTAAGCTTTAATAGATAAGTGTTAAAGCTATCAGCTATCAGCTATCAGCTATCAGCTATCAGCTATCAGCTATCAGCTATCAGCTATCAGCTATCAGAGTGATATTAATATGCGTCCGCTTTATATCAACAAGCAGAATTACAATAAGTGCTTTGGGTTTGTGTGTAGACACAAAGCTTGCTTGCATAAAAAGCGCAGCTTTAAATTACTTAAGCTCTACATTTGCCCCTAAAATATAAACATTTACTCAAACATAAAGTCGTGCAATTATTAAGCAACACATTACTAAATAAGGATATTTATGAAGCTCTTACTATCGCTAGTATTAGTACTTACAGTTAGTACATCTTTTTCGAGCTATGCAAACACCTCTACAACCGACATACCCGTTGGTAAAAAAGTTATTCTACAATCAAAAATACTTAACGAAGACAGGCCTATCAGAATTTTTATACCTGACACTGTAAAAGACGATCAGCCGCTTTATGTTATTTATTTACTTGATGGTGTTGAGCACTTTCATACAGCCTCTGGTGTAGTTAAATCCCTTGTTGATTACGAGCAAATACCTAATGCAATGCTTGTTGGTGTTGATACAACCTACCGCGTTCGTGATTACTTACCTAAAGTACAAGGTGAGCCAAAAACTGAATTTCAAACCTTTGTTAAAAATAAATGGCCTGACGCTGGGCAAACCGATAATTTTTTAAAGTTTGTGTCTGACGAACTCATGCCCTATATAAATAGTAATTACTCAACTAACGGCTACAGCACCTTAATTGGTCATTCTAATGCTGGTACATTGGCGCTTTATACTTTAGTTAATCAACCGGAATTATTTAACAACTACATAGCTATTAGCCCAAATAGTTGGTGGAGTGACGAAGAGTTAAAAAATAATATTATTAAATACACTAAAAACCCTAAAGGCGCTCAATCGTTATTTATTAGTGTAGCAAGTGAAGGGTCACGCTTTTATACGGGTGTATTAAATACGTTAGTAAATTTAGAACAACAAATGCCTACGCAGCTAAAATGGGAGTATAAACATTACCCTACTTTTTCTCATATGGGCACCATACTACCAGCACTTAGCGATAGCCTAATTAATCTATTTGGCGACCTAATATTTAAAGTGACTGACGAGCACGGAAGATTTGCTGATGTATCGCTTATTACCGGTTACTACCAAGCACTGAGTGATAAGTACGGATTTGAGCTTAAAATTCCACAAGATGTGTACGTAGAATTTGCCCATAGCCAGCAAAAATTTGGCAATACTAAAAAAGCGATAACTACGCTTAAACACTTCACTCGCGATTATCCTGATGCTGCTTACTCCCACATGCGATTATCGCAAGGCTACACGGCTGACAAACAATTTAAGGAGGCTGTTACTAGTATGAAACACGCACTAGAACTTGCTAAACAAAACTCGCGAGATCCAATGTTAGTTGATGCGCTCAAAGATATGGTCAATGAAGCACAAAATAATTTGTAGCTGATTTAACACAAAGCGCTTTTTAACTAACGATAATAATTACGCGCTACGCTCGTCGTGTCAGCAAGTTGCACGCCTACAGGTAAAATTAAGCTCAGTGGTAAACTTTACACGTAGACACCAAGCTTGCTCGCGTGAAAAGCGCAGCTTTTAATCTATTTAAAGCCGCTTAAAAACAAAAAACCGATGTTTAAACTAAACATCGGTTTTTCTCTGACTGAAAGCTGACAGCTAAAAACTGACTACTTTACTTTCTCATTGAGTTTCGCTTCGCTCTTCCCAACCTACGTTATTTGCCTATCGCTTCTTTGGCGAACAGGTGTTTTATTGGACCTAGGTTATCAACGAGTGACAGCCCGACTCCACGTATTAGCTTTTTAACTGGGTTTGCACCTTCAAATAACTCTTTGAGCCCTTGCATCAGAGCTATGTGTTTTTGCGCGTCGAGCTTGCGGGTGCGCTCGTAATCACGAAGTGTGCGCGTGCTGGCAAATTCTTTACTATCCCTTGTTAAAAGCTCAATTAAATACGCGGCGTCTTTTAGGCCTAGGTTCATACCCAGACCTGCCAAAGGGTGAATGGTGTGCGCTGCATCACCCATTAATACCACTTTGCCACTTACCCATTGCTGGGCGTAGCGCATTTTAAGTGGAAATGCTGCGCGTTTACTTAGCACTTCACACAGCCCGCATTGGCCATCTATCGCAGCCATTACGGCTTTATTAAAGCTGCTGTCGTCCATTGCTAACAATTCATCACAATGGTTGGGGCTGGTAGACCATACAATAGAGTGGGTGTTGTCATCGCTTAAGGGTAAAAATGCCAGTGGCCCTGTTGGTAAAAACACTTGGCGCGCGGTGTATGCATGTGGCTCATGGGTTTTAACCGTAGCAACTAGCGCGTGGTGGTCGTAATCTTTAAAGCTGAGCGCCATATTAAATTGTTTACGAATAGCCGAATTTGCGCCATCGGCCGCCACCAGCAGCTTAGCAATAATTGGCTCGCCGCTTTTAAGAGTTATAAATACGTCGGACTCACTTTGGTGTATTTGCTGATACTCAGTATCAAACATGAGTGTGGCACTTGGTTGTTGCTCTAGCTCTTTTATAAGTGCAAAACGAATAATATCGTTCTCTACTATATGGCCTAAGTGTTCAAGCTCAAGTTGCTCGTTATTAAAGGCTATTTTACCAAAGCTGTCGGCGTCGCGTACGTCCATATGCGTATAGGCACACGCTCGCTCTGCCATTATGTGTGGCCACACGTTTAATTGTTCAAACAAGGTTTGGCTTGCTATGCTCAGCGCACTGACGCGCAAGGCGTATTCATCAGTTCGGGGCGCTTGTTTTGGCCCGGCATCTAACACCACAACACTTACATTGGCTTTTGCCAGCCCTAAAGCGAGAGTTAAGCCTACGCAGCCACCACCCACTATACAAACCTGTGCTTGCTTCATAAACGCCTACCTTGTTTAACTTGCCCCATTAGCTGCTTTGCCAAGGGTGCTTTTAATGCGGGAAATAAATCCATTGAGAAAAGCCCAATGCTGCGCCCAAGCGCCAATACCCGTGACGAGTTTGAAAAAAGCCTAACCAGTGCATCGGTTAATGTCATTACAGTATTTATATCACTAATGCGCTTTTGTGAATACTCACGGGTAAACGCATAACAGCCTAACTCGTTTTTACTTGTTGCTATTAAATCACTAAGTACCTGTACATCACGCAGGCCTAAATTAAAGCCCTGCCCTGCAATAGGGTGAATAGCATGTGCGGCGTTACCAATTACTACTGTACGATGCGCCGTTAATGATTCTGCTTGCCCATAAACCAGCGGGTAGCTTGTGCGTGTGCCAACTTTTGTAAATTGCCCTGCTCGGTAACCAAATGCACTTTGTAGCGTATTTAAAAAGTCGCTTTCATTTAAAACGGTATGCTGCTCAACTTGCTGTTGCTTCATACACCACACTAATGAGTAACGGTTATTGCTCATTGGTAAAAGCGCCATAGGCCCGTGCTCAGTAAAACGCTCATAAGCATGATTGTTATGCCCGCCTGCTACTTCAATATTTGCAATTATAGCGCCTTGCTCATAGGGCTGAGTGTTAAAGCGTAAACCGAGTAATTTTCGGGTTGGAGATTGTGCACCATCGGCAATAACAAGTAGCTTAGTATTTAATTGCTCGCCGCTTTGTAAAGTAAGCTCGTTACTGTTTAGGCTTTGCTTAATGGTGTGTACGCTGTCGGGGCAATAAAGTGAAATGCTCGCCTGTGTTAATCGCTGATAGAGTGCTCGGCCAAACGGGTTTACCTCAACTACATAACCTAATGAGGGCTTAGCAAATTCGTCGCAATTAATATGTGCTTTACCAAAGTGACCACGATCCGACACGCTTACTTTTTTTATTGCTGCTGTAAACGGTGCATTTTTATCAAACAAATTTAAGCGCTGTAAATACTCAACAGATTGCTGAGCAAGGGCTATGCTTCTGTCATCAAAGCTTGGGTGGTAATCGCCCGTTACTTGGTTTGCTTCTACTACCGCAATAGTGAGTGAAGGATTTGTTTTAGCAATACTTAGCGCGCAGCTTGCACCAGCAAGCCCGCCACCAATAACTACAACATCAAACTGCTTAGCCACTTTACTCTCCAAGCTTATGCGTTTTTAGCGCTTTGCATTAGTATTTCAATATCGTTTATGGTTTTAGGCACACTTAGGGTTAGGTTTTCGTGCCCTGATTCAGTGATCAAAAGGTTATCTTCAATACGAATACCAATGCCTTTATATTGCTGTGGTGCGTTTGAATCTTCACTTATATAAAGCCCGGGCTCTATGGTTAAGACCATGCCTGGCTCAAATGCGCGTTCAACATTATTTTGTTTGTAATCACCTACATCGTGAACATCTAGCCCTAACCAATGACCAAGACCATGCATGTAGTATTCTTTGCACGCTCCTTTTGCCATTAATTCATCAAAGTCGCCGGTTAAAATACCGAGATCGAGTAAACCTTGGGTCATCACTTCCATTGCACGTTTATTAGCGTGCGACATAAACCCGCCGGGTTTAACCTCTTCAAAAGCTACTTCTTGTGCTTTAAGTACAATGTTATAAAGCGCGGCTTGCGGCTCGCTAAATTGTCCATTTACGGGAAAAGTACGCGTAATATCAGCCGCGTAGCCTTGTAGCTCAGAACCAGAGTCAATCAATACTAGGTCGCCATCTTTTAACACATCGCTATTTTGCGTGTAGTGCAAAATATTAGCGTTATCGCCACTGCCAACAATGGTGCCGTAAGCTGGGTACGGCGCACCGTTCATTGCATAATGATGATGCAGCTCTGCTTCTAGCTGAAACTCAGTAGCACCGGGGTGCGAATAGCGCATTGCCCGCATGTGTCCGCGAGCACTTATTTCACAGCCTTCACGCATAATGTTTACTTCTCTTGGCGATTTAAACAAACGCATTTCGTGAATCAGGCCGCGTATTTCTTTTATGGCACTTGGTGCTTTAAAGCCTTTTCGTGAGCCACTTCTAAGCGTACCTAATAACGAAAAAACTTTGGTATCAAATGAAGGATAAGCGCCTTGTGCAAAATAAATTGCATCTTTTTCATTGAGCATAGTTACGAGCTTATCGTTTAACTCACTTAGCGGGTAAGCTTCATCAAACAAGTAGTCACTTTTAGCTTTATCAAAGCCAATTCTGCGGCCATGCCAAATTTCGGCTAGTTTATCTTTATCAAGACAAAAGAGTGTACTAGGTATGTCGCTGTTATTACTAAGCACCAAAACAGCATCGGATTCGTTAAAACCGGTTAAATAAAGAAAGTCGCTATCTTGTCTAAAGGCATATTCAGTGTCGCGGCTGCGGGTAACTTCACTGGCGGCAGGAATAATTGCCACACTGTTTGCATCCATTTGTGCAAGTAAGCGCTCGCGACGTGCTTTAAATTCTGACTTATCTATTTCAACCATTATTTACCAACCCGTTTTGCTGTTTTAAAAGTGAATGTTTAGTGCAGAGTTTTTTTAGTTGTTTGTGTTTTTTGCTCTTTACCTAACTCTGCAAAGCAAAGCAGTGCCGACACACGAACATACTCAATCACTTCATGAAGCGCATTGCTATCTTCTTCGGTTTCTTCGAAGGTGGTATCTAGACGAGTGATCTCGCTAAAATCACTAATAACCTCTTTAACATCTGCCGATAACTTACCGTAATCTTTTTGCTTTAAGCCAAAGCCAAGCATAAAGCCTGCAACCCATGATACGAGGCCATTTGCCTGATCGATGAGTGTTTCGTCGTCACTTGGTAAAAATAAGTCAAACGCAAAGGCTTCATCGTTAAAGCTTGCAACTACTTGCTTATAAATAGTGCCAAAAAATTGCTTTAAATCGTTACTAAACGATTCACCATCGTTAAATACGTCGCTTAATAAGCCTAAGTATTCTTTATCGTCAATACTCAACCCACATGCTAATAAGCCACTAATAACGCCATGTGCTTCTGCAGGTGATACAAAAATTTCGTTTTTTTCTAAAAGCAGCTGGGCTTTTTCGTAATCAGGTAAATCGCTCATGTTTATATCTTCACTTTGCTAGTTAAAGCAATGCTACCACTCGATAAAAAGCAACTCCAATTAATTGTATGATCAAGCTCAAAAAGCATGCGATAAAGTAAATGACGAGTTAAAGCTGGGGGAAAACCAAGCGAACAGTTTAATTTTTTACGTTTAGGGTTTAAGGATTGGATTATGTCTTATATACTTAAATTGTTCCCTGGGGTACCGGAGCTTGGTTAAGTCCCTGAGCCGATAAATTTTATACCAGGATTTCTGTTCGTCTACTATTGTGCAAGCTCGGCATGTACCGAGAAGCCTACGGTAGACCGCAGATTTCCGCCCTGAAACCTTCTGGTTTCAGGACTGAAACCGGGTACCGTATCTTGGGGAACATCTTCTTAGTTTTATAATCCCTCTTATTATTTATTCATCTTCCTTGTTACAACTGTCTAAATTATTCTTATAATTTCAATGGCATTAAATTAGCTATTTATTAAAGCGCCTAGAAAATAATGCAACTATAAAACGAAAAACTATGACATAGAGTTGTTATCGCTAATTACTCCGCGCATTGATCTAGCTTTTGCATCCATAGCGTCGTATATAAATAATTTTTAACGCAATGAGTGCGCTATTTAATACAATAAATTGACCATGCTTTTAATAAAATTGCTATAAACTTTAGCAAAAAAAAGCTGTAAGCAATTTCTCACTTACAGCTTAGTCCTAGAACTCTTTTCAATTTATCTATTTAGTTTTAACTCTGGTTACTTAAACCAACCCTGAAACCGCTCCATCAACATATAGTTTATTGGTACTAGCAATAGAGTAATAAAGGTTGCAAAGATAATCCCAAAACCAAGGCTTACCGCCATTGGAATTAAAAATTGCGCCTGAGTGGCTTTTTCAAATAGTAACGGCATTAAGCCTATAAAGGTGGTTAAACTAGTTAACATTACAGGGCGAAAACGCGCAGCCCCAGCAAGCTTAACAGCATCAATTATACGGCCGCCTTCACTGCGTTTTTTATTTATAAAATCAACCAGAACTAGTGAATCGTTTACCACTACCCCTATAAGTGCCAGCATACCTAGCAAGCTCATAATGGTTAAATCCATTCCCATAATCCAGTGCCCCACTACGGCGCCTATCATGCCAAACGGAATTACGCTCATTACTATAAGTGGCTGCATGTACGATTTAAGCGGGATAGCTAACAGCGCATAAATAATAAAAAATACAAAGATTAGTGCCCAAGCCAATGAACCAAATGACTCTCTTTGCTCTTTAGCTTCACCTTCTAGTTTGTAATCTACTCCAGGGTATTGCTGCATTAAGCCGTCAAGATACTCAGATAGATCAGCCTGCAAAATAGTCATGTTTGTATTACTTTTTTCGATATCGGCGGTCACATTTAAAGTACGGTAACGATCGATTCGATTAATTGTTGAAGGGCTTTGCCCCGCAGTCAGTGTAGCTACATGCGATAGCGGTACAGAACCGCCCGCAGGTGTGTTTATAAGAATGTTTTGTAAATCGGCTACAGAGCGACGCTCGTCAATAGGCAAGCGTACCATTACACGTACATCATCGCGTCCACGTTGAATGCGCTGAACTTGCGAGCCAAAAAATGAGTTACGTACTTGCCCTGCTACATTAACTCTATTTAAACCCAGTGCTAAGCCTTGCTGGGTAAGCTCTATGCGTAACTCTTCTTTACCATCTGACATACTATCGGCAATATCAAATACCGTTGGGTAAGTGGCTAAACGCGTCTTAATATGATCAGCCACGTCTTGTAGAATCGTTAACGAGGTACCGCTTAGTTGTACGTCTATTGGGTCAGAGCTTCTGCCTATTTCAGCTCTAAATGTTAGGCTTTCTGCACCTGGTATCACGCCTATTAAATCGCGCCATTCACTGGCAAGCTCTCGTGAACCTATATCTGACTCACGCTGTTCAGCTGGTGTTATTTCAAAGCGTACAGAGCCTGAGTTAGATACTCCGCCACGGCCACCTGTTGTTGCTAATATATTTAAAATAACGCTTTCACCTGTGTCTGGATCGCGGTATTTATCTTGTAATTGCTGCGCTTTTTGCGACATATCAATTACATATTTATTAGTTACTTCAAAGGGTGTGCCTGTTGGTAGTGTTAAGTTAACGCGCACGGTTTCGCTGGGTATACGCGGGAAAAATACAAACTTAGTCCACCCACTGGTGATCATAGTTAAAATGATAAAAAACACACCTACAAATAAGCTAACCGATGTCACTTTGTGGCGCAGCGCTAAATTTAGTGTGGGTTGGTAGTACTTCAAAATCGCGTTTTCAAATCCATCTGCAAAACGCTGTTGAAGTGCATCTAACTTTGAAGGATTACCTTTTTCATGGCGCAGTTTTATATATTTTAAATGCGCTGGTAATACAAATTTAGATTCGATTAATGAAAACAATAATACCGGAATAACCACAACCGGAATTTGTGCAAACAGTGCTCCTCGGGCGCCTTCAATAAAAGCCAAGGGTAAAAATGCGGCTACGGTAGTTAATACACCAAAAGTAACTGGCGTTGCGACTTCTTGAGTACCTAAAATAGCAGCTTGCTCACCCGATTTAGCCGTTTTTAAATGCGTATAGACGTTTTCGCCAGTTACAATGGCGTCGTCCACCACGATACCCAGTACCAATATAAAACCGAATAAGCTCATAATATTAAGTGTTACGCCAAATATAGGCATGGCTATAAACGCGCCCATAAATGAAACCGGAATACCAATAAACACCCAAAATGCAATTGCAGGGCGTAAAAATAAAGTCAGCAAAGCCAGTACTAAAATACCACCTTGTAGGGCATTGGTGGTTAAGGTTGAAATACGGCTTTTTACAAGCTCCGAGTCATCATCCCAGTAACTAAGTTCGAACCCTTGAGGAAGCGAGCTTTGCTGCTCTTTTATATAGTTTTTAACGTCGTCAGCTACTGTAATAGCACTTTGCGGACCAATACGGTACACGTCGATAAATGCAGCTTGTTTGCCGTTAAAGCGCGTACGTACTGGTGTTTCTTCAAAGTCATCTTTAATTGATGCTATATCGCCTAACCGGATAATTGTGCCATCGGTTTGGTTTTTAACAACAATACTGGCAAATTCATCTTTACGATATGCTTGCCCTTTAGAGCTTATAAGTACGTCCCCACCTTCTGTTTTTAAGTTACCAGCAGAAATATCAGAGCTTGAATTAGCAATCGCGCTCGATATTTCTGCAAGGCTTAAATCGTACTGGCGTAATGTGTCTTGGCTTACTTCTACGGCAATTTCGTAATCGCGTACGCCGCTTAGCTCTACTTGTGTCACATTAGGTAAACGTAGTATTTGGTCGCGAACTGTTTCTGCGTATTCACGTGTTTCTTTTTCGCCGTAATCACTCGATACTGTAACGGCTATTACTTCACGAATTCTCTCAGCTAACGCTACAATTGGCTTTTCGGCATCCGCAGGAAAGGTATTAATTGCATCTACTCGGCTTTTTATATCAGCAAGTAGCTCACGTGGATCGCAGCCGCTTTCTACTTCTATCGTTACAGAGCCAGAGCCCTCTGACGAACGACTGAATATTTGTTTTATACCCTCTAAATCTTGAACGGCTTCTTCTATTCGAATTGTTACGCCTTGTTCCACATCCTCAGGCGTTGAACCACGCAGAGTTACATTTACGCTTATCATGTCGGTTTCGAATGATGGGAATACCTCAAGCGGTATTTTGCTCGATAAACTAAACAGCCCCGACAGCAATAACGTCACTAACAATAAATTGGCAGCAACATGGTTTTTGGTAAACCAAGCTATCATGGTTTATCTCCTTGTTTTGCTGCGCGACGTTTCTTTATTAATTCATCAACGCTAATACCCAACTCTTTTGCTTTTTGCTCAAGCTGCTCACGTGACGGGCGCCCTCCTTTGCCTTGTTTGTTCGCACCTTTTGGTTGCTCAGCATTTTGCTCACCTAAAATACTGACTTGTGTGCCAGAACTGACTTGTCCAAGTGGCGTAATAACCAGTTTATCGTTTGCATTTAAACCCGTTTTTATCATCGCTTGTGTCGCATTTTGCCAAGCAAGTGTAATGTCTTTACGTTTTAGTACACCGCCTTCAACAATATAAACGTACGTGCCTTGGTAAATAGTACTATTAGGAATAATTAACGCATCAGGTACTGTTTTACCTGTGATTTGCGCTTTAATATATTGACCTATTTTTATCGGATATTGGTTGTTGGCTGTGGCTTTATACGGGTCGTTAATTTTTGCAACCACGTAAAGCTGCTGCGCATTTTCATCAATTGCACCTTCAGTACGGGCTAGCTGCCCGTGCCAAATTTGTTCGCCAACTAAGTCAGACGAAAACTCAACTACAGATCCCGCTTGATTTTTAGCGCCATCGCGGTATTGCTCTGGTAAATTTACAAACGGAAGATCTTTATTTTTAATAGGTAGGCGGATCTCGACACTGTCGATTGCATAAATAGTGGCAAGCTGTGTATTGTTACTCACCACTTGCCCTAAATCAACACTGCGGCTAAGTATACGCCCAGCGTAAGGTGCCGTTACTTTTGTACGCTCTAAATCAAGCTTTGCTTTTTCAAGCGCAGCCTGCGCCGATAAAACCTCAGCTTCTGCCGCAGCTAATTGTGGTTCACGCAGTACTAAGCTACTTGCTTGTTTTGAGCCACCAAGACGTTTCCAATCAGTAATAGCTTGTTGACCACGTGCTTTTTCTTCTAACAAACCTTGCTCTGCGGTTAGTAAATTAGCTTGCGCCGATTTAACTTCAGCTTGGTGATCTCTATCATCTAGCTGTAAAAGTACATCGCCTTTTTCAAAAAAACCGCCTTCTCTAAAATCATCGCTTACGTCAATTATTTGCCCCGAAGCCTGGGCTACCAGTAAGCTTTGCGTACGTGGTTTTACAGTGCCGTAGCTATCAATCATTATTTGGTAGCTTTGTGGTTTAAGCTCAAGTGCTGCCACGCTAATTGATGCCTTTGGTGGAGAGCCAAAACGCTTAGCCTCTGGTGGATTACCTTTAATAAACATAACAATTAATAAAGTGGCAACAACGACCACTATTGGAATTATAATTTTTGCTGTTTTAGTTTTCATCATTATTGCTCTTTAGTTCACTTGAGGGCATTACAAAATCACCACCAAGGGCAATGTGTAAGTTAATTCTGTTAGCTATTAATTGATTTTTGATTTCAATTAAAGAACTTTGCGCGTCAAAAGATCTATCTTGTGCATCTAGCACAGTTGTATAAGTCACTAAGCCGCTTTGATACTGCTCAAACGAAAGTTGTTCTGCTGCAAGTGCGTTTTCTTGTGCTTCTAGAGTACTTGTGTACTGCGCTTTGAGAGATTGTTGCTGCGAGATTGCATTTTCAACATCGCCAAAAGCGTCATAAAGCGTTTGTAAATAAAGCTGCTCTTGCTTTTGAGTATTAAGGCGCGCTATTTCTTCGTTCGCTTTTAAACGTCCACCTTCAAAAAGTGGCGCTGAAATACTGCCTAATAACGACCATGCAAGGCTTGAAGGCGAAAATAAATCGCTTACTCTGTCTGTGCTATCACTCAAAGACGCAGTTAAATTTAAACTAGGAAAACGCAGTTTGTGCGCATAAGCTAAAGCTGCGTCGGTAGCTAAAAGTTCATACCAGCTAGCACGTAACGTGGGTTTGCGCTTTATAAGTTCTGATGGTAAACCTAAAGGTATATCGGTATTAATAACGGGTAAGTCACTATTAGCGCTGATAGCACCTTTTGGGTATTCGCCTAGCAGGCGTTCAAGAATACGCGATGAAGCCGATAAATTAGCTTGCTGTGTCGCAATGCGAGTGCGCTCAGTGTTAAGCTCGTTTCGAGCAAGGTACACATCAAGTGCTTCATTAATACCCTGACGATAGCCTGATTCAATTATTTCTAGGCTTTGTTGGGCGTTTTCTTCTCTGCGTTTAAATAGATCTAACAACTGCTGCGCTGAAACGACATCAAACCAACTGATAACAACATCTGCGACTAGTTGCTGTTTGGCTTGCTCAAAGCGTGCTTGTTGAGCTAAATAGTTAAGATTAGCCTCGCGCTTTGCATCAGAGAGCTTGCCCCACACATCCACTTCATAAGTTAAATCTAAGCTTACTGAACTTGCGTTGTTATAACTAACAGGACGATTGTCTTTACTGCGGCTTGTACGGGTAGATAAGTCGAGACTAGGCCAAAGTGCTGCTCCAGATACTATTAGCTGCTGCTTTTGAATTTCAACATCGTAGCTGGTTTGTAAAAGCTGTTGGTTATTTTTAAGTGCTTGTTGTACAAACTTGTTAAGCGTAGGGTTTTGTAATTGAGTGAGCCATTGCTCTTGTACTGCAAGTACTGAGTTTGAGGCTTTTTGTTGCCATTGCTGAGGCACATCATTAGGTTGCTCCATGCGCTGCGACGAGTTTAAATTACTCGTACAGCCGCTAAGCAGCATTACACTAATTGCCAATAGGGTTGGCTTGCATTGCCAAATCATAATTAAACCTGAATTACTGCCATTTATGAATGTAATTCAAGCACTTTGGCAAATTTGGCTCAACTTACTTTACATAACATTACATACGTTGCGATGAATTAACATAATAGGCAGTTATACGGTAAAAGTGAGGGTTTGATCAGGTTTAAATGTTAAAAAAATAAACGTCATAACGCACAACATTTGCTAGGTGGGAAGTTATACACGCTATATTAAAATTAGTGACCTATTATCGCATTAATAAAATAGGTCACTAACAAGGCAGTATTATAGCGAATTGAAAGAAGCTTAAATTTCAGTAACAAAACTCATGTACTGCTTCATATCACCAATAACAGCTTGCTCTAACAGTTTTGCTGTTTCTAGCGCGTACGGCTGATTAAAGTGAATATCCCAAAGAGCCGACTCATTCCGCCAATGTTCATATACAACTAATGTGTCGTTGTTGTTTTCAATGCTATATAAGTCAAACACTAGATTACCAGGCTCTTGGCTACGAGTTTTCTCTACATGCGTTTCAAAACGCTCTATTAACTGCTCTTTAAAACTTGGCTTAATTTTAAATATAAAAAATAAAATAAACACATCGTCTTCTGGGTTTATAGCTTTTGGATTACTTTCGTGAAGTGGTGCGGGAGCTGTGTTTTCAAGAAGCATTACCTCTGGTGCTGATTGGCTAATTTCTGGTAATACTTGTAATAAAGCATGTGTATACCCTTGAGCGCCGTGGTAATCAACTGCATTTTGATCTTCAAAACGCTCATAGGCAAAAAATACACCTGATTCGTTTTTATCTTGATATAAACGCATTTCTAATAGACCAGTTTCGGCTTTAGCGCCTTGCTTATCGTCTTCTAGTAATGCTTTAAACTGCTCAATATTTTGTTCTTTAATATTAAACTTAACAATTTGTGTGATCATAATTAGCCCATACTTATTTTGTTGCCATATCGCCATTTATGAAAATAATCAGCGAGAGTAGATAGGCTAATTGTGCAAAATATGAGACTTTTTAAAAAGAGAGGAACAACCCAATTAATATGGAAGATATTGCCCATAATAATGTTCAATAAACTACAAATACAAAAAAGCCTTGCAATAAGCGAGGCTTTTAAATAAATGGTGCCGAATAACCGAGTCGAACGGATAACTTATACAGACTACTGATTATGAGTCAGTTGCTTTCTTATCAACTGCATATGCTTTAATGCAAACAAAAAAGCCTCGCAATAAGCGAGGCTTTTAAATAAGTGGTGCCGACTAACTAAGTCGAACGGATAACTTATACAGACTATTGATTACGAGTCAGTTGCTTTCTTATCAACTGCATATGCTTTAATGCAAACAAAAAAGCCTCGCAATAAGCGAGGCTTATAAATAAGTGGTGCCGACTAACCGAGTCGAACGGATAACTTATACAGACTACTGATTACGAGTCAGTTGCTTTCTTATCAACTGCATATGCTTTAATGCAAACAAAAAAGCCCCTTAATAAGCGAGGCTTTTAAATAAATGGTGTCGACTAACCGAGTCGAACGGATAACTTATACAGACTACTGATTACAAGTCAGTTGTTTTATTATCAACTGCATATACTTTAATGCAAACAAAAAAGCCCCGCAATAAGCGAGGCTTTTAATAAATGGTGCCGACTAACCGAGTCGAACGGTTGACCTACTGATTACAAGTCAGTTGCTCTACCAGCTGAGCTAAGTCGGCACACAAAACTGTGTGCTAAGGCACGATCAATTTTAAAGATTGAGAACTTTTATAGCACTATTTAAAAACAAAAAACCTTGCTAATAAGCAAGGTTTTCAATAAATGGTGCCTCGACGCGGAATCGAACCACGGACACGAGGATTTTCAATCCTCTGCTCTACCGACTGAGCTATCGAGGCACATAAACTGTGCTAGTTAACGGTTAAAAATAACCGTTAACTTGAATAAATGGTGCCGACTAACCGAGTCGAACGGTTGACCTACTGATTACAAGTCAGTTGCTCTACCAGCTGAGCTAAGTCGGCACACAAAACTGTGTGCTAAGGCACGTTCAATTTTAAAGATTGAGAACTTTGAGTAAATGGTGCCTCGACGCGGAATCGAACCACGGACACGAGGATTTTCAATCCTCTGCTCTACCGACTGAGCTATCGAGGCACATAAACTGTGCTAGTTATCGATTAATAAAATTAACCTTTAACTTAATAAACTGTGCCGACTAACCGAGTCGACGGGTAACTTAAAGAGACTACTGATTACAGTTTTTTTTTCAAGCTACTTTAAATAAATGGTGCCGACTAACCGAGTCGAACGGTTGACCTACTGATTACAAGTCAGTTGCTCTACCAGCTGAGCTAAGTCGGCACACAAAACTGTGTGCAAAGGCACGCGTAACAGTGTTTAAACTCTATTGGTTAAACACCACTACTTTAATAAATGGTGCCTCGACCCGGAATCGAACCAGGGACACGAGGATTTTCAATCCTCTGCTCTACCAACTGAGCTATCGAGGCACTTAAACAGTGCTAATTAAAAATCTTAAAGGATTTTCAATGCAACTCCCACTCAGTTCTAACGACTGAGCTATCTGGGCGTGCGGCGTATTAAACGAGTTTTGCCCTTACAAGTCAACTTTTTTTTTACTCTTTATAACTGTTTGAACGGTTTTCAAGCAACCGAAGGCTTTTTTATAAACTTATGTTTATTTATCCACCAAATAAAGTTCAAAATCTCTTATATAATCAATTAAACCAGACTAAAAACGTAGTGAATTATTTTTTGTAAATGTTACGATTACTATAATAATACGGTAAAGGCTTACCGTAGTTAAATATACCAACTGGGAACATTCAATGCAGAGTAAATTCTCTTCACCGGTAAAAGGCTTACTACCTCTTTTTTTAATCATTAATATTACAGTAACAGCGCTCGCTATTATTGCACATTCATTTTATACACAAACAACAACTGAATCTGCTCAGACAGAGCCATCAATAAATATTACAACTCTTGCTAATAGACTTAATTTACCCATGGTTGATGCACTTACTATGTACGGCCAAGGTAAAGTAAAGCAGTTACTTGATTTAACGTCCCTACTAGATAACGATTTCGAATACACTTTATATCGTTTTAATGCCACCTCAGAAACTCAACTAGTATACAGCAGTAGTCAACCAGCTATAGACTCAATTAAAACCGACCAGCATCTGGTTGAGCAAGGTATTTTACATCATGTATTAACGCTGAATGATCAACCTATTGGCGAGCTTATAATTAAGCAAAAGGTAATGGCGCCACCGCTAAGCGCCCAAGACTCGCAAGTTATTGCCTACATTATTGCTATAGCAAGCGTAGCTGCGCTATTTATACTTACTTTAGCTTTTAATATGTACATTAATACACGTTTACGTGAAAGCACCAACTCGCTTACTCAAGAGTTAAAAGCAATTACAGAGGACGCTAATTACGATAGCAGTGTTAATGAGCAACTAGACATTGGCTTAGGCGAGGTTGCAAAGCACGTTAATTTATTACTGCGTAAAGTTCAATCAGTAATAATTGAAAATGAAGCTGCACAAAAAGAGCTTTATAAACTACAAAATGGACTTGAAGCCGAAGTTCAAAACCGTACTTTAGCCCTTGAACAAGCAACCTTAAAAGCTGAGCGAGCTAGCGAAACTAAAACAACCTTTTTAGCCACAATGAGTCACGAAATAAGAACACCTATGAATGGTGTTATAGGGACTATTGATTTATTACGTCAAACGGAGCTTGATGGTGCACAGCATCGCTTAAGTACGATTATTCGTGAATCGGCATTTTCGCTATTAAGCATTTTGGATGACATATTAGATTTTTCTAAAATTGAGGCTGGAAAACTTAATATAGATCCCACCCCATTTTCTGTAACCGATACTATTGAAGAAGTTGCTAGAGTACTCTCTTCTGTTGCAAAAAAACGAGAGCTTGATTTAGAGCTATCAATAGCGCCTGATATTCCGACAAACCTTACAGGCGACAGCGTACGCGTTCGTCAGGTTCTTTATAACCTATGTAGTAATGCAATTAAATTTACAAGCACCGATGAGAAAACTCAGGGCCATGTAAAAATATCAGTAGAAGTTGCTCATAATACTGCTGATCACTTTACCTTACGCTTTTGCGTAACTGACAATGGTAAAGGGATGACCCAAGCGCAACTACGCGAAATATTTAACCCATTTATACAAGCCGAAAACTCAATTACCCGAGAATATGGTGGTACAGGTTTAGGCCTCTCTATTTGTAAAAGTTTAACCGAGCTAATGCTTGGTACAATTCATGTTACGAGCCATGCAGGCATTGGCAGTGAGTTTACTGTTGAGTTGCCATTTAGCACATCGGGTAAAATTAAATACGCACACAAAGGCGCGCTAGCAGGTAAACAAATTATTGTTGCCAGTAACCACCTTGAACGTGAAAAAGTGATGTATCGTTACTTATCGTTTATGGGCGCTAAAATCACTTATGTTCATAGTGAAGCTGAAATAGAAGAGCACCAATACTCTCAAGATATTATTTGGGTAGCTGACGGTATAGACAACATGGATAAAACTAACGCATTGCTTAGGCGTTTGTTTTATTCATTAGAAGATTATAACCAACAAGTCGTGGTATTAAGTAAGCTTGATGAAGCGGCTATAAATCATAAAAATATTTTTTATATAAATGCCTCACCTTTGTGTAAATCTAATTTTATGCTCTCTATTTTAGTTGCTGCGGGTCTGCACACTCCTAAGCAAATTAAAAAAACCAAGTCACTTAATAACTACTTAAATGTTGAGCAAGCTCGTAAATCTAACAAGTTAATTTTGTTAGTAGAAGACAATCTCTTAAATCAGCAAGTATTAACTGACCAATTACACATACTAGGCTTTGGCGTTGAAATAGCTAACAACGGTGAAGAAGGTCTAGATATGTGGAGAAAAGGTGACTACTCACTTATTTTAACCGACCTACATATGCCTAAAATGTCGGGCTACGATATGGTCGAAAAAATTCGTAACGAAGCTGAGCTATTAGAATCTGTAGATGCACAACCTTATATTATTGCTGTAACCGCAAACGCACTTAAAGGCGAAAAAGAGCGCTGTTTAGCTGTAGGTATTAATGACTTTATTACTAAACCTATAGAACTTAACGCGCTAGAAGATACTTTAAAACGTTGGAGCGATAAGCAGAACCAGAGTCAAAATGTAATTATTCATCAAACAACAGCATTGCCTATTGATATGGAAGCCGTTACTAAATATGTAAATGGCGATAAAGCTAAGCAGATTCGCTTTTTCAAAATGTATTTAGAACAAAGCCAAGGGCTAATTAAAAGTATTAACTCTGGTGTGATGGTTAACGATTTAAGTGAGATCATTGATGGGTGCCATCAATTAAAATCGATTTCTAAAACAATTGGCGCACAAATGGTATCTGAGCTTGCAAGTGCATTTGAAGATAAATGTAAAGAAGATGAGCTAAGCACTGATGAGTTAATAGACTTACGCGATAAGCTTGAAATTGAATATTCTAAAGCAGCTCAATTTTTAAAAGAGCAAGTAAGAACAGCTGAAGATGAGCAAGAGGACGAGCTGACCGATTAACAATAACGCGAGTAAGCTAAGTTGATAATAAAAAAAGGGCTAAATAGCCCTTTTTTTATAACTTTAAATAATAGAGTTACTTTTCAGGCGGTCGGTAGCCTTCAATTTCAACATCTTTATCTTCAAACAAAAAGCCAACCATTTGCTCTTCTAAAAATGTACGGTGCTCTGGGTCCATCATATTTAAGTGTTTTTCATTGATAAGCATTGTTTGCTTATGCTGCCACTGCCCCCAAGCTTCTTTAGAAATATTGTTAAAAATTTTCTCGCCAAGTTCACCTGGGTATAACTGAAAACCAAGCCCTTCGGCTTCTTTTTGTAACTTTTGACAAAATACTGTACGTGCCATAATTGACTCTCTTAAGCGCTAAATGCTAATAGTTTAACCTATTGGGCTAATTTGTTTAACCAACTTTTTAGTTGGTGCAGCTAAGCCAACCTCTACAGATTGGTCAAGCGGATACCACACTAATTGTTTATCGTTTACTACATCTGGAATTTGCTTAACATTAAGTACATGCGGATTAATAGTTAATTCAAAATGCGAAAAAACATGAGTAAAGGGTTCTAGTAAATCGAGATCGCTATTAATGCCTTGCTGAGCTAAAAATAGCTCAAGGTCGCTGAACTCGTTAAATTCAAAAAAGCCAAACAACCCCCCCCAAATCCCACTACTTGGGCGCTTTTCCATTAAGACTTTTTCATCACACTTAATAATTAATTGATGGCAGCTTTTTTTAGGGACTGCTTTTTTAGGTTTAGAGTGCGGAAATTCTTTTACCTTGCCTGCATTAAAAGCACCACAGCCTAAGTTTAACGGGCATGCCCGGCAATCAAAGCGGCTACGAGAGCAAAGGCTTGCACCTAAATCCATCATGGCCTGATTAAATTCGGTCACATTATTTTTAGGTGTAAGCTGATTAGATAAATGCCATAACTGGTTTTCTACTTTTTTAACGCCGTACCAGCCTTCAATCATAAAGTAACGTGCTAATACACGCTTAACATTACCATCTAAAATTGGATGGTGCTGCCCAAGCGAAAGCGACAGCACAGCTCCAGCTGTAGAGCGCCCTATTCCTGGCAAGTCCATTACCTCATCAAGTGTTTGCGGAAACTCACCATGGTACTTATCACGTACTATTTTTGCAGTTTTATGTAGATTACGCGCACGAGCGTAATAACCTAAGCCAGTCCAGTGATGCAGTACTAAATCTTCATCAGCATTAGCTAAAGCAACAATATCAGGAAAGCTTGTCATAAATTTTTCAAAATATGGGATTACAGTAACAACTTGGGTTTGCTGTAACATCACCTCAGACACCCAGACTTTATAAGGGGTTTTACCTAATTGCCACGGCAATGTTTTACGCCCATGGAGGTGATACCAATCAACTACTTGGCTGGCAAACCAATCAGACTGCTTTTTATCTAGATCTAACATATTACGCTTTTACTCATGCTCAATGGCGGCTCAGTCTATTGTAGTTAATAAAAAGATCAAGCTATGTGGGCTGTATAATACGCTAATACTTGTGATTGGCGTCTTGGTCAGGGATAATACGCAACCATTTTTAAACACATTGTTTTTGTCAGGCCAATAATATGAGTGAATCAAGTAACAACAACCTTGAGCAAGCTAAGCAAGAAGGTAAGTACATCCGCACTATTCGTAGTTTTGTAAAACGCGAAGGCCGATTAACCAAAGGTCAGGCCGCTGCGATTGAAAAATGCTGGCCAACCATGGGCCTTGAGCACAAAAATGGCTTACTTGATTTAACCCAAGTGTTTGGTAACAACAACGATGTGGTGCTAGAAATTGGTTTTGGTATGGGCAAGTCACTTGTTGAAATGGCAAAAAGTGCACCGCACCTTAACTTTATTGGTATAGAAGTACACCGTCCGGGCGTTGGCGCATGTTTAATGGATGCCGATGAAGCTGGTGTAACTAATTTACGCGTGTTTGAACACGACGCAGTTGAAGTGCTTGCTGATTGCTTAAGCGATGAGAGCCTTACTACGTTGCAATTATTCTTCCCAGATCCATGGCATAAAAAGCGCCATCATAAACGCCGTATTGTACAAACAGAATTTGCTGAAAAACTACGTTCTAAATTAAAAATAGGCGGTGTTTTTCATATGGCTACTGATTGGGAAAACTACGCAGAACATATGCTAGAAGTAATGCAAGCTGCCCCGGGTTATAAAAACCAATCAGAGACTAACGATTATGTGCCTCGCCCTGACTTACGTCCACTTACTAAGTTTGAGCAACGCGGCCACCGATTAGGTCACGGCGTTTGGGACTTAATGTTTGAACGCACTAAGTAATTACACTTTTATATTAATTTAACACATTGTAAGGCAAAGCCATTTATGAGCGTATTAACCAACCCAAGTTTACTGTTGCTTCGAAATAGTGAAGAGTTAACGGGTAAATCAATCTTGGTGGTCAACTTTGTTCAAGATGGCTTTTTAAATGAACTTAAAGCACTAAACCCGCAAAGTAATATTACAGCGTTTAGCTACAACCATGCCAATGGCGATTTTGCTAAAAACGTTAAAGATGTTGATGTATGTATTAATCACACTATTAATGGCGAAGGTTACGATTTAGTTATTCTTTATTACCCTAAATCTAAGCCCGAACTACTAATGGCGCTAGATAATATTCGTGCGGTAATAACTAAAGACGCTGATTTACTCGTGGTTGGCGAGAACAAAAGTGGTGTTAAATCAATTGAAAAACAATTAACGGGTAAGGCTGGCTTTAGCAATAAAATAGACTCTGCAAAACATTGTGTACTTTATTCTTTTAGCGACATTGAGCTAAATGCACATTTTGATATAAGCACTTATCATAAGCAGTTTACTATTGATGTAGCCAACACTTCCTTTACCGCTATTAGCGTACCAGGCGTGTTTAACCACGGTGGATTAGATGCTGGTACTAAGATGCTACTTGAAAATGCACCAACAGTTAAGCAAGGCAAAGTGCTTGATTTTGGTTGCGGCGCTGGCTTAATTGCCACCTTTTTAGGGTTACAAAACCCAGCACTTGAATTTGTATGTTCAGACGTAAGTGCTCTAGCTACTTACGCTACAGAGCAAACACTAAAACTAAATAATATTAAAGGCGAAGCGGTATTAAGTGATGGCCTTAAAAATATTACTGGTAAGTTTGATTTAATAGTGAGCAACCCACCGTTTCACACAGGGATTGCAACAGATTACACCGTAGCAGAAACATTTTTAGCTAATGCAAAACAGCACTTAACTAAAGCAGGAAAGCTAAATATAGTAGCTAATAGCTTTTTAAAATACCCGCCAATTTTAGAAACTCAGTTTGAAAACTATCAAACAGTATTTAAGAATAATAAATTTGCGGTATATAGCAGCTAGTTTGATTTTACGAAAAGCTTGAGCACTAAAAGTGCTTAAGCTAACTTTCGAATAAATATAAGAATTAATTTAGTTTTTTTCCTTCCTTTTCTGCTGTCTTTGCTAAACTAAAATTCTAAATAATTAATATTGACTCAGGCGATATTGAAATAATGCCTAAAAAAGTTCATCAAAGTAGCATCCGAAAAGCACTAATAAATTTGATTATGCTTATAACAGCTATTTGTCTGTCGTTATCTATTTCGATATCGACATACTTAAGTGTTAAAGAGCAAAAGCAGTTAATTATTAATAAGCTTGTGATCCTTTCGGAAATTGTCGCTTTTGATGCCGGGGATTCAGTAGCCAAAGATGATCGCAAAACAGAAGAAAAACGCCTTAAATCATTCGAAAATATTCCTTTAGTAAAAAATATTCATATTTATTCAATAGAAAAAACTTCTCAAAAACCCGTTTTTTTTATCAGCTTTAATGCAAAAAAAACCCCGCCAGTACCATTAAGAATTGATAGTGTAGATGAGCTAACTACGCCGCGAGTTACCAGCGAGCATATAGAGCTAACACGTCCTATTTATAATAATGAAAAGGTAATCGGCTATGTATATATGCGAGGCAGTTTAGAAAGCCTAGAAGTATATATAGAGCAAAAAATCTTAATTGATGTATTACTCACACTATTGATACTTGTAGTTGTGTACTTTATTGCAGCTAAAATTCAGCGCCGTATTGCCAGCCCGATAGAGCAATTAAGTATGTTATTGCAAGATGTATCAAAAAATCATAATTACGATGCACGCGCTCCTGTTACTGATGTAAAAGAAATTACTGCCCTGTCTAACAGTTTAAATATCATGCTTACACGCACAAAAAAGCAACTTGAGCGCCACGAAAAAGACAAACAAGAAATAAAGCAGCTAAACCAAAGCCTCGAAGAAAAGGTAAATCAAAGAACTATCGCTCTTAGAGAGGCCAATCAAGAGCTACTATCTACCCTTGAGCGAATGCATCAATACCAAACACAGATAGTTGAAAACGAAAAAATGGCCTCGCTAGGGCAAATGGTCGCAGGTGTTGCTCATGAAGTTAATACCCCTATAGGGCTCGGTATAACGGGCTCAACTCTTCTACGTGATAAGCTGGCTGATATTCAACAAAGCTTTAATGACAAAAAGCTGACCTCAAGCCACTTAAAACGCTTTATTGACGAAGGTATTGAAAACTTAGATTTAATTTACCGAAATCTAAACCGTGCAGCCGATCTCATTTCAAACTTTAAAAAAGTTGCAGTTATTCAAGATGATGGGGTTAATACTCACATAAATATACATAAATTAATTAGTGATGTTTTAACATCAATACAATCGGAGTTGCTCCCTAAAAAACCCGTCGTTGTTATCAACTGCCCTACTGATTTAGCTATTCAAAGTAAATCTGAGCCATTACAACAGGTATTTCAACAGTTACTCATGAACTCTGTAATTCATGGCTTTGTAGGGAAAGAAAATAATGAAATTCGCTTTGATGTAGAGCTAGTAGGAAAAAAATTAACTATTGTTTATTCTGATAACGGCCAAGGCGTTGATAAAAACATTAAAAATAGAATATTTGACCCATTTGTTACCTCAAAACGAGGGCAAGGCGCCAGCGGCTTGGGCATGCACCTAGTTTATAACTTAGTTACTCAAGCGCTAGGTGGCAGAATAATGTTTGATATTGAAGAGAAACACGGTACTCGATTTATAATTACGATCCCTTAAACAAAGATCACTTAAAAGTGCATTTATTTAAAATTTATCCTTGAATTAGTATTTAATGACCTCATTTAGAATGCATGTGGTAAACAAGTAACATTATTTAATTACATTAAATAAATATTACCAAGCAAATTATGAACTTTATTGGCTTTGCTGTATCACATACATTGATGAAAGGTTAGAAAATGATATAATTTCGCTTTGAATTAGTCTGATTATTTTAAGTACCTTGTTTGATTGGTGGATGTATCAATTATCAAAGGAAAATGGCTTCGACTTTATGATTCAAATGACTACATCCATGAATATATCAATTAAACAGTAGTTTTTGCACAGCCCTTTTTGTAGACTTTGGATACCCTACTGTTTTATTTTTATCCAATTTGTTTTTTCTTGTTAACAAATGGGTATAATCCTAATCTCTAGTAATCGGTTATAAATTCATCACCGATTTTTTGTAAATAAAATATTCCAAAAGGTTAATTAATAATGCAAACGCCAGTCATTCTAATCGTAGAGGATGAAGACGTAACTCGACTCAACCTCGTTAGTTTATTTGAAGCTGAAGGTTATAAAGTTATTGAAGCCATTGATGGCGATGATATGCATGACAAGCTTACAAATAACGATGATGTTAATCTTGTTGTTATGGATATCAATCTTCCTGGTAAAAACGGTCTTATTTTAGCCCGTGAATTACGCCAAAAGCGCAAAGTAGGCCTTATTTTCTTAACAGGTCGTGATAATGATGTTGATCGTATTTTAGGTCTTGAAATTGGCGCTGATGATTATATCACTAAGCCATTCAACCCACGTGAATTGACTATTAGAGCGCGTAACCTTATTACTCGTACAGCTTTAGGCGGTGAAGAGTCGGCACTAGAAACAAATGGTGTGCTTACTTTTAACGGTTGGGAGCTTGACGAAAATAGCCGTTGCCTTACTTCTCCAAGCGGCGATGCTAAACGTTTACCTAAAGGTGAATACAGAGCACTTCGTTTAATGCTTGATTCTCCTGGTCGTATTTTTAGCCGCGAGCAATTAATTAAGCACATGACAGGACGTGAGCTTCGTGCAAATGACCGTACTGTAGATGTTACAATCCGTCGTATTCGTAAGCACTTTGAAAGCGATAACTCTACTTCAGAGCTTATCAGCACCATTCATGGTGAAGGTTACCGCTTTATTGGTAAAATCGACGCTTAATTAGAGTAAAACTCGTTTACTCTAATTGTTGTAAAAATAAATGAAGGGCTTGTTGTCCTTCATTTATTTTATCTGCTAAAACATCTAACCAATTTTGTAATACCTCATCAGACTCTTCAATCGCACCATATTCCATTACTTTTGCATGTAACTGTACGTCGTTTAAACCTACAGAGCCTGCTGCCCCCTTAAGCTTATGCGCAACCGATTTATACTCTTCTCTGTCATTTGAGTTAAGTGAAGTTAGCATTTCTTGTTGATATTGAGGATTTAGCTTTTCAAATAATTGACTACTGCGCTTAAACACTTCTAAGCCCATTGAGTTAACAAAGTCTTCTATTGTTTCTACATCGAGTAAATGTGCATTAATTTCTTTAAGCGCTTCTTTGCTCACTTTTAATTGTGGCTCAGTACACTTAGCCTGCTTAATATCAAATAAATCTGCGAGCATTTTATCAAGCTTCACTGTATTAATTGGCTTAGCCAACGCACCTTGAATAGAAATTCCTTCAAGCTCTTCTTCAGCGCTACGCACGTTAGCCGTAAGCGCAACTATAGGCAGTTTATCAAAGTGGCTGTCTGATCGTATGTGCTTTGCAACCACATCACCGTTTATATCCGGCAACTGCATATCTAACAGTACTAAATCTAAATCGTCTTCGGTTTCTACAAACGACAGTGCATCTTCGCCGGTTTCAGCCCAAAGCACTTCATGGCCTCGCTGCTCTAACAAGTTAGTTGCTATTTCAGCATTTAGCGGCACATCTTCTACAAGTAATATATATAAGCCCCGTCCCACATAGCTCTGCTCTGTAGGTGCTACACATAAACTAAGTGGAATTTGTACTGTAAAACAGCTGCCTTCGCCTTCGGTACTATTAACTGTAATTGTGCCTTTCATAGCACTCACAAGCGCTTTAGTTACAGCAAGTCCAATGCCAGATCCTATTGCGTTAGTCCCTTTTAAATCTGGTGCTTTGTAGTACATATCAAATATTCGAGCAAGTTGCTCTTGCGGAATACCTTGCCCAGTATCTGATATTTTAATAACTAGCCATGGCCCCTCTTCACGATTTTCACGGCTACACTCTAGGGTCACTCTACCTTGCTGGGTAAACTTAACGGCATTATTAATAAGGTTCCAAACAACTTGGCGTAAACGTGTAGGATCAAGCAATGCATACACGTCTAGCTTGCCATTTCGCTCAATATTAAACTCTAACTCTTTTTGCTCAGCAATTAGACCTGCAAAGTTAACCACATCATTTATAAAGTCTGAAACATTTATTGAATCGGTTGCGATATCAAGCTGATCTCTATCTATTTTATCTAAATCTATAATATCGTTAAAAATATTACCGAGGGTTTCTGCACTCGAAAACACTGTATTACACCAGCTACGCTGTTGTTTGTTCATTTCTGTATCAAGCAACATACGGGTTAAGCCAACAATACCATTAAGTGGCGTGCGTAACTCGTGGCTCAGCGTGGCTATAAACTTACCTTTATCTTTGTAAGCTGTCTCAAGGGCTTGGGCCGCTTCTTTTCGACTAGTTATATCACGTCCAAAACCAAGCAAACCTATGTAGTCGCCCTCATCATTTATAAATGGCAATTTACGTAATTCAAACCAACGTTTTTCACCCTCAACCTCGTACCCTACATCTATAGTTAACGGCTTGTGAGTTTGCTCAACTTGCTCATCGGTAGTTAGTACTTGAGATAAAAAGTGTGTAGGGAATATTTGTTCAGCACTTTTACCAATAATTTCGCTACTTGATTTCCCCATAACCTCTTCAAACATTTTATTACACCCGGCAAACACACCATTATTGTCGCGGTAATAAAATAAATCGGGAGATGAATCAACAATAGAGCGGAGTAACATGCCTTGTTGAGCTAATTCTTGCTGCGTTTTTTTACGCTCTGCGATTTCTCGGCGTAGCTCTTCAATTGCACGGTGCTTGGCATGAAATGCCATTTTACGCTCATCAATCTCAATGTTTAAACGATTGATATTGTCTTTTAAAGTTTGGTTTAAGAGTTTCTCTTGTTTTGTAGCACTATCTAAATAAGCGTAAGAGGCATCTAATTGACGAACAGAATTAAGTAATACAGTAATAATAAGAGGCGAGACAACGGCTGCAAAAAATACTACAGCTAAAATATCAACAATATGCAGCTCACCAATTGCCACGTAATAAAACATGCTCGATAAAATAAGTGATGCAGATAACAATAAAGCATAACAAAAAGCTGCCGTTTTAAACTCACCAAATCGCTTTATTGAGCTAGAAAGAGCCCTAACCCAAGGGCTCAAAGAATAATCAGTCATACGTAATTTTATCTCTTAGCTGTATGCTTAAATATAAAGAAGGCAATGTGTATGTATAAACATGCTATTTTGCCAGATTTTAGCATTTTTATGTTATCTCTACTCATGTTGTGCGATAAAAACAGAAAATTTTCATGTTTGAATTCGCCCACTTCTTAAACTCATCATTTCAGCAATAAATTATTTAGTGTAAAATGCAGCGCTTTATTATGACCAATAACGAGTAGCGTACATGCAAACCAACATGCCCGATATAGCTGATACGGCTCCCGCCTTACAAACAGGTAAGTTAGACTGGGTTGGTATGGGCGAAATAGAACTGCCATTTATTTTTGAATCAAAAGATTTAGCACCCGTTACCGTTAATGCAAAAGCGCGTGCATTTGTTAACTTGCATAAAGAAGATGCTAAAGGCATCCATATGTCGCGCTTATTTTTAGCGCTCGACCTACTTTCTACCGAGCAACAAGTTAACCCGCAAACTATTGCACAGGCACTCGATACATTTATAACAAGCCATGAAGGCTTAAGTGATAAAGCGCAAATAGAGTTTAAGTTTGAATTACCGCTACGTCGTAAATCACTATTAAGCGGCAAAGCCGGTTGGAAAAGCTACCCTATAACGCTTACCAGCACCATTGAAAATAACGTTATTAGCTACGAGTTAACCGTAGATGTAACTTACTCATCTACCTGCCCGTGCTCTGCAGCACTTGCAAGGCAGCTTATTCAAAATGCCTTTAATGAAAAGTTTAACCAAGAGACGCTAAGTCAAAAAGATGTGCACGAATGGCTAGGCACCACGCAAGGTATTGTAGCTACGCCCCACTCACAGCGCTCAATTGCCAATGTAAAAGTTAAACTTGATAGCTCATGCGATGAATTTGACGTTGTTAATTTAATTAATACTTTAGAAGCTGAACTTAAAACACCGGTTCAAGCGGCAGTAAAACGCGAAGATGAGCAAGAATTTGCCCGCCTTAATGGTCAAAACTTAATGTTTTGTGAAGATGCTGCTCGTAAAATTAAAGCGGTTCTTGAAAACGATAACTTTAGTGATTATTGGCTGCAAATAAATCATTACGAATCACTGCATGCACACGACGCTGTGGCTATTGCGGTTAAAGGTGTTAGCGGCGGCTATAAAGCTTAACTTCCTTGAAGTGATAGTTTATAAATTCATACGGTAATTAACTCATAGCACAAAGTTTTTAGGCACGTAAATTGCTTTAGTTGAGCAGTGTCAATTTGTTGTTATGGAGTTACCGTATGGAATTCGCTTTATTATCAATTTTAGTATTAGTGGTTGGGGCCTCAATTGTTGCGTCAAAATTTAATGATGATGGCGGAAACCCGTATCCTTTTACCCGTAAACAAACTGTGTTTACGCAGGTTGAAGGCGCATTTTTAAACCTGTTAGAACGTGCAGTTGGCGATCAATATAAAATAGTCAGCCGTGTTAAATTAATCGACGTGATTGATTGTAAGCAAGGCCTTTCGGCTAAATCTAAACGTGCTGCTTTAGCAAAAGCTAAAAGTAAACAACTCGACTTTGTATTAATCGACAAAGAAAAGTTGACCATTGTTGCCGCTGTTGACTTAGTTAACAACGCCAATAAAGATGGCCACAAAGCCCAACGCGATTGGTTTGTAAATGGCGCTTTAGAATCGGCTGGCATTCCACATATTCGTATGAAGGTTAAATCGGGCTACCGTCCTTCAGAAGTTCGCGATGCAATAATGTTTAAACTAGGAAAACCTGCAGCTGCGCAAACCCAGCGCCCAGTTCGCAACCGCGTACACAAACCTGCTGTGTTATCGCCTTCTCAAGCTAAAGCGCAAACAAACGCCTTAGCCGAAATATAAAATAGAATTAAATACTCTCCTAAAAGTATTTAAAGCGAGCTCATAAACAAGCTCGCTTTTTTGTTTTTTATAGCTAACTTCACGTATAATCAAGTTATTCAAACTCAGGAATTTAACACTATGAATGTTGGTATTATTGGCGCAATGGAGCCAGAAGTTAAAATTTTACGTGAAGCAATGCAAAACCCACAAATTTTAACTAAAGCAGGTTTCACTTTTTATACTGGCGAGTTAGCTGGAAACACAGTAACACTTGTTCAATCTGGTATTGGTAAAGTTGCTTCAACTATTGCTACCACGTTACTGATTGATAACTTTGAACCTGATTGTGTTATTAACACAGGCTCTGCCGGTGGGTTTGATCCATCATTAAGTGTTGGCGATGTAGTGATTTCGTCAGAAGTTCGTCATCACGATGTAGACGTAACCGCATTTGGCTACGAAATTGGTCAAGTTCCACAAATGCCAGCAGGCTTTACAGCACACCCAAAATTAGTAGAAGCAGCAGAGCAAACTATTGCACAAATTAGCGATGTTAAAACGTTAGTAGGCTTAATTTGTACAGGTGATACTTTTATGTGTGATCCTGTTCGTATAGACAAAGCACGCAGCGATTTCCCATCAATGCTTGCTGTTGAAATGGAAGGCGCATCAATTGCTCAAACGTGTTTTACACTTAATACACCGTTTGTTGTTATTCGTTCTATGTCTGACATTGCCGGTAAAGAGTCGCCGCAATCATTTGAAGAATACTTAGAAACTGCTTCAATCAACTCATCTAAAATGGTTGTCGCGCTTTTAGAAAAGCTAACGGCTGTAAGCCTTTAAATGCTTAGCAATATTGTTCAAAATCATTTGGACTTTATTGCCTTTATAATAGCGCTCCTCGCTGAGCGCTTTTTTCCTTTGGTAAGCTGGTACCACCCAAATACTGTATTAACTGCTGTTTTTAATGCTATTGGAAAACGAGTTTATAAACCAAGTGAACCTAAAAGCTACCTTTATTTAGCCTCCACCCTGGCCTGTACACTAGTTTTAAGCGTTATTCTTATTATTATTGTATTACTGCTCGAATTTGCCTTTTACCCTGAGCTTCTTGCTGGCCTCATTTTATATTTGTGCCTTGAAAGCAAAGCGATAGATAAAAAAGCCCTGCGTGTTGCAAAGTTAGTAAAACAAAGCCAAAAATCTACCGCGCGTGAGCTATTAAAGCCGTTGCTTGCCAGAGAGGTTAACAAGCTCTCAGCGCCAGGTATAATTAAAGCCTTAATTGAAAGCTTAATTTTACGAACTGCTCGTAATTACTTTGTGGTTATATTCATATTTTTATTATTTGGGCCCATTGGCGCTTTAGCATATCGGCTCCTCACTTTAATGCAGCAAGCTTGGCGCACCGATATATCACCTAATAGCCACTTTTTAAAACCGCTTAAAATCATTTTGTTCATAATCGAATTTATTCCAATACGCCTACTTGCGTTAACAATTACCGCAAGTAAAGCCAGTAAACAAAGCATGCATTACATAAAGCACTATGGCAGGCATTTTTATCAAACAAATACAGGGTGGATTTTAAGTGCGTGCTCGGCATCTCTTGGCGTGCAACTTGGCGGACCTGCAGTTTACTTTGGTAAGCGCTTTAATAAAATGCGAATTGGTGCTGATAGACTACCTTCACCCGATGATGTGCCCGTAATAATTAATAGATTAAATCAGGCTCGCGTATTTTGGTTTTTAGTCATTATCAGCATCGGAATACTAAAAGAGATTTAGTGCTTTTAGCTGCCAAAATACGAGCACAAAAAAACCAGCCTAAGCTGGTTTTTATCGTTTTAACTGCTGCGCTTACGCTACAGTAATATTCGCAAACTTACGTTTACCTACTTGGTAAATAGCCGTCGTGCCTTTTGCTACTTCAAGTTTAGTATCAGTGATTTTATCTTCACCGTTAAGTTTTACCGCACCTTGCTTAATCATTCGCATTGCTTCAGATGTACTTGCCACTAAGTTTGCTTCTTTAAGCAAGTTAGCAATTAAAATACTGTCTTCTGCAATCGTAATTGTAAGCTCAGGGATTTCATCAGGAAGCGCTTTTTTCTGGAAACGTTTGATAAAATCGTCATGTGCAGCTTGCGCATCTTCTTCACTATGAAAACGAGCTATTAGTTCTTTAGCCAACTCAATTTTAATATCGCGCGGGTTAGTGCCTTGTTCAACACGTTCTTTTTGCGCTGCAATTTGCTCAATTGAAAGACCACTTAGTAAGTCGTAGTAGCGCCACATTAGTACATCGCTAATCGACATTACTTTACCAAACATATCGTTTGGTGCATCAGTAATACCAATGTAGTTACCTAGCGACTTAGACATTTTTTGAACGCCGTCAGTGCCTTCAAGCAATGGCATCATTAATACAGTTTGCGGCTTTTGACCTTCTACTTTTTGCAGCTCACGGCCCATAAGTAGGTTAAAACGCTGATCAGTACCACCAAGCTCTACATCTGACTCAAGTGCAACCGAATCCCAACCTTGTACAAGCGGGTATAAAAACTCATGAATCGCAATAGGCTGACCGCTACCGTAACGCTTTTTAAAGTCGTCACGTTCTAGCATGCGTGCTACCGTTTGGTTAGCAGCAAGCTTAATCATACCTGCAGCACCTAGGTTTTCCATCCACGTAGAATTAAATGCAACCGTTGTTTTAGCCGGATCTAATATTTTAAATACTTGCTCTTTGTATGTTTCAGCATTGGCTAGTACATCTTCGCGAGTAAGTGGCTTACGCGTTACGTTTTTACCTGTTGGGTCACCAATCATGCCCGTAAAGTCACCAATTAAGAAAATTACCTCATGACCTAAGTCCTGAAAGGTCTTCATTTTATTAATTAGTACAGTGTGGCCTAAGTGTAAATCTGGCGCTGTAGGATCGAAGCCTGCTTTTATTTTTAGCTTTTTGCCCGACTTTAGTTTTTCAACTAGTTCGTCTTCAATTAATATTTCTTCTGCACCGCGTTTAATCTCTGCTAGAGCGGTTTGTAAATCCACTTTGTGTTACTCCAAAATTCTGCCGACGAAGGGGCGACTAGTTACTTGCGTAGTCACGGTTTAATAAAGGTTTAAACCGAATATATAGATGTAGCTAACATAACAAATTTCTACCTAATTAAAACAACTTTTTAAGTGATTCATGCAACTAAACAAAATCAATTGAGTCTTACCTAGGTAGAGCGTTAAAAAAGGCTTTCTAAGACCGATTTTAGCGTAATTTAAGGTCAGTTTAAATCTACAAAACACTAGTATTCGTACATTATTAGGTATATCCTGCAATATTATGTATTTATTATCTTGACAGCAGAAAAAGGCACGTTATGGTTCACGTGGTTCGCACGCTCCCCAAAAAACACAAATTGCTTATATTAGGTTTGGTTTCTGCTATTGTTGGCTTAGCCTTTCTTCCTTCTGAAAAAGCCACTGCATCCAAAGACAATAGTGCAAATGCACTAGAGATTGGTAAACGCTACGAGTTACAAGTAAAAGTTGATGGCAACGAAAAATTAACTGAGCTAAATTCAGAGCAAGCAGCAGAAAAGTTACCAGAATACGACTTTGTCGATCATAAAGTTAAAAATGGCGACAATTTAGCAATTATCTTCAAGCGAGCTGGCTTTTCAGCGCAAACGCTTCATAAACTAATTAACACTAATGCAGAAACACGTAAACTAACCAAAATTCACCCCGGTGAAGTACTTAGTTTTGCTACATCTGAAGATGGCTCTTTAGCACAATTGCGTTACGTAATTTCAAAAACCGATACGCTGTTTGTTACATTAAATGACGAAGGTAACTACGATACAGCAATCGACAGCAAAGAAATTGAAACACTTACCAAAACCGCTGGCGGTGAAATATCTAACAATTTTTGGACGTCTGCAATTGCAGCTGGTTTAAGTGAACGCCAAATAATGAACTTTGCGGATATTTTTGGTTGGGATGTCGATTTTGCAAACGACATTCGCAAAAATGATCAGTTTGGTTTAATTTACGAGTCTCACTATGTTGATGGCGAGTTTATTGGTACTGGTAAAATTATTGCCGCTGAATTTATTAACCAAGGTCAGCGCTTTGCAGCTATTCGCCACACCGACGGCAATTTTTATACGCCCGAAGGTCGTAGCATGAAAAAAGCATTTTTACGCGCGCCGGTAAACTTTAAATATATTAGCTCAAGCTTTAACCCTAAGCGTTTACATCCAGTTACCGGGCAAGTAAGAGCTCATCGCGGTATTGACTACGCAGCACGTACAGGCACGCCTGTAGTTGCATCAGGTAACGGTAAAGTAATTAAAGCAGGTTACAGCAAATATAACGGTAATTATGTATTTATCAGCCATGGTACACAGTACGTAACTAAGTACTTACACCTTAACAAAAAACTGGTTAAAACCGGCCAAAAAGTTAAGCAAGGCGATAAAATTGGTACTGTTGGTTCAACAGGTCGCGTAACAGGCGCTCACTTACACTATGAGTTTTTAGTTAACGGTGTTCACCGTAACCCGAAAACCGTTAAGCTTCCGAAGTCAGAGCCACTACCTCGCTCAGAGCTTGCTAAGTTTAAACCTATTGCTGATAACTTTATTGCACAGCTAGAGCGCAATCGCGAACTACAGCTAGCACTTAAGTAACGTTAAGTTATAGATAATAAAAAAGCCTTTGCTGGGTAACCCGCAAAGGCTTTTTTCGTGTTTTTTATTAGTTCATTTATTAGTTCATTTATTAGTTCATTTATTAGTTCATTTATTAGTTCATTAATACATAAATAAGCTGCACTACTATAGACACCATAACAAGCGGCCAAATATATTTGCTGTATTTGGTTGCTCCCTCCAGCCCCATTTTACTTTGATACTTTTCTAGTAACGGAATAAGCACTGCTAGGGCTACAAACAAGCAAATTAAAATAACAAATATGTTCATAGCGATTCCTACGGCAACTCATGACCTTTAGCACTTACGTAAAGTGCATACCAATGTTCGCGGCTTAGCTCTACGTTTACAGCATCACAAGACGCTGCAATTCGCTTAGCGTTAGTTGTGCCAATAATTGGCTGTATAGATGCAGGATGGCGTAACAACCATGCTAGTACGATAGCTTCTGGCGAAGTTTCGTAAAGTGCGGCAAGTTTATTAACTAGTATGCTGGTATTTATATCGGCTTGCGATGCATTTGATAAGTCGCTTCCTGTATATAAACCTTGGCACAAACTACCCCAACTTTGTATTTGAATATCAAAATGGCGGCAATATTCAACACTGCCAGGGGTAAAGTTTAGGTCTTTACCATCAGCATTGCCTGCATAAACACCTTCATCAACAAACTGGTGTTTTTGTAAGCTTGCTTCAATTTGATTAGCCACTATTGGCATATCGAGTGCATGCTGTAAAAAGTTCATCTGATGTTGCTGCATATTCGATACAGCAAAATTACGCACTTTGCCGCTTTCTTGTAAGCAGCTAAATATTTGCGCTATTTCGTCTACTTCCATAAGCGGATCTGGACGGTGTAGCATAAGTACATCGAGGTAATCTGTGTTTAAACGCTTTAGCGAGCCTTCAACTGACTCCTCAATCCATTTTGCTGAGAAGTCATAACGCTTAGGTCCTTGCTCGTCTTCAAAGCGAATACCGCACTTAGATTGAATATACATTTTTTCTCTAAGCTCTGGGCGCTCACTTAATGCTTTACCAAAAACCTGCTCTGCTTTACCAAAGGTATAAATGTCAGCATGGTCAAAAAAGTTAATTCCGCCTTCAAAGGCATTATCTATACATTCATGAGTTTGTTTTAGGTGTGCACTAGTAATTGCATCTTTGTTCCAACCACCGCCTAAACCCATGCAACCAAATACAAGTTTACTAACATGAGGTAAGTGTTTTGCTAAAGGTGTGTGAAGCATGATAACCGTCCTTAAAGTTTAGAAGAGTCATCACTGTAAACAAAAACGCTGTATCTATCTACAAATTAGGCACAAAAAAAGCGCAGTAAACTGCGCCTAATGGTTGGTTTAATTTTAAAACGAGAGCTTAGCCAACAAGTGCTAGCAATATACCAGCAGCTACTGCGCTACCTAAAACACCGGCTACGTTTGGCCCCATTGCGTGCATAAGTAGAAAGTTATGTGGGTTATTTTCAAGCCCTACTTTATTAACTACTCGAGCAGCCATTGGTACAGCCGACACTCCCGCTGCGCCAATTAATGGATTAATAGGGGTTTTAGAAATTTTATTTAAGCCTTTTGCCATAAATACGCCCGAAGCTGTACCAATTGCAAAAGCCAATGCACCAAGTACTAAAATACCAATAGTCTCAACTGTTAAAAACTTATCTGCTGCTAGTTTTGAGCCAACAGCTAAGCCTAAAAATATAGTGGTTATATTGATGATTTCGTTTTGAGCGCTATTACTTAATCTATCTACAACACCCGACTCACGCATTAAGTTACCTAAACAAAACATACCAACAAGCGGTATAGCCGCAGGTAAAAACATCGCAGTTAAGCTAAGCACCATTAGAGGAAATACAATTTTCTCTTTTTTAGATACTTTGCGCAGCTCAGGCATTTTAATTTGACGCTCTTGAGGTGTTGTTAGCGCACGCATAATTGGCGGTTGAATAATTGGTACAAGTGCCATGTAAGAGTATGCCGCTACAGCTATTGCACCAAGTAAATCTGGTGCAAGCTTCGAGGCTAAAAATATTGCTGTAGGGCCATCGGCACCACCAATAATGGCAATAGCTGAGGCATCTTGTAAGGTAAATTCAAAACCAGGCACATAGTTTAATAGTATTGCACCAAACAACGTTGCAAAAATACCAAACTGCGCAGCAGCACCAAGTAATAACATACGCGGATTAGCAATTAGCGCACTAAAGTCTGTTAATGCCCCCACGCCCATAAAGATTAATAACGGGAATATTCCCGTATCAATACCAACGTAATAAACGTAGTAAAGTAAACCACCGGGATCTGACAAACCCGCCACAGGAATATTAGTAAGTATTGCGCCAAAGCCAATAGGCAGTAGTAACAGTGGCTCAAAGTTTTTAGCAATTGCTAAAAACAATAATAAGCACCCTACTGCAATCATTACCAAACCAGGAAACGTAAAGTTAGCAATACCTGTAGCATGCCAAAGGTTTAAAAGTGCTTCCATTTAAACTCTCCCTTAAGCTAACGCTATAATTGCGTCGCCTGTTGTTACCGAGTCACCCTCAGAAACAAGCACTTCAGCTATAGTACCGGTATGCATTGCACGTACTTCGGTTTCCATTTTCATGGCTTCCATAATTACAACTACATCACCTTCGTTAACTACTTGGCCCGCTTTTACTTTTACTTTAAAAATATTACCGGCTAATGGTGCATTCAAAGTTTCGCCAGAAGCAACCGATGCAGACTGAGGTAAATGCTCAGAGTCTTTAAGGGTTACTTCTTTAAGCTCTCCGCCTTGCGCTACAACTACATCATAAACTTTACCATCTACCTTAACGCTGTATTGCTCTGCTTTTACGCTATTTTTACCTGCTGGTTTTGCAGCCGGTTTATTCGCTTCATCGTCAGCACTTGGTACTGCTTCAAACGCATCTGGGTTATTACGGTTTTTAATAAATTTAAGGCCAACTTGTGGGAATAACGCATAAGTTAGTACATCGTCTATTTGATCATCACAAAGCGTTAAGCCTTGCTCTTTTGCCTCTTTAAGTAACTCAGCTTCAAGCGTTGCAAGTTCTGGCTGTATCTTATCAGCAGGACGACATGTAATAACTTCGCTACCATCAAGCACTCGCTCTTGCAGCTCTTTGTTCATAGGTGCTGGCGTTAAGCCATACTCACCTTTTAGTACACCGGCAGTTTCTTTGGTAATTGTTTTGTAACGCTCGCCAGTAAGCACATTAAGTACAGCTTGTGTACCTACAATTTGCGATGTTGGTGTTACAAGTGGAATAAAGCCTAAGTCTTCACGTACACGTGGGATCTCAAGTAACACTTCATTTAGCTTATCGGCAGCGCCTTGCTCTTTAAGTTGGTTTTCCATGTTAGTTAACATGCCACCAGGTACTTGAGCTAATAAGATTCGTCCATCAACCCCTTTAAGGCTACCTTCAAACGCAGCGTATTTTTTACGTACGTCCCTAAAGTAAGCCGCTATCTCTTCAAGCTGATTTAAATCAAGCTCGGTATCGCGAGCAGTTCCTTCAACAATCGCTACAATAGTTTCTGTTGCAGAGTGACCATAAGTCATACTCATAGAAGAAATAGCGGTATCAAGCATATCAATACCTGCATCAATTGCTTTTTGATACGTTGCAGTACTTAGCCCCGTAGTAGCATGACACTGCATAGCAATAGGAACAGACACAGTTTCTTTAAGTGCTTTGATAAGCTCTTCTGCATCGTATGGCTTTAATAAACCCGCCATATCTTTAATACAAATTGAGTGACAACCCATATCTTCAAGCTGTTTTGCAAGAGTGAGCCACATATCAAGCGTATGGACTGGGCTTACTGTATACGAAATAGTACCTTGCGCATGCGCGCCAACTTTAACAGCCGCCTTAATTGCAGTTTCTAGGTTACGTACGTCGTTCATTGCATCAAAAATACGAAATACATCAACACCGTTTTTGTGTGCGCGCTCTACAAACTTTTCAACTACGTCATCAGCATAATGGCGGTAACCTAATAGGTTTTGGCCGCGTAATAGCATTTGCTGTTTAGTGTTTGGCATTGCCTTTTTAAGTGCACGAATACGCTCCCACGGATCTTCACCTAAATAACGAATACATGAATCAAATGTTGCGCCGCCCCATGATTCAATCGACCAATAACCTGCATCATCTAACTTGCTTGCAATAGGAAGCATGTCGTCTAAACGCATACGTGTTGCTAATAAAGACTGGTGAGCGTCGCGTAATACTAATTCTGTTAATTTTAATTTAGCCATGTGTGTGCCCCTTAGTTATTATTTGATTTGTACTGAGCAATGGCAGCACTAATAGCAGCGATGTGCTCACTAGGCACACCTTGAGATTTAAAAGACGGTGATTTAACTGGTGTTGTCACTTCTGGTTCACTAAAACGCGCAACCAAGTTAGACATAAGAACAACCGCACCAATTAATATCGACAAAAATACAAACACCCCAACCATACCGGTTAGCATTAAGCTACCTGCAGTTGTAAGTAGAGCACCTATATCCATTACTCTCCCCCTTAAAACCCACATCGAAATAAAAAATCGATTTATTTAAATAATTATTCACCGGATGATAACAAAACTAATAGCTTTGTCTACACCTTGTAAATTGGTAAAACCAATTAAAATAAAAATAACATATCACCCCCTTGGTTAACATAGCTAAAACAGCCATAAACACCGCTACGTATAGATGATAAAAATAATGGTTATAGGCAAAGGTTATATCCATAACTTTAACAATCCATAAATACCATTAAAAATAGCGCGTTACAGGTATAGTAATGTTAAAGCCAATTGATAAAATGTAAATTGGTCTTACCAAAAAATGTTAAACTTAGCTATCTATATATCTTGTTTACTAAAATTACATAGGTGTGAATAAGTTACATAACAAAGCGTAAAAATTACTAAGCCAATAGTCACCTATAATTATCAAAAAACAATTAAGCAATTGATAAATAACAATAAAATAAGCTGGCATGTAACTGGCATTAGTTATTTCGAACGATTTGATAAACCAAGGAGAAGACAATGTTACGCTGGACAATCACATTTTTAGTTATTGCTTTAATCGCTGCAGTGTTAGGTTTTGGTGGCATCGCAGGTGCCGCAGCTGGTATAGCAAAAATTATATTTTTTATCTTTTTAGTACTTTTAGTGATTTCATTAGTTTCAGGTGCGCTACGTGGCAAATCACCCAGGTAGATAAGGCATACGACTAACAAACACTAAATTAATTAATACTTACAAGGAATTACACTATGAACTCTACAACTTTAAAAGCAGCACTAATCGCAGTATTTGCAGGTTTTTTCATGATGGGTTGTGAAGACAACCACGCAGAAGAGGCTGGTGAGCGCATTGATGAAGCAGTAACTGACGTGCAAAACTCTGTTGAAGATGCATGTGAAAATGTAAAAGAAGGCGTTAACGCAGAAGAAACTAACTGTTAATTCTTCGCCTTTAGAAAAAAGCGGCTTACGAGCCGTTTTTTTGTGCCTGCAATAAAATCCTCACTTTAAAGCTGCTCATTTAGGGGCTTACTGTTAAAATGTCAAAAAATACGCTTTAAGTAAATACAATATGGCATTCACAACTACCTACACGCTTGATAAACCTTATTTTTACGAGTGCTTTGACGAGTCACTTCCTTATAGTAAACGCGCCAAACCCAAGTATTTTTTACTAGTACTACTTATTGCGCTTGGTTTATTTGGGATTTATGGATTGGACGATCATTACCTAGGTACATTTATGATCATGTTAGCCGTGCTGGAATGCGTAGCATTTTACTACCGCCGACCTTGGTGGGTTACTAGGCAAATGTTTAGCAGAGCATCAGGCTCCGAGGTTACGCTCACTTTTGATGATGAAGGGATTAAATCCTCTAATCATTACAAAAGCTACCAACTAGCATGGCAAGATATAACTGAGGTAGTAAATACACCAAACGGTTTGTTAATTAAAAATAAAAGCGGTATGCAATACATCTCAAAACAAATACTAAGCCCAGAAACACTCGATTTTATAAACAAAAAAGCCACTCAGTGAGTGGCTTTTTAACTAGCTGAGTAAATTACTCAACTACGTATACGTGTTGATTAAGCATTGCCCGGATTAGGGTTCGACTTCTCAGCTTGTATGCGCATGTAAATCTCTTCACGGTGCACAGATACGTCTTTAGGTGCATTAACACCAATTCGAACTTGATTTCCTTTAACACCTAGAACGGTAACTGTTACTTCGTCACCAATCATTAGGGTTTCACCTACTCTACGAGTTAGCATTAGCATTCTCTTGCTCCCATGTTCCAATAAAAATTATAAGATTCCGCTTAAACATATTAATGAAAAATCGATTGAAAAGTAAGTAAAAACTCCCAAACTACTCATTTTCCGTTAAAAATGTTTTATGTAATGCACGAACAGCCAACTCTAGGTACTTTTCATCTATTAAAACTGAAATTTTAATCTCTGACGTAGAGACTAAAACCACGTTAATATTTTCCTGCGCTAATGCATCAAAAAATAAACTAGCTACACCAGAATGCGATTTCATACCCATTCCAACAGCAGACACTTTAGCCACTGTGGTTAATCCGCTAATATTATCAGCGCTTAATTGAGCTTGTTGCTCAGTAATTAATTCAAGCGCTTGCAGATAGTCATTCGAGTGCACAGTAAAAGCATAGTCTATTTTTTCAAAGTTATGATTATCTTGATTAATCATATCTATTTCGACGCCATTATCGGCAAAAAGTTTCAAAATTTTTGCAAGGTACTGAGTGCTGCTTGGCATACCTTGTACCTTAATTAAACATTCGTCGCGATTAAACGCAATACCCGAAACAACCTTACTTGGCATATCGCTTTCCTCAAAGCTAATTAATGTGCCTTCATCAGGGTTAAAGCTTGAAAGCACCCTAAGCGGAACATTGTGTTTACCTGCCGCCTCAACAGAGCGAATGTGCAATACTTTAGCGCCTAAACTGGCCATCTCTAGCATTTCAGCAAAGGTTACTTGGCTCATTCGCCGTGCATTAGGTTCAACACGAGGATTTGTAGTATATACGCCATCAACGTCTGTATAGATCTGGCATTCATCGGCTTTTATTGCGCCGGCAATTTCTACTGCTGAGGTATCTGTGCCACCACGGCCAAGCGTTGTAATATTGCCTTCTACATCACGCCCCTGAAAACCCGCAATAATAGCAATGCGGTTATGTTCAAGCTCATGCTTTAAACGCGTAGCAGCAATGTCCTCAATTCGGGCTTTGCCAAACATGTTGTCGGTTTGAATATTAACTTGATCAGCAAGTAGGCTTACGGCCGAATGGCCACGCTTTATAATAGCCATAGCTAGAAGCGATACAGACACCTGCTCTCCGGTGCTAATTAATACATCTAGTTCACGGCTACTCGGGCGAGTATCAATTTGTTTGGCGAGATTAATTAAGCGGTTGGTTTCTCCCGACATAGCCGAGAGCACCACAACCACTTGATGTCCTTGTTGCCTAGTTTTAACAACAAGGTCGGCGACCGCCTCTATTCGCTCTACTGAGCCAACTGAAGTGCCGCCATATTTTTGGACAATAAGTGCCACGTAATCTTAAACTTTCTCGGTTACCCAAGCTGTTACGCTATCAAGCGCTACGTTTAAGTTTTCAGGCTGAGAACCACCCGCTTGAGCCATATCAGGACGGCCGCCGCCTTTACCGCCGACTTGAGAAGCCATGTGGTTTACAAGCTCACCGGCTTTAACTTTACCTGTTAAGTCTTTAGTTACACCGGCAATTAGGCTTACTTTGTCGCCACTGGCAACACCGAGGGCAATAACACCTGAGCCAATCTTGTTTTTAAGGTCGTCAACCATACCGCGAAGCGCTTTAGACTCAGTACCTTCAACGTTTGCAACTAATAGCTTAACGCCATTAATTTCTACTATCGAATCAAGTAAAGACGCACCTGCAGCACTTGCTAGCTTGTCGTTAAGCTGAGCAATTTGCTTTTCAAGGCCTTTAGACTTTTCAAGAAGCGCTGTTACTTTTTCAAGTACTGATGCGCTATCGCCTTTAACAAGCGCTGCAACATCGTTAAGCTGTTGCTCTTGCTCGCTTACATACGCTACGGCATCTGCGCCAGTTACTGCTTCTATACGGCGAACGCCTGCAGCAATACCGCTTTCAGATACAATTTTGAATAAACCAATATCACCAGCTCGCTCAACGTGTGTACCACCACAAAGCTCAATTGAGTAATCACCAATAGTTACTACACGTACTTCGTCGTCGTACTTTTCGCCAAACAACGCCATAGCACCTTTCGCTTTAGCATCATCAATTGCCATAAGTTCAGTGTTAAGTGCAAAGTTACGACGAATTTCGTCATTAACTACACGCTCGATTTCACGTAACTCATCTTTTGTAACAGCTTCAAAGTGCGAGAAATCAAAACGTAAACGGTCAGCTTGAACTAGCGAGCCTTTTTGGCCTACATGTTCACCTAACAACTGACGAAGCGCTTCATGTAAAATATGCGTAGCTGTGTGGTTTTTCTTGATGCTATCACGACGTGCGTCATCAATAGTGGCATCTACTTTATCGTTAACACCAATACGCCCTTGTACTGTACCGTGGTGCGCAAATGCATTACCAAGTTTAGTGGTGTTAGTAACATTAAACTCGCCACCAGCAACGCTAATAGTACCAGTATCGCCAGTTTGACCGCCCGATTCTGCGTAAAACGGTGTGCGGTCTAGTATTACAATGCCTTCTTGGCCATCTTCTAATAACTGAACGGCTTCGCCACCGGCAAAAATTTCTACCACTGTCGCGCTATGGTGCGTGCTGTCGTAGCCCTTAAACTCAGTTAGTTTTTCTGATTTTAATTGCTCGTTGTAATCTGCACCAAATTTACCTGCTTGCTGTGCAGTTTTACGCTGTACAGCCATGCATTCTTCAAAGCCTTTATGATCGATCGTCATTTGGCGTTCACGTGCAACATCGGCGGTTAAATCGGCAGGGAAACCATACGTGTCGTAAAGTTTAAATACTAAATCACCTGGGATCACATCGCCTTTAAGGTCACTTAAGCTTTCTTCTAAAATAGCTAAGCCACGTTCAAGTGTTTTACCAAATTGCTCTTCTTCAATGCGTAATACTTTTTCAATAATTTCTTGCTGCTTAGCAAGCTCTGGGTACGCTTGACCCATTTGCTCAATAAGTGCAGCAACTAATTTAAAGAAAAACGCGCCTTGTGCACCTAACTTATTACCATGGCGAACCGCACGGCGAATAATACGACGAAGTACGTAACCACGGCCTTCGTTAGATGGCATAACACCGTCTGAGATTAAAAACGCACATGAGCGAATATGATCTGCTACTACGCGAAGTGACTTATCGTCCATATCTTGCGCGTTAGTTACGCTTGCAGCTGCTGCAATTAAGCCTTGGAACAAATCGATTTCATAGTTTGAATGCACGCCCTGCAAAATAGCAGAAATACGCTCAAGGCCCATGCCTGTATCAACAGATTGCTTAGGTAATGGCAGCATAGTACCGTCGCTTTGACGGTTGTACTGCATAAATACGAGGTTCCAAATTTCAATAAAGCGGTCGCCGTCTTCCTCTGGAGTGCCTGGAGGTCCACCCCAAATGTGCTCACCGTGATCGTAAAATATTTCAGAACACGGACCACACGGGCCTGTATCACCCATAGACCAAAAGTTGTCTGAGGTAGCAATACGAATAATGCGATCTTCACTTAAGCCAATATCTTTTGACCAGTACTCAAATGCTTCTTCATCGTCGTGATAAATAGTAACAAGTAGTTTTTCTTGAGGTAATTTAACAACCTCAGTTAAAAACTCCCACGCAAACTTAATTGCTTCTTGCTTGAAGTAATCACCAAAGCTGAAGTTACCTAACATTTCAAAAAATGTATGGTGGCGCGCCGTGTAACCAACGTTTTCTAAATCGTTATGTTTACCACCGGCACGTACACAACGCTGCGAGCTTGTCGCACGTGTATATGGGCGTGATTCCGCGCCTAAAAATACATCTTTAAACTGCACCATACCGGCGTTGTTAAATAACAACGTGGCATCGTTACCCGGAATAAGCGAGCTTGAAGGTACAACTTGGTGTTGTTTGCTGGCAAAAAAGTCTAAAAACTGTTGCCTAATTTGTGCGGTAGTCATGTGCTGCATTTGAAAGTCTCACCTGTATTTACTGTGCTTGCATTGCAAAATTAATTTCATCGTAGCTAAACCCTCGATACATTAAGTAGCGCACGCGCTTAGCTTTGTCTTTGTAATCGAGATTTGGCGGTGTATCCGAATATTTTTTGTTGTACGCGTCCTGCGCCAGCTCAAACCAATCTATTTCAAGCTCTTCAACTACTCTTTCAAGTAGCGAACGGTCAATCCCTTTGCCCATGGCTTCGCTTTGAATACGCTTAAGCCCGTGGCATTTAAATATGTGTTTTCTTACAAAGCCTTCACAGTATCGCTGCTCATTAATAAAATTGTGCTCTTCGCACCAATTAAGCAGGTTTTCGATAAACTCGTCTGTGGCTTCTTTTTGCCGTAGTTTTTGCGTTAACTCACGGCGCGAATACTCTTGGCGCCCTAGTAACCAAAGTACATAATTTTTTAGCTTTTGCTTTAACTTATCATCCATTAAGCGTCAAAACGCCCGCTTATTTCACTACTAAGTGGCTTAACGTTGCTATCGTCACTTGGTGGCACAATAGGCATAAAAATAGCCTGATAAGATACAAAAAAGCTAATGTAGCAAATTGGCATTAAAATCAATAGTGGTAAGAACGATAAGAACATAGAAAGCGCCATAAATAATGCGCAAATAACGCCAAAAACGCCAAGTGGCAAAATATTATGGTAAAACACCATTAACGACTTTTTAAGTGCCGTTAAAATACGTGCTTCTTTACTAAAGTAAACAAGCGGTACAGCGTACGCAAATGCCGTTAGGTAAATAAGCATCGCCATAAAAAATAAAATAACGTTAGCGCCAGATATACTCTCAAGCATTTGCTCAAGTGCTACGTTTGGATCAAGCCCTGGCTGGCTCATAACAGCCACTGCATCGGCAAATAAACCATTAGCAAGTAACGCCATTAAAATACCCGCACCCATTTGATAAAGCGCTAAGCGCAGTAACCCTAAACGATTCCCCTTTGCCGAAAACGGTTTGAGTATATCGGCCAGCATAATTTTACCGCCTTGCTGCTTTGTAAGCACCGCCTGATAAAAGCCAGCGGTTAAAAACGGCGTAGCTAGTGCTGCAACAACTTGCAGTACAGGTAAAAATAAAGACAGTAGCCCTACAATGCCAATAAATAAATGCATAAAAATAAAGGTTGCTGGCTGGGTTTTAAAAATAAGCCATCCGGCTTTAAACCACTTTAGGCCTGCATCAGCTTTAAAAATTCGTAATTCTGTAGACATACTTGCTCTTAATTTAAAACGAAACACGCCAAGTATAACTTGGCGTGAGGGGGGATTAATAGACAGAACGCAATTAAATACTTAAGGTTTTTTAATTTTCTTAATGTCTAGCATGTGCGCGCCGTGCTTAATTTTAGTTTCTAGGTACGACTTGTTACCTGCAACACCCGCTTTAATATGTGCGTGAGTACCAATAACTGAATCAACCTCAATACCCGCATCCCTGAGTGCATTAAGCTTTTTAGGGTTATTAGTCATTAATTTAACGTGGCTTAAGTTAAGCGCATTAAGCATTAACACCGCATCCGAAAAATCACGTAAATCGTCGGCAAAACCTAAGTGGTTATTAGCCTCGTAGGTGTTCATACCTTGCGATTGAAGTACATAGGCATCAATTTTATTGTACAAACCAATACCGCGCCCTTCTTGGCGCAAATATAGTAAAACACCGCCTTTTTCGTGCATCATTTCAATACATTCATTTAATTGCTCACCGCAATCACAACGTGACGAATGAAATACATCCCCCGTTAAACACTCAGAGTGCATACGAATAAGTGGCACATTTTGCTCGGTATCGGCGTTGTTAAACACCATAGCAATATGCTCTTGGCCATCTTTTAAGTCAGTAAATGACACTATTTCTGCAGGGATATCACTGTTTTTGCCAACATTAAGCTGGACTCTTGCTCTTACTTGCGCCACGACAAATCCAAATATTTAAATAACTACGACACGATAAGGTGATAATATCACAAACGTTTAAATTTAGATCGTAGTACAACATTGTTTATCGCAATTATATGGCGACGACAGCCGTTGTTTTCAATGATTAACCGCAATTTAAAACGCCCTCAACAAATGAGTTAAGCATTTACGTTCATTTACCCATTTTAATGACAACCATTCTTATTTGGTGTACGTTACTATAAAGTATGAATATTAATAGGGATTATTATGAAGCCACAGCAACTCGCCTTATTTGTTGGTTTAAGTTTATCAGCGCTAAGCGCAACTACTTTAAGCACCCAAGCACTAGCTAGCCAAGCAAACGACCCTCAACGTGTTTTTAGCCAAGCATACAAAAATTACTTAGCTGCCGTTAAAGCAGACGAAAATGTACAACAAGCTGCAGAACTTGCTTACACTTCAGGTAAAGCTGTTTATGGTAAAAACGACGACAACACCGCTAATTTAGCAATTAACTACGCTAAGGCGATTAATGGCTATGGGACAGAGCTAACTGAGCAACGCTTTAATCTCTATAAAGAAGCACATACCATTTTGGCAGGTAATCATGGGGAGCAATCTGTAGAAGTTATTGATGCTTTATTTGGTCAGGCAAACTACGCTCCATCGGCTTATCAAGCAGATAACTATTTAGAACAAATAATTGAAATAGCCGAAACACAGAACAACCCTAAATTTGTAGCCGACATGAAGCTAGAAGCTGCAACGCTGCTTGCTAAAAAGCATAGCCACAAAAAATACCGTGAAGCCAAAAACTACCTAGAAGCCGCCGACGAATACTACCGAGAAAACGTACCTAATGGCTCAGTAGAACAAATTAAGGCCGATTTTCTAATGGCTTCTTTTGCCGAAGGCAGAAAAAGATACAGCCAAGCCATTGAGCGCTTAAACAACATAGTTACCGTGTTTGACGAAAACTTAAGCTTTGATCACAGTGCAGAGCTAACAGCACATTCGCGTCTTGTTAGCCTGTACGAAAAACAGGGCAAAAGCGACGAAGCAACTAAGCATTGCCTAGCTATTGCCCAAATGGTGCCTTGGAAAGAATCGCAACAGCAAACACCGCTCTACCGTGTTCATCCTGAGTACCCTAAAAATAAAGCTAGATTTCGTAGCGATGGTAGCGTTGTTATGGAGTTTGAAGTAGATACTGCAGGCTTTGTTAAAAACCCTAAAGTACTTAGTTCAGAAGGTGGCAGCGCATTTGAAAAGTCAGCTCAAGCTGCCATAGAACAATGGCGTTACGCGCCAAAATTTGAAGATGGCAAACCAGTTAGCGCTGTAACTCAGGTACAACTCGACTTTAAAATTAACCGATAAGCTAAAATATAAAAAAGCGCCATTTGGCGCTTTTTTTAAATTTATAAATTGGTTCTAAATCTTAGCGAGTATTTTATCGCTTGCCGCTTCTATTAAATCAAGTACATTTTCAAAACCATCATCGCCGCCGTAGTATGGGTCGGGTATGGCGCTTTGGCTTTGCTCGCCGTATTCTAAAAACAGCGCCAGCTTGTAATGTAAATGCGCAGGGCATTGCGCTTTTAAATCTGCTAAATTTTGTGTGTCGGCCGCTAAAATTAAATCAAACTCAGTAAAGTCAGTGGTGCGCACTGGGCGCGAAAAAAGTCCTTTAAAGCTATAACCGCGTTTTTCACCCGCAGCCATTGAGCGGCTATCTGGCGTTTTACCTTCGTGATAGCCAATAGTCCCTGCCGAGTCGACTTTTACCTCAACACCTAATTTTTTAGCACGCGCTTTTAACACAGCCTCTGCGGTTGGCGAGCGGCAAATATTACCTAAACACACTATAAGTACTTTTTTCATCAGGGCTTGCTCCTTAAAACTAACTTTAAAACTGCTTTAAAATATTCGCATCATACTCATCAGCATTAAGCGTAACGTTATACTTTGCAGCCACACTATCAAGCTCAGTTTGCTTTATGGCCAAGTCATCCATGGTAATCGTATTATCGTCTAGCTGCCATAAAAGTCGTGAGCCCGCGTAACTATAATGAATCGCTAACAGTGCATCGGCATTGCCCTCGCGCCCTGCTGCTTTTAGTTTTGGCATTTTGCGGGTTATTTTATTCAGTGCTTGTTTTAATTCCCACACATAAACCACTTCAGTCATGAAAGGGTGGCGTCGGTATTTATTTAATAACCAAGCAATAGCTAAGCTTGTTATCACCACCCCAGTTAAGTTCCAATGAAAATGACTGCCACTCTCATCTGGAAACAACGCAATTAACGTTTGCGATATAGCCAAACTACCCAAAGCCAAACCCGCTGCACAACCTGCAATTACGCGATTTAAATGCTTGCGGTAACGTGCTTTATCTATTTGTATGAGTTGCATAACAGCCTAAAAATTTATAAGTAAAAGAATACAAAACGCTATTGTAACTAAACCCCGCAATTTTTATAAAATTATTTAACCCCTTTTTGATTTGCCCCCCGTTATAGCTTTTAAATAACCCAAATAAGTTTACTCGGAGCGGCTTATGCACACACTTGAAGTACCTAATAACTCAGCATTTATTAAAACATCAACCGCCGTAATTGGCGGTGCAGTAATGACCTTTGCGGCTTTTGCGTTTATGCAATATTTAATATCTGGCGAGCAGCGCGCGCTTATTAAACCAGGTGGCGATATTATTGTAGAAATTTTTCAGGCACCAGAGGATAAACAAACAACCACCATAAAAAGAATACCACCACCGCCAATGCCTAAAGTGCCGCCAAAAGCACCACCGCGAGTTTCACCCAGTGCCGATCCAATTATGGCAATAAACACTGCCCCACCATTAATAATGGACAGCTTTGGAGATGATATAAATAGCACCATTAACCGCCCTACCGGGGATGCAACACCCATAGTGCGCATAAACCCTAAATACCCAACTACAGCAGCGCGCGATGGCATTGAAGGTTGGGTGCAACTAAGCTTTAGCATTTCGCCAACGGGGGAGGTAATTGACCCTGTAGTTATTAACGCCGAACCAAAACGCACCTTTGACCGCGAAGCAATAAGAGCCATAAAACGCTGGAAATATCGCCCCAAAGTAATTGAAGGTGTGGCACAATTACAAACTGGTCAAACCGTACAGCTCGATTTTAAATTAGATAACTCTATTTAACGGACTAAACGCCTATGCTACTCAGTATTAAGTCATGGTTATTTGAAACGCCAAGCAAGGACTGCATGGCAAGTTACGCAAAAAGTGGCGACAATCGTTACTTAGAGCAGCTTATTGCCCTCTACAGTAACGACTTACACCACTACCTTGTTACGCAATCTAATACGCATTTAGCATACGATGTAAGCCAACAAACATGGCTAAAGGTAATCGAAAAACGCCATCTTTACCAAGCGCAAACCACGCCAAAAGCGTGGTTATTTAAACTTGCCCGCAACACACTTATAGACGAATACCGCAAACAGCAGCGCTTTGTAGAACTTGACGAAAACACTCATCTACCCGCGCAGCAAAATGAGCAAAGCAATATAAGCTATCAAGCATTCGATAATGCACTTAAACAGCTAAGCTTTGTACAGCGCGAAGCCATTACCTTACAACAAGAAGGCTTTAGCCTTGTCGACATAGCGCTTATAACGCAAAGCAACCATGAGAGCGTAAAAACAAGGCTGCGCTATGCCAAGCAAAACCTTAAACGTTTATTAGGAGCAAACAATGAACAAGCCTGATGAGCAGTTTGACCAAAAGCTCACTCAACACTACAAAGAGCGAAAAGCACGCACTACACTCAGCGCTTCCCAGCAAAAAGCGTTACTTAATAATGCCAGCCATAAAAAGCCCTCAAGGCTTAGTTTTACGCTACAGTTAACCAGCCTTGCTTGCGCACTGGGCGTATTCGCATTTATTGTGTTTGATAGCAGCTATGGCATTAACTACGCACCTAAAACGGTGCTTAACAGCTCATTTAAAACTATAGACATTCACGATTACTCAATTATTAAAACCCACGAAATAAACCCATCGGGCAGTTACACAAGCGCCATTACCGAGCAAAAACATGCACTCGATACTCAGCATGCTAATAGCTTGCGCTTACACCAACAACGCCACATAGAATACGGCACGCTCGTACAGGTAGATAACGACTGGTACATAGCCAGCTGTAATGACGAGGTACTAGTGCAAATTAAGCAGTCACTGCTCAGTGATTTAAAGGAAAGGCACGCAGTGGAAAATAATATAAATACCGGTGATATGCTCGCTATGGCGCATAACGGTAAAGGGCAGATTATTGCACTTAAACATGCGGGTGCTGGAGTTAGGCAGTGTGGGGCTTAGGTGGTAATTAAGTGAGTTACTTTACTTACCACCCAAAATACTTTTTAGTAAAAATTAACTATCACCCATGTAATCAAGTGGTGATGAAAGCTCTATAAAATCACGATATTGCTCTTTAGTAATTTTGTTATGTGCATCTTTTACATAAATATATCTAATCAAAGACTTAGCCACTTCATATTGAGGAGAATCATTGCATTCCCGTAATTCTTTTTCAGCTTGCTCTAATTCAGTTAACTTCCTCCCCTGCGTGTTTCCAAATCCTGCAAAAACAAGTGATGTTTCAACTACAAAAATTTGGCAGAAAAAATACTCTATGTAATGCTTTAATTTAATTACTTTCTTCGTATCTTTGTAGCGGTTAATTATACAGTTCGGCTCCTTACTATATAATTTTGAATCAATAAAAAATATAACATCCCTTTCTAAATCTACGGGTAGTATTTCTTCTGATAAATAATCAGATAACTTTATATTTTGTGTATCGCTTTTCTGAGTTAGTTTTGTTCTCTTAAACCTTCCACTTATTATTTCTTCATATAAAGAATGATCTTTTTCATAGATACAAAACAAAACAGCGAGTACGAGTACATCTACTTTTTTACCACTTGGTAAATTTACAATAATGGCAGTAATGCGTTCAGTAATTTGAATGGCTGTTCTAGGCGGCACTTGGAACGCATCTAAAACAACTGAGATATTAGCTAAAGCGGTTTCCGGTGTTTCTGTGCGGGGGAGTATCTCAATTTTTCTACTTTTTAAATACGCAGATTCAAATTTAGTTGTATCGCTCTGTACTGATAAAAAATCCTTTAAAACAGGTCGCTTTAAGCTATAACGGCTATTAAAAAAACGGCCTAGGTAAATCTTAGCATCAAAGCCTTCACCATAAATTGATTTGATTGTATGTTGGAGTTGTTCTGTATCTGTTGCTACAACAAACACAATACCTTTAACATCAAAAATATGTTTAATCGTCTCTAGCATTTCTACTGCATAACTTGGGCGACAACGGTCTAATTCATCAATAAAAATAAATATGGGTAACGACTTACCTTCCTGCTCTTCAAACTTATTTACCCAATCAGCTAACTTAGCTTTGATTACTTCAACGCTTTTATTTTTAGCTTCATGATCTTTAATTAAGTTTTGTGCAAGCGCCTTTACTGCAGGTGAAAAGTCGCTGCCAGTTAACTTGTTAGAATTTTGCTTTTGATCATCTTCAATTTCTTCATCAGAGAATAGTAATGTGTGTAACTCATCTAAATCTATGCCTGATATTTTTTTAGTTAGGCCTTGTGCAATAGCAGGTGCAACAGCCTTAAACATAGAAACTGCACTCTTAGGAATAGTTATATTAAACTTAGCCTGACGTTGAAGCTGCTTGATGATACCTGCAATTACAGTTAAAAATGGGTCGTCTGAATAGTCTTGCTGCCATGCATCAATATATACAACAGGAAAATCTACTATTAATTCTCGTGACCAGCGCTTAAGAAAATAGGTTTTACCTGCCCCCATTCAGCATTGAGATTTAATACATAGTTTTTCTTTTGCTCATCATCAGGCCTACTCTTGTCAAACCCCTCTTGAGCCAATAATCTTGATAAAAATGTGGCGTAGCGAGCACGATCTAATTTATCGGCAGGAAAATATTCTTCTAATGGTGGCTTAGTTGCTTTACTCCAATTGAATTCTTTCATTTAATTCCCTTTAAATAGTCTTTTTTACATAGTGCAATATAAAACGCTCTATCGCTGAGTTCTCCGAGCTAACGCCCGACGCGCCAGCAAGCTGTACGCCTACAACAAACACTACATATAATTAGCCTTGGGTTTGCTCATTGCATCGGTGATACGTTGGGTTTCGTGTCACTCAACCCAATCTACTTCGCTAATATCTTATAAATCAGCGTTAATGGTTACTGCTTTAAAAGTCGTTGTTCTGGATTGTGTAAGTACTTTAAGCCGATGGTCACTATACGTGTATGTACCATTGTTATAACGCGTAGTTGAACATTACCAATAACCACAATTGACCCTTTACTGATTTCTGCTGAGAGCTTTTGGTTGATCACCTCTTCCAAGCTTATGCCCTCTGGCGCGTCTATTTTCATGTGATATGAGTAAAATATATCGCCTACTAACGTAACCCCTTTCACTTTAAGTTCGTTGCGCGCTAAGTGACTGTCTTGGTGGTTTGTTTTATCGGTTGCTGTAAAAACTAAATCAACAAAAGGTCTGTTAGCGGGTTTTAAAACAACAAATAAATGATCGTTTGGTTTTAACTTAGTAGAGCCGCGTGGCGGTATGATTGAAGGCCCTCGTGTGATCATGGCTACAACTACACTTTCTGGCAGTGCAGCATGTGACAAACTGCGCTCAGAAACGCGAGAAACCTCACTTAACGTATACTCTACAATTTCTATATCAATATCGTTTAAGGCGGTAATTTCGAGCGTTGCAGCTGCTAAATCGGGTGGCGGCTCTATTAAACTTAACTTTTTAGCCATCCAAGGCATAGTTGAGCCTTGCAACGTGGCCGAGATTAACACCACGAAAAAAACCACATTAAAAATAAGCTCCGCCCCTGAAAGGCCAAACAACAGTGGGAATATAGCTAAAATAATCGGCACTGAGCCTCTTAGCCCCACCCAAGATACAAATAAAGTTTCGCGATTTTTAAAGCCAAATAATTTTAAAATTGGCGCTACCGCTAGTGGGCGAGCCACAAAAATAAGTGCCAGTGCAATCAGTAACCCTTCTAGCCATACATCAACGAGTGATGATGGATTAATAAGCAGCCCTAACACAACAAACATGGTTATTTGCCCAAGCCACGCTAAACCATCGTGAAACAGAAAAATACCGCGTTTATATACAAATTTACTGTTACCTAAAATAACGCCGGTTATAAATACAGCTAAAAAGCCACTGCCGCCAAGCGTTGCAGAAAGGCCAAAAGAAAGCAGCCCAAATGCGGTTACCATTACTAAATACAAACCTGATGCATTTAATTTTATTCGATTAATAAACCACACCGACACCTTGCCAATTAAAAACCCACAAACGGCGCCTACGCCCATTTGCTGGGCAAATAACTGCAGTAAACCCAGCCCTATTGGCATGTCGTTAACGAGCATTTCGAGCAAACCAACCGTTAAGAAAATAGCCATTGGGTCGTTCGAGGCACTTTCTATTTCAAGGGTTGATTTAAGCTTTTTATTTAAGTGAATACCGGCGCTACGTAAAAGAGCAAACACGGCTGCGGCATCAGTAGAGCCAACAATAGCCCCAAGTAAAACACCTTGTAATATGGGCAGGTCTAAAATATAAGTGGCCACAAGGCCTGTAATTACAGCGGTAAATAACACCCCGACAGTTGCTAAAGCAGACGCGGGTTTCCACACTTGTTTAATTGAACTGGTGGGTGTTTGTAAGCCCCCATCAAATAGGATAATGGCAAGCGCGAGAGTACCCAAAGCATGTGCAGCCTCTGCGTTATCAAACGATATACCGGCAATACCGTCTTCACCTGCAAGCATGCCCACCAATAAAAATAGCACGAGCACTGGTAAGCCAACGCGAGCAGAGAGCTTGCTCGAGATAACCCCTAGTAAAATTAAAATGGCACTAACAAGAATGATATTATCTATTACAAACATAGTGTGGGTTTACAGCCTTGTATAAGTTAAAAAGTAAGAATTTATAGCTATTAAAAAGCTTAAAGCTCATGCCATACAATAACCTAAAAAATATAAATACGGGTACTTAACCGCATATTTAAAACAAAAAAGCCTGCGATTAAGCAGGCTTTCTTATATTTAGTAGAGTCCTTTCATAAAATATTTAAAACTGTCTTTTCAGCCTTAACTCTATGAGAATCCGTTTTCAATATCCCGAAAAGTCCATTGTCCATTTGGATCAGCTATATCGATTAACTCACACGCTTTTTTATTCCAAGCCGCTAAACACGTAATGTAGTTAGTTAATTGATGATAGGCTCTATCCGGCGCATCAGGACGTATTCTTGACATAGTGAAACCTGAATAAGTAGCGCCACTACCTACCCAACTAACAATAGAGGATACGGCTCCACCTCCAGGAACAACAAAACCAACTGTAGTTGTGACCAGTCCTAATATAGTAGCTGTTTTTTCTACTGCGTTACCTGTTTTCATAATATCACTGCTTATTACAGGGTGTAATAAAGCTAACAAATTAACTGCTTGTGGTTGATTAGAAGCAACGGCAACATCATTGGATGTTTTGGAAGTATTAGTTGGTGCGGCTCTCCCACCACGCATTGCAGGTAGTAAGCTATTAAAAGATTTTTGGCTGTTATTACTAGTGGAAAAAGTTACTGATTGTGTACTCAAGCCTCCGGCTTTAACTCTTTTTTCATCTCGTGGCGTTACAGTTGATTTGTAAGTGCGCTGTAACCTCCTATAAACAGCTGCACTGCATTGAGTCATTTGTATAGCTAATGCTGCTTGCTCTTTAAAGTCTCGACCGATTGCTCGCTCTGATAACTGAGTTAGCTGATTTTTCTTTTTAAGAGCTTGCTGACCAATCATAATATCCATAAAAATGTCCTTATTTATTATTTAATTGGTGAAATCATATCATTTAAAGTTACGTAGAGAAATCCTGACAAGTTATTATTACAATGATTTAAGGTACATAAAAAGCTGCTTCAGAGTATTCGATTTATGCTTCTTTAACAGAGGAATATCTTAAGTATGAACCATGACTATATGTAAAACATAAGCCCTTTACTAAATTTACTTAGTGAATTATTTGAGGCTTAATATTACTAAAATCACTGTGGATTGTAATCTCTACATTATCAGGTTTTATAGCAACATCGCTTAAACCCGTATTAGTGAAATACTCTTCGAAGCCCTGCTGATATTCTGGAAAAATCTGCGTATACGCGGTAATAAAAACACTCAATTTGTTAGCTATAACAGGATACGTTGCAGCAAGCTCTCGTAGCTTTTCAGGCTCTGCAAAAGCAAATTCGGCGTAAGTATTAAAATCATTACCCATAGATGTTTTACCATAATCAGATAAAAAGCCCGCGCTATAATCTGGCGCTAACTCATCTTTTGTAAGTGCCTCAAAGTTTGATTTTGCAGGTTTCCAATCTCTACTTAATAAACTTTGCCATGTCATTACGCTAAATGGTGAGTTATTAAATATGAGTGAACTAAGTTCATGATGTACTCCACGATGCGCATTTTCATAGTTAGCTTTTGTTCCATTCCATTGTGCAACATTAGACAAAGCTATCCATCTAGAACCATAAGTTCCGCCAGCCGCAGCACCTTCAATAGTTATAGAGCCAGCAATATAGATAGTATCAATTACTTCAGAAATAAATCCTTCAGGGTAAACTCTCAAGGCAGACTCAATCCCATCAAGAGTTTCAGGCGCACTATCTAAAGAGGTTATAGTCACTTCAACATTCGCTAAACTTCCCTCTTCTTCGGTAAAATCTTTCGAATAGGATTGCTTTGGATTATCTGTTTTTATATTGAGATGGTATGTTTTTGCTAACCTATTAGCTTGTTCTATTTCACTTTCTATATCTAAGCATCCGTAGATAAATAGTAATAAAGTAAATATAATAAAAGCTTTAATTTTCATGTATAGCCTATCTTAATGTGCATGTTTAAGTGTTGCAGTCGGTACTACTGAAATAGTAAACCTAACAACCGCTGGTAATGATGCTGATATTACGACAGCCCTTGCTGTCCCCCATAAAGCAACACCCCTAGCAGTCATACCCGCAGCCAATGCAAAACTAGCAGGATCATCTGCAACACCTGCACCTAATGTAACGTAATCCTCAACAATAGTCCCTACAACAATTGCAGTTGCCCCAGCAAATAACCCAACGGCCAAAATCTTATCCCAAGGGGTTGAGTTATCCGGTTTCCCTTTCCGAGTACCAATATCACCAGCAGATGTAAATGTCACCTCTAATACAAATGAAACATTTTCAGCAATATAATTAAATTGATTTATTTTTCCTTTTAGTTGCTGAAGTCGCACCTCATATTTCAATTTAGGTATCGGAGAGCTAGATGTCATTTCTATTCCCACTGAGGTGGTTGGCCTATTTGGTGTGGTACTTTTAGATACAATATTAGTTCCAAGAGTTAACTCCTTAGTTTTTTTGTCGAAAGCTAGTTTCGTTTCGCCAATTAACGATCCAAAAGCTTTATTTGCTTGAGAGGAGACAGTTGCTTCTAATTGTTTATCATTCACTACATAATTAACAGGGTATTTATCCACACTAGACAAAGTAATGTTACCCGTCATTTTAACCTCTACGATAGCATTGGGTAAAACGATAGGAGGATGTGTTATATCATCTAGTTTATAGCTAATAGAAATTGGAGATTTTAATGTTCTCAGATTTTCTGAGAGGGATTTCTTAGGCCTTACTTGAGGTTTTCCTATATCTATTTGATTTTTAATAGCTTGGCTAAGCAAGGGTATAAGTATTTTTTGCCCTGGATAAATTAGGTCAGGATTAGTTATAGGCTTATTAGTAATAGCTAAAACTTCTTTTCGGTTATTAAACCTCCACAACCTAGGCCATTCCATTGGAGACCCTAAGTGCTTAGAAGATATATCCCATAATGTATCACCTTTTTTTACAATGTATTCCTTTACCATTTTTATTCCTAATATATTTAAATTCCATTATGGGCATAAATATACGAGGACAATCCCACCTTGTCAATTTAGCTTCGTTCTATTGAAGAGTATTCATTTATAATTTTAATAAACAAAAAAGCCTGCAATTAAGCAGGCTTTTGAGTGTTTGGAATTGTCGTATTCTAAAATGCGTTTACAACACAATTATGCTTGTTACTAAGTACGCTATAAACGTCAATGCGCCGCCGAATAATGCATACGGTAGCTGCGTTTTGACGTGGGTGAGCAAATCACAACCCGAGGCGAGTGCTGATACGGCGCTGGTGTCGGATATAGGCGAGCAGTGATCGCCAAATATGCCGCCACCTAAAATAGCGCCTACTACAAGTGAAGGCGGTAAGCCAAGCTCTTGAATAAGTGGTACGCCAATAGGGATGAGTATGGCAAATGTGCCCCACGATGTACCCGTAGTAAACGACATAACCGCACCCGTTAAAAACAGCACAGGTACAATTAGGTAAATGGGTAAGTAGTCGCCTACTAGCGATGCTACAAATACGCCGGTACCTAGCTCTTTTAAGCTTGCGCCCAGTGTAAGTGAAAGCAATACAATGCTTACCAATGGTAATAGCTCGCCCATGCCTTTAAAGCCGGTGTCTACTAATTGATGGTGGGTAAATTGGCGTGAGCTAATCATTAAAGCATAAGCAACCACAATGGCTAACACGGTTGCATATAAAACAGATTTAGAGCCGCTACCTTCTGCTAATACGCCGTTACCGGTGTAAAACATAAAGCCTACCATGCTCACAATAAGCGTGACTAAAGGCACGAGCATATAACGCGCTTTAGAGCCTTTTACTTCTTCTTTTAGGTCGGTTTTTTGCAGCTCTAGCTTTTGCTCGGCTTCTTTCATTGGGCCGTGTACTTTATCAAACGCGATAGTGTAAAACACAATGACTAAGGTGATAATGGCGTAAAAATTATACCCTACGCTACCCCATAAAATAGAAACTGCCGATTCGCTTAGCTCGTAATTGCCAAGTAAGCCCAGCACAAATGCGCCCCAGCCGTTAAGCAGTATTAAAATACACACCGGCGCACTGGTGCTATCAATAATGTAAGCAAGACGCGCTCGGCTCATTTTAAATTTGTCGAACAGGCCGCGCGATACAATACCTGAGGTTAGTACACTTAGGTTTGACTCTATAAATACTGCGATGCCGGTAAACATGGTTAAAAAGCCTACTTGGCGCTTACTTTTTGCAATGCCTTTGTTCATTAGCATATTAACGGTGGCTGCTACGCCGCCAGATTCGCGAATGTAAGCCAGCAAGGCACCTATCATAATACTAAATATTAAAATGCGGGTGTTACCTGGCGAGCTGGCTACCGATATTATGCGCTCAATGGTATTTAAAAATGTAGCAAATAAGGTATTACCCTCGCCTTGTATTGCGAGTAAAAGTTCTGATGAAGCCACGGCCACCAAAAGTGCCATTATTACTTCTTTGCGCCAAAACACGATGGCGATAGCAATGAGCGGCGGTAATATAGAATACCAAGACATAAGTTAACCTTTATTAATAGCGAAGTGCTTTCGCTTATTCACGTTTAAACGCTTATTTTGCAGGCCGTTTTAAAAATGTGGCCTGAATTTGTAAACCGCTTAGCTTAATGGATTGCCTTAGTTAAGTCACCTGTAAATAAATCACTTAAGGCACTGCACTTAGGCCGTTTTAACCTAAACGATAATTTATTGATTTAGTAGTGCTTCGTAAATAAGCGATACCACCGAGCCATATTGCGCCGTCTCGTATTGTTTGCCCAAAAACTGGTAATGTTTTTGGCTTCCTTTTATTTTTGTGTGGCGCGCATTGGTCAATAAAATAATGGCTAAATCGTACGTTGGGTCAATTACGGTAACTGTGCCCGTCCAACCGGTGTGTCCATACGCTTGTGCACTTGCGTAAGGGCCAAAGTGCCAACGCCTAGCTTGGTTGTTACCTGCAAGCCTAAAACCAAGGCCGTAGGTTTCGTTGTTTAATTGTGGCGTTAAAAACTGCGCTAAGGTTGATGCGCTAAATAACTGGTTATTGCCAAAGCCACCTTGGTTTAATAGCACTTGGCTAAGTACGGCTAAATCGGGCGCATTACTAAATAAACCAGCATGCCCTGCTACGCCATCAAACGAATAAAATGCCCGCTCGTCGTGCACTTCGCCTTGCAAAACATTGGTGCGAATATTATCAAATTCAATTCGCCCATCACGGGTGTTACCGCTAAGCTCGGTAGCTGCAAATTCAGAGCGTATAAAGCCCTTTTTAAGTGGGTTAAATACCGTATTGGTCAGTTTAAGTGGGGCGTAAATGTGCTGCTCGAGGTAGTCATCAAGTGGTTGCCCGGTTATACGCTCAACTAGTACGCCTAAAATCATGTAATCAATATCGGAGTAAACGGCTTGTGCGGGGTATTTATTACTTAGCGGTACTTGCGTCAGTAACAGCTGCTTTGTGGTTTGGCTATTTTGCGAAAAATACGCATCGCCAGTTTTAGCACTTTTACGATGAAAATCAAACACAGGCGGGTAACCCGCAGTATGCGTAAGTAAATTTTTAACTGTGCGCAGCTCGCGCCCATCGCCTTTGTATTCGGGTAAATAACTTTGCACGGGCTTGTTTATATTTAAAAGCCCTTCGCTTACAAGTTTCATTAGGGCAAAGTTAGTGGCAAATATTTTGGTGTTAGAGGCTAAATCAAACAGAGTGTGTGTTTGCATTGGCTCTGGGCGTAGTAGCATTAAATCACTTTGCTGGTACTGTTTGGCATCGCCATAGGCGCTAAGCTTTATGAGTTCGCCACTTTTTACAACGGCTAATACTGCCCCGGGAAAACCAGCTTTTACGTCTTTTTCAATAAGGGCATCGACCTGGCTAAAGTCTATATTGCTTTGCGCAGCGGTATTTAAGGTCGGAAACTCAAAGCGCAAGGTAAGGCTTGCGCCTTTAGGTTTAATATTTTCAACCTTAAACGTATTTACCCCGTTGTGGGTGCGCCTTGCTAGCGAATACTCATATAAAGTATTAGCGGCTAATTGGTTGGTAATATTAAGCTTTTGGTTATTTATAAAAATATCGGCGCTTATCGCATTATTATTTTGAATTAATAACTGCCCTCGCCCTTTATACGCTTTAAATGTGCCACGGTTATTTACGTACTCACGGCTACTTGGGTTAGCCTCAGGAAAAGTGACCACTACTTGTGCATTTGGAAGCGTTACTAATTTACTCTGCTTAAGCTCACTCGCTGCAAAGTCATTAGCCTTGTTGCTACTACACGCGGCTAGTGTAAGGCCCATAAGTGCGACTAAAGCTGCTTTAAAATAAGTGCTTATTTTTGTGTTTATTACTAACGCCATTTATAACCCTTACTTGTATAGTAAATATGGCGCTCGTTGCTTTTTAAATGCCTCAAGCCCTTGCTGCCAACTTTGTTTTATTTGTGCCTCTGATTGCCCTGCTTCAATAGCTAAACGTAGTTTGTTAGTGCCAGCCAATTTATCCATAAAATCAGCGCGTTCAAAAAAGGTAATATTATTTTTAGTTAATTTATTATAAGCCGTAACTAAATAACTTAAATCAAGCCCGCGCGTGTTTGCTGTGCGTAAATCGAGGCCTTTTACAGGGGTATTTTTAAATTTAGGGTTTGCTGCAGCGCCTTTAATAGAGCGCGGTGTAAAACTAAAATCTCCAAGCGCAACGGGCGAGTAGCCAATTACTTGAAACGCAAAGTCGGTGCCTCTGCCAATACTTATTGGCGTTGCCTCAAAAAAGCAAAGCGACGGATAAAGCGCGATTGATTGATCGTTCGGTAAATTAGGGCTGGGTTTTACAGGTAAACTGTAGGATGTTGAGCGCGTGTAATGAGCAACCGGGATCACTGTAAGTTTTAAATCAGCCGCTTTATTGATCCAGCTTTCGCCTTTGATCATTTTTGCAAGCTCGCCTACCGACATGCCATGCAGCACGGGGATTGGGTGCATACCTACAAACGATTTAAACTGGCGTTCAAGTATTGGCCCATCCACATAGGCAATATTGGGGTTTGGCCTATCAAGTACAATAAACTCAATACCTTGCTCGGCTGCGGCTTCCATCATGTAATGCATAGAGCTTATGTAGGTATAAAAGCGCACGCCCACATCTTGTATATCAAAAATAATAACATCTACATTGCTAAGAGCTTCGGCGCTTGGTTTTTTGTTTTTGCCATAAATAGAAATAAGTGGGATACCAGTTTTGCTATCAACTGCATTTTTAACATGGGCACCGGCATCGTGATCGCCTCTAAAGCCATGTTCAGGTGCAAATATTTTGGTTATGTTTATATTTTTAGTGAGTAAGGCATCTACTAAATGCGTGTTAGCGACAAGTGATGTTTGGTTTACTACAAGGCCAATACTTTTATTTTTTAATTGTGGTAAATAATGTGCGAACTGCGCAGCGCCAACAACGGGCGAATTTTGCGCTTCGCTTTGCTTAGCGCTCACATTAAATAAGCTGCTAAATAGTAATACAAAGATGATAAATACGGCTTTAAACATACAGCAAGATCCTTTTAAACAAGGTGTTTAAAATACCACAGCTTAAGTTAAAGAGCAGTGAATGGTTTTGAGTGAGCACATAAGTAATTAGAAGCTGCGCTTCTCACGTGAGCAAGCTCTACGTCTACGGTAATTTAAGTCAGAGTTTAAGGTTTGCCGTAGGCGCTCAGCTTGCTGGCGCGACGAGGATCGCTCGTAAATGGTTTTGGGTAGATACGTAAGTAATTAGAAGCTGCGCTTCTCACGCGAACAAGTTCTGCGTCTACGCTGAAGTTTTTAACAGAAGTGTTTGTTTGGCTTAACTGAAAACTTTCTCAAATTTCAGGCACAAAAAAACCGACTTAGTGTCGGCTTATGTATGAAAGTGGTGGGCGCAGGACGTATCTTCTAAGAGTGAACCTCTGACCGCTTGGTTCGCAGTAAGCTAGTTTATCTATATCTACGCTTTACTTTATTTCAGACACAAAAAAACCGACTTAATGTCGGCTTATGTATGAAAGTGGTGGGCGCAGGAGGATTCGAACCTCCGACCGCCTGGTTCGTAGCCAGGTACTCTATCCAGCTGAGCTATGCGCCCACTTTCATTTTTTACTTGTTTATACTCTAAGCAGAGTTAATAAAAGTGGTGGGCGCAGGAGGATTCGAACCTCCGACCGCCTGGTTCGTAGCCAGGTACTCTATCCAGCTGAGCTATGCGCCCACTTTTATTTTTTGCTTGTTTATACTCTAAGCAGAGTGTGTAAAGAGTGGTGGGCGCAGGAGGATTCGAACCTCCGACCGCCTGGTTCGTAGCCAGGTACTCTATCCAGCTGAGCTATGCGCCCATCTTTACTTTTTACAAGACTCGCCATTAAAAGAAATGGTGGAGAGGGAGGGATTCGAACCCTCGATAGAGCTACAAACTCTATACTCCCTTAGCAGGGGAGCTCCTTCGGCCACTCGGACACCTCTCCGTCTTGTGGGGCGTATAATAAAGATTTCAGAAAATATGTCAAACACTTTTCTGCCAAATATGTCTATATGGTTATAGATTGCACATATGTTTGGTTTTAAAGTGTAATTAGTTTGAAAATTAAGCAGCTTATGTGTTTTTGTCGGCAGGATTAACACCTAGCACAGGCACTAACTCATCTGTTAAATTAGCTAAATACTGTTCTTGGTAACCCAATTGTTGAAATTCAGCTATGCAAGCACGGTAATAAGCTTCTCGCTCTTGCTCTGTGGTGCTCACTTCTGAAAAATCTTCTGTGCGTTTATTTTTCATATTATTACTCTAAGTCCTTTAGATATTTAATATTTAACTAGCAAATACGAAGCCGTATAAATTTTGGGCGTATTCTAGCTAAAAAGCTTACATAAATACAACACATGTTTAAAAAACAACCATAATAAAAAGTTATAACACTACTATTTATAATGCTAACAACTAGTTATAACCATAAAGGTTTTAAGCTGAATTTTATATTAACCAGCATTAATAACTGCATTTAAATTTTATTGTAGTACTAATTAATTAAAAAACAAAAATTCGCTTAATAAAAAGCAAAAAAACACCGCTAGTTAGCGGTGTTTTTTAATTCACGTTGTTTTACCAAAAGCTTAATCAGCTTGTGGGCGCATATGCGGGAATAAAATAACGTCTTTAATTGTTGATGAATCAGTAAATAACATTACTAATCGGTCAATACCAATACCTTCACCAGCGGTAGGCGGTAAGCCGTACTCAAGTGCGCGTATGTAGTCTTCATCGTAATGCATTGCTTCATCATCACCTGCGTCTTTCTCTTCAACTTGACGAGTAAAGCGCTCAGCTTGATCTTGTGCATCGTTAAGCTCCGAGAAACCATTTGCAAGCTCACGTCCGCCAACAAAAAACTCAAAACGGTCGGTAACAAATGGGTTTTCGTCGTTACGACGCGCCAGTGGAGAAACTTCCCACGGGTAACCAGTAATAAATGTAGGTTGGATAAGCATGTGCTCAGCCGTTTCTTCAAATATTTCACATAAAAACTTACCTGGGCCCCAAACGCAGTTTTCAGGAATTTTTACATGTACTTGTTTAGCGTACGCTTTTAATTCGTCAAAGTGGTTTTCTGGATCGTTAAATACCGCAGCATCAAACTCAGGGTTATATTTTAAGATAGCATCAGCCATGCTTAAACGTGTAAACGGTTGGCCAAAGTCGTACTCTACTGAGTCGGTTACTTCGCCGTTTTCGTCTTTTGTTGTATTAATAACAATTGGGCTGCCCAATACGTTAGTTGCAACAGTACGTAGCATGTCTTCGGTGATATTCATCAGGTCAATGTAATCAGCATACGCTTGGTAGAACTCAATCATAGTGAATTCTGGGTTGTGACGCGTTGATAACCCTTCGTTACGGAAGTTACGGTTAATTTCAAATACGCGGTCAAAACCACCTACCACTAAACGCTTAAGGTAAAGCTCAGGCGCTATACGTAAGTACATATCTATATCAAGTGCGTTATGGTGAGTCACAAACGGACGCGCAGATGCACCGCCAGGAATAACCTGTAGCATAGGTGTTTCTACTTCCATAAAGTCGCGCTCGGCTAAAAAGCGACGAATACCTTCAACTACTTGTGAGCGAATACGGAACGTTTCGCGCGTTGCTTCGTTAGTAATTAAATCAACGTAGCGTTGGCGGTACTTAGTTTCTTGATCTGATAAGCCATGAAATTTCTCTGGTAATGGGCGTAGTGACTTAGTAAGTAATTCGTACTCTGTCATTTCTACGTATAAATCGCCTTTACCTGATTTATTAAGTGCGCCTTTAACACCAATAATATCGCCAATATCTAGTTGACCATATTTTGCTTTTAAGTCTTTTTGCACATCTTTAGATGCGTAAGCTTGTACACGGCCTTTCATGTCTTGAATTGCCATAAAAGGACCACGTTTAGCAAGAATACGTCCAGCAATTGATACAACATGCTGAAGCTCTACTAATTCTTCTTTACTCTTATCACCAAACTCAGCCTGTAAATCAGCCGTGTAATGTTCACGACGGAACTGATTAGGATGACCGTTGGCTGGGCAATTTGCGCGAATAGCGTCTAATTTGCCGCGACGCTCAGCGATTAACTTATTTTCGTCTTGGATTTGATCAGTCATTTTTTAGCTCTTTTTTAGCTTGGTGGTTATAGGCCAGATTTTAGGCTGGCTTCAATAAATTTGTCTAGGTTGCCGTCAAGTACCGATTGCGTATTACGGTTTTCAACACCAGTTCGTAAATCTTTAATACGTGCATCATCAAGTACGTAAGAACGAATTTGGCTTCCCCAGCCAATATCCGACTTTGCGTCTTCTTGAGTTTGCTTTTCAGCATTTTGCTGCTGAAGCTCAAGCTCAAATAATTTAGCTTTTAACTGCTTCATTGCTTGGGCTTTATTTTTGTGTTGTGAACGCTCGTTTTGACACTGTACAACCGTGTTGGTAGGTACGTGGGTAATACGTACTGCCGATTCGGTGGTATTTACGTGCTGACCACCCGCGCCCGATGCACGGTAAACGTCTATACGTAAATCTGACGGATTAATATCAATTTCAATGTTGTCATCTACTTCTGGGTATACAAACGCAGAGGCAAACGAGGTATGACGACGGCCACTTGAGTCAAACGGGCTTTTACGTACTAAACGGTGCACACCTGTTTCTGTACGTAGCCAACCGTATGCGTATTCGCCAACAAAGCGCACTGTTGCGCCTTTAATACCTGCTACATCGCCATCGGTAGCCTCTACAAGCTCAACTTTAAAACCTTTGGCTTCGCCCCAGCGTAAATACATACGCAGTAGCATGTTACACCAGTCTTGTGCTTCAGTACCGCCAGAACCCGACTGTAAATCTAGGTAGGCGTCGTTTGAATCGTGAGAACCCGAAAACATACGACGGAACTCTAAACCTTCAAGCTGTTTATTTAAGCCTTCAAGCTCAGTTTGCGCTTCAACAAAGGTTTCTTCGTCTTCAGCCTCTATAGCAAGCTCAAGCAACCCTTCAACGTCGTCGGCGCCAGCCACTAAGTTATCGATTGTTTCAACAACCGCTTCTAGTGCTGATTTTTCTCGGCCAAGTGCTTGTGCACGCTCAGGCTCATTCCATACGGCTGAATCTTCAAGTTCGGCGTTTACTTCTTCTAAGCGTTCTTGTTTAAGAGCGTAGTCAAAGGTACCCCCGAAGCAGTTCAGTACGTTCGCGAATTTCCTTGATTTGATTAATCACAGGATTCACTTCAAACATGTACATTACTCCAAAATGGCTAGATTATTACGCGCTAAAATTAGCTAATTACGCAATAAATTATCGTCAAATGATAAAAACGCCCGATTTTAACAAAAAACCGCGCGCTTTATTAGCATTTTATGCATAGTTGCTGCATATTTTTTAATACACTTTTTCAAGCTCTCTTACTATTAATTGCAAGCTAAACTTACCTCTAAACTCGTTTATGTCGAGCTGATACGCCACTTTAACAAAACGAGCTTCGGTGTCGGGCCATTCTTTTACATCAATACCAAAGGCAATGGCATCAACTAATCGCCCTGATTGATGTTTAAGCACTAATTTTAAATGCTTTTCGCCCACAATACGCTGTTGAATAACTTCAAAGGTATGCTCAAATACCGGCTCTGGAAATTGCTGTCCCCATGGGCCTGATTGCTTTAATAGCTGAGCAAACTCCATCGTAAAGCATTCGTTTGGCAGCTCGCCGTCGGTAAATACAATACAGCGTTTGCTTTCTTCGCTAAGCTGAGCTGTTACTGCTGCATCAAACGCTTTTTTAAAGTCGTTAAAGTTTTGCTCGTTAATACTCAAGCCAGCAGCCATTGCGTGGCCACCAAATTTATTAATTAAATGTGGGTCGGCGGTATTTAGCCCTTCGAGTAGGTCGCGCATGTGCAGCCCTTCAATAGAGCGGCACGAACCTTTTATTTCGCCGTTTTCGCCACCAGCAAAAATAACGGTTGGACGATGATATTTTTCTTTTAAGCGGCCAGCTAAAATACCAATAACACCTTGGTGCCAGTCATCTTGAAACAAACAAATAGCATCGGGAATGTTATCGTCGGTAAAGGCGAGCCTATCAAGTACGGCTTGCGCCTCGGCTTGCATGCCCTGCTCTATTTCGCGCCTAGCATGGTTTAAGCTATCAAGCTCACCAGCAATGCGCCTTGCTTGGTTTATATCGTTACTTAACAAACACGCTATGCCTAAGCTCATATCATCTAATCGACCTGCGGCATTTAAACGCGGCGCTAGCGAAAAACCAAAATCACTGGCGCTTAAGCGCGCTGCATTTCGATTAGCTACTTCAATAAGTGCAGTAATACCCGGGCGAGTATTACCACTTCGTATACGCGCTAAACCTTGATGTACTAAGGTGCGGTTATTTGCATCAAGCGCAACCACATCGGCCACTGTACCCAGTGCAACTATATCTAGGAGGTTAGCTAAATTTGGTGGTGGTTGCTGTTCAAAGTAGCCTTGCTCGCGCATTACGCTTCTAAGGGCAATAAGTAAGTAAAAGGCAACACCAACCCCTGCTATTGATTTAGACGGGAAGTTACACTCGTGCCTATTAGGGTTTACTATTGCATCGGCATTAGGGAGTTGCTCACCTTGTAAGTGGTGATCTGTTACCAACACTTTTATGCCAACCGCTTTTAAAATATCAATACCGGCAATACACGATATGCCGTTATCTACGGTGATCACTAAATCAGGTTTTATTTGTACTATTTGCTCTGCAAGCGCGGGACTTAAACCATAACCTAAGCTAAACCTGTCTGGTATTAGGTAATCTAAATGCTTAAAGCCAAACATCTCAAGGCCTTGCATTAAAGTAGCTGTGCTAGTTGCGCCATCGGCATCAAAATCGCCAACAATTAAAATACGACTTTGCGCGTTTAAAGCATTTACTAACAACTCGCTTGCTTTGTCTATGTCTTTAAATAGTTTGAAGTCGTGAAGTGTAGCTGCACTGTTATTTAGCTCATCAGCATTAATTACATTTCGCGTGGCATATATTTGTTTTATAACGGGGTGTAAGTTGCTCGGTAGGTGTGAGTCGTCAACGTTTTCTCGCGCAATGATCAGTTTTTTCATGCAATTGCTAACTTTTAAATTCAAAATAAAAAGACAAAAAAAGGCCATTACGGCCTTTTAATAAACGTAAACGCCTTATTAAGACGCTTTGTTTGCCTCAAGCGCTGCTTTTAAAGCGGCTGCTGGCTGGTAACCTGGGATCATTGTACCATCTTCTAATACAATCGCTGGCGTACCGCTAATACCAAAGCTTTGGCCTAGTTGGTAATGCTCTGCAACCGGTGCACTACAGCCTGCAACTACTTTAGTGTCTACGCCCGACTTAGCTTCTGTAAGCGCTTCTTGCTGATCGCGTGCACACCAAACATTCATTAAATCAGCATAGCCAGAACCTTGTAAGCCACCACGCGGAAACGCTAAGTAACGCACTGTAATGCCAGCGTCTAGTAAGTCGTCTAATTCGCGGTGTAATTTACGACAGTAACCACAGCTAATATCAGTAAATACGGTAATTTGATGTTGCTCATTTGGCGCTTTATAAACAATCATAGAATCTTCGTATTCTTTAACGCCTTCAACACGTACGCCATTTAGCGCTTGCTCTGTTAAGTTACTACGGTTGTTTAAATCGATTAGCGTACCTTGCATTAAAAACTGGCCGTCTGGGCTTGCGTAAAGTACACCTTTATTAGTAATTAGCTCTTTTAAACCGGCAACTGGGCTTGGGTTAATTTGCTTAACCGTTACACCTAAAGTGGCAAATTTAGTAACAATAGGATCATCAGCACTTGGAGTTACAGCAACGCCATTTGCAAATGCACTAATACTTGTGCACAACATGGCACCTGCTAACATTAATTTTTTCATAACTTCTCTCTATCCTAAAAACACTTATAAACTGACCGGCTTAGTAATAAAAAATTTCAAATTAAGCGCGTGGATGATGCTGCGCGTGTACCGATTTTAACCGTTCATTAGCAACATGGGTATAAATTTGTGTGGTTGATAAGTCGCTGTGTCCTAGCATCATTTGCACCACACGTAAGTCAGCCCCATGGTTTAGTAAATGCGTAGCAAAAGCATGGCGCATCGTATGGGGAGATAATGGAGACTCAACTGATGCCAAAATAGCATAGTGTTTAATTCTATGCCAAAAAGTTTGTCGGGTCATGCCTACTCCACGCTTTGAAGGAAACACAAAGTCGGTCGCGTGTTTGATCATTTGTGCGCGCCCACCTTTTAAAAACTGTTCAAGCCAATACATGGCCTCTTCGCCCAGTGGCACTAAGCGCTCTTTGTTACCCTTACCTTTTACAAACACTACCGACTGGCGCAAATTTATTTGCTCCATACGCAGCCCCACGAGCTCGGTTACACGTAAGCCCGTAGCATAAAGTAGCTCAAGCATCGCTTTATCGCGCAGTCCCATTGGGTCTTCAATATTAGGTGCATTTAATAATGCTTCAACCTCCGCCTCTGAAAGTGTTTTAGGTAACGACTGCCCTGCTTTTGGCTGGGCAATATTAACCATAGGAGAGTCAGCTATTACTTTTTCGCGAACAAAGTACTGATAAAAACGTTTTAACGCACTTATGCTGCGCGCTGTGCTTCGCGGCTTTAAACCTAAATCAACCCGATGCGCTAGGTAACTTTCAACATCTAGGCTGGTTACTGTCATTAAATTTTCGCCTTTTAAAAACTGGCAAAACTTGTCTAAATCGCTGCGGTACGCGCTTAGGGTGTTTTCGCTAACACCTTGTTCTAAATACAAGCTATCTAAAAAGGTTTCTAAAAAGTCGCTATTGCTACTTAGCTCGGTATTTTGTTCAGGTAAATCGTCTGGTAGCGTTGTCACGTTGTGATCTCTTGTTGGTAATACCACGGTAGAAGGTATCAATTAAAAATACCTTACGGTAAACTGCGCCCTATCATAACAGGCAATTACACAGTGATAAATACGATGCAGATTGGTTTATTTTTTGGCTCTACTACGTGCTATACAGAAATGGCAGCAGAAAAAATTCGCGACATTATTGGCGCCGATGTAGTGACCTTACACAACATTAAAGACGAACCACTAAAAAATGCAGAGCAGTACGACTTTATCATCTTTGGTATTTCAACATGGGATTTTGGCGAAATACAAGAAGACTGGGAGTCTAAGTGGGACGACATAAAAGACGTAAACCTAAATGGTAAAACCATTGCTTTATTTGGCATGGGCGACCAGCAAGGTTACGGACAGTGGTTTCAAGACGCCCTTGGTATGCTTCACAATGAAATAAATACCCAGTCGTTTACGCAACTTGGCTTTTGGCCAAACGACGAAAACTACGAGTTTGAAGCTTCAAAAGCACTTACCCCTGATGGTAAATACTTTGTAGGACTCGCGCTTGATGAAGACAGCCAATACGAGCTAAGCGATGAACGCATTGCCAGCTGGGTTGAGCAAGTAATGACCGAGTACAGCGAAACGCTATAACGAGTTTAGCCTAAACCATGTTTAGGCCAACACTTTATAAATAACTTAGTTTTTTAACGCGCTTTTTTTCATCTATTTTTACCTGCCTACGCAACAGCCAATTAGGCGCAAAAGTATTAATAATACATGCTAATACAATTAGCGCAGAGCCTATTACTTGCGACAAGCTTAATGTTGTATCGTAAAATATAAGCTGAAATAGCAACGCAAATAACAAGTTAGAATAAATAAGCGGCGCTAATTGAGAGTTAGAGCTTGCTAAGCGATACGCTTTACCTCTAAAAAACTGCGTTGCAGCGGTCGAAAACCCAATTAACGCAATCATAAGTAATAATCCATAATCACTCATATCTATTGCAAAGCCCTTGTAAAAGCTTGCCTCGGCGCTGGTAAACATTAATACCGGCACCATAAATAAAGAGGCTAAGGTAAAGCTCCAGCCGTTTATTACCATCATAGGGAGATTAATTTTACTTGCTCTAAATAAGGTAATTTGCGAACAGGCATTAAAAATCCCCGCACCTAAACCAATTAATAAGCTCCAGCGCCACTGCATGCCATCGCTATGAATATTTTGAATAATAACGCCTGTAAACATAAGCGCCATTGTAGGCAGCAATAACCAATTTAGTTTTGTTTTAAAAAGTACTCGCTCTATTAGCGGAATAAATAACGGCCCAGTACTAAATAAAATAACGGCCTCCACCAGCGTTAAGGTGTTTAACGCCACTAAAAAGCAGTTTTGGCACAGCACAATAAAAATTGCGCGGGTTGCAAAGGTTTGCCATGCCGACTTATTAGGCAGTTGCCATTTAATACCCGCCGCCAGTGCCAACATAATAATGGCGGGTAAAAGCACCCGTAAAAAAACCACTTCACTGGTACTAAAGTAGTCTGTTAGTAGCTTGGCAATAAAGCTGTTTAACGCCAGAGTAAACGTAGAAAGCAGCATAAATACACTGGCACGGGAATTTAACGCCACTGCGGTTATCCTTTAAATAAAATTAATAAAAACTGATTTAAAAGCTTAATTTTTTTAATCTATTTATTATTTTTTAAAAAATTGGCATGTGCTTTTATAGCGCTAATTTTACGTGTACTTTATAAATATAAAAGCGAATAATACTAAACTAACCTGTAAGTAAAACTTAATAGTAATATGTGATGACTATGATTAAATCGGCGCCTTTAAAATCACTCTATACGTTTATAGCCGTTGCCGAAACTGGCAGTATGGTACTAGCGGCAGAGCAACTAAGCATTAGCCACTCTGCGGTTAGTCAATCAATAAAAGCCCTAGAGTCGCAGCTTAATAATGCGCTATTTAATCGTATTGGTCGGCGTGTTGAGCTAAATACTGTAGGTGAGCGCTATTACAAACGTATTGCCCCAGCCATGGCCGAAATTATAACAGCTAGCCAAGAGGCCAGTAACGCTAATAATGAACATACGCACTTAACGCTTAATATGGTTAACTCGTTGGCGCTACATTGGTGGTTCCCCCGCGTGGCGGACTTTCAGCTTATGGCTCCAAATAGTGATATTCGTATTTCTAACTTGGTGGGTGAATTTGATTTAGAACGTGAAGGGATTGATGCCGCTATTATTCATGGCCAGCCCGATAAATGGCAAAAATACCACTGTGAAAAACTAGCCGACGATCAGTTAATTTTAGTGTGTAACCCACAGCTTTTAGCTGGGTTAAATGAGGATGAGTTAACCCCTCAAAATTTACTTGAGCGTTTTAAAGCAATATACGTTACTAACCCGCGTAGGCAAAACGATTGGCAAACGTGGTGCGAGGCTAATAACTTAGCGCAGCCTAAACAGCATAATAATTTAACATTTAATATTTCGGTGCAGGCAACGCAAGCAGCTATGCGCCAGCTAGGTATTTTAGTAACTCACAAACAATTTGTACGTGACGATATTAAGCACGGTATGCTCACTCAAATAGGCAAAAGTATAGTAAACCCACATCAACAGTTTTATTTTGCAACAAGCCACGCCATGCTTAATCACCCACAAGTAAGTGCATTAAGAGAGTGGCTAAAACGTGAGTTTTTAAAAACCGCCAGCGAATAACGTTACTCTACACGCTCCCAATATTGGTTACGGTAAAAAAAGCCAATATAGCCACGAACTTCTAACGTTTTACCGTCGTTTTGTGGCGTTAGTTGCACTGTGTAGGTTTTGCCATTAGTTGGGTCGAGTATTTCGCCATCTCCCCATACGCCATCATCTTCTGGTTTTACATCAGTAATAATGGTCATACCCAAAATAGGCTGATCTTTTAATGCGCCATCGCACTCTTTACAAATGCCATCTTGCTTAGCAGGGTCTAAAATAGAGTCAACCTTGCCGCTTAGTATATTGTTGTTTTGAGTAATACGTACGTACGATTTAGCTTCGTTTGTATCTTCATCAATGGTTTTCCAGAGCCCTACAGGGCTCATGTTTGCAAGCGCACTTTGGCTTACAAATAAAGCCGCTGCGAGTGTACTTAGCAAAGATAGTTTATTTAATTTTTTCATTATGTTGCCTTAATTTAAAATGGCGAATAAAGCGATAATACCAGCTGATTTATAAACACACTATTAAAGCATCGTACCTAAAAGCAAAAAACCTAACCTAATAATTATTAGCTTAGGTTTTAGGCTATGTAGCGTAAAAATTAAAGTAACGTATTACCTCACTTTAAAAACAACATCCCCTATTTTTAGATTTGAATATTCAGACTCAACTAAAGATAATTCATTACTATCAATCATGTTTTTAAGGTATCTAATTTCTTCAGGATTTTCGACATCCATATACTTCGAGCGCCACTTACCCATATCAAATAACCAAAAATATGCGGCTATATTTTCATTATTTTCGTCAACCACTATAAAATCTAGCACTTTATCTTTATTTAAATCCATACCAATAAAATAATAAGTATGTTCTTTTAAAGAGTTACGCTCGTAAAAATGTTGTTCAGAAAATACTACTTCTATTAAATCTTGAGGTATTAGCGTTTGTGATGGCCAAAATACACTACGCTCAATAAAATCATCTACGGTGTGTTCTAATGTTAAAGCATATTCATTATTAACATACATTCTATCAATAATAGCGTATTGCTCTGGATGACTAGTTTCTATTTTCTGTTTTAATAACTGCATAGCTAAATAACCTTGGCGACCTAAGCTGTACTCAAAATAGTAATAGTCAAATTTTTCTATTGTTACTTTACCTGCATCTAAACGCGCTATTTGGCTATTTGTAGATAAGCTTTGAAAGTTTAATAAAGGAGAGTTAACAGCAAGCATACTCACTAATACCACCCAGCCCATTACAATATTTATTTTACTAAGCGGCTCTAGCCAATTATCTCGTTTTGTTATAATTCCAACAAGGTAGCTAAACGAAAAACACGCCAATAAAAACCAAATTAAAATACCCCAACAACGATCTACTGTTAGCCCATGCTGCTCTACCCGTAAGTAAATTCCATAGGCCGAAATAACACTATAAACGGGAAGTAACGCAACGCTTATAAAAACGAGTCGATGCAAGAGCAAGTGATAAGGGCGAACTGATGAGTCATCTTTATAAACAGTATTAACAAAAAACAACGTGAGTACCTGCAGCCACATTACTAATAAACTGCCACTTCCGGTTTCCCATAATTTATTGAGTCCGGTAAAAGGAAGTGTTGCTAAAAAACCGAGAGAAATAACTGATAAAACAGGAAGTAAAAACTTAATTAAAGTTTGCAGTAAAAAAGCGATATTATCTTCAATGTTCAAAAGCTTTCTAAATATGATACTCGCAAAGGCAAATGCAAGCGTTAAGGTTGGGATCCAAAACCATTCATCTCTTAGTAGCTCAGAGAAAAACTTTATATCTAAAATATCAAATAAAGCCGCACCTAAATTTAGTATTCCCCAAAAAATAAGTACGAACAGCCAACATTCTCCAAAAATTATAAAATTACGCCAAGAGAGCTTAAACAATCGACTATAGCTAACATTTTCTGAGCTACTAAATTGTTGTATGTACATAAGGCCTTTAAAGCCAGCTATTAAACTAGTAAAAATAAAAACTGACATTAAAGTGTTATTACTTACGTACTCTTGAGGTTCTTGCTGAAAGCCTGCATACGCACCCAATAAAGATAACAACAAAGAAAAAGGAAGGATTAAAAGTAACGACGTTTTTATATTATTTTTATTAACGGTCATTAGCATTAATAAAGGAAAGCTCATAGAGAATGTAATAAGTGAGACTAACCATGTAGGGCTTGTTGCTGGCCACACATTATTTTCTAAACTGCTATACAAAAGGGTAAGAGCAATAGCCTGTAATATGGCAAGTGTAATTATAAAGGGTTTAGGTAGCTGACTATCCATATCTGTTCTCAGCGATAAGTTTTAGTCAGTTTGCGTTATTTGTTCCTATTTTACAATTACTTTACATTTTCAAATAAAATGCTTTGCACAACGCTACATAATTAGCTGTGTAGCTATTATCTAAGTTTCTAATGCACAGGATTGAGGATTCGATATCGCTTTTTAGATAGCTAAATGTCATTAAACTGCGACTGATATCTTTATTGGGAGTGGCTTTTACTCGGCAATGTGCATTTAAATACAACCCATTTTGAGTAGCAAGCTTAATAAATAACGCTCCTTCAATGCTGGGAAGTATTAAGCTAAAGCGAGAGCCACTATGGCTGAAACGTTTAAACGTATTTATTAACTCGTCAAAGCTTAATCCATCAGTGTGGCGGGCAGTGTTACGGGCATCGTTTTCACCTTTTAAGCTGTGATTAAAGTAAGGTGGATTAGAAATTACAACATCAAATGGCTTCGTGTATTCAAACGCTTGTATTGTTGTATGCACTACGTTGATATTAGGCCATGGGCTATTAGCACTGTTTTGAAGCGCTTGATTGTAAGCAGCTTCATCAACCTCTACAGCGGTTATTGCAAGATCATTACTTCGCTGCTGGCACATTAACGCTAGCAACCCCGTGCCGGTGCCTATATCGAGTAGTGACTTTGCATCACTTAAATTAGCCCACGCGCCAAGTAAAATGCCATCGGTTGAGACCTTCATTGCACACCTGTCGTGCTCAACCTTAAATTCTTTAAACGTAAACCCTGACATTTTTTCACCTTTTCGTTCACCAACTGGCGTATAGCGCGTATAATTGCAGGTAATTGTCCCTTATTTTAGACACTCTATGCAATTTTCTGAATTTGATCTTGATACCAAGTTACTCGACGCCATTGATAAAATGGGTTACGAAACGCCAACTAGCATTCAACAACAAGCTATTCCTGAGGCACTACAGGGGCGCGATATTTTAGCATCAGCACCTACTGGCACAGGTAAAACAGCGGCATTTTTAATTCCTGCCATTCAATACTTATTGGATTTTCCACGTCGTGAACCTGGTTTTGCCCGCGTATTAATAATGACCCCAACACGTGAGCTGGCGTATCAAATTCATGAACAGTGTGAACTACTTGCTAAACGCACGCACCTAAAAATTGGCGTGGTAACGGGCGGCATTAACTACGGTACTCACAAAGAGATTTTTGAAAAAAATAATGATGTATTAATTGCCACTCCAGGGCGATTAATGGAATACCTAGAAACTGAGAATTTTCATGCTGAACATGTAGAAATGCTTATTATTGATGAAGCAGATCGCATGTTAGACATGGGTTTCAAAAAAGAAATGAGCCGTATTTGTGACGAAGCTAAAAACCGTCGTCAGTGCTTTTTATTCTCGGCAACGCTTGAAGGCGACAGCGTAGAAAGATTTGCAGAAACAACGCTAAACGACCCTGCTCTACTTGAAGCTGAATCGTCACGCAAAGAAAAAGCAAAAATTCACCAGTGGGTTCACCTTGCTGATGATTACCACCATAAACTAGAACTTTTAGTAAACACCCTAAACGGCCCAGACGTAACTAAAGCTATTGTGTTTGTTAAAACGCGTGAGCGCCTTGAAACGCTCATTGGTGAGCTTACTAATAATGGCGTAAAAGCGGCGTGGTTACGCGGTGAAATGCCACAAGATAAGCGCATGAAAGCCATGGAAAACTTTCACAGTGGCCGTACTAAAATACTTATCGCTACTGATGTTGCAGCGCGTGGTATAGACGTATCAGACATCAGCCATGTAATTAACTTTGACCTACCGCGCACCGCAGATGTATACGTACACCGAATTGGTCGTACAGGCCGTGCTGGTAAAAAAGGTGTAGCAATATCGCTTGTTGAAGCACACGACATTGGCATTTTATATAAAGTAGAGCGCTACATTGAGCAAAAACTTAAACGCCGTGTAATTAAAGGTATTGAGCCGCAGCATAAAGAAGCTAAGCCGCCGGCTAAAAAGCGTAAAGATCCGGTAAAAATGAAAGCTAAGAAAAAAGCGAAGGTTAAAAAGAAAAAGTAACCAAACAACATTTTTATATTAAAGCCGGCATTAGCCGGCTTTTTAACAAAAGCCTTATAGGCTCTGCCCTTTGTACCTGTTACAAATGTAACCCGAGCATGTAACTCATACTCAGTAAAATGTAATTATTGCCCACCTGAATTCTCACTTAATAAAATATCCTTATATTTCAATACATTAATTTTGGCACTGAAATTGTAACTGTAAGAATAACTCAGCAAACAATTGCTGCACTATTCACCGTAATGTAAGGATAAAGTTATGAACCGCTTCAAGTTAACTATCGCTTTAGTATCATTTTGTTGTTTATTTTTATTAGCTTGCGCTACAAAGGTAAGTGCAGCAACCAACATGGCCGTAGTAAGCAGTGTAGCCACTCAACCTAACTTGCAGCAATCAATAACGAATACATTACGCACTAACCCTAATTTAGAGCTAAACGATATTCGAGTGCAGGTAAAAAATGGGGAAGTTGATTTATACGGTGAAGCACAAACAGGTTTTCAGCGTGCACTAGCTCAAAAGTTTTTAGAAAATATGGATGGGGTTAAAATCATTCGCAACAAAATTAGCGTTATTTAATACACCTCTTTCTTAACTTATTGCTCAGCGCTGCTTGTTACTCCAACACAAGCGGCGCTTTTTATTTTAATTCTTCTAATTGTTTAGCCACATCACTTATTTTAAAACTATTTTTTTGCGAATAATAACTATCTACAAACACTTCTTCAAAATTGCTCACTGTAGAGCCTTCATTTAGCTCAAAAGGAAAACCCTTAAGTTCCTTTGTTTTTGTGTTGAACTTATAAACAAAATTGTCACCACTTATACCTGCAGAAAAAACATATTGTTCGTTATTTAACCACCCTCCAGTTTGATGAAACAAACCGATATTAAAGCGATTAGTTGTTTGATGAAGTCCAATCTTGATTATATGCCTTTCATTAAATGCAGACTTGGTTATTTCAATAGTTGGTACAAACCAAAAACCTTGGGTGTCCCCTGCAAAAACGGCTAAAAAATCACCACCTGGCGACCAACTAACTAAACTACTTTCAGACTTCATATCCGGACATAAAGAGTTGTCTTCATCGCAAAATTCTAATAACTCTTTTCTTCTCACGTATGCATTTTCATCAGGTAAAGTTAGCTTGGATATAAAATTATTATCGCGATCAAAAAAAGTAATTCCTGCGTTATCATTTTCAACTGTTAATTGATAACTTAAACCATACCGTTTATTAAGCTCTTTAGTATTATCTTGCTGAGTATTATTTAATGAATTGCAGCCTATAATAAAACTTAAAATAAATAAAATGATAGAACAATGAGTTATGCTTTTTTTATTCATGTAAATGCCGAGCCACTTGTGGTAGTGATTTTAATAATCCTGATGAATCTTTTGGTACAATAATAACACCAGATAACCAGTTAAATAAATTCAAAGGTGTTTTTTCGTAAAGGCTAGCACCAATACCATCCCAATGAACTTCATAAACATATCCTTCAGAAAAAAGCCATGTATGCATACCACCATTTGAAACGCCGAATCCAAAAGGAACTTTTCTCATGGTGTTATAGTCAACTATATTAAGTGTTGTTGGGCCTACTTTTAAACCTCTTGATTTATAGATCTTCCACAAACCTTGCTCCTGAGCCGATTCTTTATCAGTTGGGCGATAATTCGTCATAGCATGATGAACAGGGACATTATAGTATTTACCATCCCTTTTAACTTGCTGCAAATATGCCAAAGGGTGTTTATTTTCGCCATCTGCGGGGTGATTAATATCAGCATTAATATAAACGGTTTCCCAACCGAGGTTACTCACTAAATATTGAGCTGTAATAATACCACTGTGTCCCTTTTTCCAAATCGTATTTTTAGCCTCACTATTGCCTACCTCTGCAAACGCAGCAGACATTACATTCAATGCATAAGTGATGCAGTCTGTAGAAGTAAAACCTTTTGAGTCGTAATATTGTTTATTCCTAATATAAAGTTGTGAACCAACTTCTTTAGGATGATGATTATAATATTTAAGTAGGTGTTTTTTTGCGCTTGAAGAAAAGGATCTCATTAAAATAATCCATTATTTTTAAAGTGTTAAATTTAAAGTACGAAAGGTTAAATAACAATCAATATTTTAAGACTACTTAATTAATGGTATATATCAGCGTGCTTTTACTTTGTAAAAACGCGCTGATAGTCAGTAACTATTTCCTAATGCTTTTACCTTGTGGGTTTAAATTATTTACTCACCTTGGCTTGCATCAGTATTATTACCACCCTTTTTATTTGCTGATTGCTGACTTATTTTATCGCTTATCATGGCATCGAGTTTTTCGCCGCCTTTTATACCAAAATCTAAAGTCCGTATTGGGAATGGAATACTAATATCAGCTTCATCAAGTGCTTGTTTAACTGCCACTACGCCCTTGTGGCGTACTGACATAAAGTCTGGCTCGCCAGGATATTTAATCCAAAACCACACCAGTAGATTAATACTACTGTCGCCAAAACCTTCTGCGTATACAGCGGTTTCGTCTTTGCGTATTACAAAGTCAAATTCGTTAATTTTATCAACTATAACCTCTTTGGCTTTTTCAATATCATCGCCATACGAAATGCCGACTGGCACTTCTATGCGCCTAACGCCTAACGTGGTGTAATTTTTTAACACGTTTCTAAATAATACCTTGTTTGGTACTAGGATTAACTGCCCGTAAAAGCTCTCTATTAGCGTGTTACGCAGGTTTATAGAATGTATTGAACCGAATACGTCATCGGTTTCAATTACATCACCCGCTTTAAATGGTTTGCGTATTCCCATAGCAATACCGGCTATTAGGTTTTCGGTCATGTCTTGAAATGCAAAACCAATAGCTAAACCCACAATACCTGCACCGGCAAGTAGTGAAGTAACAGTGCCCTTTAACCCAACAAAGTCGAGCGCTATAAATAAGCCAATACAAAGTACAATAACTTTAAATATAGAAGCCATTAAGTCAGCTATTTGTGTAGAGTCGAGAGAGCGGCGTAATACGTTTTTCATCAACTTACCGGCATAGCGCGCTAATATAGAAAACACGAGTGCGATAACAATAGCGACAATAAAATTAGGAATGTGGCTTATTACTACATCAAACCAGCCACCAAGTTTTTCTTCTATCAGTTTTTCGGCTTCGCCAACGGTTGGCATATTCATCATAGTGCTGTACCTGCTTGTTAGTCGTTAATTAATTTTAGACAATGTTTGCAAGTTTAGCGCCAGCATAAAAAAAACCATGCAATGCATGGCTCTTTTAGTAATTATTAAGCTTAAATAAAACGCGCTAGTTTTGCTCATCGCGCATAAATACCGGCTCAAGATCTTTAGTTGTTGCCTCGGGGCTAAAGTAATAACCCGCAACAGTAAACTCTTTTAATTGGCTTAACTGCGTTATTTGGTTTTCTATAATGTAACGGGCCATCATGCCGCGCGCTTTTTTAGCGTAAAAGCTAATTACTTTATACTGACCATTTTTACAGTCTTTAAAATGTGGCGTAATAATTTGTGCATTTAGCGCTTTTTTATCTACCGCTTTAAAATATTCGTTTGAAGCAAGGTTAACGAGGTATTGTGCGTCTTGCGCTTTTGTTACTTCGTTTAGCTTATTAGCAATAATACTGCCCCAAAATTCATACAAGTTTTTACCACGAGGGTTTTCAAGCTTGGCACCCATTTCTAGGCGGTAAGCTTGCATTAAATCAAGTGGTTTCAATAACCCATATAAACCAGAAAGAATGCGTAAATGGCTTTGAGCATACTCTAGGTTACTCGCGGTAAGTGTGGCGGCATTTAAACCACCGTATACATCGCCGTTAAAGGCAAGTACTGCTTGTTTAGCATTACTTTGTGTAAACGGCTGCGCCCACTCACTAAAGCGTGCTGCGTTAAGCCCAGAGAGCTTATCGCTAATTTTCATTAGGCTGCCAATTTGCGCTGGTGTTAGTTCTCGGCATACTTTCATGAGCTCTTCGCTGTGCTCTAGTAATTCAGGCTGAGTGAACTTGTCTGTTGCGGGTGGCGTGTCGTAATCAAGATTTTTTGCTGGTGAAATAACAGTGATCATAGTTAGCTATTGACTTGTAATTTATTTAATGTCAATTTCAACATTAAATGAAACGAAAAGCACGTTTTGTTTAAATAAATCCTCCCTTAAATAACTCATACATCGCCGTTATTCTATTGATAAGGACATAAGACCTATCAAGCATTGTCACACTGTTGCAGTATGGATTGTATATATTAAGGGTGTTTAGATTTTCTTTTAACTTGCTTGGAATGAGGAAAGCAAATGACTTCAGCTCTACAAAGGCTAAAACAACATTCATCTATCGTAGCCGACACTGGCGATATTGAAGCGATCAAAAAGCATCAACCAGAAGATGCAACCACAAACCCATCGCTTTTATTAAAAGCGAGTGAGATTGAAGCTTATAAGCCTTACCTAGATAAAGCTTGGAGCTACGCAAAAGAAACCGAGCAAGATGCTGCTAAACAACTTGAACTTGCATGTGATTACTTTGCAGTATTGCTTGGTAAAGAAATTAGTGAAATTGTACCGGGTTACATTTCTACAGAAGTAGATGCTCGCCTTTCGTTTAATACCCAAGCTACAATTGATAAAGCCCATACGCTACTTAGCCTTTACGAAAAAGAAGGCGTAAGCAAAGACAAGATTTTAATTAAAGTTGCGTCTACGTGGGAAGGCATTAAAGCCGCTGAGCAGCTAGAAAAAGAAGGGACTAAGTGTAACCTTACTTTATTATTTAGCGATGCCCAAGCACGCGCTTGTGCCGATGCAAACGTATTTTTAATCTCACCATTTGTTGGCCGTATTTTAGATTGGCACGTGGCTAACGGCATGGAAAAACCAACTGATCCGCTACAAGATCCTGGTGTTCAGTCGGTTCGTAGCATTTTTGAATTTTACAAACGTCATGATTATAAAACGGTTGTTATGGGCGCAAGCTTTCGTAACACGGGCGAAATTATTGCCCTTACAGGTTGTGACAAGCTAACTATTAGCCCTAACCTTTTAGAAGACTTAGGTAATTTAGAAGGCGCACAGGAATACCTACTAGAAACAGATATTCCTAAAGAGCCAAAACCTGAGCCGCTTACAGAGGCTCAGTTCCGTTGGTTACATAACCAAGATGCAATGGCGACTGAAAAGCTAGCAGAAGGTATTCGCTCTTTTGCTGATGCACAAGAACAACTAGAAGCACGTTTTAAAGCAATGTAATTGGTTTAAACGTACTTTAAAAAACGTCGCAATTGCGGCGTTTTTTTATGTCTAAAAAACACTAACAATTTGCATAAAGCTTCATCAATCAATCACACTTTCGTAACATTAATGTCACTTTTTTATTCTATTTTAGCTAGGCCTGTGGTATAGGTATTCTTGAGGTCAATAAAATCAATAGGAGAAGTACATGGATAGCCTAAACGATATATTAGAGATATTAGAAGGTCCTAATACAACACGGAAAACCTCTCAAAAAAATAAAAAAAGAAAGTGGCGGGAAATAGAAGCAATAAAAGACAAACACCGCTTACGTAAAGAACTAGAAGAATACGATTACTTAACAGACAGTATTGCGATTGACGAGCTAGACTTTTAATCCTTTACAACCAACTAAACAAAAAGGCTTTCACTATATGAAAGCCTTTTTTAATGCGTTGCTTTTAGTTAGTTAAACCTGCCAATTAATGGGTTTATTACCTAGTGATTGTAATAAGTCATTAGTTTTTGAAAAGTGCTGACAGCCAAAAAAACCTCGATGTGCAGAAAGCGGCGAAGGATGCGGCCCTTTTAAAATATGATGACGTGCACTGTTTATACTTTTACCTTTTTTTTGCGCATGTGCGCCCCATAAAATAAATACTACACCTTCGCAGTGCTCATTAATGTGCGCAATTACGTTATCGGTAAATTGCTCCCATCCTAAATGCTTATGAGAATGCGCTTGCCCTTGCTCAACAGTAAGTACCGTATTAAGCAAAAATACGCCTTGTTCTGCCCAGCTTTGCAGGTAACCGTGTGCTGGAATAGTAAAGCCAGTAATATCGGTGGCTAACTCTTTATACATATTTTTAAGCGACGGTGGCAGTTTTTTAACCTCAGGCAATACCGAAAAACACAAACCATGTGCCTGTCCTTCGCCGTGGTAAGGGTCTTGCCCCAAAATAACCACTCGAATGTTGTTAAGTTCTGTTGCATCAAAAGCACTAAATACTTGCTGCTCTGGCGGATAAACTGCAACGCCTTCTTCTCTGCGCTTAGTGACATAATCTAAGGTTTGCAACATATAGGGCTGCTGTAATTCGCTTTGTAAAAAGCCTGACCAATCGCTCATTGTGTGCTCTTAATTTGTTTGCGTGATACATCTATTTTATCACACATATCAGCAAGCCCATCGAGCATACGCGGCGAAAAACGATGCAATAAATCGGCATTTACACTAATAAAATGATTATTTTTAACCGCAGGTACTTCTGGCCATTTTTGCCAATCGACGACCGGTTGTGGTGTTTTTGATTTTTCATCAGGGGTAATAATAATTTGCGGCTTAGTCACAACAACATTTTCGATACTAATCTGCGGGTAGTCGGTATCGCTTTGTGCAAACACATTCCTTACATGACATGTTTCAATAAGCTGGTTTATCCATGTGTTTTTACTTACCGTCATCATTGGCTCTGGCCATAGTTGATAAAAACCAGTTAATATTTTTTTGCTTTGCTGCTGTTTTTTAATTTTTTTTAGCTTAGTAATAAATGCGTTTGCTACTTGCTCGCTTTGCTCAATACGCCCAGTAAATTTACCAAAAGTAATCAGCTCGTTTGCAACTTCTTCTATTTTTTTGGGATCACTTAAATGTACTTTTATACCAAGGCGTTTAATTTGTTCTAAATCTTCACTTTGATTACCACTTTTCCAACCAATTACTAAATCAGGTTTTAGCGCTAATAATTTTTCAAGGGAAATACCATAGTAACCACCAATGCGCTCAATACTTTTAGCCTCAGCTGGATAATCGGCGTAATCAACAGTACCGACAATATTACTCCCCGCGCCTATAGCAAATAGGTTTTCTACTATATGCGGCGCAAGTGCCACTACACGTATCTTATTAGGATTTGTTACTTCATTTGCAGCTGCATTGCCTAATAAACTGCATAGCCCAAGTCCAACTAAAAGCGCTTTGTACATTAGTAATCAAACCCTTCTAGTGCTTTTATTCCTGAGTCGAACGCATGTTTTACATTACGTACTTCACTTACTGTGTCTGCAAGATCGGTTAAAGTGCGATGCGCTGCACGACCGGTAATAATAACCGACTGCATAGGTGGGCGGTTATTAAGCGCACTGACCACTTCATTTAGGTCAATGTAGCCGTAAGTCACCATGTACGTAAGTTCATCAAGTAATACTAAATCAATACTGCTATCTGCAAGCATACGTTTAGATTCTTGCCATGTTGCTTGCGCAGCAGCAGTGTCGGCCTCTTTGTTTTGCGTATCCCATGTAAACCCTGTATTCATTACTGCAAATTCAACGCCTGCACCTTGCAATAAATTACGCTCGCCACATTCCCACGTACCTTTAATAAACTGACATACAGCGGCTTTTTTACCATGACCAACACAGCGCGCAACCACACCAAAGCCAGAGGTTGATTTACCTTTACCATTTCCTGTAATTACTTGGAATATACCTTTTACGTCTTGCGCGGCAGCAACACGCGCATCTACCTGCTCTTTTACTTTTTGCTGGCGTTGCTGATGCTTATCGTTGCTTTTATCTGTCATTATTGTGCCCTTCATAAATCGATATAATTTGTTGTATGTTTAAGTGTGCCTCGCACATAGTTGCTAAGCGTTCTAATTGCTGTTCGCGGTGCTGGGCAATACTAATTGGCTTTATTGCGGCCTCTGGTTTTACCCAGTTTAAAATTTGCGATGTGGCGCTGGCCTCATCAAATAAACCATGTAAATAAGTGCCTGCTATAGCATTATCATCACTAATAAAGCCATCGTTTACAAACCCATTAGGATGCTCAGTAAAAGTTAAAAATGGCTTATTAAGCGCTGCCCCTATACTAATACCTGCATGTGTTTCGTAGCCACTACACGGTGTTTGTAAATCATTTAACTGCAGTGTTGCTGATAATTTAGAGAGTACTTTTTGCGTACTCAATGTGGTTTCAAAATCGCACAGGGCAAGCCCCGTTATTTGCTTTAACGACGACTCCACTCCATCTGGATCGTTGATTGTATTGCCCAGCATTTGCATCCCTCCACAAATGCCAAGTACTTTGCCACCATAGCGTAAGTGTTGCTTTATTTGTGTATCCCAACCTTCGCTTTTTAAAAAGGCTAAATCCCCGAGCACATTTTTACTACCCGGTACAATGATCAGATCAACTGCTGGGATCGTTTGCGTGTGGCGTACATACGTTATATTAATATTGGGATGCAAACGCAGTGCATCAAAGTCGGTATGGTTACTAATATGAGGCAATAAAAGTACTGCAATATTAATGGTGGCACTCGTCACTTTGTTATCTATCGCAACGGCATCTTCAGCATCAAGGGCTAAATCGTGCAAATACGGAAGTACACCAAGCACTGGCTTATTTGTGTATTGTTCAAGCCAATCAAGCCCGCTTTGCAATAAGCTTATATCGCCCCTAAAGCGATTTATAACAAACCCTTTTACGCGCGCTTGTTCTGATTCGCTTAGTAGCGCTAATGTACCCACTAAGTGTGCAAACACGCCGCCTTTGTCAATATCAGCAATGATAATGACCGGGCAATCTACCGCTTCTGCATAACCCATATTTGCTATGTCGTTTTCACGTAGATTAATTTCAGCCGGGCTACCAGCACCTTCAACCAGTAATAAATCAAAACGTTTAGCTAAACGGTTATGCGAGGTAAGTACTGCATCCATTGCCACTTTTTTATAGTCGTGATATTTACCCGCTTCCATATTACTAATAGCTTTGCCATGAATAATAACTTGTGCGCCAGTGTCGCTATTAGGCTTAAGTAATATGGGGTTAAAGTCTATCTCTGGCTCTACCTTTGCAGCTATTGCTTGAAGAGCCTGGGCACGGCCAATTTCGCCGCCATCTTTAGTTACCGCACTGTTAAGTGCCATATTTTGTGGCTTAAATGGAGCAACATTTACTTCTCGCTTTGCAAACACTCTGCAAAGCGCCGCTACTAACGTGCTTTTACCCGCATCTGATGTAGTGCCTTGAACCATTAGGGTTTTCATTGGGCTACACCTTCGATTTTCTAAAAAACAATAAACTTAAAAAAAACACACTACCTATTGCAGCGGTAATAACACCGACAGGTAGCTCTTGGTTTTTTAATAGTGAGCGTGAAAACACATCAACCCACACCATAAATGTGCCGCCAACTAAGCTAGTCACTAATAGGCCAGCTACACTACCTTGTGATATAAAAAAGCGCACAATATGCGGTACCATCAAACCTACAAAGCCTATACCACCACACATTGCCACCAGCACTGCGGTTATTAACGAACTTAAAACAAGCATTAAAATTCTAAATCGATGTACCCGCACACCCAGCGTTATAGCACTTTCATCGCCCAATAGCATTGCATTAAGCTGCCTTCTGAAGCTCAGCATAAAACCAATGCACACAACAATAACGACTAACGGCAACCAAAGCGTTGCCCATTGCGCACGTGCAAAGCTACCTAACGTCCAAAACAAAATAGCCGCAACAGCCTGAGGATCGCTCCAATAAAGTAATAAGCTAGTAAATGCGCTAAATAAAAACGACAATGCAACACCTGCCAACAACATAGACTCAACTTGAGCACTTTGCTGCCTACCGGCTATAAGTATTAATAAACTCATTGCAGCCAAACTGCCTAAAAGCGCCGCTGTAGATAACATAAAACCAGCGCTAATGCCTGTAAAAGCCATAAGTACTACCACCCCAAACGAAGCCCCCGATGATATACCGAATAAGTATGGATCGGCGAGCGGATTGCGCGTGACGGTTTGCAAAATAAGCCCTGCAATTGCTAATCCTGCGCCTGCCATAAACGCAAGTAACGTACGTGGCATTCTTAGCTCGTAAATAATACGCGTATTAAAAGAGGCTTCATTTGACAGTAAAAAACTATTTAACACATCCTCAAGTGAAGTATCTGCTGCACCAAAACTAAGTGCTGCAAATAAGCTAAATAACGCAGCTGCAATGCTTATAAATAGTGCAAGTGAGTGACGAGTATTAACTGCGCTCATATTATTCATAACCATAAAAGTAAGTGATGTGAGGAATGCTATTTCCCGCTTTAGATAACTGTGGATGGCTATTTACTTGGGCGCATACACCAAAGACTTCAGCTAGCATGTTTTCGGTTAATACCTGTGTTGGCGTACCCGAATGCGTAATTTCGCCGTTTTTAATAACGAGCAGTTCATCACACATTGCAGCAGCTAGGTTTAAATCATGAAACGATGCAAACACAGTTACACCGAGCGATTTAGCCAGCTCCATAACTTGTATTTGGTATTTAACATCTAAATGGCTGGTTGGTTCGTCCATAATTAATAACTGAGGTTGCTGCACAATAGCGCGAGCTATTAAAGCGCGCTGCTTTTCGCCGCCAGAGAGCGATTCAAAACTTTGATTACTGTGTTGATCAAGCCCTACAGTATTGATAGCTTGGATGATATTTTGTTTATCGCTGTTGGTTACTGAACTAAATAACGATTTATGAGGAGTAAGCCCAAGCGCAATAACGTCAAATACACTTAGGTTAAATTGTGAAGGTGTTTCTTGAAGTACCACAGCGACTTGCTTTGCATAATCTTCACTTTTAAGTTGCCAAATATCGTGGTTATTAAAAGTAATCTGCCCTGAGATTGGCCGGTTAAAACGATATAAACAACGTAGCAAACTCGACTTACCCGCCCCATTTGGCCCGATTAGACCCACAAACTTACCTGGCGATATTTGCACATTAATATTATTTAAAATGCTTTTATTGGCAATCCCCCACGAAACATTATTAACGTTAAGTAAAGGCGTGTTTGGCGCTGATTTAGTGTGCAACAGTGAGTCCTTGGTAGGCGTGCACTCACTAACAATACAGCTAACAATACCTAGTGCATTAATAAAAAATGAGTAAACCCGCTCGTTAAAAAAATTTTACCAATCTGCTTAGGTACAGAAGCTATTAAGCGATAAATTTAACTCGCTAAATTGTTCAAATATTTATGCTAATTAGTATTGCTCATTTGTATCTGACTTAAAGCTTTATGCTAATTACAGTTACGGGAATAGTTGAGGGTTTGCACCTCATTCCAAATGAGGGTCTATTATGGGCGGGTAAAGAATTTAAAGCAAAAAAAACCGCGCTCAAAGGAGCGCGGTTAAAAAGGGAGTGTTTTAACTAATTTAGCGAATAGTTAAAACTTGTATTCCATACCTAAGCCTACATAATCTTGGTCAACGTTGTTGTCCATGTCGAAGCTTGAGTAAAAACCAAATACTTTAATGTTTTTATTAAACTTGTGATCAACACCTACAGATACCGCAGTTTTATCATCACTATCGTCAAAGTCCATTGCTTGGTACTGTACTTTGAAGGTGTTTTTACCCATGCTGTAAGCGGCGTTTAGTAAGTAACCGTCAGCTTCTGCACTGCCATCTACTGTTTCTTGCGTTTGGTACATTGCGCCTAGTTTAAAGTTTTCAACTTTACCTTGAATTGACGCACGTACAACATCGTAGCCATTTACTTCGCTATCGGCTGCAATTGACGCATATATAGCGCTATTTTTAAGTGCTACATCGCCATAAGTAACCGCTAATGAATAACCGTTATCTGCATCTACGTCGTCTTCGGCAATAAAAGTAGCAAGTAATTTAAAACCTTCGTATGTTTTAGATGTATAAGTAATTGAATCACCTAAACGGTTTTCACCTTTAAACACGTTTTTAATATCGCCTTCAAGGTCGTTAAATAAATCTAACTTACCTTGAGATTGTTTAAGGGCTGTATCATTACGACCCACAACTACCTGACCATATGCGCCTTTTAAGCCAACATATTGGTTACGAGCAGAAATATTGTCGTCGTTGTCGCCTTTTGAGTCAGCATCAGACACGTCTACTTGAAACTCAAACTTATAAACCGCTTCTAGGCCGTCTGTTATTTTTTCAGAACCTTTAAGACCAAAGCGAGATGCGTTACTTTTAATTTCTGTGAAAGACCCTTCACCATCATCAGACGACTGCACAGTAACATTCGCTTTACCGTAAACATCAACGTCTGCAAGCGCATTAAAAGATAAACCACTTAATAAAGCGACACATAAGCTCGATTTTACAAATTTCATGTTATTTCCTCGATAATCACAAAAGACTAATTTTTAAAACAGCTGCAGTTTGGCATCACTAAATGACAAAAATATTACAAATGAAATATTTTTGTCTTTTAAAGTTAATAAAACTGCATTATTTATGAAATCAAAAGGACATGTTCACTAATCAGACAAATTAGTACCTAATAAAAGCTTTTACTAAGTCAGCTCTACTTTAGGTAATAAATTTATTAAGGTTTCGATTAATTCCTTTTGCTCATTATCTCTATGATAGGCTACAAATATGTCTCTTGAGGTATTTTCTACGTCTTTAACATGAAACAGCTCACCCTTATCAAGATGATCTTGCACAAGCACCTGAGGTATAAAGGCACTGCCACCACATTGCAGTATTAAATCAAGCGCAATACGCCCTGTACTAGTTCTAAAATAAGGGGGCGTTTTACCCGTAAACTGGCGAGCATGCCAAAGTGAAAAAGTAGTGCCCCAGTCAACATAAACATATTGGTTATCAAAAAAGTTTTCGTTTGTTGCGGTGTCAAATGCACTTACTGGAATAATTGGCAGCTCACAAATACGCTCAACCACTAACTCGTCAACCTTTGGCGGATCAAACAAAATAGCCAAATCGAGTGTGCGCTCTAAAAGTAGTCGTGTACTTTCTTGCTGCGCTTTAACTTCTGCTACAAGCGACACCCCAGGCATAGCCGACACTATATTAGTTATACCAAACTGTAAAAATGCATCCCAAATATTAGGTGTACCAGCAAGTGTTACCTGCTTATGCATATTATCAGCAAGCGCCACATCCACTTTTGCGCGCTGCATACCAGTAATTATCATTTTTGCATGGGGTAATAAACGCTCGCCAGGTGCCGTTAACTGAATATTATTTCGTTGGCGTATAAATAAATTAACCCCAAGGCCTTGCTCAAGTTGGCGAATCCTAAAACTAACCGCAGACTGCGTTATGTACAGGTTTTCGGCCGCTTTACCAAAGTGGCGAGTACGCACTACTTCTACAAATGTTTTTAATAAATCTATATCCAATTTTTTATCCTCACGATAAAAATAATTTGTTTAATAAATTACCAAACTTGCATCATACTCCAACTAATTAATAGGGTATGAGGATAAAGTTATGAGCAATAATATTTCACTACTACGCCAAGCATTTGTTAGCCAACGTCAATTTTATGATGATCAAAACTTTCCACGTGGTTTTGGCCGCAGCGGAAACTTCACCTTGTTAGAAGCCAGCATATTAGAACAGCACGGAGTTGTTTTAAAAGGCTTATACTCTAAAACTATAGCGCCACAAAATGAACATCAAGAACAATTTGTAGCGGTGGTTACGGGTTCTTTAGAGCCTACAAACCCAATTGAGCGTGCGTGGGTTAAATACTTAAAGCTAACAACCTGTAAAACTAAATTCCACACATTATTTGGTCGTTCTAAAATGTCAGGGCCAGCACCCATTAGCCAAGAGTATTATTCAGAAGCAGATAGCTTGTAAGCCACTAAGTTATTTGCTTTTTTGCGTTTTAGCAGTTACAACTTGTATTAGCAAATACTTTTGCAAAATATTAAACAAGGTAGCTACGTGACGCGAAAAATACTAATAATTGAAGATACACCTACTATAGCGCGTGTGCAAAAGCACATTGCGCTTAAAGCTGGCTACGATGTTGATATCGCCGAGTCGTTAGCTCAAGCTAAAGAACTATTAAGTTCAAACGCCTACTTTTGCGCTGTCGTAGACTTTATTTTACCTGATGCGCCAACAGGCGAAGCTGTCCCCTGTACTATAGCTGCAGAAATTCCTACCATTGTAATGACTGGTAATATCGATCAGCAAACACGCGACACGGTAGAAAAATACCCAATAATTGATTACATAACCAAAGAAAACAAACAAGCTTATCAATACTTAGAAAAGCAGTTACTGCGCCTACCCCGTAATGAAAACGTAAAAGTACTCGTTGTTGACGACTCAACCTCTACACGTCGCTATATTTGCAGCTTACTTGCACGACACAAATACCAAACAATAGAAGCTAAAGATGGTGTTGAGGCACTTAAAATGCTTGAAGCCTCACCAGATATCACGGTAATAATTACTGACAACGAAATGCCCAATATGAATGGTGACGAATTATGTACACAAATTCGTAGCCTATACAGTAACGATGAAAAAGCGATTATTGGTATTTCTGGGGCCGACTCTTCAGCGCTTTCTAGCTTATTTTTAAAAAATGGCGCTAACGATTACCTGCACAAACCTTTTAATAGCGAAGAATTTTACTGTCGCCTTAGTCAAAACGTAGATATGTTAGAGCAAATTGCCACCATTAAGCGCCAAGCAAATACTGACTACTTAACAAACTTGCCTAACCGCCGCTACTTTTTTGAAGAGGCTGAAAAATCACTAAAGCAAATTAAGCGCACTAACGGCAATGGTGCACTTGCTATGCTTGATATTGACCACTTTAAATCAATTAACGATACCTACGGACACGATGTAGGCGATGAAGTATTAAAAGGGCTCTCTATTTGTTTTAAAAAGTACTTTAAAAAGCATTTAGTGGCGCGCTTGGGTGGTGAAGAGTTTGCGGTTTATTTTATAGATGTAGAAAAACAAGAAGCCCTTAAACGCCTTGAAGGATTTAGGTACTTTATAGAAGCTAATAGCCATGAATTTAGTAGCGCTAAAATCAAATTTACTATTTCAATTGGTTTTGTTAGTGGCCCTGTTTATAAAATTGATGAGTTATTAAAACAGGCCGATTTAAAGCTGTATGACGCTAAAGAAACCGGCCGTAATAAGGTAGTTAGCTAGGATGTAACACCTACACCTCGGCAGCTGTTATTGCCGCCTTTTTACGTTTACGCGACTGATGATACGAGTCCCACGTAAATATCGCTAACGCGCTCCAAATACACGCAAAAGTAATAACTCGCTCGGCATCAAACACTTCATTGTAAAATACCACAGCTAGCATAAACATTAAGCTTGGCCCTATGTATTGGAAAAAGCCCAGTGTTGTGTACTGCAAACGTTTAGCGGCGCCAGTGAAGCAAAGTAGTGGTAAGGTGGTAATAATACCAGCACTAATTAGTAGTATATTGGTATGCCAATCGTTTACAACCAAATCTGAGGTCGGTGTTGGGGCCATGACCCACCAATAAATTAACGCGACAGGCAATAAAATAAGCGCTTCGAGTAAAATACCTGGGAGTACCTCTACAGGTAGCTTTTTGCGTAATAAACCATAAATAGCAAATGAGGTAGCCAGTGAAAACGCCACCACAGGGAACGAGCCAAAGCTAACAAGCTGTAGTACCACACCTGCAAACGCTAAAAATACCGCAAACCCTTGTAGTTTTCGTAACCGCTCGCCTAAAAACAGCATACCTAGCAACACATTAAGTAGTGGGTTTATGTAGTAACCTAAACTGGCATCAAGCATATGGTTGTTATTAACTGCCCAAATAAACAAGCCCCAGTTAAAACCTAATATAGAAGACGTTATGAGCAGCATAAACATAATTTTAGGCTGAACAACAATACGCTTAACCTTATCCCAATACTTAAGCACACTCACTACAAGTACTAAAAATACGACTGACCAAACAACGCGGTGGGTTAAAATTTCAAACGCAGAAACATGCTGAATTTGTTTGAAATAGATAGGAGCCAAGCCCCACATAAAAAAGGCAAGACAAGCAAAAATACCGCCTTTACGCTGCTCATTTTCCATCGACATAAATACAACTTACTCATACTAAAAGGCCGACAGTTTATACCAATTCGCTCTACTAAGTGATTTATTTTGAGGCGAGTAAACCTAAGCACAAGGCAAAGCTTTTTATTTAGCTGTACTTAATTAAGTGCTTTACCCCACTAAATACGTACCTGTACCAAAAGCTATTTGCACTGACTTTTCATTATGTAGCTCCATTCTGCACACACAAACTTTATTACCTGAACGAATGAGTGTGGCACTCGCAATAAAACTCTCCCCTTTCCCTGGGCGTAAATAGTCGGTACGTAAATCAATAGTCCCTAAAGTGGCAAGCTTTTGCTGCACACTTGGCATATCTATATCGGTTAATTTATCTATTACACTGGCTGCTGCAAGCATTCCGCCGACATTATCAAGCACAGCAGAAATAATACCGCCGTGAAGAATTTTTTGAGCAGGGTTACCAATAAACACATCCTGCCAAGGAAAGCTTATTTTAGCTTGCTCTGGGCTTAGCGACTCCACCGATATATTTAAAAACTGGTTAAATGGCATACCATTTACAAACAACGCGCCTACTTGTTCAATTAACATTTCTTTATTCATTATTATTCTCTATGTTTAAATTAACACTGGTACGATGAGTAAAGCATAACTTGAGCAAAACTACGAGGCTCTGATCAAATCATTTACCTTTAAGCTAAAGACATCCTATAAAAAAAACACTAAAATACCCGCCGATGACTACATTAACGCAACCTTCTAGCACTATTGTGCGCAAACCCGAAACTGTCCTCAAACAAGTGTTTGGCTACAGCGAATTTCGCGACGGCCAAAAAGCAGTAATTGATGCAGCTATTAGCGGTAAAGATTCTCTGGTATTGCTGCCTACGGGCGGTGGTAAATCAGTCTGCTACCAAGTTCCGGCTTTAGTACTTGAAGGCGTTACTATTGTTATATCTCCACTTATATCCCTAATGCAAGATCAGGTTACGCAACTACAAGCATTAGGTGTTAAAGCTGCCTATGTAAATAACAGCTTAGGGCGAGAAGAACAGCAGTTAGTCTATCAACAGCTCCACCAGGGATTAATTAAACTATTATATGTTGCCCCTGAAAAAGTATTGCAACGTGACTTTTTAGAGCGTTTATCGCACCTAAATGTAAGCCTCTTTGCCATAGACGAAGCGCACTGCGTATCTCATTGGGGGCACGACTTTAGGCCCCATTACTTTAGATTAAACGAGCTAAAACAACGTTTTTCTCACGTGCCTATGATGGCGCTTACTGCCACGGCCGATAAAGCCACTCGCTTTGATATAGTTGAACAATTAAAACTACAACACCCCTATATTCATACCGGCAGCTTCGACAGACCTAATATTCGTTACACAATAGAAGAAAAATTTAAGCCTATGGCGCAACTACTGCGCTATTTAAAAGAACAAAAAAATCAAAGTGGTATTATTTATTGCACTAGCCGTAAACGTGTAGACGACATTGCCGAAAAACTTGCAGATGCAGGCCTTAATGCAGCCGCTTACCATGCGGGTATGAGTAACGAGCAACGCCAATTTGTACAAACGGGATTTGCCCGTGACGACATTCAAATAGTGGTCGCGACTGTGGCATTTGGTATGGGAATAAATAAACCTAACGTGCGCTTTGTATTGCATTACGATATTCCTAAAAGCATAGAAGCTTATTATCAAGAAACCGGGCGTGCTGGTCGTGACGGCTTAGCCGCAGAAGCCATAATGTATTTTGATCCGGCTGATATTGGCCGCGTTAGGCGCTTTTTTGAAGATATAGATGATGAGCAACGCCGCCGCGTAGAAGAACAACGCTTTAACGCCATGGCAAGTTTTGCAGAGGCACAAACCTGCAGACGTCAAATCCTCCTTAATTACTTTAGTGAATACAAACGCGAACAATGCGGTAACTGCGATATTTGCATAAATCCGCCAAAAAGTTTTGATGGTACTTTAGTTGCCCAACAAGCGCTTTCGTGTGTATACAGAGCTGGGCAGCGTTTTGGTTTAGGTTATATTGTTGAGTTATTACGCGGGGCTAATACAAGCCGCATACGCGATAACAACCACCATGAACTAAGTACTTACGGCATAGGTAAAGATAAGAGCAGTGAATTTTGGCTTAGTATTTTGCGCCAACTTATTCATCAGGGCTTACTAAGCCAAGATATAACGCAAGGTGCGTCACTGCGTTTAACCGAGGCAGCACGAGCAATTTTAAAAAGTGAATACGCTTTGCAATTGGCAGAGCCTCGCTTACAAGCTAAACACGTATACCAAGACAAACTTGCCCAATTTAATTACGATAAAAAACTATTTGCCCGCTTACGTGCTCTGCGTAAAGAACTCGCTGATGCCGACGACGTACCGCCTTATGTTGTATTTAACGATAAAACGTTAGCCGAAATGGCGCAGTTAATGCCTACAAACGACAGCGAATTTTTAAAAGTGTCGGGAGTGGGCTTTACCAAACTAAACAAATATGGCGGCGAATTTTTAACTGCAATTCGCAATTACCTAGCGACCAATTAAGAACCCTATGACCCAAATAGAATACGACCACGCCCATAAATGCATTGTAGTTAGCCCTGTAGAGCCACCACACGATGAAGACTTTGAGCTGTGGAGCACTTTATTTTTACATTCAGATGAAATAACAATTAACGAATACTCTGGTGGCGCAGATCGTCATCAGCTGCGTTTTAGCTACCAACAACATACCTTTAATTTAAACTTTGAACACTATAGCGAAAGTATTTGGATTAACGGTGAAGGCCTAGAGGCCGAGCACTTATTAGCAGCCCTTGCCTTTTATTTAAGCTAAAACTGCACTCATTAACAAAGGTGCATAGCGGTAACAATTAATTAGTTTCAAAATCCATACCTTTTACTTACATTGTAATAACAATGATGTAAGCTGATATTATGATCGGCAGTTGCTACTAAGTAGTAAAGAGGTTTAATGGTGAATAAGAAATGGATTGCACAATGTTGTATTGGCTTAAGTGTTTTAAGCTTTTTCGTGCCTAGCGTTATTGCTCAGCAAGCGCCTGATAAAACCGACACTTGCCCACTCACTCAAGCCCATTTAGAAAAAAATAAAAACCTGCGCCGAGAAATAGAGGACAAAACCACACTGGTTAATAGCCGAAGTGATGCGCAAATAGCCTCTATTAAACTTACCCAGCTCAATGTATTTAATACAGAGCTTGAAGAAGAAAATAACGCACTTTTTCGCTTTGCTAACCGCGCCCATATTCAAACCGAGCCAGATGTTATCAGTAATATTTTACTGTTTAAGCAAGGTGATAAATACAACGCTAAAAAGCTGGCTGAGTCAGAGCGATTATTACGCCGTCAAAATTATTTATATGATGCGCAAATAAGCGCCACAGAAAACTGCAACGGCAACGTAGATGTAACCGTAGTAACCCGCGATTTATGGACTTTATTACCTGAAATCAGCTTTAGCCGTAGCGGTGGCGAAAATAAATCGAGTATTGGCTTTCGAGAGTCTAATTTATTTGGTTGGGGGAAACGTTTATCGTTTGCACGTACAACCGACAGCGATCGCAATGGTTACTTGTTTGTGTATGACGATCCTAATATTTTTTCAACTCGCTACCGCGGCCGCTTAGAATATGCCGACAACAGCGATGGTAAACGCCACTTATTAGAGCTTACCTACCCGTTTTATGCCATAGATACACCTTATAGTTATGGTATTAAAATTTTTTCTGAGCAAAGAGAAGAATCGCTGTATCGCCGTGGTGATGAATACAGTGAGTTTGATCAAACGACAGATCTATTTAGTGCTTTTTTAGGCCATTCAAAAGCACTCAGTGATAGTTGGACGCAGCGCCTAACGCTTGGCTACGTAAACCAAGAAGACAGCTTTGAAGAGATTGACACTACCTTTGCCCCGCTTGCTCAAAACCGAAAGCTGAGTTATCCATATGTTAGCGGGCACTGGTTTGAAGACAGCTACATAAAAGTGCGTAACTTTGACAGTATTTCTCGCACTGAAGATCTTAATTTAGGCTGGAACATAAAAGCACTATTAGGCTATTCAGACGAGTCATTAAGTAACGACGACACCCGTGCCATTTACTCTTTTAAAGCTAAAAAAGCACATTTCACTACCGACAGAACACTATGGCGTTTTAGCACTGAGCTTGATGGCTATTGGAATAAAGAACAAAAACAGCTAGAAAACTTTTTAGCCACCAGCCAAATACAATACTACTTAAACACCAGTGTTGATCAGTCTTGGTATATTAAAGCTCGCGCGCAGTACGCTAAAAATTTAACCGCTGATAAACAGCTTACATTAGGCGGCGAAACAGGTTTGCGCGGCTACCCGATGGATTACCAACATGGCGATCGTAGCTTTTTAGTTAGTTTAGAAAAGCGCTATTACTGGGAGTATGATTTACTGCAACTATTTAAAGTGGGTGCGGCAGGTTTTTTAGATGTTGGCCGCGCTTGGTTTAATAATGAAGATAACGGCGAGAACGACCATGTTTTAAAAAATATCGGTATTGGGCTGCGCTTAGCGCCAAGCAGAGCAAACTCTGGCACCATGATCCATATTGATATTGCAGCGCCTCTTGATAGCTACGACGATGTTGATTCGGTGCAGTGGTTAGTTAGCGTCAAAAACACCTTTTAAATAGCGAGTAGCATACGAAAGCGCTAAACTAGCACTTTAAACTCGCTTAAAAATAGTACGGGATCACACTTTGGAATTGTTCGAGCTTTTAGCGCTAATGGGTACGCAATATAAATTAATTGTCACCCTTATTGCCATTTTACTTTTTCCTCTTTTATTAAAAATAACTAAAAAGCTGCTCGAAAAAGCCATAAAAGGCAAAGTAGATATTCATCGTAAATTTAGAGCTGAGCTGTTATTAAAAATAATACTCGCGTTTGTAGTACTTTGCTTAGTGCTCATATTTTGGGGTATAGAGCTGCGCGGATTATTAGTTTTAGGCTCATCTTTGTTTGCTATGTTAGGGGTCGCTTTATTTGCAGCTTGGTCGTTACTAAGTAACCTTACCGCCTTTTTATTAATGTTTATTCAAAACGACTTCCATGTTGGCTACTGGGTACGTATTGTTGATGGCGCAAACCATATAGAAGGACGTATTGTTGAATTAGGCTTAATGAACGTCGTGCTTGAGCATGTAGATGGGCACAGAGTTGTATACCCAAATAACCTCTTTGTTACTCGCCCTGTAATGGTATTAAAAAAAGAGCCTAAGCCCACTAAAGCGCCGGTAATTAAGCGTATTGTAGGCCCTAAAAAGACATAGTTTAAAAAGTCATATTCACAAAAAATCCGCAGTAGGTAAATTACCTACTGCGGATTTTTAATACTTAGCTAACCACAATTAAGACTAGTTATTTAGCTCAGCTGTTTTTAGTTCATCATCTAAATCATTTATTTCGTCAATAAAGTGCTCTAGTTGCTGCTCTACTAAGCTGTTGTCATTTGCAAAATAAGCAAGGTGGAATACCGCATCCCCTTCGTTTACTAATGGCATAGTTTGCTGACCAATTACAATACCGCCTTTAGGCGCTAAAAGCTCAAGCTCAGAGTCACCTAAAGGGCTACTTATATACGCCAGCACTTGGCCTTTTTCTACATGCTCACCAAGCGATACTTGCGCACGTACAATGCCATCCACTTCAGCACGTATCCAACTTGTAGAGCCTGCAATAATAGGATCGGGAAGTTTTTTAGGACGTTTGCCACGGATCATTTTTAAATGACGCATCACATAATCCACCCCCTGCACACCTGCTGCTATGGCAATAGGATCAAAGCGTAGTGCTTCACCGGCTTCGTAAGTAATAACGGGTATACCTAAGTTAGCGGCTTCACTTCTTAATGAGCCATTACGAAGGGATGCATTTATAACCGCTGGTGTGCCAAATGCTTTAGCCATATCCGCTGTTGCTTCATCTTCTAAATTAGCGCGTATTTGCGGTAAGTTAGTACGATGAATGGCACCCGTATGTAAATCAATAATGTGAGTACAATGTACCGCCACCTGTTTAAAAAACATATGTGCCATACGCCCAGCTAGCGATCCGCGCTCAGAGCCCGGAAAACTGCGGTTCATATCACGTCTATCGGGTAAATAACGCGATTTATGAATAAAGCCAAACACATTAACAATAGGCACAGCAATTATGGTTCCGCGCAGTTGGTTTGCATCTATTTTAGAGAGCAGCTGACGCACAACTTCTACACCATTTAGCTCATCACCATGAATAGCTGCACATACCATAAGCACAGGGCCTTCCATCACACCGTTAACCACCTCAATAGGAATATTGAGCGGTGAATGGGTGTAGAGTTTTGCAGCCTCTAAGGCAAGGGTTTTACGCTCACCTACGCCTACGCTTTCACCTAATAAGGTAAAAGCACGGTTAATTTTAACCTTTGCCACGAGTTGCTGTTCCTTTAATAGCAGCATTTTTCTCGATGAAGTCGATTACCATGCCCGCAATATCTTTACCTGTTGCTACTTCAATACCCTCAAGGCCTGGTGAAGAGTTAACTTCCATTACCAGTGGTCCACGAGATGAGCGAAGTAAATCAACACCCGCTACATTTAAGCCCATTGCTTTTGCTGCAGCTACAGCCGTTTTACGCTCCTCTGGTGTAATGCGTACAAGTGTAGCGCTACCACCACGGTGAAGGTTTGAACGGAACTCCCCCTCTTGAGCTTGGCGCTTCATGGCTGCTATTACTTTATCACCTAATACAAAACAGCGAATGTCGGCACCGCCGGCTTCTTTAATATATTCTTGAACCATAATATTGGCTTTTAAGCCCATAAACGCTTCAATAACACTTTCAGCCGCTTTACGCGTTTCGGCAAGTACAACACCAATACCTTGTGTGCCTTCAAGTAACTTAATTACTACTGGTGCGCCGCCTACCATTTCAAGTAAGTCTTTAACGTCATCGGGTTTGCTTGCAAAACCGGTTACCGGCATACCTACGCCTTTACGCGAAAGTAACTGTAGCGAACGTAATTTATCGCGAGAACGTGAAATAGCCACCGATTCGTTAACAGGGTAAACACCCATCATTTCAAACTGACGTAATACAGAACAGCCATAAAATGTAACTGATGCACCAATACGCGGGACGATTGCGTCAAATTCTTTTAAGTTTTCACCGCGGTAGTGAATTTCTGGCTGCTCTGAGTTTATATTCATGTAACAACGAAGTGCATCAATCACTTTAACTTCGTGACCACGCGCTTCCGCCGCCTCAATTAAGCGGCGAGTTGAATATAAATTTCTGTTGCGAGATAAAATACCAATTTTCATAGTTAAAACCTTAACTATCTAATAAATGAGATAAAGCCGGATCAACGACTATACGATTTTCCATGGCTGTACGCCCTAGTAACATTCTAAACTTCATTGTTGCTCTACTCGTTAAAGTGACTTCTATTGGCCAGCTGTGCTGCCCTGCATGCAATGTTGTTTCTATAAAGTACCGTAACTCTTTTTGCCCACTAGAGCTGGTTACGGCCTTAATTTTTTTAACCTTTGCTTTGCAAGTAATGCGTGTTTGCTCATCGTCTTGCAAAGGCTGGGCTATAAATTTTACCCACTTTTCACCGTCTTCTTCGTACTCTTCAATGTTAATTGCATGAATACATGAAGTGCGGGCGCCAGTATCAACTTTTGCTTTAATCTTCTCGATGCCAAGCTCGGGTAAACTTAACCACTCACGCCAACCAACTGTGATCTTTGCTGTCATAAATGTGCCCTTAATAAAAAAGTGACTTATACGCTACGGGTGAAAAAACACCAACGAAATAAATTTATCTAGTCGATGAGTAAATTAAATTGATCTTTTTAGGTAACTCATCACACAATGCGCGCCTTGCTGATTAGTGCTATTAGCCGTTTTATTCAGCACAGAGGCTCTGCATATGTTTTTACAAAATAAACTTAACTTATTAAAAATAAAGGTAAGTTTGTAAGCGACTAAGTAGATACACTATAGTTAACAGTATTAAAAATATACTATTTTGAGAATTAATTATGATTAATGGTTTACTACATGCCCTTGTGCTTGATGAACAAGGCGGCGCACGCCCAATAGAAAGCACGAGTGAGTTAAATAACTGGCAACCAGGCCAAGGTAAACTTTGGGTTCATATGGACTATAGCCAAAGCGAAGCTGTACAGTGGCTAAAATCACAATCTCATTTAACCGATTACGAACTCGATTCTTTAATTGCAGATGAAACTCGCCCACGAATTACTGCTACAACAAATGGCCATATGCTATTTTTACGCGGTGTAAATTTAAACCCTGCGCAAAGCCCAGAGGACATGGTTTCAATTCGCTTATTCATTAGCGAAAATATCCTAATTACCACACGCAAACGTCGTTTGCTGTCTGTACAAGATATTATTGCCTCATTAAAAGCAAATAGCGGCCCTTGTAATATTTCAGAACTTGTATGCTCTATAACGCAAAAATTAACATCGCGCATGCAAAGCGTTATTGATTCACTCGATGAAACACTAGACGAGTTTGAAGAAGAAATTGACGAGCCAAGCAAAAAGTTTGATAACCAAGGTTTATCGCAATTACGCCGTCAAACTATTGCTCTAAAGCGTTATTTAAAACCGCAAAAAGAAGCACTTAGCTCAATGGTAAATAACCACTACCCGTGGCTATTAGATGACGATAAAGCAAAGCTAAACGAAACCACTAACTTACTTATTCGCTATTTAGAAGAGCTAGACAGTTCAATAGAACGTGCACAAATCATTCAACAAACCATTACCAACCAAGTGTCTGAACAATTAAATCAGCGCATGTATGTAATGTCGGTTGTGGCTGCATTATTTTTACCACTAGGCTTTTTAACTGGCCTGTTAGGTGTAAATGTAGGCGGTATACCAGGTACCGAAAACCCCTATGCATTTAGTGCATTTGTTATATTTTTGATTGTGCTTACAGGTGGTATTGGCGTTTACTTTAAAAATAAAAATTGGTTATAAATTACAGACACTTAAATATAGCCACTCAATTGAGTGGCCATAATTAAGCGGCTACTTAGTTTGTCTGACGGGTATAACTAACATTCGTCATTGTTACTTTAGACTCTGTAATCCCTAAATCTTCAAAGCACTCTTTGAAAGAATCCGAATTACCAGATTCCCCGCACTCATCTAATGTATTAGGGTCTTGTGATTGCAGGTAATTACCAAATTTAAAGTATGATTCTGAGTCATCTTCTACAGGTATACCAAATGAGCGACCTAGTGCGCTAACATCAACATCGCCATAGTTATTTTCAACACGAAGAGTAAACGAGCCACCACTAGTGATAGTACCAAGGGCAAATTTTTCTTCATTACCGCTGGTGTTACGCAGACGAACATAAACGTCAAAAACGCCATTTCCAGCTACGCTGTCATCAAACCCAGATTCATCGGTATCTGAAACATACACTTTAGAGATTGTTCCAGTATCGCTAGCATGATGCTGCGAAATAATTGTTTTTCCGCCATCAGACATTTCAACTTTGACAGTGGCTTCAAAAACTTCATAGGTCTCAGTCATTGCAACGCGTGCACTTTCTTTAACTTTATATTCATGACGCCAGCCATTTCCATTTGGAGTAATATGGCGAGCCTCCAAAGGAACAAACTCTAGAGTTTCACTATTTACTAATGGGTTAGGGTTATCCCCTTCGAGATCAAAAATACTGCCATCAGTAATATTACTTGCTATACCGGTACCGCTGCCATTATCCGTCCCGCCACCAGTGTCAGTGCCACCACCGTTATCAGTACTACCTTGCACTAAAGAAAATGAATCAAATCGAACATCATCAGAACTATTATTATGCTTAGCAAATACTTGAAGCGCACTTTTACTTGCTGTAGTAAAAGTTTTAGTTACTTTGGTCCAAGAAGACGTATCAAATTTAGTATTTTTAAATAAGCCATCTAAATCATTGATACCAATTTGACCATTACCCAGCACATACGCACTCAATGTGTACTCTGTATTTGGCTCAACATCCACAGTTTGATAAACACGGGCCGGGCTACCTTGAATTTTTAAAGACTTTGAACCTTGGTATGCATCTGAAGATAGCGCAGCAGGCTCTGTTTCATTCCAATTACTCCAGCCATCTTCAAAACCTGAATTTTCAATCGTTGCAGCGTGCGCAAAAGAAGTGCTTGCAGCAACTGCAGAGCAAATAAGTAACTTTTTAAATTTAACCATTATTTTTATTCCTTTAAATCTGAATAATAGACAACCTTACAGCTTAGCTTGGCGATAAATACCAAACTTAGATCGCACAATGTAAACAGACCTTTAAATTCAACAAAATTGGTAATAACAAAGTGAAGTATAAAAAATAAAAAAACACAAATTGGTATTACCAAAAATCCACCTAATCGGCAAAACAAGGCTATATTTTTTGTTACCAATATGTCAACAAGTTAATTGTTACTTAAAAAACTATAGAACCATTGAAGAAATAGAATTAAAAAACAAAAAATCAATTAAAAAACAATCACATATAATAACAATGATTTCTATTTATACTTTGTAATAATTTTGAAATTTAAGAAAATAGTAGTACCTCAAACAAAAAGCCTTATTACCAATATTAAGCGTGCAACTTAATACTTTATGAATAAACACAATTATTTGCTGATAAAATTGTTATCAAGACAAGCTGGTCATACCAATATAAATTAATGCAAGAGTAGTTATAAAGATAAACTTGAATGACTAAAATTTAAAAATATACACTTATATAATTTAAAAATTCAAAATATTAGATCAAATAAATAATTCAAAAGTAAATTTTATATAAGAGGTTAACTTTTCAAATTAATAGGCTCTATTGAAATTAAAACGCTAAACAGGCGCTTTTTTTGACTGCTAAACCCGACTCTAGATTCAACAAGTTTTTATCATATTAGATCAACACTCCCTGATTTAAGACACAAAAAAAGCGAGTATTTTTACAATACTCGCTTTTTAATTAATAGATCTAAACTTTAGTTAGCTGTATCACTCTTGAAAGTAAGTGCCCCAACCGTCGTACTCAACGTCGCACTCAACAGCAAGTGCTGCTAGTTTATCAACGTCTTCCATAATTACGTCTACGTCTAGCTCAGCTTCTACTACTATGTCGAAGCTCCATATTTTGCTGCCGTCTTCAAGCTCAAGCTCTGCTGGCTCTTCAACATCGTAACCTAGTTTAAAAGCAGCCAATGCAGCTTGCTCTAGCTTAGGGAAGTCTTCACACACAAAATGGTGCTCTACTTCATAAAGTATTTCAGGATCTGATCCATCTTCAAGTAATGAACTTACGATGTCTTCACTTATTTCGCGCCAGTTTTCCATTATTTATCTCTCACTTGAGCATCTAATTCAGTTATTTTAGCAGCCATAATGCTATGCACGCTTTTAGCGTGCTCACGCGCGCTAATATTTTTATCAAGCGATACGGGCGCTAACATTTCAATGTAAATTGTACCATTATCCCATCGATTTAGCTTAATGGTTTTGTGTGTTGTGTTCATACATACCGGAATAACGGGTACTTCTGCGCTCATTGCGGTGTGAAATGCCCCCGTTTTAAATGGTAGTAGCCCTCTTCCGTAACTTCTCGTCCCTTCGGGAAACATCCACACAGATAAGCCATTACTTTTAATTTTTTCGGCTGCTTTAGAAATGGTCCCTGCCGCTTTCGAGCGATTCGATCTATCAATTAAAATATTACCCGACAACCAATAAAGCTGACCAAAAAATGGGATCCACTTTAAGCTTTTTTTACCTAGGCTGACGCAATTTTTTGGCACCATGGCAGGAATCGTAAATAAGTCATAGTTGTTTTGGTGATTTGCTAAGTATACAGCGGGGCCTGCTTTTACCGCCTCTGGATGGCGTGTAAGCACAAGTTTTACACCCAACATTTTTGCCATTGAGCCAAACCAAGTGGCTATAACATGTACATTATTAGCGTGAAATGGTCTTACAATCGAAAGTAATAAACCAAAAACACAGCTTAATAATATAAACAGCAGCATAATAAAAATACGTATAACAGCTAACAAACTATCTCTCCAAAATGTGTGTGCAGTGCGCCAAATGCTGCGCACATTTTAGTATTATAACGCTATTTTGTTACACACACGAGACATAGCGTACACTTGTGCGCTGAAATTACGTGCACAAACAAAAACGGCCTGCAAATGCAGGCCGTTTGGTAGATTAATGTTTGTTACTATTCAATGACTGTCTCACCGGCCTCATCAGCAGGAGTAAACTCAACAACGGCTTCATCAACTCGTTGCAAACCACGCGGAAGTTTATTACCTCTACGGCCTCGCTCGCCATGATAATGCTCTAAATCAGTTGGCTTAAGTGTTAGCTTACGCTTACCAGCATGAAGCGTTACACTGCTCCCTTGTGGCACAACAGCCAGTACTTTTACAAACTCTTCTCGTGCTTGTACCTTTGCTCCAGGTATAGAAATAATCTTATTCCCTTTACCCTTACCAAGTTTTGGTAAATCACGTAGTGGGAATAAAAGCATGCGTCCTTCGTTAGAAATAGCCATACAATAATCACTAGCTACATCGTTAACCCTAATTGGCGAAAGCAATATGCCACCTTTAGGAACACTGACCAGCGCTTTACCGTTTTTGTTTTTACTCACTAAATCTTTAAAGTCGGTTATAAAGCCATAACCCGCATCCGATGCCATGAGTAATACTTGGTTGTCATCAGCCATTACCACGTGCTCAAAATTAGCCCCTGTGGTTAGGTTAAATCGGCCTGTCATCGGTTCGCCTTGGCTTCGGGCTGAAGGCAGACTATGTGCATCCGTTGCAAAGGCACGCCCTGCTGAATCTAAAAATACAGCGGGTTGATTACTCTTACCCCGAGCAGAGGCTCTGTAATTATCACCTGAGCGATAATTGAGCCCTTCTACATCTAGGTCATGACCTTTACCAACGCGTGCCCACCCTTTATCAGAGAGCACAACCGTCACTGACTCTGATGGGATTAAATCTTTTTCGTTAAGCGCTTTAGCTTCTGAGCGCTCAATAACCGGCGATCGGCGATCGTCACCATACATTTCGGCAGCTTCTTGAATCTCTTTTTTAAGAAGCGTTGACATACGACGGTCTGAACCCAGTGTTAGCTCTAGTTTGTCACGTTCTTTAGCTAACTCGTCTTGCTCACCACGAATTTTAAACTCTTCTAGTTTTGCTAAGTGACGAAGTTTTAATTCTAAAATTGCTTCTGCTTGAATATCAGTTAAATCAAAGCGCTCCATAAGCACAGGTTTTGGTTTGTCTTCGGTACGGATGATTTCGATTACTTCATCAATATTTAAAAATGCGGCGAGTAAACCTTCTAAAATATGTAATCGAGCCAATACTTTATCTAAACGATACTGTAAACGCCTGCGAACTGTTTCACGTCTAAACGTAAGCCACTCAGATAAAATGCTGCGTAAGTCTTTTACTTGCGGGCGACCATCTAGGCCTAACATGTTTAAATTTACGCGGTAATTTTTTTCAAGATCGGTAGTAGCAAACAAGTGCGCCATCAATGGCTCAGCTTTAATGCGGTTAGAACGCGGAATAATTACAATACGCGTTGGATTTTCATGATCTGACTCATCACGTAAATCAGCAATCATAGGCAGCTTTTTAGCGTTCATTTGCGCTGCTATTTGCTCAAGTACTTTACCACCCGAACATTGATGCGGAAGTGCTGTAATTACAATGTCGCCATGCTCTTCGGTATAAACCGCACGCATTTTGATAGAGCCTCGACCCGTTTTATATATTTTATGAATATCGGCTTTTGGGGTAATTATTTCAGCATCAGTTGGGTAATCTGGCGCATGTACTAACTCAAGAATTTCCTCAAGTTCAGTTTTTGGCTTATCAAGTAATAAGCAACACGCACTGGCTAATTCACGCACGTTATGTGGCGGAATATCAGTTGCCATACCTACGGCAATACCCGTTACGCCGTTTAGTAAAATATGCGGTAAACGCGATGGCAATACTAAAGGCTCGTTCATGGTGCCATCAAAGTTTGGCGTCCAATCAACGGTGCCTTGCCCAAGCTCTTTTAGTAATACTTCAGAAAACTTAGATAAACGTGCTTCGGTATAACGCATTGCCGCAAACGATTTAGGATCATCTGCCGCACCCCAGTTACCTTGACCGTCAACCAGCGGATAACGATAAGAAAACGGCTGCGCCATGAGTACCATCGCTTCGTAACACGCACTATCGCCGTGTGGATGGTATTTACCTAGTACGTCACCCACGGTACGAGCCGATTTTTTATATTTAGCAGCAGCCGATAATCCCAGCTCGCTCATAGCATAAATAATACGACGCTGAACCGGTTTTAAACCATCACCAACATGTGGCAATGCTCGGTCCATAATTACGTACATGGAGTAGTTTAAATAGGCGTCTTCGGTAAAGCGCCCCATTGTTTGTTGCTCAATTCCTTGCATTAGCAAGGTATCTGTATCACTCATTAAAGCTTACCTAGTTTTTCTTATAGCTTACACGGTAGATCACATTGGCGTAATCATCGCTTACCAACAGACTGCCGTCACCTAATTCTGCAAATGCAACAGGGCGTCCAAATGTGGCTTCGTCTTTCATAAAGCCTGTAATAAACGGCGTATATTTTGTGACTCGACCTTGCTCAATGGTAGCTAACGCTACTTTATAACCTGATTTTTTAGAACGGTTCCACGAACCATGCTCTGCAACAAATAACTGCTGCTTATAATTCGCGGGAAATTGTTTACCGTTATAAAAATGAATGCCTAAAGGTGCAACATGTGCAGCAAGCGCAAGTGCCGGAGAGGTATAATCTGCAATGTTTTTACCTTTACCAAACTCAGGGTCAATAATTGCGCCGGCGTGAACATAAGGAAAACCAAAGTGCTCACCTTCTTTACTTACACGGTTTATTTCATCTGGTGGGATGTCATCGCCCATCATGTCGCGACCATTATCACTAAACCACAAAGCCTGTGTGCTTGGGTGAAAATCAAAACCAACGGTATTTCGCACGCCCTGCGCAATTGTTTTAATTTGCTTGGTTTCTACATTAAGTGAAAAAATACGACCGTAGCGCTCGTCTTCGGCGCAAATATTACACGGCACACCTACAGGAATAAGTAATTCGCCTGTTGGTGTAAAACGTAAAAACTTCCAGCCGTGGTGGCGCTCTGATGGTAATGCGTTGTAGATCACATCAAATTTAGGATCTTTTAATTGAGTGTCTATATTTTTAAAGCGAATAATACGATGCACTTCGCCTACGTATAAATCGCCATCTTTAATAGCCAGCCCTGAGGGCATATTTAAACCCTCAGCAATAACAATTTTTTTATCCGCTACGCCATCACTATTATGATCGATAAGCGCATATACATTACCTGCTTTACGCGAGCCTGCGTAAACAATGCCTTTTTTTGATACCGCAATTTGGCGAGCATTTTCAACATCATCTGCAAATAAGCTTACTTCAAACCCTGGTGCAACGGTGAGTTTATCAAGTATGTTTTTCGCCATTGCAGGGGCGCTTGTTATCCCCAATAACAGCAAACTTCCTAGTAATTTATTCATTTGCTTCTCCTAGTGTTATACAAAGCACTTTATACCTGTGCTTTGTTACCATGATCTTCTAACCATTGACGACGATCTGGCGATCGTTTTTTAGCAAGTAGCATATCCATCATTTCCATGGTTTGCTCTTCTTCATCTAAAGTTAGCTGTACTAAACGGCGCGTATTTGGATCCATCGTCGTTTCACGAAGTTGCAGTGGGTTCATTTCACCCAATCCTTTAAATCGCTGTACATTTACTTTGCCGCGTTTTTTCTCGGCTTCTATGCGTGCCAAAATACCGGTTTTTTCATCTTCATCGAGGGCGTAATATACTTCTTTGCCAATATCGATTCTAAATAGCGGCGGCATAGCAACATACACATGCCCTGTTTTAACCAGCTGTGGAAAATGGCGAACAAATAAAGCGCATAGCAATGTCGCAATGTGTAATCCATCCGAGTCAGCATCGGCTAGTATACAAATTTTGTTGTAGCGAAGCCCTGATAAGTCGCTTGAATCTGGGTCTATGCCTAGTGCTACTGAAATATCGTGCACTTCTTGAGACGCAAGAATTTGCCCAGACTCAACTTCCCACGTATTTAAAATTTTACCACGCAGCGGCATAATGGCCTGAAACTCACGATCGCGAGCTTGCTTTGCAGAACCACCTGCAGAGTCACCCTCTACTAAAAACAGCTCTGTTCTGTCGTTATCTGCAGCGCTACAATCGGTTAATTTCCCAGGTAAAGCGGGGCCTGCAGTAACACGCTTACGAACAACTTTTTTAGCCGCACGTAATCTGCGCTGTGCATTAGAAATACATAATTCAGATAATAGCTCTGCGGTGTCAGTATGCTCGTTTAACCACAAGCTAAACGAATCTTTTACTACACCCGACACAAACGCTGCACATGAGCGCGATGAAAGCTTTTCTTTAGTTTGGCCTGCAAATTGTGGGTCTTGCATTTTTACCGATAAAACATAACTACAGCGCTCCCAAATATCATCTGGGGTAAGTTTTACGCCTCGCGGTAATAAGTTTCTAAATTCACAAAACTCACGCATGGCTTCCAGCAAGCCTTGGCGTAAACCATTTACATGTGTACCACCTTGCGCGGTAGGAATTAAGTTTACGTAACTCTCGGCAATCGACTCGCCACCTTCAGGAAGCCAAACAACAGCCCAATCCGCGCCTTCAATAGAACTTGAAAACTCACCGACAAATGGGTCTTGTGGTAATATTTCGTAGCCTTTAACAGCTTCTATTAAGTAATCTTTTAAACCGGTTTCGTAGTACCACTCTTGGCTTTCTTTGGTTTGTTTGTTTGTAAACTTAATACGCAGGCCTGGGCACAAAACCGCTTTGGCTTTTAATAAGTGATTAAGCTTTGAAATAGAAAAGTTTGCTGAGTCAAAATAGCTGGCATCGGGCCAAAAACGAACGGTAGTACCTGTATTGCGTTTACCAACAGTACCAATTACGTTGAGGTTTTCTACTTTGTCGCCATTTTCAAACGCCATTTTATATTGCTGAGCGTCACGCCTTACAATGACTTCAACACGGGTAGAAAGCGCATTTACAACAGAAATACCTACCCCGTGTAAACCACCTGAAAATTGATAGTTTTTATTTGAAAACTTACCACCAGCGTGCAGTTTAGTAAAAATAAGCTCAACCCCAGGAATACCTTCTTCTGGGTGAATATCAATAGGCATACCACGGCCATCATCACTTACTTCAAGTGAGTTATCTTCATGTAAAATCACGTCAATTTTAGTGGCATGGCCAGCCATGGCTTCATCGACACTGTTATCGATGACCTCTTGGCCTAAATGATTTGGGCGTACGGTGTCGGTGTACATCCCTGGGCGTCTTTTTACCGGGTCTAATCCATTGAGGACTTCAATGGCTTCGGCGTTATAGTTTTGCTCGCTCATAGTTTTTATCTTTATATCCGCTAAGGCTTTAATTTGTTTTACTAGTTTTATTTTTATATGCGCTAAGTTAACTAGTTTTACGTGATTTTTAGAAAATCTACAATACTTGCAAAGGTGCGTTCAAACTCAACGTAGCTATGATCGCCACCAAATTCTATCCATTGCTTGCATTGCGAATAATATTTTACTGCGTGTTGATAGTTCAACACTTCATCGCCTGTTTGCTGTAACAAATACAGTAGTTCAGGGTGCGTTAGCTTATCTACAGTCAGTAGTTTTAGCGCCTCTATATGGCTGTTATTTAGCTCATAATGATAATCTTGATACGGATTATAGTTAGGCCCAAGTAACGACTGCAATAAATTATAGGGTGCGACCGCGGGATTAATAACCACTGCAGGAATTTGATAACGCTGCGATAAATACGTGGCAAAAAAACCACCTAACGAGCTACCTAATAAAACGGTATTAGGCGTTAGTAATTGCTCAAGCTCAATGATGGCTTGTAAGGGCTCGTGGTTTAAGCACGGTACACAATAATCAACGTCATAGTTTGCCATAAGCTCGCCAAACCTCACAGCTTTATATGATTTTTGTGAGCTATTAAAACCATGAATATAGATTACTCGCTTAGCCATACCACGTCCGTTTTAACATTTAACTCACCTTTAACGCTGCTAATGTTTAACATTCTGTATGCGGGCCCTGTATTTTTTTGCTGCCAATTTACTGTGTTTTTTACAAACTGCACAGAGCTTGCTGGCGTTGCATATACCGCTAATTCTCTAAAACTTTGCGTATACTCGTTGTGTACATGGCCATGAAAAAGAGCAGCGACGTTATTACTATTAACTAAAATATTTAATAGCTGGGGGCCATTTTCTAACATGTGTTTATCAAGGTAGCCATTAATAGGTAACGGATTATGATGGCAAAACATGACATTGCTTTTACTAGAGCTCACTAAACATTGTGTTATTTCATCTAAATGATTACTTGTAATCCAACCAGCAGGCGTTGGACCTTTAGAGTTTATAAGTAATAAATCAAACCCATTGGCTGTAATGCGTTTAGCTGCATTTATTTGAGCGCCACTAATACGATTTAGCATTCCCAACTCGTCATGATTACCCGGTACCCAAAATACTGGGCAAGTAAGCACGCTTTGATTTATAAGATTGCTAAATAATAAGTACGATTCAAAGCTATGATCTTGTGTTAAATCGCCCCCAAAAATAACACAGTCGGGCTTTTGCTTTGCTATGTGCGTTAGTGACTTTTCAAAGTGTTTGGCTGTATTTACATTAAAATACTCACCACTTTTATCTGCAAATAGGTGACTGTCGGTAATATGAGCTATGTTTAAAGATGATTTATCAAAACTATATGCCTCATCAAACCAAGCCATTATTTACATCCCAGTTTAAAGTTGCTTGCCCGCGTTCAACACAGGCTACTAACCAGTCATATAAAAACGCATTAAGCTGATATTTTTCATCTTTTTGATGCATTTTAGGGTTAGGGTAACCGTAAGAAGGTTTTATACGCTGATGGTAATCGTGATGAATAATTTCAGCCACTTTAGCATCCTGATACAACCTTAGCGTTAAATAAAGTGGAGCAATGCCTTTAACCATCCCTGTTAGCTGCTTGATTGAAATATCCATAGTGTACTTTGCGCTATCGTCTACTTTAATAGCAAACTCGCTGTTACCTAATTTAATTTCGCGGGTGCTTCCAATATCCCGCTCGCTTGGTAACAACTTTAATAGTCGCAGGTAGTTATGCTCGCAAAGTGTTAAATACTTTGGGAGGCTTTGAATATATCGCTTTGTTGCTAATAGTGCTGTCAAAGTACCGCCATTATGTTGTTAACCCTATATCAGGTTAAATTAAAGTTATGCCCACTTTTTGGCCATTTTATCGCGATTAAGCGCAAGCCACTGCATACATATAACTGTTGCAGCATTGTCCATCTCACCATTATTGAGGCGCGTAAGCGCATCATCAACACTTAAAACGTGAGTTTTGATATCTTCGCCTTCGCTTTCAAGGCCATAGACACCTGTTTGCACTTGGCTTAAATCGGCACGTGCTAAATACAAATGTAAGCGCTCTGTAGTACCACCTGGGCTAGATAAGTACGACAACATAAACTCAAGTTCGTTTAACTCAAGCCCCGCTTCTTCAAATGCTTCTTTTTTTACTACCGACTCGTAATCCGTGCTGCCATCGGTCATGCCAGCTATACATTCTAGCAGCCACGGTGAGTGTTTGCTCTTAATTGCACCTATACGTATTTGCTCAATTAAAAGCACAGTATCTGATACCGGATCGTACGGAAGTACTGCAATGGCATCGCCACGTTCTAATATTTCGCGGCTAATAACGTTAGATGTTCCACCTGCAAATAGCGCATGCTCAAATTGGTATAAATCGACCTGAAAAAAACCCTTATAAAGGCTTTTAACTGGCTTAACACTAACGTCTTTATGAGTGAATTTTACCAAGTTTTTACTCGTCATGCTTTTACTTCCTGCTTATCTAAACGGTTAAAATGCGTTAATATATTCTGTTACACTTGAACATACTGTTTTACTAATTTTTTTTTTAGTTATGAAGTAAAACAGGTTAACATGCTTTTAGTACAAAAATTGTCTAAGGACTGAACCTAACATGAAAAAGAACATCCTTGCGGCGCTGGTTAGTTTATCATGCGCATTAGGCGCTACAGCAGCCAACGCGGAAGATTTACTACAAGTTTTTGAGATTGCTACAGCAAACGATCCTACCGTTTTAAAAGCAAAAGCCCAAGCCGATGCGCAATCTTATCAAAGCGACTTGGCAATGAGTGCACTGCTACCTCAAATTGGTTTAACTGCGAGCTATACAAAAAGTGACTCAACGTCTTTTCAAAGTATTGGCGACTTATCTAATCAAGTTAAAGTTGAGTCTGAAACAGATGATTTCAGCCGAGGCGTTAGCTTAAGCCAAACTCTGTTTGATTTAGGTGCATGGAACACGTTAGACATTGCAGATAAACAAGCACTTCAAGCAAATGGTCAGTACGATGCAGCTAAGCAAAACTTAATTGTACGCGTTGCTGAAGGCTATTTTAACGTATTAAGCGCAATTGATAACCTTGAATTTGTTCAAGCAGAAAAACGCGCCATTGAACGTCAGCTTGAACAGACCAAGCAACGTTACGCGGTAGGTTTAACAGCAATTACCGATGTACACGAAGCGCAAGCACAGTTTGATAACTCAGTAGCGCAAGAGATCATTGCAAGTAATGCTGTAGAGACCGCACGTGAAGAGCTTCGTGAAATCACTGGTAAATACCATGCTAAGTTAGATTTTTTAAACACTGAAACGTTTTCAACGACTAAGCCAGCTAAACAATCTAGTGATTTTGTAAAAATAGCTGAAGAAAATAATATTAACTTACAAGTGGCTAAAGTCACAGTTGATATAGCAAAAGATCAAATTGTACTTGCTAAAGCGGGTCATTATCCAAAGTTAACACTTAGTGCAAGCTACGGTGATTCACTCACTGATACTGAAGTAAATGGGGCTAACTTTGACGAGCAACCTCGATCAGATTCAAGCTCTGTAGCACTTAACTTTAGCGTGCCTTTATATTCAGGTGGCGCAACGGTTGCAGCAACTAAACAAGCCCGTGCTTTTTATGTAGGTGCAAGCCAAGATTACGAAACAAACTACCGTGCAGTTACACGTACTGTCATTACTTCTTACAACCAAGTTGTTTCAGATATTGCAACATACAAAGCACTTGAACAAGCTGTTGTATCGGCACAAAGTGCACTTAAAGCAACTGAAGCTGGTTTTGAAGTAGGTACTCGTACTATTGTTGACGTACTTGTTAGCACACAAAACTTATACGATGCTAAACGTAACCTAGCTGATGTGCGTTACCGCTACGTACTTTCTACTCTGCGTTTAAAACAAGCAGCAGGTACGCTTACAAGTGAAGATTTAGTCGCCATAAACCAAGGTTTAAAATCGGTTTAATTTAGTACTTAATCTTACTTAATTCGTTACAAAGCCAGCACCTGCTGGCTTTTTGTATTTTATTACGCTTAGCGTTAAACTAGCGTTTTTATTTTTAGAGATTTTTTTGTGGTCACCTCATCTCCTTTTAAAATATCATTTTTAGGCCCTCGCTATTGGCTAACATGGATAGGCGTTTTATTTTTATACGTGATCTCTTGGTTACCACAAAAACTTCAACTCGGATTAGGTAAATTACTAGGGCGCTTAGTCCATAAATTTATGAAGCGTCGCCGCCATATAGCGGAGGTAAACATTAAGCTTTGCTTTCCTGATATGAGTGAAGCCGAACAAAAAAAATTAGTGTTAAAAAATATGGAAAACACCGGTATCGCCATGGTAGAAACAGGCATGGCATGGTGGTGGCCGCAGTGGCGTGTAAAAAATGTCTATGGCTCAATTAAAGGGCTTGAACATTTTGAGCGCGTACAAGCTTCTGGCAAAGGTGTTTTATTGCTTGTTCCTCACTTTTTACACCTTGAAATGACCAGTCGCGTGATGGGGTTAAAGTGCCAAGGGCTTGGCTTTTATCGCCCGCATAACAACCCTCTAATGGAATATTTTACAACTAATGGCCGTCTTCGCTCTAACGAATACCTGATTGGCCGAAAAGACGTTAAAGGCTTGTTGAAATCTTTAAAAAACAAAAAAGTATGTTATTACTTACCAGATCAAGACTACGGCCGTAACCGCTGCGAGTTTGTGCCTTTTTACGCCGTACCCGACACAGCAACCACTACCGGGACGCTGATGTTTGCTGGTAGCAAAAATTGCGAAACAATGAGCTTAATAAGCCACAGAGATGATAATGGAAAATACCATTTAGAGATTATTCCTGAGCTTGAAAACTTCCCAAGCGGTGATGATAAAGCTGATGTAACACGCGTTAACCAGCGCGTAGAGCAAGCTATTAATACTGCACCAGCTCAGTACATGTGGCTTCATCGACGTTTTAAAACAAGGCCTGATAAAAATACCCCTTCATTTTATAAAAAGTAGTGGTATAACAATATAGGTAACCTGAACTTTGAAAAGTAAGCCTCTACATTAGAGCGTGATAAAGTCATAAATAAAGTGAGTAGTTATAATGTGGTTTTGGATCAAACATTTATCATTTGCTGTGGTACTAGCTGCACTTGCGGGGTATTTTTTACTCGGCGATGGCCCGGTACTTGATATAAAACAATCTAAAAATGCTGCTGCCGAAGGGTTATCTCGCTTTTATTCATCTATTCGCAATCAAGTAAAAAGTAATAAAGAGCGTGATCAGTTTGTTTTACAGCTTAAAACCCCTCAACAAAGCCTTGATAGAGTACTTGCTGAGCGTGCACGTATTGTTGATCCTATGCCGGCTAGTTGGTCTGGAAAGGTTGAACCAAGGCGTTTTGAAAATGGCTCAACACTTAAAGATGTACTTAAAGAATATGCAAAAACTGAAGGGGTTGAACTGTATTGGTACTTAAGTAAAGATTACGTGGTAAAGGATCACTTTAGGGTAGATAGTAACTTCACATCGGCGCTGTACCAAGTAGGCAGAGCAATTAATGATGATTTTGAATACGAGGTTTATACTTACTTTTGCTACAAGCAAAGAGCTGCGGTTATTACCGAGCTCCCTTCTGAATTTGTCCGAAGTAACTGCTTAAAACTAAAAGTTTAACTGCCTGTATTATAAAACTTTAGCAATTCACTTTAACCTAGCTCAAATACGCTATTCCAAATTTGCGTAATATTAATAATATCTTGCTCAAACTGCTCCCTCAAAACTAAACGCCCCTGCTGATCTAAACTCAACACATGGTAGCGTGAGCGATAATCAATATAGGCTTGAATTAGCTGCTGCTTTTGCTCTTTGCTAATACAGCCAAGCTTAGCGGCATCACTTAAAATTCTAACGTTGTCTGAGTAAACTGTTAGATTCTCAAATTCATTAGCGTGTTTAAGTACTAAATATTGGGTTATAAACTCAATATCTGCCATACCACCAACATCTTGTTTTAAATCAAACTGCTGTGTGTTTCCTTTCGCTAAGTGTTCACGCATTTTTTCGCGCATTTTAATTACATCAGCTTTAAGTATGTCGGCATCTCGTGGTTGGCATAATATTTCTTTACGTATTTGTGCAAAACGTTCAACTAACTCATCTTGACCTAATATTAGCCGAGCGCGGACGAGTGCTTGATGCTCCCACGTCCATGCTTGCGTTTGCTGATAATGATTAAAGCTTTCTAAATTAATAGCTAATAAACCAGATGCGCCCTCTGGGCGTAGGCGCGTATCTAGCTCATATAAAATACCCGATGCAGTACGAGTATTAAATAAATGCATTAGGCGCTGTGCGAGCTTTAAATAAAATTGGCGAGAGTCTATTGGCTTATCGCCATTCGTTTGGCTTGAGCCGTCATGGTTGTGTACAAACACCAAATCAAGGTCTGAGTCATATCCAACTTCAAAACCGCCTGTTTTTCCGTAGGCTATAACAGCAAAGCCTTTATGCTCGTCATCAGTACCGGGGGGCATACCAAAGCGCCTAACAGTATTGTGCCACGCAATATTTACTGATTGATCGACGATCGCCTCAGCAAGTGCTGTAAGGTGATCGCTAACCTTCATCACATCAATAACGCCGGTTGCATCGGCAGCTGCAATACGTAGCTGATGAGTTTGCTTAAACTGCCTAAGCGATTCCATTTGTAGCTCTAGGTCGTCATGCTCAATACGTAAAAAATATTGTCTTATCTCGTCTTTATATGCACTCAGAGGCGTTGGTTTATAAAGTACTGCGGGATCGATTAATTCATCTAGCAAAATAGGATATCGAGAAATATGCTCACCTATCCATTTACTATGGCAGCACAATAATACCAGTTGCTTTAACGCGCCTTGGTTTTCGTAAAGCAGTTCTAGGTAGGCTGTACGCGATATTATTTTATTTAATATTTGGCAAACCATTGTAAATGCAGCTGCGCTGGCATTAAAATCATTGAGTTGATTTAGCAGTACAGGCATCAACTTATCAAGAATTTCGCGACCTCGATTACCAATATTTACTTTTGAAAGTCTTAATTTAAAGTCATTCAGGGGCGTTTGCCACTCTTCTCTTTCGTCTTTTAAAAAGCTCACATCACCATGATCCCACGCACTAATAAAAGCGCCTTCACAGGTATCTAGTGGTACGGTTTCCTCGCCAATTACTAGCGAAAATTCGCTATTAACTTGCTTCATAACTTTTTCAATCGTGCTTAATGTAGCGCTGAAGTTTTCTTGTTCTAATAATAAATTTAAGCGCTGCTGATTTAGCTCATCATCTGGTAAGGTTTGTGTTTGTTGGTCGTCAAATATTTGCAGGTACTGCTCAACTTTACGTAAATAAAGGTAATTGCTTTTAAGCTCTAAAGCTTCTTGCTCGTCAATAACTTGGCTAAGTGATAGCTCATTTAATGCTTTGAGTAGAGATTGCGTTTGTAAATTAGCTTCTCGCCCACCTCTAACCATTTGCAGTGCTTGCACAATAAATTCAACTTCTCGAATACCGCCGGCACCTAGTTTAATATTATTAGTAAGGCCTTTACGGCGTACCTCTTGAGCAATCATTAACTTCATTTTACGCAGTGATTCGATCACCGAAAAATCAATATAGCGACGATAAACAAACGGCTTTAACAGCTTAATAAACTCATCCCAGTATTTATTAGGTGTGCCAATTAAGCGCCCTTTTAACATGGCGTAGCGTTCCCAATCGCGCCCTTGCTCTTGGTAGTAATCCTCAATAGCGTTAAAGCTCATAACTAAAGGGCCGCTTTCACCAAATGGACGTAATCGCATATCAACTCTAAATACTTGCCCATCACCTGTTACTTGGTTAAGCGCTGCAATAAGCTTTTGCGCCACTTTTGTATAAAACACTTGAGCTTCTAGGCTTCGTCGTCCGCCTTGTGTTTTTGTACTGCGAGGGTAAGCAAAAATTAAATCTATATCTGATGAGTAATTTAGCTCTTTACCACCAAGCTTTCCCATTCCTAATACCATTAATGGCATTGAATAGTTTTGCTCATCAAGGGGTTCGCCATTTACTTTTGCAACCTGTGCATGCGCCCATTGGTTAGCACTATTTATTAGCATATCGGCCAATTGGCTAATGTAGTTTATGCTATCTGCAATTGGGTTTGCGCAACAAAGATCGAGGTATGCAACTTTAAGCCAGTACTTTTCGCGGTACTTTCGTAAAATTTGATTGCACTTTGCTTCATCTATATTAGTAAGCTCTAGGCCATCAAAGGGAGATGTGACATGTCTATTTTGTATTTCGTCTTTGCACAAAAGCCAATCTTTTAAATCGGGCTGAGACTCTAAAGAGCGCCAAGCAAAGTCGCTCAATGCGAGTAATCGTACAACTTCACTTTCATCGCTTTGCTGCGGATATAGCTGTTCGAAGCGCTCTAAGCCAAGTTTTTGTAATTGAATAGGAAGTTGCTTTAGATTACTCATCGATCCTCTCTTTTATATCATCAATAACCGTACTAGAATGACTAAAACCTAGAAAGGTTAACTTAATTAGGATCACCATGTCATATTTGTCTTTATCTAACACTAGTTTTATTGCGATTGCCATTAGTTTTGCGGTTATTTGCATAACTATTTTTGGTTTACGAACGGTAACTCAACTTAAGGCAAAACAAGCGCTTAAAGAAGAGTTAGCACAGCACGATAACTTTGCCATGGGAATTAGTTTTGCATCAGAAATATCAGTAGTTATAGCAACTATGGCCTTTTTATTTGACGAAATAAGCGTAAGTACCGCACAGTCAAACCCATTAAAAGTAGTTATTTTAATTGTTTTATTATTTACATTTATTAAGGTTGGTCATTTAATCCACAGAAAATGGATATTGCACAGATTCAATGAAGAAGCAGCTATATTAAAACAAAATGTATGCGCCGCTTTAGTTGATTCAGGCATGTTAATAGCTAACTGCATTATTGCGCTTGGCTTATATACATGGACTCACACTCAAGGGTTTAGTAACTTACTCATTGCTTTTGTTAGCTTTTTCACTCTACAAGGGATGTTTGCCCTTGATAGCAAAATACGTGAGCGTCGCTTTGCTAAAGCTAACCAAGGTGCCTCATTACAAAGTAACTTTAATCTAGAAAACACCTCAATAGGTATAAGATACGCTGGTAAATCAATTGGTTTAGCACTTGCAGTTTATGCTGGTTTATCAAGCGCAGCATTTCAAAATGGCAAAATGGTAGAAAATATATTTACACTGGTAATGCATTGCGGTGTAATGTGGTTGTTACTTTATTGTTTAACTTATGTAATAAAAGTTATATCTTTACCAAATATTGATACCGCTCTTGAAGTTGATCACCAAGATAACATTGGGATTGCATGTATAGAGTTTGCTGTTTTTTGTGCTATAGGCTATTTACTTATAAGCATGTTTTCTATTTAACGCCCTCCTTTACTAGCACTTATGCATTTAAGTAAAGGTGGTAATCACTTTGCTTAAATGCAACGAGGCCCCTGCCAGTGCAAGTAACAAACTATTTGCTAATCGACATAGATAACGAATTTAGTCGTGCGTTTGCACAGTACAACAAAAACAATAATAAAAGCACCACACCTTGTGAACTTATAGCTGTGGGCAGTAATACACGCCAGCTAGTAAAAATGATGTTTGATGAGCAAATTAAAGATTATTGTTATTGCGACCTTGAAAACGAGATAAGCGTTGCTGAACTTAGCCATTATTTAGCGGATCATCACAGTATTCATGGCGTTCTTTTTAATAGCGCCGATTACTTACTGGCAAGTGATCAACAGCGCTCAATTTATAATTCATTAAACGAAAACCGATTTTTAATAAATCTCGATGATACAGAATACACATTGAGCCGAATTACCGATGACACGCTAACCGAGCCTTTAATTGCAGATCACGATATAGCTCACAGTACACAAGAGCTTATCTGCCAAGCTGAACTACATAATAAAAATAAATAATTGCACCTAGCTTCGTGCTTACTTACCATAGCGGTATATATTTTTCGCTAATAAGTAAGCAACACACCATGCGAGTTCCTCATATTTATCAGGCATCGGATATTGCCTTAAACACCCCTGTAACTTTAGATGATGACGCTGCTGGGCACATTGGCCGTGTACTGCGTATGAAAGTAGGCGAGCATGTATCTATTTTTAATGGAGAAGGTGGCGAGTACCTTAGTGAAATAATTGAGGTAACTAAAAAAACAGTGATTGTAATGCCACTTGAGCTAAATCCTCATGACGTAGAATCACCTCTTAAAATTCATTTAGGGCAATGTGTATCCCGTGGCGATAAGATGGATTTTACCATTCAAAAATCTGTAGAGCTTGGCATAACTGAAATCACCCCCCTTTTTAGCCAACGCTGCGGCGTTAAACTCAGTGGCGATCGCTTAGAGAAAAAACATCAGCAATGGCAAAAAATTGCAATTGCTGCAGCCGAACAATCTGGGCGTAACTTTGTACCAGTTGTTCACCCTCCCGTTGATTTAAAACAGTGGCTAGATCAGCAAACGCAGGCAATAAAACTGACTTTGCACCCTCGTGCTGAGCACAGTATTAAAACCATTACAGTACCTAAAGATGGTGTGCGCTTTTTAGTAGGCCCAGAAGGCGGTTTTACCGATGAAGAAATGGCGCAAACTAAACAACATGATTTTGTAGATATTCGCTTAGGCCCGCGTGTTTTACGAACGGAAACCGCCGCTTTAACGGTCTTAAGTGCATTACAGTTACAATTTGGCGATTTAGCTAATTGAAATAACTAAAAGTACCCTCATATAAACATTAATATTTATAGTAAGGCACAGCGCATGGCAATTAAGTTAGGTATTATTTCAGATCCTATTAGCGGATTTAACATTAAAAAAGACACCGGTTTTGCAATGATGATGCAAGCGCAAGAGCGCGGCTACGAAATTTACTACATGGAGATGGATGACCTAGCTCTTCGTAAAGGTAAATCGTATGCAACGGCGTCTAAAGCTCAAGTATTTAACAACACCGAAAAATGGTATGAGCTAGAAGAAAAAGCCACTATTGCTCTTGCTGACCTAGACGTTATTTTAATGCGTAAAGATCCACCATTCGATACTGAATACATTTACGCAACCTATATACTTGAACGTGCAGAGCAAGAAGGCACGCTTATCATTAATAAGCCACAAAGTCTTCGTGATGCTAACGAAAAGCTATTTACAGCTTGGTTTAGCGAACATACGCCAGACACGCTAGTAACACGTAGTCAAAAGCAAATTCGTGAGTTTTTAGCCGAGCATAAAGACATTATTTTAAAGCCGCTTGATGGTATGGGTGGCGCATCAATTTTTCGTATCAAAGAAGACGATGCAAACATTGGTGTAATTTGCGAAACGCTAACCGAACACGGCAGCCGCTTTGCGATGGTGCAAAATTATGTGCCAGAGATCAAACAAGGCGACAAGCGCGTATTGGTTGTTGATGGCGAGGTCATTCCGTATTGTTTAGCGCGTATTCCTCAAAATGGCGAAACACGCGGTAACTTAGCAGCTGGCGGTAGAGGTGAAGCTCGCCCTCTTAGCGAGTCCGATTTAAAAATAGCACAAGCTATAGCGCCAACGCTTAAAGAAAAAGGCTTAGTATTTGTAGGCTTAGATATTATTGGCGATAAATTAACTGAAATAAATGTAACAGCACCAACATGTGTACGTGAAATTGAAGCCGCGTATGATATTTCTATCACCGGTATTTTGTTTGATGCCATTGAGCGTAAACTTACAAAATAAATACCATTTAAAAGCGTATTAATTTAATAATTTCATACAATTAATGCGCTTTTTATGTTCAATTTATAGAACTATGCCATACTAAAAGTTCAACTAATATCCATTAACTAAAGGGCGAAATCTATGCAATCATTAGAAAATCATTTTTTAATCGCTATGCCGTCGATGCAAGACCCTTTTTTTAAACGTGCCGTTACGTATATTTGCGAGCACAATGAAGATGGGGCTATGGGCTTGGTAATAAACCAACCTATTAATGTTACTGTTGGTGAGCTTTTAGATAAAATAGAAATTGATAACGACAAAACGCAAAATGCAGCTCAAGTAAGTGTGTTTGCGGGTGGGCCGGTTAAAACCGACCGAGGTTTTGTTTTGCACTCTCCAAAACCTGGATATTCTGCGAGTCAAAAGCTTAGCAGCGATATCATGATCACCACATCTAAAGATGTTCTGGCAAGTTTAACCACCGTTCACGCACCTGATCAATTCATTATTACGCTGGGTTATTCGGGCTGGGAGCAAGGACAACTTGAGCAAGAGCTTTTGGATAACAGTTGGTTGATCATTAAAGCAGATCCAAAGATCATTTTTGATACACCTGTTGAAAAGCGCTGGGAAAAAGCAGTGTCTATGTTGGGCTTTGATATTAGCCAACTTAGCCCAGAAGCAGGCCACGCATAAAACCACCTTATTTCCATGAGTTAATTATTAATAACTTAGCTCATGGAATTAGGGTTTTTTGAGCTTTTAGATTTAAATATTTTTAAGCTTCGAGAAGCACATATTTGGCATTTACTCTACGTTATTACCCATTTATGATGAGCAACCTCACTACATAGGCTGTACCTTACCTAAATACCAAATATTTACTAAAAATTTAACCTTGTAAGACACACAGGCCAAAATAAAACCTAAAACAGGAAACACATGACAAAAAAAACGCTTAAACCGCAAGGTGAACGCACTGTAATGGGCTTTGACTTTGGCACTAAAAGTATTGGGATAGCTATTGGTCAAGAGCTTACAGGCAGCGCATCAAGCCTTAAAGCTGTAAAAGCACAAGACGGTATTCCTAATTGGGACCATATCGCTGTACAAGTTAAAGAGTGGCAACCAGATTTAATGGTGGTAGGTTTACCTCTTAATATGGATGGCACCTCTCAAGAGGTAACATTTAAAGCTAAGAAGTTTGCTAATAGACTGCATAACCATTATGGCATTCCTGTGCAAACACAAGATGAGCGCTTAACAACAGCCGATGCAAAAGCGCGCTTGTTTGAACACGGCGGCTATAAAAACTTAGGCAAAGGTAATGTAGATAATATGTCTGCGGTTATTATTTTAGAAAGCTTTTTTGAAGCCAGCTACGGCGAATAAGAACGATTTTATACCAATTCACTTAATTAAGTATTTGCGTGGATTAATAAGCAAATAAAAAGCGCCAATTGGCGCTTTTTTTGTAACTATTAGTCATTAGCTTTTATCTTTTTCATCAAGGCCATCAATAGTAACGCCTTGCAAAAAGCCTGCGCCTTGCTGCTCGTTATTACGTAGCTTAATCATTAAGCGTAGATCATTTGGCGAATCAGCATGATGTAGTGCATCGGCGTAATTAATACGCTGCTGCCTATAAAGCTCAAATAAAGCTTGGTCGAAGGTTTGCATGCCCATTTCTTTAGATTTAGCCATTGCCTCTTTAATGCCGCCAATGTCGCCGCTTTTGATTAACTCGGCCACCATAGGTGAATTAAGTAAAATCTCTATAGCGGCAACGCGACTTTCACCATCTGAGGTAGGTACAAGCTGCTGAGCAACTATAGCGCGTAAATTAAGTGCTAAGTCGTACTTAAGCTTGTCGTGTTTTTCTTTTGGTACTAAATGCATAATACGGTCAATCGCTTGGTTTGCATTGTTAGCGTGCAATGTAGCAACACATAAATGACCGGTTTCAGCAAAACTAAGCGCATACTCCATGGTTTCTTGCGAACGTATTTCACCAATTAATATTACATCGGGAGCTTGTCGCAACGAGCTTTTAAGCGCCGATTCAAAACTTTCGGTATCAAGCCCTACTTCACGCTGAGTTATTATGCTCTTACGATGCTCATGTACAAATTCAATCGGATCTTCAATCGTGAGTATATGACCGCGTTGGTTACGGTTTCTATAGCCAATAAGTGCAGCTAATGATGTTGATTTACCAGTACCTGTACCACCAACAAATAGCACTAAGCCACGCTTCGACATAATTACATCAGTTAGTGTAGAAGGTAGTCCAAGCTCACTAACGTCAGGTATTTGCGTCACAATACGACGAATAACCATACCAGCTCTATCACGCTGCCAAAAAGCAGATATACGAAAACGCCCTTCGTCTGTTGCTATCGCAAAGTTACACTCTTTGGTGGTATGAAACTCATTTTTTTGCTTTTCGCTCATTGCTGACTCAACAAGCTCTAAAGCTTGTTCGTCGGTAAGTTTATCGTCACTTAGTGCGATTAACTCACCATTAATTTTGGCGCTAACGGGCAATTGACTCGATACAAATAAATCAGAGCCTTTTTTCTCAATCATAATGAGTAAAAAGTGGTTTAAAGATAAATTCATGATGATTCCTTAACCGCCAAACTGTGTTTTATCTTGCGCTTTTTCTTGCGCGGCTTTATTTGTAACCAGCCCGTGGTTTACTAAATTTGTTAAACATTGATCCATTGTTTGCATACCGTGCGATGCACCTGTTTGAATTGATGAATACATTTGCGCAATTTTATCTTCACGGATTAAGTTACGAATTGCGGGTACACCAATCATAATTTCGTGAGCGGCTATTCGCCCGCCACCAATTTTTTTAAGTAACGTTTGCGAAATTACCGCACGTAATGACTCAGAGAGCATTGAGCGTACCATCGCCTTTTCTTCACCTGGGAACACATCAATAATACGGTCAATAGTTTTTGGCGCTGAGGTTGTATGAAGCGTGCCAAACACTAAGTGGCCAGTTTCGGCAGCAGTCATTGCTAAGCGGATTGTTTCTAAATCACGAAGCTCACCAACCAAAATTACATCAGGGTCTTCACGCAGTGCACTTCTAAGGGCATTTGAAAAGCTATGAGTATCGCGGTGCACTTCACGTTGATTAATAAGGCTTAGTTTATTGTCGTGAACAAATTCGATAGGGTCTTCTATAGTCAGAATATGGTGATGCTTGTTTTGATTTATGTAATCGACCATAGCTGCAAGCGTTGTTGATTTACCTGAACCCGTAGGCCCTGTAACCAGTACAAGCCCTCGAGGAGTATCTGAAATTGTTTTAAAGATATCAGGAGCGCCTAAATCATCAAGTGTTAGCACCTCACTTGGGATGGTACGAAACACTGCTGCAGGTCCGCGATTAGAGTTAAATGCGTTCACACGAAAGCGTGCAAGGTTAGGTACTTCAAACGAAAAATCCACTTCAAGATTTTGTTCGTAGTCCTTACGCTGATTATCGTTCATAATGTCGTAAACCAGACTGTTTACGTCTTTGTCTTCAAGTGCTGGTATATTAATACGGCGAACATCACCATCTACGCGTATCATAGGTGAAACACCCGACGATAAATGTAAATCGGATGCTTTGTGTTGCACACTAAACGCCAATAATTCGGTAATATCCATTTATGACTCCACAACTAACTGATAAATATATGGTTACAATAGCAGAACGACTCACATCCGCCTACGCTAGAATTGCAAATGCGGCAAAAAATGCACAACGAAATAGCAGCGAAATAACTTTACTCGCTGTTTCAAAAACAAAACCTAGTACAGATATAGCTGCAGCTTACGAGCATGGCCAACGCCAATTTGGCGAGTCTTATGTTCAAGAGGCTGTAGATAAAATAGCTCAATTAAGTGCATTAAGCGACATCACGTGGCACTTTATTGGCCCTATTCAATCAAATAAAAGCGCGCTTGTTGCACAGCATTTTGACTGGGTGCAAAGTGTTGATCGCATAAAAATAGCAAAACGACTAAACACACAACGCCTTGCTGATTTCCCCCCTTTAAATGTGCTTATTCAAGTAAATATAAGTACAGAAGAGGCTAAGTCGGGCTGTAGCGTTGATCAAATACCTGAACTTGCAGAATTTATTAGCCAGTGTGAGCAGTTAACTTTGCGTGGTTTAATGGCAATTCCGGCTAAAAGTGACGATCCTGCTGAGCAAATTCAATCTTTTGAGCAATTACAAACTTGCTTTGATAAACTAAAGGCCCAATATCCTCATATAGATACGTTGTCGATGGGTATGAGTGGAGATGTTGAAGCTGCCATAAGTGCAGGTTCAACCATGGTGAGGATCGGCACAGATATTTTTGGAACTCGAACTTAAAAGGTGATAACAGACATATGTCAGATAAAACAATCGCATTTATAGGCACAGGTAACATGAGCTATGCCATTATTGGTGGCATGGTAAAAAACGGTTTTAACGCAAACAACATCATTGCTACAAACCGCAACCAAGAAAAGCTTGCAAAGGTAGCAGACGATTTCAAGGTGAAAACCACCAGTGACAATAACGAAGCCCTACGCGATGCTGATGTCATTGTATTATCTGTTAAGCCTCAAATGATGGGCGATTTATGTAAATCGTTTCAAGAATCAGGCGTAGACTTTAGTGATAAATTATTTATATCGGTTGCCGCAGGTTTAACCGTTAAGCGTTTACGTGAAATGCTAGGCCAAGACGTTAAAATGGTACGTTGTATGCCAAATACCCCATCGCTGCTTGGCCGTGGTGTATCGGGTTTATTTGGTGCAAACGAAACAGCCGATGAACACGAGTTTGTACAACAAGTATTTGAATGTACTGGTATTGCAGTATGGGTTGAGCAAGAGTCGCAAATTAACGATATTATTGCTGTGACAGGCTCATCTCCTGCTTACTTTTTCTTATTTATGGAAGCCATTGAAGAAAAAGCTAAAGCACTTGGCTTTAACGATGAAGATGCCCGTCGCTTAGTACAACAAACAGCGCTTGGCGCTGCAGAAATGGCACTTAGCCAACCAGATATTACTATTTCGCAATTGCGCTCAAATGTAACATCTAAAGGCGGTACTACACATGCCGCAGTTGAGCATTTAAAAGGCGAAGGCTTAACACAAACTGTTAGCGACGCGATGGATGCATGTATTGCCCGCGCAGAGCAAATGGAAAAAGAACTTTAAAATTACTTTTTATTGAAGGTTACATTATGAATGCCATGCAATTTTTGATCAGTACCCTGTTTGATTTATTTTTAATGGTGGTGCTACTGCGTTTTTGGCTACAGTGGGCAAAAGCCGACTTTTACAACCCGATGAGCCAATTTGTAGTTAAAGCAACGTCGTTTGCCGTTAAACCGCTACGTAAAATTATACCTGGATTTGGCGGGCTCGATTTAGCGTCATTGTTGCTGGCATACCTTGTAGCCGTAGCTAAAATTAGTACCCTAATGCTTGTTATTTATGGAGCATGGGCACCGCAGCCGGTGTTTATCCAAGCATTAATAACTGTATTAAAAGAAGGTTTAAACTTAGTATTTTGGGTGTTAATTATCCGCGCTATTTTAAGCTGGGTAAGCCAAGGCTATAACCCTATTGAAGCGGTTTTTCATCAACTTACTGAGCCAATGCTTAAACCCATTCGTAAAATTCTTCCGCCAATGGGTGGTTTAGATTTATCAGTATTAGTACTTATTATTGGTATTCAGTTTTTACAAATGCTGTTTATGGACTTTTTAGCGTAAGCACTCAATTTTAAGTAAAGAGGCCTTATGGCCTCTTTTTTATATAGGACACCATAATGAATCGTTTAATTAAGTTTTGTTTTATTGCTTGTTTAGCCTTCGTATTTAATGCACAAAGTGAAGAAATGCAAGGTGCTCAGTACAAAGAGCTTGGCCCTTGGCAAGTACATTACATTGCCTTTCCTTCTACGTTTATTCAGCCCAAAATAGCTACAGCGTACAACCTTGAGCGCAGTGGCTACAAAGGGGTTGTAAACATTTCTATATTAAAAAATGATGCCGATAAAACAGCACAAACAGCCACGTTAACTGGCACAGCCAAAAACTTACTGGGTAATAAACAAACCTTAACTTTTAAAGAAGTAAAAGAAGGTGACTCAATTTATTATCTTGCTCAAGTAAATTACACCAACGAAGAAATTTTACGCTTTGAAATTGAAATACAACAAAGTAACCAGTTTCAAAAATTACAATTTCAGCAAAAATTTTACGTAGATTAACAACATGACCAAAAATTTAGTACTTGCTACAGGTAACCCTGGCAAAGTAAATGAGCTGGCAAATATGCTAAGCCCACTTAATATTAACGTTGTGCCACAAAGTGACTTTAACGTAAGTGAAGTAGCCGAAACCGGCACCACCTTTGTAGAAAACGCCATTATAAAAGCCCGCCATGCGGCAAAAATTACAGGTATGCCAGCCATAGCTGATGATTCAGGCCTAGAAGTAGATGGCTTAAATGGCGCGCCGGGCGTTTACTCTGCTCGCTTTGCAGGTGAGAGCGCGAGCGATCAAGACAACATAGATAAACTACTTAATGACTTAGGTAGCAATCCAAACCGTAAAGCCCGCTTTTGGTGTGTACTGGTATTAATGCGCCACGCAGATGACTCGACCCCACTTATTTGCAGCGCAAGCTGGGAAGGCGAAATTACACAAACTCAAAATGGCGAAGGTGGTTTTGGTTACGACCCAGTATTTTTTGTTGCTGAGCAAAACTGTACCAGTGCAGAGCTCACCAAAGAGCAAAAAAATGCAGTGAGCCATCGTGGCCAAGCACTTAAAAAATTACTACTAGAGCTTCAAAACAAAGGCGGCCTGTGAACCTTCCACCACTTAGCTTATATGTGCACGTACCTTGGTGCGTGCAAAAATGCCCTTACTGCGACTTTAATAGCCATGGGCAAAAAGGCGACATACCTGAAGCTGAATACATTCAACATTTAATAGACGATTTAAAAGCTGATTTACATTTAGTGCAAGGGCGTAAAATACACAGTATTTTTATTGGTGGTGGCACGCCAAGCTTATTAACCGGCGGTGCTTACATTCGTTTACTTAAAGAAGTTGATAGCCTAATTGGCCTTAGCGATAACTGCGAAATAACCCTTGAGGCAAACCCCGGCACTGTAGAGACGAATCGCTTTAAAGAGTATGTAAAAGCCGGTATTAACCGTATTTCTATTGGTGTACAAAGCATGCAAAACGACAAGCTAAAAGCGCTTGGCCGTATTCATGGTGCCGATGAAGCAAACTATGCCGCTGAGCAAGCTAAACACGCTGGGCTAAATAGCTTCAATCTTGATTTAATGCATGGTTTACCGGGGCAAAGTCTGGAAGATGCACTGAGTGATTTAAAACACATTATTGCTTTAAATCCGCCGCATATATCGTGGTACCAACTCACTATTGAGCCAAATACACAGTTTGCTTCAAAACCACCTACTCTGCCGCAAGATGAAACCCTATGGGACATTCAAGAGCAAGGCCAAGCGTTACTTGCTCAAGCTGGTTACATTCAATACGAAATATCAGGATATGCAAAGCCCGGTTATCAATGCCAACATAACTTGAATTATTGGCGTTTTGGCGATTATCTCGGTATTGGTTGTGGTGCTCATGGTAAAGTTACTGATGCAAAAACGGGTGTAATAACACGCACCGAAAAGGTTAAACACCCTCGCGGTTATATGGATTTAATTAAGCCATATATGTACAAACGTTGGGAAGTAGAGCAAGACGATTTAGCCTTTGAGTTTTTTATGAATCGTTTTCGCTTAGTCGAGCCTTGCCCAATTGAAGATTTCAGTTCGTTGACTAGTCAGCCGCTACAAAGCCAGCAAGCGGCTTTAACAAAAGCTATAAACGCAGGATTGTTAATACAAGAAAACGGCCACTGGCAAGTAAGCGTTAAAGGTCATCGTTTTTTAAATGACCTGCTAGAATTGTTCGTGTAGTGGTTTTAACCACGCGCGATAAACATAAAAATACAAGCAAATAAATATAATACACCCTAATGGGTTTCTAACAACAAAGGGAAAACAATGCGTAAACTTACCTTTATTGCAGCTGCTGTGAGCGTTGCACTTATTGCTGGTTGCCAGCAAACAACTCAACAGGCCGCACCGGTTGCAAAAGCACAAAATGTTCAATCACAACAAAGTGAAATAGACAAAGCCAATGCGTTTTTTGAAGATACCTTTAACCGCGACGTAATGAGCAGCCCTGTGTACCAAACTTACATGGGCATTAAAAAAGATTACGACAAATGGGATGACGGCAGCGAAGAGCAAAAATTAAAAGATTTAGCACAAACTAAAGCTGATTTAGTTGAGCTAAAAGCAATTAACCGCGACCTACTTGATGATGCAACAAAAGTAAGTTACGACTTAAAAAAACAAGACTTAGAAAGCTCAATTGCTGATTTTAAATGGCGTTACCATAACTACCCAGTTAACCAAATGTTTGGTACTCACTCTATGGTGCCTGCATTTTTAATTAACCAACATTCAATTAGTAACGTTAAAGAAGCAAAAGACTACATTGCACGTTTAAACGGTGTACCTACAGTATTTGATCAACTAATTACTGATTTAGAAACGCGTGCTGATAAAGGTATTATTGCCCCTAAATTTGTGTTCCCACATGTTATTGATTCAAGCAAAAACATCATCCATGGTGCGCCGTTTGAAAAAGGTGAAGACTCTACGCTTTTAGCCGACTTTAAACGTAAAGTAAGCGCGCTTGAAGTTAGCCAAGATGAAAAAGATGCCTTAATTAGCGATGCAACTGATGCACTAAAATCAGCAGTTAAGCCTTCTTACTCTAAGCTAATTAATTACCTAGCACAGCTAGAGAAACGCGCTGATAACCGTGATGGCGCGTGGAAATTGCCAGATGGTGAAGCGTTTTATAACAACGCCCTTAAACGCACTACAACAACCGATTTAACGGCTAAAGAGATTCATGCCATTGGTCTTGCTGAAGTTGAGCGTATTCATGACGAAATGCGTGAAATTAAAGATAAAGTGGGCTTTAAAGGTGATTTAAAAGCGTTTATGCAGTTTATGAAAACTGATAAACAATTTTATTATGCCAATGACGCACAAGGTAAACAGCGTTATTTAGATGAGGCAACTGGCCTAATTGATACCATGAAAACCCGTTTAGACGAGCTGTTTATTGTTAAGCCAAAAGCAGACCTTAAAGTTAAAGCCGTTGAAGCATTTCGTGAAAAAGCAGCAGGTAAAGCATTTTACCAACAACCTGCGCCAGATGGCTCACGCCCTGGTATTTACTACGCGAACCTTTACGACATGGAAGCGATGCCAACGTATCAAATGGAAGCATTAGCGTACCATGAGGGTATTCCGGGTCACCACATGCAAATTGCTATCTCGCAAGAGCTTGAAGGTGCACCTAAGTTCCGTAAGTTTGGCGGCTATACGGCATACATTGAAGGTTGGGGCTTATACTCAGAGTTCATTCCTAAAGAAATGGGTATGTACTCAGACCCTTACTCAGATTTTGGTCGCCTTTCAATGGAATTATGGCGCGCATGTCGCCTAGTGGTTGATACCGGTATTCACGCAATGAAGTGGACTCGCCAAGAGGGTATTGATTACTACGTAAATAACACGCCTAATGCAACATCAGACGGTGTTAAAATGGTTGAGCGTCACATTGTAATGCCATCGCAAGCAACAGCTTACAAAGTAGGTATGCTTAAGATTTTAGAACTGCGTGAAGATGCTAAAAAGCAACTTGGTGATAAGTTTGATATTCGCCAGTTCCACGATGTAGTACTTAAAAATGGACCTGTACCACTTAACGTACTAGAGAACTTTGTGAACGAATGGGTAGCAAGCAAAAAAGCTTAAAACCAATTGAAAGCAACTGTTTAAATATGAAAGGTCGCTTATGCGACCTTTTTTGTCTTATAGTAATAAAACGTTGAGAGGTAGAGTGATAGAATGGATTTAAGCATACAGTTACTTAATGCGCGAATTGCTAAGCATCAGCTAGATGAACTTGATAGCGACTTTAAACAGTTAAGTCCTGCCCAGCAAACATTACAGCTTAATCACCTTTGTGAAACCGCTTTGCGTATGGATATTAAATACGACTTTATGCAAAACATGGCTACACGTATTTTAACCACCAACACACCACCAGCGCCTTTTATAAACCAATTAACGACTACTGATGCATTAACGTTTTTTACACCGGCATTAAAAGAGAACAAAGGCTTTTTAGCACAAGATACCCAAGGTAATAATGTGCTACATAATGTATTTAAGCACGCCCATGCTCAAAAGCTGGCTTTTAACTACGTGCGCTCTTTAGTGTTATTTGAATCTAACGATGATTTAGTCAAAGCCCTTGCACAAACCAATGCACGCGGCCTCACGCCCGTTGCTTGTTATATTGCATATGCAAATAAACCTAACACCCCAGTTAAGCATGAATTTTCAGCGCTGCTAGCCCTTATGGAAATAGAACAAAAACAAAACCCATTGGCTAAGCAACAACTGGCAAGCATATTAAAAGGGGCAAACATCAACGAAACCAGCATTTTACTCAGTGCAGCTTACCTGCAGCGTTCAACCGCGCAAATTGCACATTTAATCAAAGCAATTTAGTCACTTAAGTAATATTCTACGCTTGTTACTACTCTCACCTTTTTAATATGAGGTGTGTTTGAGTCACGGTTAGTAATACTAAATTGGCCTTGTCGCGCCGTTTTAATTTTACCAAGTTTTGAATTTGAGTCTTTAGCAAACTTATTCGCCACTTCTCGGGCTTTCTCTGTGGCCTCTTGCACCATGGCAGGTTTTATATCGTTAAGAGTAGTAAATATATACTCCACCTTGGTTTCGTAACTGTCTTGTACGACTGCAATATTTTGCTTTGCTAATTGACTTACTTTACTCAGTGCATTTTGTACTTTATCGGGAGCACTTGAATACACAATAATATTAGAGCGTACTAAATACCTAAATTTTTGATTTTCGTTAGCGTATTCGCGGGCTTGCTTATCAATAATTGACTGACTCCCTGTGCTTATTTCGTCATCATCAAAGCCATGTAGCTTTAAAAAAGCGATAACCGCATCATTTTTTTGCTCAACCCTACTAACTAACTTTTCGAGATTGTTGTCGGCATCACTAAACTGCAAAGGCCAAATTACGGTATCTGCGCTTACTTCTCGCTCAGCTAATCCTTTAACTTGTACGCTGCGTTCCATCGCTTTTACGTCAAGTGCTGTTCCTTTTAAAATAAAACCAAAGCTAACTAAGCCTATACTTAAACAAATTGCTGCTATAACAATATAAAAACCGGGTGTTTTGTTCACGTTCACCTCCTTGATTGATATCAATAATAAGCACCTAGACGCTCGAAATAACACACTAAACAGGGTACATTGTGAGTATAAATAACGCAAAATATAATCAGCCAAGGATCCGCTATGAGCCTAAAACGTATTAGCCAGTTTTTTAACCCCTCGTCGGTGGCGGTTATTGGCGCCTCAAACGTGTCAACTCGTGCAGGCTTTGTAGTAATGCGCAATTTGTTACGGGGTGGCTTTAATGGGCCAATAATGCCAGTTACGCCAAGCCATACAGCGGTACATGGTGTACTTGCCTACCCAAGCATAGCTGAATTGCCTAAAGTACCTGATCTTGCTGTTATTTGTACCAACAAAAACACTCTACTAAGTATCATTGAACAGTTAGGTAAGCTTGGTTGTAAAAGCGCCATAGTCATTGCCGATGGCCTTTCAAATGAGCTAAAAGCAGCATTAAAAGAATCAGCCCAAGCACACAACGTTACGCTGCTTGGACCAAACTGTTTAGGCTTACTTATCCCCCATATTGGCTTAAACGCAAGTTTTTCTCACACTGTTGCAAGCCCGGGTAAACTTGCTTTTGTATCGCAATCAGCTGCAGTGTGTTCGACCATTTTAGATTGGGCAAAAAACAAAGAAATCGGCTTTTCGTATTTTGTCTCGGTGGGTGATTGCCTAGATATAGACTTTGATGAACTGCTCGACTTTTTAGGCCGCGACGCTAAAACCAAAGCCATTTTATTGTACATAGATAATATTGAAGATATTCGCGGGTTTATATCTGCAGCGAGAGCTGCTGCTTTTAGTAAACCCGTTATTGCTATAAAAACCGGAAAAACCAGTGCCGGAGCACTCGCCGCTGAAATTCACACCGGTGGTAAGCAAAGTTCAGATGCTGTTTACGATGCACTATTTCAGCGTGCGGGTATGCTTCGCGTAAAAGATTTACGTGAGCTATTTGCCGCTACACAAACGCTTGCTATGCACCCAAAATTATTAAAAGTAGAGCAACTTACAATTTTAACCAATGGTGGCGGCCCAGGCGTTATGGCAGTTGATGAGCTTATATTAAACTCTGGCAAGTTAACCCAATTAAGCGATGAAACCCGCGCAGCACTCAATAAAGTGATCCCACAATCAGACACCACATCAAACCCTGTTGATATATTTGGTGACTCAGCTCCGGCTCGTTACAAGCAAGCTCTTGATATTTTATTGCGCGCAAAAGAAGTTAAAAATTTATTGATAATTCACACTCCATCAGCACTGGCACCGAGTGAAGATTACGCCGATATAATAGTGCAAACTCTACAAACGATTCCTAAAATGGCGCGCCCTTATGTGATCACTAATTTTATGGGAGAAGATGCCTCCTACGCCGCTAGAAAGGTATGCTCTAATAGCGCTATACCAACTTACCGCACACCTGAAGGTGCTGTAGGTGCATTTATGCATTTAGTTAGCTATCGCCGAAATCAAAAACACTTAACGCAAACGCCAGAGTCGAACACAGATGATGCAAAAATAAATAAAGTAGCAGCTAAAACACTCATTACTGAGTTTTTAACAGATGATCAAAGCTATTTACCGACCCATCAAGCCAGCCAAGTATTGAGCCACTATGGTGTTGAATGTATTCAAACAGAGGTCGCTTACACCCCTACAGAAGCAAGAGAGCAAGCCATTGAACTTGGCTTTCCTGTGGCACTAAAACTAATTAGCCCAAGTATTGCTTCAAAATCGGAAGTGGGTGGTGTAGTCCTTAACCTTAACGATGCAAATGAAGTGGAGCAAACCGCGTTTGCAATGCTAATCCGTATTAAAAATACGTACCCAGATGCGGTGATTGAAGGGTTTTCGCTGCAAAAAATGGCGCCACGCGCAGGCGCAAATGAGCTTAGAATAGCCATTAAAACAGAGCCTAATTTTGGGCCCGTTATTTTACTTGGCGAAGCCGGGAACGGCCTGGAGTACGCACAAGCTGCTGTTGCACTTCCACCACTTAACATGAACCTAGCTAAATATTTAATTGCAGCAGCACATGATAAAGGGGTACTAAAAGAACGTATATTGCCCGAAAAAGTCGATAAATATCGACTTTGCGCCCTACTCACTCGTATTTCGCAATTAGTGATAGATCAGCCTGATATTAGCTCTATGGAGTTAAATCCAATACTTGCCAGTAACGGGCAGTTTTTAGTACTTGATGCCACTATGACGCTTAATAAATACCAAGCGCAAAGCAATCGTAAGCGCTTATCTATTCGCCCTTACCCTATTGAGCTTGTCGAAGTGGTGACTCTTAAAAACAACACCCAAGCAACTCTCAGGCCTATAAAACCAGAAGATGAAAAAGCCCACCAAGAGTTTGATCAATCTTTAAATAAGGAAGATCGTTACAAACGATTTTTTGGTGAACTTCCTCAGTTTAATCACGATCAGCTCGCTAAAATGACCCAAATTGATTACGACCGTGAAATGGCATTTATTGTTTGCCAGCGCTTTGAAGGCAAAACCCGTACGCTTGGTGTAGCAAGAGTTATTATGGACCCTGATAATTTACATGCTGAATTTGCAACTGTAGTGCGCTCTGATTATCAAGGTTTAGGCCTTGGCACCATTCTTATGACAGCGGCAATTAATCATTGTAAGCGCCAAGGCGTTGAGACAGTAGAGGGGATCACATTGCCTGAAAACACAGGCATGATTGAGCTAGCGCGCAAGCTGGGCTTTAAAATAAGCCGCGACTTTGAAGAAGGCAGTATTAACATGGTGCTTAAACTTAACTAATGAATAGTCCGCAAACCTTAAGACAAAAAATGGCCTGCCTATTTGAGGGGACGGGGCAATATCACCGTGCAGGGCACCTATTAGACATTACCCTCATTAGCTTAATAATGATTAATGTTATAGCCATCGTTATTGAATCAATTCCGAACGTAGCGCTTAAATATTATGATGAATTTTTAATTTTAGAAATTGTCTCAGTGGCTATTTTTGCTATTGAATATATAGCAAGGCTATGGGCATGTGTAGATAAAACAAAGTATGCTGCCATTAATGGCACTAATACAAAACGCAGGCTAAGTTATTTTTTATCTCCCCTGGCGCTAATTGATCTGATTGCTATTTTGCCTAGCTTACTGATGTTTTTATTTCCGCTCGATTTACGTTTTTTACGCGTACTTAGGCTACTAAGAGTGTTTAAGCTTACTCGCTACTCTCGTGCTATGCAGCTGCTGTTACAAGCGTTTATAGATGAAGGCAGTTCATTACTTGCAGCATTTTTTATTATGGCGGTTGTGCTTATCTTAGCCTCTTGCGGTATTTATTTAATTGAGCATGATATTCAACCCGATAAATTTGGATCTATTCCCGCGGCTATGTGGTGGGCAATGGCTACACTTACCACTGTAGGCTATGGCGATGTAGTCCCTATAACCTCATTGGGTAAATTTTTTGGCGGGGTGATCACATTACTTAGCATGGGAATGGTAGCTATCCCAACAGGTTTACTCGCATCTAGTTTTTCAGAGCAAATACGTAAACGACGCCAGTTTTTTGAAGACGCAGTCCATGAACAAATTCATGATGGCACGCTCAACAAAGCGCAACACGCTCACTTAGAAGAGCTACGCTATAAGTTGGGATTAAGTAAGCTTGAGGCAAATAAGGCCATAAAAACACAACTAAATGAGCGCAATAGCCATATTTATTGTCGTCACTGCGGCAAGCGCCCTTAAATTAAGGGCACTTTGTTTAAGATACTATTGTTGATTAAATATATCGCTCCAGTCGCGATTAATAAGCCCTAACACTTCTTTGTTAGGCACAGGCTTCGAAAATAAATAACCTTGAAAATGCTTACATCCTCTGGCCTTTAAAAAGCGAAGTTGATGTAAGCTTTCTACACCCTCTGCTACACACTCTTTTCCTAAGCTATGCGCCAGCGCAAGGGTTGACTGAATAATTGCCTCATCATCAGAATCAACTCCTATATCTTCTACAAAGCTTCTATCAATTTTTAATACATCAATAGGAAAACGTTTTAAATAAGTGAGTGAGGCATACCCTGTTCCAAAGTCATCCATGTAAAGCCTGCAACCTAGCTTTTTGAGTTGTTCCATGCTTTGTAGAGCTTGATGCGAGTCGCGCATAAGTACAGACTCGGTTATTTCAAAAACAATGGCTTCTGATGATACCTGAGCATGATTAAGTGCATTTCTGATCTCAGGAACTAAATCTTCAAATTCAAAATCGAGCGCCGATAAATTAATAGAAAGGTACAAATGAGGAGAGGCCTTTCGCCATTCTTTTAACTCTTGCAATGCACGAGTAAAAGTTTGCAGCATAATTTTTGTAATTAAACCGATCCCTTCTGCCGCAACCGAAAACTCTTGAGTTTGTACTAGTTTGTTTTCAGGCCAACGGAGAAGTACTTCAAAGCCCTCTGTTTTTTGGCTTTTAGCATTAATAATAGGTTGGTAATAGTTACAAAATTCTTCTTCTTGATATGCTTTAGTTAACTGTGACTCAAGATGCAGCGCTTTTTGAACATGCTGATTCATCTCCTGCTTATAAAACTGATAGCGCCCTTCTAAAGAGTCTTTAGCATGATACAGCGCTATGCTTGCAGCTTTTAAAAGCGCCGGCCCCTGCTGGGCATCATCAGGAGATATAGCAACGCCAATACTTAAGTTAACATTAACTACCTGATCGTTAATTGAAATATTTTGTTTTACGCAGTCCATCAATTTAGTGCACATAATAAGCACTTCTTCGATTTGATGAATATCCTCTACCAGCACTACAAATTCATCGCCACCAAAGCGAGCAACACTGTCTGATGGGCGTAGAGCACTCTTTAAGCGCTCAGCCACTTCTTTTATAAGCTCATCGGCTGCTTCATGCCCTAATGAGTCATTAAAGTATTTAAAACGTTTTATATTAATATGTAATAAAGCCGCTTTACACTTATGCAGCTCAGCTTGCTCTAATGCATGCTCAACCCTATCGTTAAATAAGGTTCTATTAGGTAAGCCCGTAAGTCCATCGTAGTTAGCGAGTAAATGCAGTTCATTTTCGGCTGATTTTTGCGCATTAATATCAGTTAAAATAATTACATAGCTATTAAGGCGCTGTTCGCTATCGGCTACAGCACTTATTTTTACTAGTACATGGCGTGATTCGCCACTTGCTAAAACAACACTGTCTTCACACGAAAAGTGCTCACCTACCGATAGTTTTTGCATTATGCGTAAATAGTCAAAGCGGTTACTACGTGATATTCCTAAATTTAGTGCTCGGCTTGATAAAGACTCAGCAGAAAAATTAAAGGCCGTTTGCAGTGACTTATTTGAAGCACGAATATTTAAATTTTTATCCAGAATAAACACCCAATCTCGTGTTTGCTCAAACGCTGCGGTAAACAACAAAGCGTGTTCTTCAAACACCATTTCACGGGTCATATTGGTATACGTGCCCGCCACTTTTAACGGCGTTTTATCATCCCATTCAACTACTTTGCCAAAGTCTTTGTACCAGCGCCAATAGCCTTTAGCATGGCGTAAACGGTAAGTGCAGTTAAAGTAACCTTTTTCGGTTGATAAAAACTCAAGCCATTCTAAGCGAAATAGCTGCTTATCTTGCGGGTGTATTTTAGATAAATACTCATCTAGGCTAACGGTTTCATTTTCGTAACCCAGCTCGCTTACTAAGCGCGGCTGATAAATACTTGGACTACTTGACTCCCAATCCCAAACACCGGATTCACTGCCTTCAAGCGCAAGCTTTAAGCGGGCTTCGCTTTCTTTACTTTCTTTGTTTGCAGCTAATAAAATTCGCTGCACTTTATTACGACGCATAACCCACACGGCAACTATGCCAATAAATAACATGGCATAAAGCACCATAAAATAGGGTGCTCGCCAAAGTGGATACTTTACTTTTATTTTTAAAATAGCGGGTGATGTATATTCACCGGTAAATGGATCTTTTGCCCATACTTTTAATTGATAATTCCCCGGATTTAATTTTGGAAACAACACTCGATTATTATTACGCGTATATGTTTTTTGACCGTTATCGAGTTGGTATTCATAAATAATTCGTTCTTGGTTACTAAATGCCATTGCCGAGAACGCAACTTCAAGCCCTATATCATCATGATTGAGAACAATTTCATTAAGTGGTTGTTTTAAATCAAGCGATAAGTCTCGCGACATTAAATCAACCCGGGTAATGTTTACATGATCAATAAGCGACTGATAACTTTGATTTTCCATTGGGTGAAAGTAGGTAAACCCTTTTAAGCTGCCATATGCAATACGGCCATCTTTAAGCTCAGCCATAGCATTACTGTTGAATTCAGCTGAGAGCAACCCTTCAGATGTACTAAACTGTTGAAAATGAAGTGTTTCAGGATTTAGACGCCAAATGCCTTTATGGCTACTCATCCAAATCATGCCATCGTCATCAAGCACCATATCGTAAAGCAGTGTACCTAATTTATTTTTTTCTAAATCAATGGTATGCACTAGCTGATAAGTTGATGCATCAAGCCCAATTAAGCCAAAGTTAGACAATGATATCCATAAAATATTGTTATTATCAATTAAGTAAGAAAGCACACTAATAGCAACATTTTCATGCTGTTTTGGTACTTTATAAATCATTTTAAGTGTTAAATTGTTTGGGTTTACTTGGTATAAAATGCCTGCATTAAAAAACAGTGGCGAGTCAGGTTTATTGCTTAAGGCAGGTAAAAAGCCATGTGCTAAAAAAGGCTCAAACTGCGCAAGCTGCCCACCTAAGCGAGTAACAATTTGCGTATCTATATTGTAAATAAATACCCCATGATCTGAATGTACAAAGTATAAGTCGCCATTTGGCATTAAAGTAACACCATGCACCCGGCCAGTAATAAACGCTTGGTTAGCAGAGTTGTGGGTTTTAGGCTGAGTAACTTGATGTGTTACTGGGTCAAAAATAAATAACCCACGGTTTGTATAAAGCCATAAATTATCTTTATACGGTGTTATTTCATATACAGTAAACTCGGTGGTGAGTAAGTCTACTTTGTAATCTTTTAAATAGGCTTTACCAATATTGGTTTTTAAATCAACCTCGGTTATGCCGTTATGAGTAGCAAGCCAAAGCTTGCCTTTATATTCTGTAATTCCCCAAATAGAGTGATGCGATAATCCATCGCCACCAAGCAAACTGCCATCAACATTATTAAAGTGATAACTATCGTGTGATAAATAAAAGGCACCATCTGTTTTAGTAGCAACCCATGTACCGCCCGATTTATCTTTTGCCATATCAATAATACTGGTATCTGCAAGGGTGTATTTGCTTTGTGTAATACGGGTATTTTTAACCATTTCGCCGGAGGTTAAATCAAACTTAAACAAACCTTTATCGGTAGCTAAATCTAATTTTCCGTGCTCGTTAGTAATCGCCCAAACATTTAAATCAGTAAGTAGTACTTTATTTTTAAACGGTAAGTCAGGGCGTTCAAACATTTTTGATAAGTTACTAATATCAACTTCATATAAGCCTTGTACAGCACCCACTAATAGCTGATTGTTTTCACCTAGTGCAAACGACTTTACGTTATTTTGATATATGTGCTCAGCCTCACCTCTAAGATGCTGTAGAGGCCTAACTTGCTCTGTAGCAATATCAAATACATAAGCACCATGGCTTGTGCCTATAAATATGTAGCCATTATAGGCAAATAGTTTTCTTACTAAGGTGTTTTTAAATTTTTCAGGAAGCTCAAAAATAGTGGTAATTTTACCCGTAGCTATATCAAGCTTTGCAAAATCTCGCCCCCGGCCAATCCAAAGCGTTTTTTTATCAACTGCAATCATGCTAAAAACAGACTGATTGATTATCTCTTCTTCACTGGTGGGTTTTTCTAAAAATTGTTGGTAAGAGTCGGTAACGGGATCGTATCTAAATAAGCCCGCTAGTAAGGAGGCTATCCAAATGTGGCCTTGGGGGTCTTGGTAAATACGGTCAATTATGGCTTCTTCTAATTCGCCATTAGGGCCATTAATTGGAATAACTTGATAGCCATCGTAACGATTAAGCCCAGCCTCTGTAGAAAGCCAAAGATAACCGTTATTATCAATGAGCATCGTATTTACGTAGCTTTGTGATAAACCTTCGCTAGGAGATAAACGTTTTACTTGTGCGCCAACTTGGCAACTTAAAATAGTTATTAAAACTATAAAGCAACTAATGATCCCATTAACGCATTTGCTCATGCTTATTCCATATTATTATTTTATTACTATGGGTACTCTAGGGCGATAATATTTCGGTGCTTGTAAGTATCAAAAAGTACTTGTAAAGCAAGAGTATATGTTAACACCTGGTTAAATCCAATAGCACAATATAAATCGGCTACGTTTTTATATGCGAAGGTATAAATTACTTTATTCTGCTGTTTTATAAGAGCAGATATTAATTGCTTAGCCACACCTTTACCGCGGTGCTTTGGAGCGACATAAACGGTAGATAAAAACAAAAAATCAGCCTTGTTTTGTAACCTACATGCCGCGACTATTTCATTATTATAGTAATTAACCCAGAGCTTATCTTGTTTGTTTGCTCGCCCTCTTACGTTATATTTTTTATAAAACTTATTAACGAGTGGGGTTTTTAACTCATCGAGCACATAAACGCTATACATTGCTTAACCTAAACTCTCATTAAGAGATTAACTAAAATAAAATCATTTAAATCTATTATTCTCTAGCTAAGCATTAATGCTAAGTACTGCTCAAACTTTTGCTTTAGTACCATTTGCTCTGCCATCGGGCGGCTATGAATAGTATTGTATACTTGCTCACGTGTTTTTTTATTTCGCTTAATTTGATAAGCCCAAAAAGACGCTTCGTAATCGAGCTGAATTTGGTATTTTTCTTCACGTGGTAATAGGCATAGATTAAAACTCACAATACTTCCTTATTCATATATTAAATTGATAGCTCACCCACTAAACTGGGCAAGCGGTAATCAGCTTGCTATTATACGCGTCTTATTTTATTTATTTCTGTAGTTATTGGAACTGATAATGAACAGATGTTTTAGTGCCTTGTTATTATTGGTAAATTTATTTTTTAGCGCTTCTTGCTTTAGCCATCAATATAGTCTGACCTTCAACCGCCCACAAAGTACTCCTCAAGCCGATTATGCATTAGAACTATTAAAATTAGCGTACGCCGATATTGGCTTTAAAATACATATAATCGATTTTAGCCGTAAGAATGCTTTGTTAGCGGCAAATAATGGCGTATTAGATGGCCAATTAGGAAGAGATATAAGCGTTGAACAAGATTACAAAAATTTAGTTAGGGTTAACTACGAGCTATTTAAATTCGACTTAATTCTTTATAAAACATGCCTACCCAATAAATTAGAACAACTTGAGAGCATTGCTATTGTTGATGCTTACCCTGTTCAAGAGCGCTATTTAGCGAGCACTAAATTTGCAGGCTCTATCATTAAAGTAAAAAGTATAAGCACACAACTAAACTTACTTGCTCAGCAAAAGGTTCAAAGTGCTTTGATGGTTGACTTTCTGCCTGAAAATAACTCTGCGGTTAAACCAAAAAGCTGCTTCGAAAAAGAAGTACTAACCACTTACCCGCTTTATCATTACTTAAATAAAAATAATAAAAACTTGGTAGATAAGCTCGAAAAATCGCTAATTAATTTAACTAATAACGGCACTGTTTACGCACTTAAAGCCAAATACGGATTAAACTTTTAAAAGTCGAACCCTTGCTGCTCAGCCTGTGTGTTTCGAGCTGCAGCTTGCTGCTTTTTCTGCAAATAGCGTTTATAACGCTGCTGACACAAACTAAGCACCTTCTTTTTTTGGGCATTAGTAAGTGTGTTCCATGCAAAGCGCTCATCACGACTTCGATAACACCCCTTACAATATCCCCTGTTATTTACTAAGCAAATGCTTTTGCAAGGGCTTGGAATATCAAATATTTCAATTTGTTGCATGGCATTCGCACCGTTAAATAAGAGGTACTTAGTATAGCGTTATTTTTGCACAAAAAAAAAGCAGCAATTAAATTGCTGCTTTTATCTATTTGATCTGAAGTTAGCTTAAAAAACTGACCAAAATAACAACTATTAATGCTCGCAGCTATTCGTATTTATTTCTGTTTTACGGTGAAATGGCTTAGCGTACATAGCCAGTACTAACGGCTTTAACTCCTCAGGTACCAGTGCTAAACGCTGCTCAAACTTAGCCGTATCTGGGGAGTCAATAACTGCCTTTTTACAGCCACCAGCAATATAGTTACCTGGGTGCAGGTAAAATGAATCCACTATTTGCTGATCAATTGTTTTAGCAAGCTCTTCTGCGCTATCGCACTGCTCTTTGATTGGTTGCCCAAAGGCTAAATGTACATGCCCTTTCGCGGTGCTAAAACCTTCAACAATACTTGCAATGTCTTCACCGGCCGATTTTATATACTCACCATGGTGCTGCTTATGATAAAGCTCTTTGGCTTTAGCAATAGCACATGGTTCATACTGATACGAAATAGACACAGGAACAATTTTAAGCTCTTTAATATATTCGCCAAACTCTTTCTTTTGCTTACGACCATTTAGTTGCAGCATTTTTAAAAGTGCCGGATCAGTTTGATCAAAGCCATCTTTTGCACGCCCTTCTTTTTGCGCAATCCAAATAGAATTACCGCCAACTAAAGAGTCGTAAATATAAGATGAAAGCTGGGTGAGCGCTTTAAGCATTTCTTTTGGCGCTTTTGCTGAGCGTTTAACAATAAAGCTTTTGTTTAGGCGCATTAGCTCAGTGATGTAAGGTATTTGCAATAAATTATCGCCAATAGCAATACGCACTGTTTTCATTTTATGCTGATATAAACCCCAGTTGACTAAAGCAGGGTCGAGCACTATGTCGCGATGATTTGAAATAAATAAATAAGCTTGGTTTGGATCTAATTGATCTAACCCAGAAAAAGTGACTTTAGAAGTCGTACGTTTTACTAATTTATCTAAGTATTGCGCCACTTCGTTTTGTACGTCTTCAACCGTGCTTACTTTGCCCCACTTTTTACGTAACTGACTTTTTACCAGCGGGCGGGTAATAAAAGGCATTGATGATAAAAATCGCGGTAAATTATACTTTGCTATTACATCAATAAACGCATTATCGTTAATTAAACGTGTTAGTGAAGCCGCAACTTCGCTGTCATTGTATGGGCGTATATCTGCGTATTTATCTTCTAATTCACTCATTACTACATCTATAATGTTAAAAAACGGCACGCCAAGGCGCACCGTTTATGTCTAAGTTCGATTATAACTCAGGCGATCTAAAATGCGAAATAACCAAAAAACGATTTTGATCTAATTTATTCTGAGCCTAAATAATAAATCTCTTAACCAAATTTAGCTAAGTAACTACTCTTATGACCATGAGGAGGCTCATAAGTGCAAAAAATCTGATCAGTTAACCAAAATACCATGTTATCAATGTGCTAGTGGGCAGACCACTATAAATAACGCATTAAGGCCTTATAGGCTTTCAGGGCCAGAACTGCTTTAAACAAGAGTGGTTTTATAAAGCAAAGAGCAGCGTATATTTAGCCTCAAAATATAGCCTAGTCATTTGGTAGTAATACCATTTTCAAAGGCTTCCTTTCGTAGTACCTTAACTTCACATTTTCAGTTTCTATAAATCGCTAACACTTTCACGATTGAAACTATTCTAGATCTACTAATTAAAGGCTCATAATGAACATTACTATTCTTGATAACGCCACATTAGCTAACACATCTCTTGCTTGTATTGAGCAACTTGGTAATTTAACAACGTATGAACTTACCAGCCCAGAACAAGTTATTGAGCATTGCCAAGGTGCAGATGTACTTATTACCAATAAAGCAGTATTAAATCGCGATACGATTAGCCAGTTAAAACAACTTAAGCTAATTTGCGTTAGTGCCACTGGCACTAATAATGTTGATTTAGACGCTGCAAAAGAGTTTGGTATTGCAGTTACTAATGTTGCTGGTTACTCAACACCTTCTGTTGTTCAGCATACATTTTCGTTAGTGACTAACTTACTAGGTAATACTCATCGCTATCAAGCCGATTGCCAACAAGGCGCTTGGCAAAAAAGTGAAATGTTTTGCCGACTAGATTACAGTTTTAATGACCTTCAAGGTAAAACATTTGCCATTATAGGTGGTGGAACACTGGGTAAAGGCGTAGCAAAAGTAGCTGAGGCGTTTGGTGCAAAAGTAATTATTGCTGAGCGCAAGGGCGTAAAGTGCAGAGACGGACGCACCCCATTTGAAGAAGTACTAAAAACGGCTGACATAATCAGTGTTCACTGCCCTCTTACTGACGAAACTCGTGATTTAATAGCACTACAAGAGCTTAAAATGATGAAGCCAAGTAGTATTATTATTAATACTGCACGTGGTGGGATTATTAACGAAGCTGACTTAGCCAAAGCACTTGAACAAAACTTAATTGCTGGCGCTGGCGTAGATGTACTAACAAAAGAGCCTGCGGAGCTAACTAATCCCCTCGCTAATTACACTGGTAATAACTTATTACTTACACCACACATTGCATGGGCAAGCACTGAGTCAATCGTACGACTAATCAATGAGGTCAGCCTAAATATTACTGCATTTAATAACGGCGAATCTCGTAACCGCTTGGTATAACTGCATTGCTGACAAATAGTTAAAAAAACTAAAATGTGGCTGTTTTTACTAATTATTTTTGTAAATTATTAGTTAAATACAGCCCTGAAAATCTAACCAACTGAATTTAAATAACTTTTAAACTTGGCCTACTAATTGCCTTATATGATCAAAATATTAAAAACTCATTTAAGGAATATCACAATGAAAAAATCTCTATTAGCAGCGGCTCTTATTGCACCATTTTTAACCGGCTGTGTTATCGCCGTATCTGATGGTGAAGCTGAGACTCATTGGGCAGGGAAAAACTCATCAAGCTGGCAAGCACACCATAAGAATAACCGTGAGGCTATTTCAGAACTGACGATGGATAGCAGCTATCAATCTGTTTTAACGCAATTAAAAACGCCTAATTTCACAGAGCTATTAAAAAAAGATGACGATGTATACCAAGTACTTTTTTATGTCACTCATAGTAAGCATTCTGATTCTAAAACAACGAAAGATGAATGTACGCCGCCTGTATTTAAAAATGATAAGTTGGTAGGTATTGGTGACACTGCTTTAAGTATGATCGCGAACTAAACAGCAAAAAGTCTAACCTCAAAAGTCATTAGATACTAAAAACGCCAATATAAATATTGGCGTTTTGCATTTAAAAATATTCTTTTTAACGCGCTATTATTCTATCTCTACCTTCATCTTTGGCAGCATATAAGCCTAAATCAGCTTCTTCTAATAGGGCTTGCTCAGCGTATATTTGCCCGCTTTCGGTTGTTGCTATACCAATACTAATTGTTATGTGATCCGCATTTAACGATGCTTTATGCTCTATATCCAAAGCATTAACCGCACTACGTATTTTATTGGCAAATTCAATTGCGTCAGCTTTACCCACCCCAGGCAGTACTGCGGCAAATTCTTCACCACCATAACGCGCTATAAAATCACTTCCTCGCTCGCATTGAGCTGCAAGAACTTGAGCAACTTCTTTCAAGCACTCGTCGCCAGCTCGGTGTCCATAGCAGTCGTTGTAACGTTTAAAATGGTCTATATCCATAAGTAATACCGACAATGGCGTTCCACTGCGTTTACTTCTGCGCCATTCGCGAGATAAGTTTTCATCAAGGTAGCGTCTGTTAGGTATTTCAGTTAACCCATCAATAGAGGCCAACATTTCAAGCAAGTCATTTTTTTGCTTTATAAGTAGCTGATTGCGAACTCTTACTCTTACAATAGAGGGACTAAATGGCTTAGTAATATAATCCATTGCGCCTAATTCAAGGCCTTTAGCCTCGTCGTCATGACTACGGTTTGCTGATATAAATATGATAGGCACGGATTGAGTTATAGGGTTTTCTTTAAGCTGCACTAAAACTTCATAGCCATCAATACCAGGCATAATTACATCGAGGATAATTAAATCAACTTGTGTTGTTTTTACAAATGTCAGCGCTTTTTCACCACTATCAACTAAGAACACGTCGTGCTCGTCTTTAAGTGTTTTTTCAAGTACTAATCTGTTTAGCGGATCATCATCCACTATTAATACTTTAGCTCTTTTCGACATCCTTCTCCCCTAAACCATTTATAAAAACAATTACTTGCTCTAATTGCATAATAAGCTCTTTAAGTGTTGTTTCAACTGGCTCGTTAGTCGTTTTAAGGTTTCGCTCGCATACTAATGCACAATGCGATAATCGCCTAAAACCCAAATTACCAGCCACACCTTTTATGCTATGCACTAAGCGTACCAAATCATCTTTACTGGTGGTTTCTGCTATTTGCGCTAATTGAGTTTCGCACAAGTTAGCAAACTTACCAATCATGGTATTAAGCAATGTCTCGTCTAAGCTAAATTGACTAAGTGCAAACGAGCGTTCAAAAAAGCTTGGTTTTACTAAGTTTAAATCAGCTATTGCATCAATAAGTACCTTAGCAACTACAGGCTTTGTTAAATGCTTATTCATGCCGCACTTTAAAGAGCGCTCAATATCAGCGGGTTCACAATGCGCGGTTAACGCAAAAATAGGTAACTGTTTTGCGTCAAACTGTTGACGAATCAAAGTCGTTGCTTGGCAGCCATCTATGTGTGGCATTTGCACATCCATCAATATTAGATCCGGTTTTAATACTTGTAATAGCTCCATACCAATAGATGCGCTTAAAGCTGTTACTACGTTTATGTTAGCTTGACGAAGGACACTACTAATAATCTCTAAATTAAGCTGATTATCATCAATTGCTAATACAAGTAGACCTGATATATCTGCTTTTAGTTCTGGTACATTTTGCAATACCGTATTTATATCTGTTTTAGGCTCAATCAATGAGCTTAAGCTAAATAACCTTTGCCCAAGTGCAGAAGCCTTTACATGCTTAGCAGCTAAATGCTCACTGGTAGGAAGGTTAAGCGTGTGCTGATGATTAACTATAATCACTGATACTTCTTTCGCTGATAGTGAATCGTTAATCACTTCAACTTTTAATAGCTCAGGTAAATCATTTGCATCCACGATTATTTGTTGAGTGTTAGATAGCTTAATTGGGTATTTTAATACCTCATCTAAACTAATATTAGCCAGCTCACTATAAGCATTAGTAACGTGCTCAAGCTCTTTGCTTTGCTCTGATAAAATAGCGAGAGCATTACGTGGTAGCATTTTATTTTTACTGGAATCAACTAATAAGCTAATACTGAAGCTAAATTCACAACCATGACCTTTTTTGCTTTTAAGTGCTATTTCACCGCCCATTAACGACACTGCATGTTTAACAATAGCTAAACCAAGGCCAACTCCTTGGTGTATTCGTGTAGATGACTCATCACCTTGCGTGAAGGCATCAAACAAGCGCCTCTGATCGGCCTCATCTATACCCATACCTGTATCAATGACTTTAAAGCAAATATATTGCTGATCTAGGCTATCGCTCTCTATGAGCTCCATTTTAAGTGTAATCGACCCTGTATGAGTAAATTTAACCGCATTGGTTAATAAGTTACCTAATATTTGCTGAAGGCGGATACTGTCGCAAATTAAATCTGGGGCTATTAGCGGGTCAATATCAATTATAAACTCAATACCTTTGCCTTCACATAATGGTCCCGTTAGGCTTTCGCAAATATCAACGAGTTCAATAACACTAAATGGTGCTAGCTTTAAATCAGTTTGAGCGCTTTCAATACGTGCAAAATCAAGCATTCTGTTTAGCATTAATAATAAGCTTTGTGCTGCGTTTTTAGCCTGGTCAGTATGTTGCAATTGCTTTTGATTTAGCCCTTGCTCAATAAGCATATCGAGTAAACCTAATACAGCGTTAAGAGGGGTGCGAATTTCGTGGCTTAAGTTTGCAATAAAGCGGCTCTTAGCTAATGTTGCACGCTCTGCATCGTGCTTTGCCTTAGTTAAAGCACTAACATCCTGAATGTGAATAACATAATAAGCAGGGTCTCGATTTTCATCCCACACAAGCGACATACTCAACTGCAGCCAGCTAGCCAGCTTTCCTTGAGATAACGTTAAGTGATACACCCTTTTTTTATCATCAAGCAACTGCGCTAAAGCGTCTTTAATTTGCTGCCATTGAGACTCATCAAATAATGTTTTTAATGGCTCGCCCACTAAGGTGTTTTGCTCAGAAAACTGCTTTCTAGTCGCTTTATTTACTTGCACTATTGTATGTTCAAGTGAAAGTAGCACTACACAGTTGGCCGCAAATTCAATAGCGCTTCTAAATTTAGATTCTGAAGCTTTTAATGCATGAAGCGTTTGCTGCTGCTCGGTAATATCTCGTCCAATGCCCATTGTGCCTAACAAATGCTGATGTTCGTTATAAAAAGGTGCAATTGTTAACTGATATGATTTTGTATCAGTGTCTATTCGTTGCTCTACGCTATTTCTATTTTGCAGCACTTGTTTTTCTAATGTATTTATTTGCTGATCGTTTTCACCAAAGTCATCTACACGCATTCCAATGAGTGAAGTTTGGTCTTTACCTATGTAGGCTTCAAATGCCCTGTTACAACCTAAAAATGTGCCATCAATATTTTTAAAGTAAATAAGATCAGGCACGCTATTTAACATGGTATTTAATAGAGCTAAATGGCGCTCTTTTGCCTCGTAACTTCGATTGAGCTTTTCAGACTGACGCTGTACTTGTTCATCAAGCGCTTTGTTGGCATTTTTTAACGAATCTACTAGCTGCTCATTTTTGCTAAATACAGTTTTGACTTTAGAAAACCAAGGTTGCCAACTTAGCGGCACGTTATAATTTAATTTATTATTAAGCTGGGCATTATTACTTTCCAAAAAGTGCATTAAATGCGTCATGGGTTTTACAAAAATACGTTGGCTTAACCAAAAAAATACGGCAAACATCATGCTTAAAAACAGAGTTAAAAATACAAATTCTAATAATATTTCGTATTTAATTGAGCTTACAAATTGAGGTTTTGGTTCGTAATATGCTGCATGAATAGGTAATTCAGCCATTGGTTGCATAAAAAAATTACTGTCGCTGGCTAATACTGTCGCTTCTTTTGTATGCTCTACTAAATTAGGCCAATAAGACTCAAGCTGCACCGCTTTTTCTATTACGTTTTTTGAACTGGCGATAATTTGATGCGACTGATTCATAAATACATATTCACCACTACTTGGTGAAACTTTACTTAGCCATGCAGAAATAGCCTGAACGTCATAAATTAAAATAATATAATCACTTGAGCCTATATATCGTTGCCTACCAATAGCAAAATAGGACTTATCGTTTATTTTAATTATAGGGCTTGAGGTTAGCCTATTTGGAGAAAATTTGGGTTTAAACTTACCGTTTAATATTTCACTAAGCATTAAGCTTTGGCTTTTATTACGTCTACTCACATAAGCAAAATCGTTTTCATCTACATACGCTACAGCCGATAGCGACTGCATAAGTGCAAGCGTTGTATTAAAGGAAGGTCCAAGTGAAAAAACTTGCTGCCACTGTAAAAGTGCCTCAGCAGATAGCGAAAATTCCCCTTTACCTATAATTTCTGTTCCTTGCACATTAAAGTGTCGATAGTAATAACCACTGTACTGATTAATACCTTCTAGTAAAGTTTGATTTATTTGAGCAGATATAGGTCGTTGATATAAATTAAACATAGAGCTGAGTAAGCCATTTACCGAGTCCATGCCATGATTAACTTGAGCTGATACATTAGCAAAATCGGCTTCGCGTTTTTCTACCGCTCGCTCAAGCTTTATATTGTATAAATGCAGGCACAGTAAAAAAGCGACAATTAATGGCACTAACAGCGCAATAAATAATGAGCGGTAATAGTATTTTAGAGGTAAAAAATTCAACGTATTGCCTGTAATTTGGCTCGAAAATCAACAGTTAGACTAACGAGCCAATTTGTTAAGCGCAAGCTATAAATTCTCTTCCGCAAAAGAGGCTAAACGGCTGCGTACTACACCATTTAAATTAATCGTTGCGCTGCCTTCAAAATCTTTAAAACGCTCAACTATATACGTTAAGCCAGAAGTAACAGGGGTTAGGTAATTACTGTCTATTTGCGCTAAGTTACCGCTACAAATAAGCTTTGTGCCTTCTCCGCAACGTGTAATAATTGTTTTTAGCTGAGAAGCCGTTAAATTTTGGCTTTCATCTAAAATTACCACCGCATTTTGAATGCTGCGCCCACGCATAAAGTTAACCGACTTAAATTGTATATTGGCTTTTTCCATAATGTAGTTACGGCTAGAAATTGGGTTTTCATCGCCTTTGTGTAATACCTCAAGCGTATCGGTAATGGCAGCTAACCACGGCGCCATTTTCTCCTCCTCAGTGCCAGGTAAAAAACCAATAGACTCAGCAATTTCTGGAGTGTTACGCGTTACAATTACCTTATCGTAAATACCTTTTTCAATAACCATTTCAAGTGCACTGGCAAGCGCTAGCAATGTTTTACCGCACCCTGCAGGCCCGGTTAAAATAACAAGTTCAATACTTGGATCTAGCAACGCATCAAGCGCCATACCCTGATAAATATTTTTAGGTTTAACACCCCACGCGTGTTGATGCATTAGTCGCTCAACGCTTATGTCTTTTAATGTAATATGTTCATCGTCGTACGATTTTACCCGCGCTGCAAAGTGCTCACCGCCATCGAGCAAATACTCGTTACAAAACACATCCGGTATTAAATTTTTAGAAACATGATGATAGGTATCACGACCGCTTTGCTCGGTATTACATTGCCCCACATGCTGCCAAAAATCCCCTTCTATTTTTTTATAGCCACTAGTTAGTAATGCAATATCGTCAATTAGTTGGTCGGTTCTATAATCTTCAACATATTTAAGGCCAGCCCCTTTAGCTTTAAGGCGCATATTGATGTCTTTTGTTACTAATACAATTTTTGAATCGCTGTGCTGCTTTTGTAAATGTACGGCGCAGTTAATAATACGGTGGTCGTTTTCGTTACCCGGTAGGCCAGAGATTGAATCGGCAAATAAATGATCATTTACAATTATAAGGGTGCCTGTTGAGCTTTCTTTGGCCTTTTTGTTACTTGGTAATGCTACGCCTTGCAGCATTTGTTCGGGAGTTGCGTTTTTTAATACCTCATCTAAGCCTCTAATAGCTACACGTGCATCGCGGCTTACGTCGTGTTTTCTGTCTTTAATGTGGTCGAGCTCTTCAAGTACCGTCATGGGAATTACAACGTTATGTTCTTGAAATGACAAATAAGCGAGGGGTTCGTGCAACAGTACATTGGTGTCTAGCACATACATTTTACTTTCAAGGTTCGAAGCTTTTTCCATAGCACTTTCCTTACGTTTTATGATTTTTATGCTATACCAAAATAACTAAGTAAAACGGGCCAAAACTCAAACCTGCAATACTTAATTGCTAAGGCATAATGTAAGTTTAGTCTATTTGTCATAAAAGTCCGTTTTATTACAAACTAGATATAGTTTTTATTTACCTAAAAAAGAGCCACAAACAAGCGGTTTTAATAGTAATAATTAACACTTACAAAATTAATTAAAAGTGAGCCAAATAGCGCCTTGCAGTGGTGTTATGTAACAGGTAACATAGCCGCCTTTTTCTTCATAGACGAGACATACATGAATTTTTCCTTAGGTCAGCGTTGGATCAGTGATACAGAGTCAGATTTAGGATTAGGCACCGTAGTTGCCATTGAAGGCCGTCAGGTCAGCATTTTATTTCCTGCTAGTGGTGAAAACCGTGTTTATTCTAGTGCAGAAGCACCTGTTACCCGTGTGGCATTTAATCCTGGCGATGTGATCAAAAGCGTTGAAGAATGGGAATTAGAAGTAGAGTCTATTGAAGTTCAGGGGGAACTACTTTGTTACGTAGGGTCGCGTGTTGATACCGGCGAAGAAGCAAAGTTAAAAGAAACCTTTTTAGATCATTTTATTAAGTTTAATAAACCACAAGATCGTTTATTTGCAGGCCAAATAGATCGCTTTGATCGTTATACACTTCGCTACCAAACTTGGCAGCACCAGTTTGAACGCCAGCAATCACCTATTAAGGGCTTAATTGGCCAGCGTGCTAACCTTATTCCGCATCAGCTTTATATTGCACAAGAAGTAGGTAAACGTTTTGCACCACGCGTATTACTGTCTGATGAAGTAGGCCTAGGTAAAACGATTGAAGCAGGCATGATTTTACACCAACAAATCATTAGTGGCCGTGCAAGCCGCGTACTTATTGTTGTGCCTGAAAACCTACAGCACCAATGGTTAGTAGAAATGCTACGTCGCTTTAACTTACGTTTTTCTATTTTTGATGAAGAGCGGTGTGACGAAGCCTTTGCCGATTCGCCAAACGTATTTGATACAGAGCAGCTAGTGCTTACAAGCCTTGAGTTTTTAACTAAGAAAAAACGCTGGTTTGAACAAGCAACACTTGCTGACTGGGACTTATTAGTTGTTGATGAAGCGCACCACTTAAGCATTAATAACGGAAAACCAAGTACTGAATATCAACGAATGGCTGAACTTAGCCAAGATATTCCAGGCCTTATTTTACTTACCGCTACACCTGATCAACTAGGTCATAGCAGTCACTTTGCGCGCTTACAACTACTCGACCCAGACCGTTTTTACGACTACGACGTATTTAAAGAAGAAGAAGCAAATTATAAAGACGTAGCGCAAGCGGCAAATCAGTTATTGCAAGAGCAAGCACTAGACGATACAGCTAAAGCGACACTTATCGAGCTATTAAAAGAAACGGACATTACCGATATTCTTGCAAAAGCACAGCAAGGTGATTTACCAGCACGTAAAGAAATACTCAACATGCTGCTCGATCGTCACGGTACTGGCCGTATATTATTCAGAAACAGCCGTAGTGGCATTGATGGCTACCCTAGCCGTAAACTGCACGCCTACCCAATGGCATTACCAAAGCAGTACAAAACAGCTATGTCGGTACTAGGTAACATGGGTGGTATTCAAAACGCTGAACTAAGTGCACATCGCGCTCTTTTCCCAGAAAAAATATTTCAAGAATTTGAAGGCGAAAGTGCAAGCTGGGGATTATTTGACCCACGTGTAGATTGGTTAATCGAAACACTTAAAACGCTTAAACACGAAAAAGTACTCCTTATTTGTGCCAAAGCCGAAACCGCTATTAGCCTTGAGCAAATACTTCGTGAACGCGAAGCGATTAAAGCCTCGGTTTTCCACGAAGATATGTCGATTATAGAGCGTGACCGCGCGGCTGCATTTTTTGCCGACGAATACGACAATGCACAAATACTATTGTGTTCAGAAATTGGCTCAGAAGGTCGTAACTTCCAGTTCTCGCATCATTTAGTGTTATTTGATTTACCACTAAACCCTGATTTACTTGAGCAACGTATTGGCCGACTTGACCGCATAGGTCAAACACAAGACGTGAATATTCACGTGCCATATTTTGAAAACACAGCTCAAGAAGTATTACTGCGTTGGTACAACGAAGGCCTAGATGCCTTTGAAACTACATCAACCACAGGTCAGTTATTATATAAAGAGTTTCGCGAAGATTTACTTGAATACATTTCAGCACATAACTGTGATGAAGACGAGCTAGATCCAATGCTAGAACAAGTGGCGCAACAAAATGCCGTGCTACGTAAAAAAATGGAAAGTGGACGAGACCGTTTATTAGAGCTACATTCTTCTGGCCAAGGTGCTGCTGACTCTCTGGTTACCGACATTGAAAAGCTCGACAATCAGTTTGAGCTTCCAAGTTACATGATCAACGTATTCGACACCTTCGGCGTAAGCCAAGAAGACAAAGGCGAAAACACGATTATATTAAAGCCAACAGAGCATATGCTAAACGCCTCGTTCCCAAGCTTAAAAGAAGACGGTATGACAGTCACATTCGACCGTGACACTGCACTTTCACAAGAAGATGTACATTTTATTAGCTGGGATCACCCAATGGTGCAAGGCACTATGGACATGATTTGTGACGACGACTTTGGTAGCGCATCGGTTGCACTGCTTAAAAACAAAAAATTACCACCGGGTACCTTTTTTGTTGAGTTGATATTTGTTGCCGAAGCAATGGCCCCAAAAGTATTGCAAGTTGGTCGCTTTTTACCGCCAACACCTATTCGTATATTACTTGATAAAGCAGGTAATAACTTAGGTGAAAACGTAGCGTTTGATGGCTTTAACCAACAACTTTCAGCCGTGGGTCGCCAAACAGCAAGTAAACTTGCTGGTGCACTGCAAAGTGCTATTCACCCAATGATCAACAATGCAAAAGACATGGCGCAAGAAAAACTAGAAGTGATTCGTGAAGCCTCTTTAACTAAAATGCAAAGTACGCTAGGTGAAGAGCAATCTCGTTTAGAAGCCCTTAAACAAATTAACCCGAATATTCGCCAAGAGGAAATTACTTTCTTCGATAAGCAGCGCAGCGAGCTGAGCACGCATATTGAAAAAGCGCAGTTACAACTTGATGCAATTCGCTTAATTGTGGTTTCGCACTAAGGTTTTTTGAGCTTTAAGTTTATAGCTGTCAGTCGTTAGTAAAAAATTAAAAATGACAGCTTAATAAAGCGCGGTATTTATACCGCGCTTTTTTATGCATCAGAAAACTGCATATAAGTTAGGAGCCTTTGTACAGGCTGAGAATGTTTTCCTTGAGCCTTTTCCTTCGCTCCCCTAAAATAGCGCCCTGCAAAATTACTGAGGTCGGCCGTGTTAGTTAATTACAATCCCCCAATGAGTCCGTATTTAACCATACTCTATCAAGATGACGACTTACTCATTGTTAATAAGCCAAGTGAGTTATTAACGGTTCCGGGTAAAGATCCAAAACATGCCGATAGTTTAATTAACCGCGTTAATCGCGTTTTTCCAACAGCTAAAATAGTTCATCGTTTAGATATGGCTACCTCAGGTATATTGTGTTTGGCAATGAATAAGGCGGCGCATAGGCATTTAAGTATGCAGTTTCAAGAACGCGAAACCGCAAAACGTTACATTGCACGCGTCTACGGACTGCTTGAACACCCTAACGGTTCAGTAGATTTACCGCTTATTTGCGACTGGCCTAATCGCCCTAAACAAATGGTTGACCATGAAAGAGGTAAACCTTCGCTTACACATTATAAAATACTCACGCGCGAAGCTAATGCTACCCGCGTAGAGCTCACTCCAATAACAGGGCGTTCGCATCAATTGCGTGTGCATATGTTAAGCCTTGGCCACCCTATTTTAGGTGATAGGTTATACGCCCATAAAGATGCACTCGCTGCTGCACCTCGCTTACAATTGCATGCACAAATGCTTACATTAAAGCACCCAGTTACTGAGCAAGTACTTACTTTTGAAGTTGAGCCTGAATTTTAATAAGCTCAATGACCAGGGCGTGTTGATCTTTGCGGATTGAAATTTGTTCAATCTAGGGGCGATTAAATCGCGGCGCGAGGTTTGTAACCTAGTGGCTCGGTAACTGCTCCTGCGTTACCCTACTGGCTTACATCCATGTAAGAATAAGTAAAAACCGAGTAAAGCTTCCGCGTCCTGCTCACGCCCCTTACCTACATCCATGTAGGCAACAAAGAGTTTATCGCCCCTAGGCAGAACCCGAAGGGCAGCGCATGTTTGGCATTTATGCTGCGTTATCGCCTATTTATGGGGAGTAACCACACTTCATAGGCTCTGCCTTGCCTAAAAACCAAACATACTGCTGTAAATTTAACCATCAAAGATCAACACGCCCTAACTAAATTATTAAACTTTTAGTTAACTAGGCCGATACTTAACTAATGACTATTAGTTGAGTGTGTTATGGTTTTTTTGCAATTATTTAAAAAGATTTTGTGTTGCTTAGCGTTTAGCTACTCAGTTTTTTTAGCTCTACCTGCAACTGCGGTTGAGCATATTGCTCCTCCTGCACTTTCAAGTATTGAAAACAGCGATATCGAACGCCTACTCCCCAACGCTGAAATAAAACCAATTCTTGCTGGCGATACCGAATTTTTGAGCCTTTATAGCGAATATATGAGCAGCAATTTTAGAGGGGTTGTTTTACTTATTCCGGATTGGCATTCAGTCCCTACGAATAACTCAGGTATGAGCTTTCTTCGTAAAGAGCTTAACAACTTAGGTTACACAACCTACGCTATGACTGTGCCAGATATAGATTGGCAAGCAAAAAAAATGAAACCTGTTACGCCAACTGACGCTGTAGAAACCTCAACCAGCGATGAGTCTAAAAGTGATGCTAATGAACCTGAGAAACAAAGCGCAGAGCCACACTATGTTAGTGCAATTGAGCCTGTAAATAATGATGTGCTTGAAGACTACAAAACTAATCTAATACTACGCTACGAAGCGCTCTATCAAACAGCGATGGCTGAGCCCAGTAATATTGTTGTAATAGCCCAAGGAGCGAGTGCAGGCATGTTACTTGAGTATTATGCAGATTTCCCAGAGTCTAAAATTAATGCTTTTGTTAGTTTAAGCAGCTACTTACCGAATGCTCAACGCAATGAAGAGTTAAGCCAAGCAACATCGTTAGTAGCCCCTGCGTTACTTGATATTTACTACACAAACGACAGTACTGACATTTTGCTTAGCCTTAAAAACCGCAAGCGCTGGGTTAACCGAAACGCTAAGTTTGATTACCGTCAGCGCCAGCTTTTTGGTATGCGAAACGCCCCACAGCAGCACGCACGTTTAAGCAAAGAAATAGACGGATTTTTACGCCGCCTTTTTTAAGTACTCGTAAGCTGCCTGTATGTCTTGGCTTTTTTTAACCGCAACTTCCATCATGTGCTTTGGTAACCCTTGCGACACAAGTTTATCAGGATGATGCTGCGCCATTAATTTTCGATATGCGACTTTAATATCTCGCGCAGTAGCGTCGCTATTTAACCCTAGTAACGCAAGTGCTTGTGAGCGGTTCATACTATTATCTGGCGGTACGTGATGCCCAGAACCTTCACGGTAACTACTACTTTGACCTTGTTGCTGTTGCTTGTAACGCTGCTGTTGCTGCCTAAAATTAAACTCAGCTTGGTAACGTTTTAAAACAAATGCAAAATGAGGTTTAGAAATACCTAACTGCTTACTTACCTGTGCTAATAACTGTTTTTCTTGCTCAGCTAATACACCATCAGAAAACGCCATTTGAATTTGTATCTCTAAAAACAGCTGCAATAAATCGTGGCGAGTGGTAAAGCGCTCCTTAAAATCGCTTACGGTTTCTTTTAAAGAGAAATCACTTTCTTTACCCGCTTGAAATGCATGTTGAGCTTCGCGACGTTCATCGCCTTTTAAGCCCATTTCATCCATAAATAAATTAGCTGCTTTTATATGTACTTCGCTTACACGGCCATTCGATTTTGCAATGTGCCCCATAACCGCAAAGCAACTTGAGAAAAATAATGCTTGGCGTTCATGTACATCATCACCTTTAAATAAGCTTGAAAAGCCACCGGCTTTGTCAAAATCGTTTTTAAGGCTTTTATCAAATAAATGACCTAGGTATAAACCTAATATGGCACCAAAAATTTTGCCAAACATAAAGCCAAAACAAAAACCGAGAATTTTTCCCCACATTTATAATACTGCCTTTTTAAAATTAATATTTACTGCGCTTTTAAACGTTTGTTTAATTCATCCAAACGCGCTGGCGTGCCAATGTCATCCCATTGTCCAATATAGAGCTCAGTAGAGACTAAATGTTCATTTAACTTTTCTCGTAATATTGGCCCTAAAGGCCGAACTCCTTGGGCTAACCCTTTAAAAAAGTCAGCGTGGTATCTACTGATCCCTGAAAACGTATATTTTTGGCTCTCATCCGATAAATGACTTAATGTAAAATCGCCATCAAGATTATGTGGCGGGTTTTCTATTAGTACTATATGCGCTTCGCCTGATTGTAAATGTAGCTGCATAAGCGCACTTACATCGTAATCAGTATATACATCGCCATTTATAACAATGAACGAATCACCTAACAGCGGTAACGCTTCAATAATACCGCCAGCAGTTTCAAGGCCGCCTTCAACCTCTTGGCTATAATTGATAGATACGCCAAATTGGCTACCATCTTTAAAATAATCTTTTATTTTATCACCTTGCCACGCGAGGTTTATTACAATATCAGTAATGCCCGCCGCCTTTAGATTATTTATATGATGCTCAATAAGTGGTTTTTCAGCCACTTTTAACATTGGCTTTGGCATATTTTGCGTAAGTGGCATCATTCGCTTGCCGCGCCCTGCAGCTAAAATCATTGCTTTCATGTACGCTCCACAGCAAGTTGCTTTGTAACTTTTAGCACAATTGTGTTCTTTATCCACTCACTTAAATCACTAAGCTCTGAGTAATGTGCGGCTACTTCAACAATGTAATCGAGTGTTGGTAGAATATTATCTAAATAACCTGTTTTTGAATCCCGCAAATATAGCCGACAAAATATGCCCGCGGCTTTTAAATGGCGCTGAATACCGGTTAAATCAAACCAATATTTAAATTCACTAAAAGAGGTATTTTTTACTAACCCTTGAGCGATAAATTCTTTATAAGCAAAATCAAGTAAGCTTGATAACTCACTTTCAGGTAGTTTGTAGTAGCAATCGCGCAATAGCGATACTAGGTCATAGCAAAGTGGGCCTTGTACGGCGTCTTGATAATCAATAATGGCCCACTGGCCGTTGCTATACATAATATTGCGACTGTGATAATCGCGGTGAACTGTCACGGTTGGCTGTAAAAGCATAGCATTTGTAAGTAACTCGCAGCTTGAGTGCCACATTGCTACTTGCTCAGTAGTGAGTGATTCACTTATAAAATCACTCACTAACCATTGGCTAAATATGCCTAGCTCAAGTTGGATGAAATCTTTGCTATAAGCTTGCATGGCTGAAGCTGATGGCGTTTTTGCCCACTGCGCATTTAAGCTGATTAATGCCTTATAATGCTCTATTTTATTTTTGTCATCGAGCATATCGGCTAAGTGAGTAGACCCTAAATCGCTTAATATAAAAAAGCCTTGTTGCTCATCGCTTGCAATTATAGAAGGGAGCAAAAAGCCTTGCTCTGTAAACACCTTATTTAACGAAATATACGGCTCGTTATTTACTTTTTTTGGATCTGAGTCCATCACTATTAAATGCTTATTATCGTGATTTAGACGGTAATAACGACGAAAGCTCGCATCACCCGTAATGGCATTTAGAGTGTGCGATTTGGCATTAAGCTGTACGTTTATAAATTGTTGTAAATTCTCAAAGCGTGTCATTTTATAGTGATATCTATTTTTATAGGTCAATTACTGTATTTGCCATTATTTTCCTTTATTATGTGTAGATTATATTTAATCACACAGCATTAAGGTCAATAAATGAGCAAAACCTGGGGCATATTGATGCTAAGCGTAGTTAGCGCACCATCGCTTGCCGAAACTGAACTTGCACACAACTTGTGTGGCATTTCAATGCAAACCAGAGCTTGGCAACCACTTGAAGGCCTTAACCTCGGTGAAGTTGACATTCAAGCTGATGATGTCGAGCTACTTGGCACCCAAAGCGCTGAATTTACCGGCAATGTTGATATTAACACCCTTAAGATGAGTTTGTCCGCACAAACTGCGTTGATAGACAAACAGCGTGGGTTACTAAATGCAACAGGGCCAATTACTTATCAAGATTATGTTAGTAAGGTAAATAGCACCGGTTTAAACGCCGATTTAAATAATTCAGAAGTAAGTTTGTTAGGCGCCGATTACAGCCTGAGCGAACAACAAGGCAAAGGCGGCGCTGAAAAACTTACTGTTAATCAGTCTGGCTTATTGCTAATGAATGCAAGCTTTACTACCTGCCCAAGTGATACGCCAGTATGGGAAATAGAAGCCGATGAAATTAACCTCTCACGAGAAGAAGGTTGGGGCGAAACCTACAACGCAGTTTTACGTATTTTAGATACACCTGTTTTATATTTACCATATTTCACATTCCCATTAGATGAGCGCCGTAAATCGGGCTTACTTACACCTACTATTTCAAGTTCTGATAAATACGGCGTAGAAACCGTTACACCGTATTATTTAAATATTGCGCCTAACTTTGATGCCACCATCACCCCTCGCTATATGTCTAATAAAGGGCTGCAATTACAAACTGAGTTTAGATACCTAACTGAACAACATGAAGGTTTAGTGGGTGTTGAATATTTAGATAGCGATGACTCAGAGCCTGATTTAGAAGAGCGCTACATATTTCATTGGCAGCAGCAAAGTTACTTAGGTGAAAACTGGCGAGCGAGCGTTGATGTAACTAACGTAAGTGATGATAACTACATAACTGACTTAGGTTCAAGTTACGCCAGTAAAACCGATACTCAGCTTTATCGTACAGGCTCGCTTACTCACTTAGGTGAGACATGGCGCACCGATATAAAAGTACAAAATTTCGAAGTACTCGGCGATCACTTAGAATCATACACGGCGGTACCGCAAATTAACTTTACTCAAACTGCTCCGTGGCGCTTTGACAACTTTGACTTTACGCTATCAGGCGAGATTAGCCATTTTACTAATGGCTCTTCAGAGGTAGATATAGATAGTGCAACACGCGTGCACATTGAGCCTAAAGCTCGCTATAACTATGCAACTCATGCGTGGTCTTTTTTATCTGAAGTGAGCTTATTACAAACAAACTACAAGCAAAATGGTAATTTAACCGGTACGCAATATAGCGATACAGTTTCTCGTACAATTCCTAAAGTACGCTTGTATTCTCAGCTTAATTTTGAGCGTGACGCGTCTTACTTTTTTGAAGACGGTATACAAACACTTGAACCACAAATTCAGTATTTATATACCCCAAATAAAGATCAATCAGACATAGGCTTATTTGATACCACCAAATTACAAGACGATTATTACGGCTTATTCAGAGACGTGCGTTTTTCAGGTGTTGACCGAATAGCGGCAGCTAATCAATTTACCTTAGGTGCAACAACTCGCTTGTTTGATAAAAAACAAGAAGAAGTGTTTAACTTCAGTGCAGGGCAAATCTTTTATTTAAGTGACGATGCAAAGCCTACAGAGCAAGGCTTAAACTCCGATACTAATTATAATGCACTATTTGCAGCACAAACCATGTTACATTGGCATCGCCGCTGGTATCTTGCTGGTGGCATTCAGTACGATACAGATGGCAAGCAAATGGTGCAGTCTAATGTCACTCTTGATTACAAAGGTGATAATAATCAGCTAGTACAATTGAACCATCGCTATGCAAATGATGTCTCAGGAAATACAATCGAGCAAGCAGGTGTATTTACAAGTGTTCCTATTAGTGACGAATGGCAATTCATTGCAAGTTATCACCGAGACCTTGAAAATAATCGAAGCATCGAAGTATTGAGCGGATTTCAGTATGAATCATGCTGTTGGGCAATCCAAATTACTGGCCATCGCCAAATAGAAACTGATTTAAATCAGTTAATAGGGCAAGAACAAGCAACTTTTGATTCAGGTATTAGTTTGAATTTTGTATTAAAAGGACTTGGCAGTAAAAGCCGTTATGATGCACAAAAATTATTACAACAAGGTATTTTTGGCTATCGTAGACCGTATTTTCTTAATAACTAGTATCACAACAGTACTATTAGCAAGAGTAGTAAAAAGAATATGAATTTAACAAAATTATTAACATCAGCAATTTTAAGTGTCAGCCTTTGTCAAAGTGCAATGGCTGCACCAGTAGAAATAGATAAAGTTATAGGCGTTGTAAACCAAGGCGTAATTTTAAAAAGCGAAGTAGACACCATTATTGATCGTGTTAAAAAGCAAGCAGCAGAGCAAGGGCAACAACTTCCAAAAGACGAAACCCTTCGTGTACAAGCTGTAGAACGTTTAGTTAACCAAGCGCTTATGATGCAAATGGCTGAGCGAATGGGTCTACAAATCTCAGACAGCCAACTGGATCAAACACTTGCCAACATGGCTAAAGAGCAAGGCGGTACTATTGCTGATTTACGTCGTACTATTGAAGGTGCTGGTGAAAGCTTTCAAAGCTACCGCGAAGAAATTCGTAAAGAAATAACCACGCAACAAGTAACGCGAGCCAACGTTGATCGCCGTATTTATATTAGTGAGCAAGAAGTTGATAACCTTTTAAAAATTATGGAAACCCAAGGTCAAAGTGCTGAAGAGTACGACATTGGTCATATTTTAATTGATATCCCTAACGATGCTACCGCTGAAGAGATTACGAGTGCTAAAACACGTGCAGATAAAGTTATTGAGCTATTAAACGACGGCCAAGAATTTAAACGTATTGCAATCTCATCATCAAGCGGCTCTCAAGCACTTGAAGGTGGACAGCTTGGTTATATGGGTATTAACGAAATGCCATCGCTTTTTGCTGAAGCTGTAAAAGGTAAAAAAACAGGCGCTATTGTTGGTCCTCTTCGTTCAGGCGCTGGTTTTCATATTATTAAAGTACAAGACGTACGTGGCCTACAAGTAGTCGAAACTACAGAGGTTCGTTCTCGTCACATTCTTATTAAGCCATCAATTATTTTAAGCGAAGAAAAAGCACGCTCTATGCTTGCAGGTTTTGCAAAAGATTTGCGCGCAGGAACAGCTGATTTTGGCGAGCTAGCTAAAGAATACTCTGAAGATCCAGGCTCAGCACTTAAAGGTGGTGAATACGACTGGACTGATCCTACGACCTACGTACCCGCGTTTAAAGATACATTACTTTCTCTTAAGCAAGATGAAATAAGCGAACCGTTCAGAACGCAATTTGGTTGGCACATTGTTCAGCTACTAGGAAAACGCGTAGCTGATAAAACAGAGCTTGCTAAACGTAACCGTGCTCACGGTATGTTATTTAACCGTAAATTTAAGGAAGAAAGTTTCAACTGGCAGCAAGAAATGCGCGAGCAAGCTCACGTTGAAATTTTCCCAACAGAACAATAAATATGACCTTACGAATTGCTATTACCCCGGGTGAACCTGCCGGTATTGGCCCAGATTTGCTTCTCACGCTTGCTCAGCAAGCGTGGGACGCTCAACTAGTAGCCATTGCTGATGGCAAACTATTAAAAGAGCGTGCAGAGCATTTAGGCTTAACAATAAACTTAATTGAATTTGATGAAGAAGCGCCAGCAATGGTAGCGCCTGCGGGCAGTTTATACATTCATCAAGTTGATTTAGGTGTAGATGTAGAACTTGGCGTACTTGATGATGGTAACGGCCAATACGTACTAGATACCTTGCGCATAGCAAGCGAGAAAAACATGGATGGTAGCTTCGACGCCGTTGTTACAGGTCCTGTTCACAAAGGTATTATAAATAAAGCGGGTATTTCGTTCAGTGGCCACACTGAATATTTTGCACAGCAATCAAATACTGCCGATGTAGTAATGATGCTAGCAACTGAGGGATTACGTGTTGCCCTTGTAACTACTCATATTCCACTTGCCTATGTATCTCGCGCTATTACACCAGAGCGTTTAACTAAAGTAGCAGGTATTTTAAACCACGACTTACAAACTAAGTTTGGTATAGAAAAACCACGTATTTTAGTGTGTGGTTTAAACCCACACGCAGGTGAAGATGGACATTTAGGCACTGAGGAAATAGAAACAATTACCCCAACGCTTGAACTGCTCAATAGCCAAGGCATGAACTTAATTGGCCCACTTCCAGCCGATACCCTATTTCAAGATAAATATCTATCTGAAGCCGATGCTGTGCTTGCTATGTATCACGATCAGGGATTACCTGTGCTAAAATACAAGGGATTTGGTAAATCGGTAAATATTACCTTAGGCTTACCATTTATCCGCACCTCAGTTGACCACGGTACTGCGTTAGATTTAGCAGGCACTGGAACCGCTGATGTTGGCAGTTTTGAATTAGCGATCCGCGAAGCAATTAAGCTCGCCCAAGAAAAAGCACAGAATCAATGACCGATAAAGTACATTTAGGACACCGCGCCCGTAAACGTTTTGGACAAAACTTTTTATTTGATGAATCTATCATCGATAAAATAGTCACTGCGATAGATCCTAAACCAGAAGACAACTTAGTAGAAATAGGCCCAGGCCTTGGCGCTATTACTGAGCCTGTGGCTGATTTAAGCGGCCATTTAACGGTTGTTGAACTAGACAAAGATTTAGCACAACGTTTAATTGAGCACCCATTTTTAGGTCCTAAGTTAACGGTAAACCAAGGCGATGCAATGAAGTTTGACTTTGCAAGCCTGGTACGTGATGACAAAAAATTAAAAGTGTTTGGTAACTTACCTTACAACATTTCTACGCCTTTGCTATTCCACCTTTTTGAATTTGCTGATCATATTGAGCACATGCACTTTATGCTTCAAAAAGAAGTCGTTAAGCGTATGGTAGCTGGCCCTGGCAGTAAAACATTTGGCCGCTTAAGTGTTATGACGCAGTATTACTGTAATGCAATGCCTGTAGTTGAAGTACCGCCAGAGTGCTTTAAACCTGCTCCAAAGGTTGATTCGGCAGTTATTCGCTTAATCCCTAAAAAAGCAGAGCAACGTACAGCCAAAAGCGTGAAAATTTTAAACACAGTATGCTTAGAAGCGTTTAACCAACGTCGTAAAACATTACGAAATAGTTTAGGTAATTTACTAACAGCTGATGAGCTTACAAGCATTGGTATAGATATTACTCTTCGTGCTGAAAGCCTATCGTTACAACAATTTATTGATATAGCTAACTGGATTTATGACAACAAGCAGTAATATAGGATCGCCTGTAAAGGTATCTGTAGAAACATTTTACGTAGAAGGTCAATCTCAACCTGAGCTTGAAAAATACGTATTTGCTTACTCAGTAACAATTAAAAATCATAGCCTTTGTAGTGCCAAGCTACTGAGCCGTTATTGGTTAATCACTGATGCAAACGGCAAAGAAGTCGAAGTTGAAGGTGAAGGTGTTGTAGGCGAAATGCCAGATATTGGCCCTGGCGAAAGCTATAAATACACCAGTGGTGCAATTTTAGATACGCCAGTGGGTACAATGCAGGGTCATTACACATTACGTAACGAGTTTGGCTCTGAGTTTCAGGCACCTATTAATGTGTTTCGCCTGGCCTGCCCTAACATTTTACATTAAGTGTATCGATGGCCGATTACGCAATAGGTGATTTACAAGGGTGTTTTAGTGAATTTAACACCCTTTTACAACGCGTTAATTTTAACCCAAGCCAAGATCACTTATATTTAGTTGGCGATGTTGTAGCCCGAGGGCCAGACTCTCTTGCTTGCCTAGATCACATTTACAAACACCAAGATAGTATGACTATCACTTTAGGTAATCACGACCTTCACATGGTTGCCTGTTATTACCTTAACAAATCAATTAATCCTAAAGACAAATTAGGCCCTATATTTGAAAGCCCTCACCTAGCTCGCTACATTTCTTTTTTACAAACTCAGCCATTAGCAATAGAGCTAAAACAATATAATTGTTTTATTTCTCATGCAGGGTTAAACCCTGATTGGACAATAAGCAATGCGCTAAGGTACGCCGAATTTGCAAAAAGCTGCTACCAATCAAGTAATGCTAAACTATTTTTTGAGCGTATGTATCAGCCTCATCCTGATAAATTTTCAAGTGAACTTGATGATTTTGAAAAGTTTAGATACATAGTTAATTACTTTACTCGCATGCGTTTTTTAACTGCTAATAATCAATTAGAGCTTAATGCAAAAGGTGCAATAACTGATAGTCGCGAGCTAACGCCATGGTTTAAACACCCAAATATAGTAAATGCGAAGCACGATATTATTTTTGGCCACTGGGCTGCGCTTGAGGGTAAAACAGCAAACCCATGTATTCATGCCTTAGATACTGGCTGTGTGTGGGGGGGCAGTATGACCCTTATGGAGCTGAGTAATAAAAAATTAATTGTAGAAAAATCCCACCTTTTGTCTAAATAAACTGAAATAAACTAATACATCTGTTAGATTTATCAATTAAAAGTTAAAATTAGTTAAAGTAATTGATTTTAATTGCTTAACTTATTGGTACAAACGCCGATAAGATTTAATTGAAGTATTTTTGAGTGGAAAATTTATGAACCTAACAGTAAGCCAACGTATTTGGGGTGGTTTTATATTTATTACCCTTTTATTACTAATAATTGGTGGTAACTCCTTAATAAAAATAGCAAACATCGATCGCTCTACTCAAAAAGTGAATCAACTATCACTTCCAGCATTAAATAAAAGCTCTGAGTTACAAGCTGAGTTTATTTTAATGAGTAAAGCCGCTCAAGCTAGCTTTTACACTTCATCAGCTAAAGAATTAGAACCAATAAAAAAACAAGTTAATGAACAAAAGCAGCTATTTAATACACTACATCGCGAACTTCAAGAAGTAGTTAAAAACGATACCGCACTTAATCAAAGTAGCCAAAACGTAGAAAAAACTTACTTAAGCTTTTTAAATACAGTAGAAAACTTACTAACAGATAAAAGCAAACAGCTTGCACTAAATAAAGCCTTAACCGCCCAACTTGAAAATATAGAGCTAAGTGCAGAAGACGCTAACTCGGTCGTATTAGATATTATTGATATTGATGGATTTGAGCAAAACCACCCCCGTGCTTATCAAGCTGCAAACAATTTAGAAAACAATTTTATGTCGGTAGTAAGTAACAGCACCGATATGCTAACTGTAAAAACACTCAGTACGCTCGATATTGTTAAAAATGAGCAAACTTATTACCTTGATGAAGTTACCCGCACACTTGCTCTTATAAAACCAGCAATAGAACAAACACATAGTGACTTGTACATAAGCCTTAAAGAGTATGTAGATACGTTAGAGAGCAACATAAAAGGTAACAACGGGTTAGCTGCTAATAAAAAGCGCTTAATTGATGCGATTACACTGACCGAAGCCGAGCTTGCTCAATCAGAACAAGCAACAAGAATGGCACTTAACCAAATTGATGAGCTTGTAAAACAAGCCAGTGATGTTGCGTTTAAATTACAGCAAGGCGTTCGTAGCGACGTTGACTCAGCTAACTTGTGGACATGGGTAGGTATGATAATAGCTACATTAATTGCTATTGCCATAGCTATTATTACAGTAAGCCGCATTACTAAACCACTCGCTGAAGTTAACCGTATTTTAGACACTGTAGCTAGCGGCGATATGACCCAACGCTTAGACGATAGTGCTAAAGATGAGTTTGGCGAACTATCTAAAAGCTGTAATACCTTAATAGACAGCCTACGTAGCTTAATTAAAGGTATTATTTCTCGCTCTACCCAACTTGCTGCGGCATCAGAGCAAACTTCTGCAATTACTGCCGAATCAAGCCAAGCAATTCGCAACCAGCAGGCACAAGTAGAACAAGCAGCTACAGCAACAACTGAAATGAGCAGTACTTCACAAACAGTAAGTGGCAGTGCTCAACAAGCGCTAAGCGAAATTAAAAATGCCGATAAAGAAGCCGAACGCGTTAAAGGTATTTCAAACCAAAATAAAGCAACTATTGAGCAACTAGCTCGCGAAGTTGATGATGCCTCGCAAGTTATAAATAAACTACACCAAGATAGCGCGTCAATTGGTAGTATTTTAGATGTTATACGCGGTATTGCTGACCAAACTAACTTACTTGCACTTAATGCCGCTATTGAAGCTGCACGTGCGGGTGAATACGGCCGAGGCTTTGCGGTTGTAGCAGACGAAGTGCGCTCTTTGGCAAGCAAAACACAAGAGTCGACCCAAGAGATACAATCGATGATTGAATCGCTACAAACAGGCGCAGAGGCTGCGGTAACAGCAATGGGTAAAGGTAAGCAACGTGCGGTATCGTGTGTTGAACAAACAGACCTAGCAAGTAGCGCGCTTGACTCAATTACTTTTGCTGTATCACAAGCGCATGATGTAAGTGAAGAAATATCAACAGCAGCACTAGAGCAACAACAAGTGGCTCAAGAGATTAGCGAACGTTTAGAGTCAATTGTAGCGATTGCAGAGCAAACTGCTGAAGGCGCAAACCAAACGAACATTTCAAGCTCTGAAGTTGCAAAACTTGCTGAAGAGCTACGTTTATCAGTAGACGAATTTAAAGTTTAATATCAATTCACTTAATTAAATGATCTATTTTGAGGCTGGAAAAGCGTGTTGATAGCTAGGCAAAAAATTCGCTATTTAGTTGTTCTCGGCGATTGCTCCTGCATTGCTCTACCTTCTGCATCCATGCAGTCGTAAATGAGAATTTTTTAATGCAGGTAGCGACACCTTTAGCCCCGCAAAATGATTAAGTATTATTGCGGATTGGTATAAAACGCTTTATAGATAATAAAAACCCCGTTAGCACTATGTGTTAACGGGGGTTTTCTTTAGAGCATTAAAAAGTAAAAGTAGTTACTTTTGGCAATTTGAACAAAAAACGGTACTACGCTGCCCCAGCCTTATTTCTTCTAACTCATTATCACACGTTAAACAGGGCTTTCCTTTTCGGCCATACACTAATAACTCTTGTGCAAAATAGCCCGGCTTACCATCACTTTGTGCAAAATCTTTAAGGGTTGTACCACCTTGAGTTATAGCAGCCGCAAGCGTATCTTTTATTATTGGGATAAGCACTTGATAGCGTTTAAGAGAAACCTTCCCAGCTTCGCGTTTTGGATGTATCCCTGCTTTAAACAATGACTCGTTAGCGTAAATATTTCCTACACCAACAACCACTGCGTTATCCATAATAAACTGTTTAACAGGTACTTTTTTATTGCGTGACTGCTCGTACACCCGCTTTGCAAAAAAATCATCAGTAAGAGGCTCAGGCCCAAGCTTTGAAAGCAACTTATGTACTTCGCCAGGCTCTTGCCATAAGCAGCAGCCAAAACGGCGTGGATCGTTTAAGCGCAGCGCCTTATTATTTCCAAATACAAACTCTACATGGTCGTGCTTTTTTAAAGGCTCGCTTTTATCTACAACCCGTAAGTTGCCCGACATACCTAAATGTAAAATAGTGCTACCAAGCTCACAATGCAGTAATAAATATTTTGCACGGCGCTCAATACTAGTAACAGTTAGCCCTTCTAGCTGGTAAACATCATCAGGTACAGGCCAGCGCATACTGGCATTATAAATATTGACCTTAGTTACAACCTGGTTTTTTATATGGGGGGTGATCCCCATACGGCTTACTTCTACCTCTGGTAATTCAGGCATTAATTAGACTCACTTTGTGAAAAATCAAAACTTGGAAACAACTGCTGTGCAGTACTTAAATCAAGAGCGAGTATTCGCTGGCTATTTTTTTCTAGCAAATAATATTGCCCAGCTCCTTTATAAAGCAAGTAAACCCAAGGAAGGCTCTCGCCCGCAAGCTCAAAAGTCGCAACATATAAAGGTGAATTAGGATTAAAAACTACTGATTCATTTACACCCATTAGCTGCGCGTTTTGCCAATAGCTAACTAAATCTTTAAGTTGCTGCTCAGTTGCCTGCCAAATAAGCGGCGCATCTTTTTGTAGTGGTGTTGTACGCCAGCTAGTACCTATACGTTCAATTTTTTGATCAACAAACTTAAGTGTTAATACAAAACTTTGCTCAGGAAGCACTGCTTGTAATGCTGGTTTACCCTCCCCTCCCAAAAATTGCTTATGCCAGCCATTTAAAAAGAAGATCATAATCAACATTGAAAAAATTATAACGTTGTTCCAACCTTTACGGCCCAGTCGCATATTTATACACCTAGTAAATTCAAGATTTTAAAGTGTAACTAAAACTTAATTGCACTGTCTATATGTTAAAGGGCGCAGACTTTGTTAGAATATCGGCAAATTTAAAGGAGTTCCGTCAATGTCTATGTATGTAGTGGGCCATAAAATCCCAGATTCAGATTCTATTTGTGGTGCAATTGCACTGGCTTATTTAAAAAACCAAATCGATGAGCCGGCAATACCAACTCGTCTTGGTGAAGTTTCACCAGAAACTCAATTTATCCTTGATAAATTTGGTTTCGAAGCACCTGAGCTTAAATTAAGCTACGCGGGCGAAGATGTGTATATTGTGGATCACACAGAAAAAACACAAGCACCTGATGATATCGACCAAGCCCGTGTTGTTGGCGTGGTAGATCACCATAAATTAGGTGACTTAACATCATCTACTCCGCTTGAATGTTGGATCCGTCCTGTTGGCTGTTCAAATACCATTATTAAAATGATGTACGATTTTTACAGCGTAGAAATCCCTAAAGACATCGCAGGTATTATGATGTGTGCAATTTTAAGCGACACCGTAATATTTAAATCACCTACATGTACCACTGCCGATATTAAATGTGTTGAAGCACTTGCTGAAATTGCGGGTGTTGAAGACTTTAAAGAACTAGGCATGGATATGTTCCACGTTAAGTCTGCAGTAGAAGATACACCTGCACGTGACTTAGTTATGCGTGACTTTAAAGATTTCAACATGAACGGTAACCTAGTAGGTATTGGCCAACTAGAAGTAATCGACCTTGCTGTGTTTGACGATATTAAAGCTGACCTTGAAGCTGATATTGCAAAACTTAAAACTGAAGGTAATCGTCACTCTGTATTTTTACTGCTTACCGATATCATGAAAGAAGGCTCAGAGATGCTAATTGTATCTGACGATGCAAACCTAGTTGAGCAGGCTTACGGCGTTAAACCAGAAAATGATAAAGTATGGTTAGATGGTGTATTAAGCCGTAAAAAGCAAGTAGTACCACCACTACAAGATGCGTTTGCTAAAGCCTAATAGCTTTAATAAATAACACTAAAAAGCCGATATTGCATATGCATTATCGGCTTTTTGTTTTTAGAGCTATGCAATCTAAGAACCTTGGCAACAATTCTCTACTAGATACAACTACGAATCTCTCGCTAACAGTAAAAAAACTTACACGTAAACTACATAGGACGACATTAAAACTATAATAATAATTGTATATGAGTAATAATCTCTATAATAAAGTATACAATTATGGGGCACTCATTATGCTAAGTTTTTGGTACAAAGAGTTTCCACAGTACCCTAAAGATCACAAGGACTTTTGGCGCACTCGCTTAATAGCCCACTCCTTGCTAATAACTACATGTTACTTTTTAGTTTTAACCCTGCTCAATCTCTTTTATTTTGCAAGCTACGAAATAGCACTTATTGATGCTTTTGGCCTTTTTATATCGCTCGGTATTTGTATTTGGTTTAATAAAACAGCTAATGTAAATGTAGCCTCTTGGGCCGTTACATTGATGATTGTTAGTTTAATTCTAATGTTTGTGATTTCAGTTGGTGGCCATGCCCACTCTTTATTTTGGGCCACGCTTATTCCGCCATTCACATTTTTTTTAGTTGGCAGAAATTGGGGGAGTATATTTAGTGCAGTCGCTTTTGCTATTTGTGCGTATCTTGTGTACTTACAACAACAGCAAACCGTAACAATTGGCTTAGGCTCTTTATTTAATCTTATTGAAGTAGGTCTTGCTCATATTTTGATTTTTAGATTTTACGAAAAAACACGGTTTTCGGCATACACCCGACTATCTATCCGTAATCTAGAAATTCAACACTTAGCAGAAACCGATAAGTTAACTGGGCTTTATAACAGGCAAAAATTTGATTTTGAATTATCACAGTTAATTGCTAAAAACGACGTCTTTAAAACCCCACATTGCTTACTTATTTGCGATATAGACCACTTTAAAAATATAAACGATACCTACGGGCATTTAGTTGGCGATAACGTACTCACTGAATTTGCAAAAATATTAAAAAAACGAATGCGAAATTACGCACTTATTGCGCGATGAGGTGGAGAAGAGTTCACTATTATTTTGTCGAACACCTCTTTAAATGATGGTGCGAAACAAGCTGATGACCTGAGAAAATATATTGCCGAAAATACAATTACAAATATAGCATTTACTATAAGCATTGGCTTAGCAACGATACAAAAAGACGATACAGTGCTAAAACTATTAGAGCGGGCTGATACAGCGCTATATAGGGCTAAAAATAATGGACGAAATAACGTATGTGTTAGCGATAAGGATTCAACCGTTATCGCTCAATCAACTTACTTAAATGGCTCTATAGCCTAAACTTAGGCGTACTGCCCACAAGCGAATCCACAGCTCCAAGCATACTGGAAGTTGTAGCCACCAAGCCAGCCTGTTACATCGGTTACTTCACCTATAAAATATAAGCCTTTAGCTTTTTTAGCTTCAAAGGTTTTAGAGCTCAACTCGTCGGTATCTACACCGCCTAAAGTTACCTCCGCTGTTCGATAGCCTTCAGTCCCATTGGGTTTAATTTGCCAAGCATGAATATAATTTACTAATTCATCTATTTGGGCATGTGTAAGTTGATTAATATTACAATCTGGAATTGCTTTGCTTTCATGCAATATTTCTATAAAGCGCTTTGGTAAAATAGTCGCAAGGCTGTTTTTTAGAGACTTTTGAGCTTGGCTTTCACGCCAGTCCACAAGTTGTTGTTTTAAGTTTATATCTGGTAATAAATTTATAATTACAGCCTGACCAGCTCGCCAAAAAGAGCTTATTTGTAATATTGCAGGTCCCGATAATCCTCTGTGAGTAAAAAGGATATTTTCTTTAAATACGGCGCCGTCTTCGCTTGAAACTTCACAAGGAATACTGATTCCCGAAAGCCCTTCAAAACGTTCTTTATCGTGCTGATGCAAAGTAAAGGGCACGAGCGCGGCCATTGTCGGTAGTACATTTAATCCAAACTGCTTAGCTACTTTATAACCTATTGGAGTTGCACCTAGCTTTGGCATAGTTAAGCCACCAGATGCAATGACAAGCGATTCACAGCTCAAGGTTTCTTGCTCTGTGGTAACGCTATAGCCGATTTCGGTTTTTGATACGCTGATCACTTCGTTGCGTAGCTTTATATTTACCCCGGCCCACTCACATTCGGTCAGTAAAATATCAACAATGTCTTGTGCATTGTTATCGCAAAAAAGTTGGCCTAGGGTTTTGTGGTGATAAGCCAAACCATGGCGGTCCACGAGCTCAACAAAGTCGTGTTGCGTGTAACGGCTTAGGCACGATTTAACAAAGTGAGGGTTACCGCATAGGTAGTTTTCGGGGCTAGCATTTTCGTTTGTAAAATTACAACGCCCTCCACCACTTATTAAAATTTTTCGGCCTGGTTTTTTACCCATATCAAGCACTGTAACGCTTCGGCCTCGGTAGCCTGCTTGTGCAGCACTCATTAACCCGGCTGCACCTGCGCCAATAACAATTACATCTACTTGATTCATTACTTTACCCTACTAAAAAATTTTTCCGATTATAGCAAATATTAACTAAACACCTTGAATAGAATTTATTGTTAGAAATATAGCAACAAATGTAATCGTGGTTAGTTATGTCTTTTCGACAAAAGGACAAACCAACTAATGCTAAAAGCGTATTTTGTTATTTAATCACAAATACTAAAAGACGTTAAAAGCACGGGTACACTAAGTTATAACCAAATGAAATAGGTACATAAGTAATTGGTATTTTAAAGTTATTAACAGATCATTTACCTTTGTTTCTGTTTCGTAATCGCTGATTACGAATTTACTAATAACAACTAGGGATAATTATGACAACAAGTAATAACTTCAAAAAATGTGCTATTGCACTAACGGTAAGTACACTTTTTGCTGCTAGCTCAAGCATGGCTCAATCTGTCTCAACCTCAATGGCAGAAACATCTGCAAAACTACAAACCCAAACCGGTTTTGAGACTCAGTTTATTATTAAATACAAAAACAATAATAATGAAATGGCGAGTATTTCTAGTACAGACGCGAGCCCTTCAAATATGAAGAAGCGTGCACAGAGCTTTGTAAAAAACTTCGCATCTAAAAAAGGAAAAGTAAAAACGAAGTATATCCGTGCTATGGCACTTAATAACCATCACGTTATGCGTGCAGACAAAAAACTAAGCGCTGAAGAAGCACAAGAATTTATGCAAGAAATGGTGGCTTCTGGCAATGTTGAATACATTGAAGTGGATCAAATGTTAAAGCCGTTCGCAACGCCTAACGATCCTCGCTATGGCGATCAATGGCACTACTACGAACAAGCAGGTGGTTTAAATTTACCGACCGCTTGGGATACAGCAACAGGTAGCGGCGTAGTGGTTGCGGTACTTGATACTGGTTACCGACCGCATGCAGACTTAAACGCTAACATTTTACCTGGTTACGATATGATCTCTAACCTGTCAGTAGCAAATGATGGCGGCGGTCGCGATAGTGATGCACGCGATCCAGGCGATGCCGTTGCGGCAAACGAATGTGGTAGTAATGCAGCCCAAGGCTCTAGTTGGCATGGGACTCACGTTGCAGGTACGGTTGCTGCAGTTACTAATAATGGCGAAGGTGTAGCCGGTGTTGCTTACGACGCAAAAGTTGTTCCGGTACGAGTACTGGGTAAATGTGGTGGTTTAACATCAGACATTGCTGATGGCATTATTTGGGCTTCTGGTGGAAGTGTGTCTGGCATTCCGGCAAACTCAAACCCTGCTGACGTAATTAACATGAGTTTAGGTGGCAGCGGCTCGTGTAGCTCTACTACTCAAAATGCGATTAACACAGCACGTAGTAATGGTACTGTGGTTGTTATTGCTGCAGGTAACGATAACGATAACTCAGCAAACTACAACCCTGGTAACTGTAGCGGTGTAGTAAACGTGGCATCGGTAGGCCGTAACGGCGGACGTGCATATTACTCAAACTACGGTAGCAATATTGATGTTGCTGCACCGGGTGGCGCGCAAAGCTTTGCGAATGATTCTGAAGGTGTTCTTTCGACTTATAATTCAGGTTCTTCTACACCGTCAAGCGATAGCTACGCCTTCTCTCAAGGTACATCAATGGCAGCCCCTCATGTTGCCGGTGTAGCAGCTCTTATAAAACAAGCTAAACCTAATGCGACTCCTGATGAAATTGAAAGTATTTTAAAATCAACTACTCGTTCATTCTCAGCAACATGTACTAGTTGTGGTACGGGCATTGTTGATGCCGCAGCAGCAGTTGCAGCTGCCAGTGGCACCACTACTCCACCAACTGGCGGAGATAATGAACTTGTTGATGGCGAAGCTAAAACAGGGTTAAGCGGCGCAGCAAATGCACAAGCATACTACACAATGACCGTTCCAAGTGGCGCGACTAACGTAACGTTCACTATGAGTGGTGGCACGGGCGATGCTGACTTATACGTACGTGCTGGAAGCCAACCAACCACAACTAGTTATGATTGTCGCCCATATGAAGGCGGTAATAGCGAAGAGTGTTCAATCGATAGCCCTGCAGCAGGTACATACCATGTAATGCTTCGTGGCTACTCTGCATACTCAGGCGTAAGCTTAGTGGGTAATATTACAGGTGGCTCTACAGGTGGCGGTTCAAGCACGCCTGAAGCCGGTGGTGGTACAGTAAGCGATGTTAGTGCGACTACTGGTAACTGGAAACATTATACTTTAGATGTGCCAGCAGGTATGAGTACATTTACTGTAACAACCTCTGGTGGTAGTGGTGATGCCGACTTATTTGTTAAGTTTGGCAGCCAGCCTACAGCTTCTAGCTACGATTGTCGTCCGTATAAAAATGGAAATGCTGAAACATGTACGTTTAGCAATCCACAAGCGGGAACTTGGCACTTAAGCGTAAATGCTTACAGCACCTTTTCTGGTTTGACGCTTAGCGGACAATACCAACCATAATATTCCCTTCCCCTGGGAGAAAAGGCCGAGCTAGTTAGCTCGGCCTTATTATTTGTACTTAAATTACAAAAACAAAAAACCCAGCATAAGCTGGGTTTTTACATTCTGAAAGAAAACTAAAATTACTTGATTTTAGCTTCTTTGAAAATCACATGTTTACGAGCCTTAGGATCGAACTTTTTGATTTCCATTTTTTCAGGCATGTTACGCTTGTTTTTGTCGGTAGTGTAGAAGAAACCAGTACCAGCAGTTGAAACTAAACGGATTTTATCGCGCATAATTCAATACCTTAAACTTTTTCGCCGCGAGCACGGATTTCTGTAAGAACCGCGTCGATGCCTTTTTTATCGATAATACGCATACCTTTAGTAGTAGTGCGTAATGTTACAAAACGTTTTTCACTTTCAACCCAAAAACGGTGTGTTTGTAGGTTAGGTAGGAAACGACGTCTAGTCGCGTTTCTCGCGTGTGAACGGTGATTACCAACCGCTGGACGCTTACCTGTAACTTGACATACTTTAGACATGTCTATATATCTCCAATAACTTCGCTCGAGCTTAATTTAACCTAAGGCCATGTATTTGTGCCCTAGATAAATCGAAGGGCGCTCTTTATACAGCTTTTACAGGCAAAGATCAAATACTGATCTATCCAACCAGCTCATATGTAAATTTGATAGCGGCTAATTATAAAGATCGAATGCCCTTAGGGAAAGTAAAAACTGCATTTAAATTAAACTAATTTGCTAAAACGTCCCAAACCGCTCATTTTTAACACACTTCTTCACCAAGCAACATTAAATAAGGCCTCTTTGCGCGAACGAAACACAGGTTTCACCGCCAACAATGATGTGATCAAGCACACTTATGTCGACTAATTGCAGTGCTTGTTGCAATTTATTAGTAATAAGTTTGTCTGCTTGGCTTGGTTCTGCAATTCCACTTGGGTGATTATGTGCAAAAATAACCGCGGCTGCATTATTTTTAAGCGCAGCTTTAACTACTTCTCTTGGGTAAACACTGGCCGAATTAATTGTCCCATAAAAAAGCACCTCGTCTTTGAGTAGCCTATTTTGACTATCGAGGTATAACACCATAAAAACTTCCTGCTGCAAACCACGCATTTGAATTGTTAGGTAATCGTATACTGAATCTGGAGAATTAAATACAGCCCCACGCTGACAGCGCTCTTGCATATAACGCTGACTTAGCTCAAGCACCGCTTGTAATTGTACATATTTGGCAGTACCAAGACCTTTTTGAGCGCAAAACTCTTCTTGGCTGGCATTAAATAAATTATGTAACGTTTGATTTTCGTTAAGCAGATGCTGAGCAAGTTCTATCACGTTCATTCCTGGCAGACCTGTGCGTAAAAATATAGCAAGTAACTCGGCATCACTTAGCGCTTTAGCCCCTTTTGCAATGAGTTTTTCGCGTGGGCGCAGTGAATTTGGTAGCGATGTTAATTGCATTATTCATCCTTGAGGAGCCAAAGTGTCTTATAACTGTAATGCAAATTTTAAAATTCGCCTGATTATTTCAAATTAAAAACTTAGCTGTACGGGTCAAGATTTGTTATTTTAGCCACAATATTAAATAAGACTGATGAACAACCATGATTAACTTAACAAACAAAAAAATTGTACTTGGCATTAGCGGCGGTATTGCAGCTTACAAATGTGCAGAGCTAGTTAGGCGCTTAAAAGACGCAGGCTGTGAAGTAAAAGTAGTCATGAGCGAATCAGCTAAACATTTTATAACGCCACTGACCATGCAAGCAGTAAGTGGAGAAATAGTGTCTGATTCATTACTTGACCCATCAGCAGAGGCTGCAATGGGGCATATTGAATTTGCAAAGTGGGCAGACCTTATTTTGGTGGCACCTGCGACAAGCAATATTATTGCTAAAATGGCGGCAGGTATTGCAGATGACTTACTGACCACACTACTACTTGCCACCCCTGCAAAAGTAGCCGTAGCACCTGCAATGAACCAACAAATGTACGCACACCCAGCTACACAAGCAAATTTAGCCACCTTAAAAGCCCGTAACGTGCTTATTTGGGGGCCAGGTAAAGGCGAACAAGCGTGTGGCGATGTAGGCGCAGGGCGCATGCTAGAGCCTCACGAGTTAGTTGCACTTTGTACAGCTAAAGAACAGCCACAAATACTTGCAGGTAAAACAATAACAATTACTGCAGGCCCAACACGAGAGCCTCTTGATCCAGTGCGTTTTATATCAAACCATAGTTCAGGGAAAATGGGTTACGCTCTAGCACAAGCGGCTCTAGAGCTAGGTGCGCAGGTTAATTTAATTTCAGGGCCGGTAACAATTAAAGCGCCAGCTGGTGTAAATTTAATAAATATTGAAAGTGCTGAGCAACTATTAAACGAAGCATTAAACTATGCACCGCAGTCAGACGTATTTATTGGCTGTGCAGCAGTTGCCGACTACAGAGCCGCAAATGTTGCAGATCAAAAAATGAAAAAACAAGGTGATGAGCTCACCCTTACCCTTGTTAAAAACCCCGATATAATTGCCGCTGTTGCTGCTATTAAAAACAACCGACCTTACACTGTAGGCTTTGCAGCCGAAACTCAAAACGTTGAAAGCTACGCTAAAAGTAAGCTTAAAAATAAAAACTTAGATATGATTTGCGCGAATGACGTATCAAAAAGTGGCCTGGGATTTAACTCTGATCATAATGCTTTAACATTATACTGGCACGATGAAAGCGTAGAATTACCAGCAACGAGTAAAACACAAATCGCACATCAAGTGATCGAACAGCTCGCTAAACATCTATAAAAATGCTGGAAACAAACTGAATAAAACATTAACATAAGCGACTCATTTGAACAAAAAATGACTGGCCCCAGCTAAGAATAACTAATAAAAAAGGAAGGTTCATGCCTGCGACAAAAAGAAGTAATCGCAAAGAGCAGATACTGCAAGCACTCGCACAAATGTTAGAAACCAGCCCAGGACAACGAATTACCACAGCAAAGCTTGCTGCTGAAGTAGGTGTTTCTGAAGCAGCGCTTTACCGTCATTTTCCTAGTAAAGCACGTATGTTTGAAGGCCTAATTGAGTTTATTGAAGACACACTTTTGTCGCGCATTAACCTTATTTTAGAAAACGAAAAAGAAAGCCAGACACGTATTTACAACATTTTATTATTACTCCTCACCTTTGCTGAGAAAAATCCGGGGATTACTCGCATATTGACCGGCGATGCATTACAAGGTGAACAAGAGCGCCTACGTGAACGTGTACAAGGTTTGTTTGAAAAACTAGAAACTCAGTTTAAACAAGTACTACGCGAGCGAAAACTGCGCGAAGGCAAAACCTTCCAAAGCGATGAGCTTACGCTTGCTAACTTTTTGCTTGCGTACGTTGAGGGCAAAATGAATCAATTTGTACGAAGCGACTTTAAAGCAAAGCCTAGTGTACAATTTGAAAAACAATGGCCCGAATTACAAAAAATCTGGCTTTAGTTTTACTCAATTAAACACAAAAAAACGACCTTCGGGTCGTTTTGTCGTATTGAGCTGCCATTTATCTGATCCGCTCGAATTGTGAGCCAAACTCGTTACAATGAAATAATGTCACAATACGAGAACCTATAATGAAAAAAAAGCTCACTTTACTAAGTTCAGCACTTGTTGCTAGCTTAGCCAGCACTGGTATTTACGCAAAAGAATCACTGCAATTTAAAGATGTATTTGATTTTAAATCGGCTAAAAACACGCAGCTATCTGACGATGGCCGTGTACTTACTTTTAGTGCAACGCCATATAGAGGTAATGCTACCGGCGAAGTTTATTCACTTCAAAAAAATAAACTTATTGCACAAATAGAACGCGGCACAAAGCCCTACATCAATAAGGCAGCAAACTGGGTAGCCTTTACTCAAGTACCTACACTCCTTGAAAAAGAAACCACTAAGAAAAAAGAAACGCTAAAAAATAACTTAATACTCGTTAATACTCAAACAGCTGAGCAGCAAAATTTTGATGATATAAAAGATTATAAATTATCTGATGACGGCACTTGGCTTGCCTATCGCTTAAATAAAGAAGACGATGAGCCAAAGGTAGAGCAAAGCGATAATGAAGATAAAAGTGCTATAACGCCTGATAAAAAAGATAAAACCTATCCGCTCGTTATTGTTAATTTAGCCGATAAACGCAGCCACACTATAGATAACGTATTCAGCTACGCCATTAACTCTATGGGTAATCAACTACTCGTTAGCCAAAGCTACAGCGACGGTAATGATAACCAAGTTGCACTCGTTGAGTTAAATAACTTTACTATCAGCACACTAATTGATGAGCCCGGTGTTATTGCTAATACCATAGCGTGGCACCCTACAAAAAATATTGCTGCATTTACATTGGGCAATTATATAAATGATGATACTCGCCGTCGCAATTATAGCTTGCAGCTATATAAAAATGAGCAGCTATCAACAATAGATTCACCAAATAAAGAATGGGTTATTGGTAAAACGGCATCGCTAGTGTGGTCAGAAAACGGCGAACGCTTATATTTTGAAAACCACCCTAAGCTTGCAGTTAAAGTAAAAGCTAAAGAATACACAGATGAAGCCTCACTTTACGACTTTGACACGATTCGTGAGCATAAAGGGCTGAATGTTTGGCATAACAACGATGCACAAATAAAGCCACGCGAAGAGCAGCAGTGGAATGCAGTTAATAAAAACCGCCATTACAGTGGTGTGTATCATGTTAACTCGCAAAAAGTTGTGCAGCTTAGTAACGAAACAATGCCAGAGCTTGCACTTAACCCTGAGCGAAGTGAATCGCTACTGGGCTCATCTAATATTCCTTACTTAAAAAAAATAATGTACGGAGGCTTCTTTGCTGATTACTTTGCTGTAAATATAAGTACAGGTAAACAAACACCTATTATTAGCAACTCTCCTTTTAGGCCAAGCCTTGCACCTAGCGGTGAATTTGCAGCTTACTTTAGTGATAGCCAAATACAGCTAAAAGATTTAAAAAATAACAAAGTAACCGCGCTTACCAAAGCCATTCAGGCAACTTTTGCCGATGATAAACACGACTACCCTTCTACACAACCTGGGTATGGTTTTGCAGGTTGGATGAACGACAGCAGTAAAGTGCTCGCTTATAGCAAATATGATATTTGGGCATTTGATGTGGACACTCAACAGGCTGAGCGTTTGACCAATGGCAAGCAAAGTAATACTCAATACCGAGTTATTAAACTTGATAAAAACCAAGTCGGCTTTGAACAAAACGATACATTACTCGTATCCGCTATTAATTTACAAACAAAGCAAAGTGAAGTTGCTAAACTCGATTTAGGCTCAAATACAATTACCAACGTTCTTAATGGCCAGAAGCGCTTTGATATTGTAAAAAAAGCAAAACATGCCGATAAATATGTATTTACTGAGCAAAGCTACCAACAATACCCTGATTACTACCAAACTGATTTTAGCTTTTCAGCGCCTAAAAAGGTGACTAACTTAAACCCACAAACAGCTGGTTTTGCATGGGGCGAAAAGCCAGAGCTAATAAGCTATAAAGGCTTTGATGGCGAAGATTTACAAGGCGTGTTAATCAAACCTGCTGGCTATAAAAAAGGCGATAAAGTACCGGTTGTTGTGTACTTTTATCGCTACATGAGCCAGCGTATGTATGATTTTCCTAAAATGGAGCTAAACCATCGCCCTAATTTCCCTATGTTTACCTCAAACGGTTACGCTGTATTTTTACCTGATATTCGCTTTGAAATAGGCCACCCGGGTAAATCGTCAACGCAAACCATGATTAACGCCACCCAAAAATTAATAGATTTAGGTATAGCCGACCCTGATAAAATAGGCCTACAAGGGCATTCATGGGCGGGTTATCAAAGTGCATTTATGATCACTCAAACAGATATGTTTAAAGCGGTTGTATCCGGTGCGCCAGTATCAAATATGACCAGTGCCTACAGTGGCATACGTTTAAAGTCGGGCCTTGCGCGTCAATTTCAATATGAAACAGGGCAAAGCCGTATAGGTAAAAACTTATTTGAAGCACCCGAGCTGTACATAGAAAACTCACCAGTATTTTTTGCTGATAAAGTAAATACTCCTATTTTAATTATGTTTGGCGATAAAGACGATGCAGTGCCTTGGCACGAAGGCGTACAGTACTACTTAGCACTAAGAAGAGCAGGTAAAGACGCTACGTTTTTACAGTATGAAGGTGAACCACATCACCTGAAAAAATTTCCTAATCAGGTCGATTTTTCAGTACGTATGATGCAGTACTTTGATCATTACTTAAAAGGCAAACCAGCTGCAAAGTGGATGAAAGAAGGCGAACCATTCATTGAAGAGTAAATAATAGCAATCTGCAATAAGACTTAATCAATTTGAGAGATTAAATCTGTCGCTAACTACGTTAAAAATTTCTCATTGACGACTGCATGGATGCAGAAGGTAGAGCGATGCAGGAGTAATTGCCGAGAACAACTAAATAACGAAATTTTTGCCTTGTTACCGACACGATTTTCTTACCTAAAATAGATCACTTAATTAAGCTGACTGGTAAAAACCACACTAAAAAGCCGATATTGCATGAGCAATATCGGCTTTTAATATTTTGGCAATAAAAAACCGCGTACTAAACACGGCTTTTAAAAATAGTTTATTAAAGTCCTGCGCGGTCTTTAATTACAGCTATAAGGGGTGAACCAGCGTGATTGCCTTCAGCCCATGAGATGTCTGCACCATCAGAAAGCGAGCTCTTAGATAGGTTTTTAACTATATACTCACCAGTATCAACTGCGTTACTAGCAACAGCATGGCGAAGCAAGTTATTACCATTACACTGTACTGCATCATAAATGTTACGAATTTTTACGCGAGAGCTTTTAAGCTTACTACGTAATCGGTTTTTATCATCTGCAGCAATGTACTCACAAATAGATACCGCTAATTGATCTTCAGCGTTTACAGGTGCTGTATACGAAAACGAACTTACAGCTACAACAGCAGTAAGTACAGCTAGCTTTGGTAATTTAAACATGACAAACCCTTTATGGTACTTTTTTCTTATATCGACTGTTTAATATTGTACCAACTCACCAAAATTTACGCAATAATGTTAACGTTTTTTGTATAAAGTTACGAATTTATAACTAGATTTATTCTTCTCATCAGGAAGATTTTTCACTTCTTCTTCGATATGCCAATTAGCTCTTTTATTATAATCAGGAAACTGAGTATCCCCTTTTACATCCAAATCTATAAAGGTTAAATATAGGCGATCAGCTTTTTCTAAAAACTGTTGATAAATATTTCCACCGCCGATAATCATTACTTCTTCAACGTCACTAACCAGCTTTAATGCAGCCTCTGGCGTAGTTACTGTTTCAATGCCTGGTGCGCTATATTCGTTATTACGCGTAATAATAATATTTCGACGACCCGGTAAAGGACGCCCAATTGACTCAAACGTTTTACGCCCCATGATCACAGGTTTTCCCGTTGTCACTTTTTTAAAGTGCTGTAAATCAGCAGGCAAATGCCATGGCATTTTATTATCGAGGCCAATTACACGATTGTTTGCCATTGCAGCGATCATAGAAATTATCATATTAAATACCTAGTACTTTATTCTTAAACAAAGAAAAAGGAGCATAAGCTCCTTTTTAATAAATTCAGTTTTATTAGCGCTCGTAGACAACTTCTACGTCGTAATCATCTTCATCCCAGTCGTCCCAATCATCATCATTGCCTTTACCTTTGGTGGCTTTTTCATGATAGGTATCCCACTTAAATTCAACTTCTTCATCTTCAACCTGTACAAACTTCTCTTTAGGCATACTATCTAGAAGTGTCATGATGTCGTGAATTAATGGCTGAGTATGTAGCTTATTAATTGCTGAAATATTATAAATATTTTCAGTTTCGCCTAGCTCTTCTGCAATAGCTGTACATAACGCTTGTGCTTCGTCTTCTGGTAATAAGTCAATTTTATTGAATACTAACCAGCGCGGCTTCTCTGCGAGTTTAGGGCTGTATTGGTGTAACTCATTAATAATGGCAAATGCATTATCTACAGGGTTGGAACCGTCCACTGGCATTACATCAATAATATGCAATAGCACGCGACAACGCTCTAAATGCTTTAAGAAACGAATACCTAAGCCAGCACCATCAGATGCCCCTTCAATTAATCCAGGTATATCTGCTATAACAAATGACTTGTTAGCTTCTGGACGCACAACACCTAAATTAGGAATAAGCGTCGTAAATGGATAATCAGCTACTTTAGGGCGTGCTGCAGATACACTACGAATAAACGTAGATTTACCGGCATTTGGCAAGCCAAGTAGGCCTACATCGGCTAATAGTAGTAACTCTAGTTTTAAGTTACGTACTTCACCCGGTGTACCTAATGTTTTTTGACGAGGAGCACGATTAGTACTTGATTTAAAACGTGCATTCCCCAAGCCGTGGAAACCACCTTTTGCAACCAATATTCTTTGACCATGTTGAGTTAAATCACCTAGTCCCTCTTGGGTGTCAACATCCATGATTCGTGTACCAACCGGTACCATAACAAATAAATCGTCGGCTTTTTTACCTGTACAGTTACGGCTTCGACCATTTGTGCCACGTTCAGCTCTATGAAAACGCTCAAATTGATAATCAATAAGGGTATTTAAGTTTTCATCAGCTTGTAGATAAACACTACCACCGTCTCCACCGTCACCGCCATCAGGTCCACCATCTGGTACATATTTTTCACGACGGAAAGACACAATGCCGCTGCCACCGTCTCCAGCTTCTGCGCGGATTTCTACTTCATCTACAAACTTCATGATTACTCACTTTAGGGATTGGCTTGTTTAATAACTCTATTATATACCCAAGCCAACGCAAATGCAGGCTTGGGTATATATTTGACTGGACTACAAAACAAAAAACCCCGCAAAGGCGGGGTTTTTAACTACCTTACTGATTACTCAGCTACGATAGTTACGTATTTACGGTTTAAAGGACCTTTTTGTTCAAATTGAACTTTACCATCTGCTTTTGCGAAGATAGTGTGGTCTTTACCGATACCTACGTTTGCGCCAGGGTGGAAACGAGTTCCACGTTGACGAACAATGATGCTACCCGCTAGAACTGATTCGCCACCAAAACGCTTAACACCTAGGCGTTTGCTTTCTGAATCGCGACCGTTACGAGTACTACCAGCTGCTTTTTTATGTGCCATTTCTAAGTACCTCTAATTAAGCGCTAATGCCAGTGATTTTAACTTCAGTGAACCATTGACGATGGCCCATTTGCTTACGAGAATGCTTACGGCGTCTAAATTTAACAACCTTAATCTTCTCACCGCGACCATGTGAAACAACCTCAGCTGTTACTTTACCACCGTTTACGAACGGTACACCGATCTCGATTTTCTCACCATCAGCAACTAAAAGTACTGAATCAAATTCTACTGCCGCACCAGTTTCAACGTCTAATTTTTCAAGACGAATCGTTTGACCTTCAGTCACACGATGCTGTTTACCACCACTTTGGAAAACCGCGTACATAATTAACTCCGTCTGTGCGCCCTCAAATCGACGCAACTAAAATATTCTTCGATAGGGCGCGAAGTTTACGCTAACGCGAAATAACTAGCAAGCCTATTTTGTAATTAAAATGAATAAAAAGTAGCTGCATTGAGAGCAATTCAATATTTCCCCCATTTTATATTAATTAGGCCTTTTGCCAAGCGCTTTTTAGCCCTTGCTTAAAATTATTTTATGTAGGCAAACAACCCGTCAACAGTACAATAACTAATCGTAACTGACACTGCGATTTGGTTATCAATTAAACAGTTATCTTGGCTAATTCAGTCTAAATTAAGTACTTTAATAGTGTTTTTTCAATCAATCGTCACAAAATATCGAGCTAGTGCATTTTTTGTTGTACAATCTGCGCCGTTCACACATAAAAATTGGCTCGGAGATCAATGGATATAAAAGCTATCCAGGCGTTAATCGAAAGCGATATGAATGACGTCAATCAACTTATACATGCGCAAATGCGCTCAGATGTGGCGTTAGTTAACCAACTAGGTTTATACATTGTAAACAGCGGTGGTAAGCGCGTGCGTCCAATGCTGGCTATATTAGCTGCCAGAGCTTTAGGCTATCAGGGCAAAGATCATATTACGCTTGCAACAATTGTTGAGTTTATTCATACCGCAACGCTATTACACGATGACGTTGTAGATGAGTCTAACTTACGCCGAGGCACACCTACAGCAAATGCTGAATTTGGTAATGCAGCTAGCGTGCTTGTGGGTGACTTTATTTATACTCGCTCTTTTCAGCTAATGGTTGGCCTGGGTAAAATGCAGGTTATGCAGGTCTTAGCGGATGCAACTAACATTATAGCTGAGGGCGAAGTACTGCAATTAATGAACTGCAACGATCCCGATACTACCGAAGCTAGCTACATGCAGGTTATTTATTCTAAAACAGCTAAATTATTTGAAGCGGCTACAGGCCTAGCTGCAATTATTACTGAGCAAGATAAATCAACACTTGAGGCACTTAATTTATACGGTATGCATTTAGGTACCGCTTTTCAGCTTGTTGATGACGTACTCGATTACAATGCAGATGCTGATCAATTGGGTAAAAATATAGGTGATGATTTAGCCGAAGGTAAGCCAACTTTGCCACTTATATATGCAATGCAACATGGCAATACACATCAAACACAATTAATTCGTGATGCTATTGAACACAGTAATGGTATGGAGCATTTAGAAGAGATTTTATCTACGCTCAAACAAACCAATGCGCTTGAGTTTACAATGCAAAAAGCAGAGCTTGAAGCCGATAAAGCGATTGCTTGCTTAGACTTTTTACCTGAATCTAAATACAAACAAGCATTAGTCAGCTTAGCCCGTATAGCCGTTGACCGGGATCACTAACCTTAGTATGCCTCTTAATTTTGATTAAGAGTAAACAAATCTCGAGCAACAAAAAAGCCTGCAAATGCAGGCTTTTTTAATACTCAATTGGCTATTACGCCATGAAATCAACACCTTCTTTGATGTCTTTTTTCAGTGTTTCAAGCATATCGTTTTTAGCTTTTTCTTCAAATGCGCTTAGCTCGCCGTAAGAAAGAATTTCTTCTACGCCGTTTTTACCTAAACGTACTGGGTGAGCAAAGTACTCTGCATCGCCATTTTCAACAGCAACATATGCGTAATCTACTACGTCTTCACCTTGTAGGCCTTTAACTAAAGACATACAAAAACGCGCAGCAGCAGCACCCATAGATAATGTAGCAGAACCACCACCCGCTTTAGCATTTACAACTTCAGTACCTGCGTTTTGGATACGTGGAGTAAGTGCAGCTACTTCTTCATCAGTAAAGCTTACGCCTTCAACTTGAGAAAGTAGAGGAAGAATAGTTGTGCCTGAGTGACCGCCAATTACTGGTACTTTAACAGTTGCTACGTCTACACCTTTAAGTTCAGCAACAAAAGCTTCTGAACGAATCACGTCAAGTGTAGTAATACCAAATACGCGTTTAGCGTCGTAAGTACCTGCTTTTTTAAATACTTCAGCAACAATTGGCACAGTGCCATTTACTGGGTTTGTAATAATACCTACAAACGCTTTTGGACAGCTTGCAACAATGCCTTCAGCTAATGTTTTGATGATGCCGGCATTTACGTTGAATAAATCCGCACGATCCATACCTGGCTTACGTGGCATACCCGCTGGGATAAGTACGATATCAGAACCTTCAAGCGCTTTATTTAAATCGTCTGCGCCAAAGCCTGCAACTTTAACATCTGTTGGGATGTGAGAAAGATCAACAGCAACACCTGGTACTACTGGTGCAACATCGTAAAGTGATAATTCAGAGCCAGCTGGTAAGCCTGTTTTTAATAATAAAGACAACGCTTGACCGATACCGCCTGCAGCACCTAATACAGCAACTTTCATTGGAATTCTCCGTAATTTGAGGTAGGAAATATTTGTGGCTCTTAAGATAATGAAATTAGCGACTAAAAACAAATTTATCCTGCTTATTTCAAGTATATTTTCGACCATAGTTGTAAACTTTGCTCGTTTATCGCATCAAACTGGCAAGTTAACTAAACAACTGCTGCATAATTATTCATTTTTGTGTAGAATTTGCATTATAAATAACAAAAATGAATAAAGACTATGCAACCACAAGATAAACAAGAAGCGTTAGTTAAAGCGTTTAAATCCCTTTTAAAAGAAGAAAACTTTGGCTCTCAAGGCGAAATAGTCGATGCTCTAAAAGAACAAGGCTTTGACAATATAAGCCAAAGTAAAGTGTCGCGTATGTTAAGCAAGTTTGGTGCTGTACGTACACGTAACGCAAAGCAAGAAATGGTTTACTGCTTACCGGCCGAAATGGGTGTACCAACAGCTAAAAGCCCGCTGCGTCAGCTTGTAATTGATATTATGCATAATGAAATGATGATTATCATCACGACAAGCCCTGGGGCTGCACAATTAATTGCACGTTTACTGGACTCATTAGGTAAAGCGGATGGTGTTTTAGGAACTATTGCAGGTGATGACACCATATTTATTGCTCCAGCAAAAATATCAGAAATAGACATTACGCTGGAGCGCGTTCGTATTTTATTTGATACGGTTTAAAGCTGCTTTAAAAAACCAATTGAGGGTGCAAAAAACGCAGACCCCATATCGGCTTGAGTAAAATCAAGCCAATGGTCATAACACTCCCCTGTCCCTAAGCGACTCGTAAGTACCTTTTCAAACGCACCACCCGATGCAGAACAAGTAATACTTAGCATTCCTTGCTCATAAACATCGCCATAAGGCATGCTTTGATTGAGTAATAACGCATGACCATTTTCATCTTTTAATTCACTTCGCGATGCATGACTAGTGCTAATAGCTGGCTCAATGAGTGTATTATCTAAACGCGTACGCCCCATAATTTGCTCTTGCTCGCTCAGTGATAAGTGCTGCCATACAGTTAGGTCGTGTTTAAAACGCTGCACATGAATATAACTGCCCTGATCTTCAAAACTATTTGGCTTATTAACTAAAGCAGTTGCACGCTTTTGCCTGCCATGTGGCGTGTTGCCTCCATAAATAAAACCATTAAAGTCACGACCATCTAAAAAGCGAAAGTTACGAATTTGCTCCACCAGCTCAACATCAGGGGCAAATAACTTTAAAATTTGTAGCGCAAATAAATGGTTAACGTCTTCTCGGTCTGAGCGTATTTGAATAAATAAATCACATGGCTGGGCACTCATAACAAAATCGCTATGGTTTATATTAGGAAAGCTTTGTAGTTCGCTAGGGATATATTCAGGCAAAATATGCGGCCAATACTGGGCGCCAATAGCAACCATGCACGAAAGCATAGACTCCGAGAACTGATCGCTAAACTCCTCCTCAATAGCGCTAACTCGTTTGAGTTTTGCACGCAACGATTCGTCCTGAGCGTCAAATACATTAAAAAATAGGTGCAAACCATGTAAGTTTGCTTCAGCACAAATCCCAGACTGCGCTTGCGCCATTGTTATTCCTTAGCTTTTTATATAACACAGCGAATAACACATTGATTATGATTCGAAAAAATTCACTGTGTGGGGTTTTATTTTTATAATAACCTGTTCATTTTTCTCAAATGACTGGCCATATTGTGCAGCAACTTCAATCTCTTGTTCTGCAATTACAACACTATAAACATAAGCAGAGCCAATAAATCGGCGACTTAAAATAGTAATAGCTTGGCTGTTTTCATCGCAATTTTTACACGCTAATTCTATTTGATGAGGGCGAATATATAATTGCCCATTTTTAGTTTTGTGCGTATGCGCAACTTGCGATTTAACGACACCAAACGCCGTATTATATTCAGTTGCTGTTAATGCTTGTGCGTCTAAGTATATGCCCTGACCCAGAAACTCTGCAACCTCCTTTGACTTTGGCATAGCAAAAAGCGCTTCTGGTGAGCCCTGCTGAGCTATTTTACCTCTATGCATAATGGCAAGCGTGTCTGAAAAAGCAAAGGCCTCTTCTTTTGAGTGCGTAACGAATACAGCTGACACTTGCTGTGTTTTAATAATGCGACGGATATCAGCAATAAGCTCAAAACGCACTTGCGTATCAATATTAGAAAAGGGCTCATCGAGCAATAATAAACTAGGTTTATAAGCCAGTGCCCGCGCTATAGCTACACGTTGCTGCTGCCCACCAGAGAGCTGATGTGGAAAACGTTTTGCACAGCCGGTTAAGTGCACCAACTTAAGCATTTCATCAACACGCGCGCGCTTTTGCTCTTTATTTGTTTTGTTTAGCCCAAACGCAATATTATCGGCCACTGTAAGGTGCGGAAACAACGCATAATCTTGAAACATCATTCCTATATTACGATGCTCTGGTGAGACAAATGATTGCTCGTCACTTACAAGCTTACCATCTATAAATATACTACCTTGATTAGTCTCTATTAACCCTGCAATTGCTTTTAATGTTGTTGTTTTGCCACAACCACTGGCACCAAGTAAGCACACTATTTCGTCCTTACCAACCGTTAAATCTAAATTATGTAGCACTTGCATGGCACTGTAGTGATAGCTCACGCCTTGTAAAATTAAACTACTCATTTAACTGCGCTGCTCCATAGAACGGTTAATAAAATACAAAGGTATAAACCCAACAATAACAATAAATAATGCAGATATAGACGCAAGCTCTAATTGCTCATCACTCACGTACTGAAAAACATGTGTCGCTAAACTTTCAAAGTTAAAAGGTCGCAACAGCAAAGCTGCAGGCAGTTCTTTCATGCATTCAATAAACACTAATAACGCAGCGGTCAGTAACCCTCTTCGTAGTAAAGGTAAATGCACTAAACGCAGTGTTTGCCCTAAGCTTTTACCCATAGATTGGCTGGCCATATCGAGCGAGGGGCTGATCCGTACAAAGCTTGACTCTATTGCACCATGAGCAATGGCATAAAAACGCACAACATAAGCGAGTATGATGGTTAAAATACTGCCTGTAAGTAATAAACCTATATCTAAGTTATAGGGCTCTAGCGCTGTATTAATAGAGTTTTCTACTAAAGTAAGCGGCAGTAACACCGCAATTGCAAGCACAGTACCTGGTAGCGCATAACCTGTACTTGCTAACCGACCTGGTATTAAAGGATATGTTTGTTTTGCTACGCGTTGATAAAACACCACAAAGATACTCAATACAATAGTTGCAACACTCACGATTGCTGCCACTTTTAAGCTTTGCCACGCGTAGCTAAAAAATGCGGCATTCCATGCCTTATCAAAGTAAGTAATTGCATAACTCAAAAGCACAGTAATAGGAATAATAAACGCAAGGATTAAAATAGCACTACAAAATAATGTAGCTAACCATGCTGACTTACCTTTTAGAATATATAACGACTCACTATTTACACCTGATTGGCGCTCAAACACGGCTTGCTTGCGGCGACTAAAGCGTTCGGCCATTAATGCTAAAAATAGAAGTAGCAGCATGACACCCGATATTTTGGCAGCCGCTGTTAACGAGTAATAACCAAACCACGTATCGTAAACTGCAGTCGTTAATGTACTTACGGCAAAATAACTAACGGTTGCAAAGTCAGCCATGGTTTCCATACTAATCAGTGCAAGTGCCGCGACTATAGCCCCACGCGAAAGCACTAAACTCACCCTAAAAAAGCTCTGCCAAGGAGACAAGCCCATTAGTTGGCTGGCTTGCACTAACTTAAATGACTGTTCACGAAGAGCCGTTTTAAAGATTAAAAACAAATATGGGTAAAGCACTAAGGCAATCATGACTATTGCACCAGGTAAAGTGCGTATATCAAAAAACCAATAATCGTTAGGGGATTGCCAGCCAAACCACTCTCTGAGGGCTATTTGAACAGGGCCTGCGTAATCAAGTAAGTCGGTATAAACATAAGCAATTATGTAGGTCGGCATGGCAAGTGGCAGCATAAGTGCCCATTCAAATTGCTTTTTACCAGGAAAGTGACAATACGCAGTGAGCCAGCCAAGCGGTAACGCAATAACGCAGCTAAGCACAGACACACCAACAACAAGCAGTACCGTATTTAAAATATAATCCCACAGCACTGTATCCCAAAGGTGAGAAAACACCTCAGAGTCGCCTTGTAAGGATTCAAGTAATAGAAAAAACAACGGGGCCGACAGTATTAAGCCTGTTGCCCACGAAAATAGCTGCCATTTCGACAGCTTAAATTGAGAATTCATTAAAGATCGAATTTCACCTCATCAATTAACTTAAGTGCTAACGGACGATATTTACTAATTTCATCAAGTGGTAAACTGTCTTCTTTGAAGCTTCCCCAAGAGGCAACCAAACTTGATAACTCAACACCTAGTTTAACCGGATATTCCATATTAACCGAAGCGTACATATTTTGTGCTTTATTATCGGTCATGTATTCTATGAGTTTTAAAGCGTTTTTAGGGTTTTTAGCATACTTAGTAATAACCGCACCCGACACATTAATATGTGAACCTCGGTTAGTTTGGTTAGGAAAGTTAATACTAACAGACTCAGCCCATGCTTTTTGTACATCATCTTCCAACATTTTACCAAGGTAGTAACTGTTACCCAGCGCTAAATTACACAAGCCTTCTTTAACCGCCTTTACTTGCGCTCTATCGTTACCTTGTGGCTTACGAGCTAAGTTAGCCTTAACACCTTCTAGCCATGATTTTGTGTTTTCTTCACCATGGTGTGCAATCATCGAAGCCACTAAACCCAAATTATACGGATGCTTACCAGAGCGTGTACAAATTTGTCCTTGGTATTTAGGGTCTGCTAAATCTTCGTAAGTGAGCTCAGGTAATGCTCCAAGTCGCTCTTTAGATGAATATACATTACGCACACGCTTGGTAAGTGCAACCCATTGGCCATCGCCATCACGAAACGCCGCTGGTACATTTGTATTAATGCGGTCACTTTTAATCGTTTGCGTTAGCTTTAAATCCTCAAGCTGAATAAGCGCACTAAAGTTAGATGTTAAAACTAAATCGGCTTTACTATGCTTTCCCTCACGCTTTACACGTTCAATTAGCCCTTTTTTAGCAAAAACAACATTGGTTTTAATACCTGTTTGCTTTGTAAAATCGTCTAAAATTGGCTGGATTAAAAATGGCTGACGAAAAGAATAAATATTAACCACATCGCTTGCCAAGGCTGGCATAGACGTGACTAACCCCAAACACAGTGCTAAAGCTTTCTTCATTACTTCACCTAAATAGTAATTATTATCAAAGAATTCTACCGTGATCAGCTAAAAAGTGCACACTTTAAATAAATGTAAATATGTAAATAACGCCCAAAAAGGAAATTGCGCGTAAGACATATCTCACGGATATGGCAGCTAATGAGTAAAAAACGTTATAAAAAAACAGTAGTTAAAGCTTAACGCTTTGTTTTAAATGTATTTTTAAAAACTTACAATTGTATTAAAGGAAGTTTAATGTAGTTTATATCCTACTTTACTTAGGGTTAGCCATTATAATTACTACATCAACCAAGCAGTGATGCTTATCGAGTAAAAGGAAATGGACTGCTTACTCGAACAACCAATGATTAGGTTACTACGGACAACACGGAAATTAGGACAGGCTCAGGATGAGTATCGCAATGGATTGTTGCACAAAGGATAGTATCAGGATGGTACGTAAAGGAAGCAACTGAGGATTAAGTTGTTTAACAGGATGTAGGAATAAATGGACAGGCCTTTTAGGTAACACAACGGATTGATTAACACATGGAAGCACAAGTAAGTGCAAAGAAGGACCGGTAATAGTTTTTACCATACAGGATGTTTTAGGATTTAAAGGATACAGGCCCGGATAGCCTAAATTACATAGAACTAAAAAGTAATATAGTAATAAACATGGATTAGTGAAAATTGGAGTTGATTAAGTTCAATTGCAGGATGCAAAAAAATTAGAAGATTCCGCAAGCGCGCCTAGAGATAGAGCGCGCTTTTCTTTGCCCAAAATTCAGTAATTATACCAATTAGCTTAATTAAGTGATCTACTTTGAGACTGGAAAAACGTGTTGATAGCTAGGCAAAAAATTCGTTATTTAGTTGTTCTCGGCAATTGCTCCTGCATTGCTCTACCTTCTGCATCCATGCAATCGTAAATGAGGATTTTTTAATGCAGGTAGCGACACCTTTAGCCCTGCAAAATGATTAAGTATTATTGCGTATTGGTATTATACTGCTGGCCTGCCTTTATTTCGCTTACCTAATAAGTATGCATCGCGAAACTTTATAAAGTGATTTTCTAATTTTTTAGATGCTTCAGCTTCACCAGCCAGAGCAAGCACCATAATGCCTACTTCAGCAGTACCAAGTTGATGCGCATGAGGCGCTACACGTAAGCGATAATCAGATAGTTTATCAGCAGTAACAGACAATACAGGCAAGTTATCTAGATAAGGGCTTTTACGGATCATTTTTTTAGCTTCGCGCCACGTACCATCTAAAAATATAAAAAGTGGCTTTTTACCTGATTCAATATTCACTTCAGTAATCGCTCTACCTTCTTCTACGTCTTCAGCAGGAAACACGACCATCGGTTGATATTGAGGATCGTTTATTAAAGCTAAAAAAGCAGAATCGGGATCTGTTCTATCCCATCTAAATGCATAGTTATCAGGAACAATCTCAGCAATTAATCGTCCTGTATTAGACGGCTTAAAACTTTCGTTATGGTACATTAGTAAACATACAGCAGCACCGCACTGAGCGTACTCAACACCTTTACAAATACAGTAATGTTTGGCTATTAGGCACTGCTCACAGCGATCTAATTTACCGCCTCGCGCATTGAATTCACGGCGAGACTCACTTATTTGCTGAGCGCGTAATGCCAGAACTGAGTTTTTAAAAGAGTTGGCCACAGTGATTAATTACCTTAAATTTGATCGGCGCGTATTGTAGCTAAAATTAAAGGGAATAGATATCAGCTATCAGCTATCAGCTATCAGCTATCAGCTATCAGCTATCAGCTATCAGCTATCAGCTATCAGCTCAAAATAAAAAACGATACCAACAAAAGCTAGTTTTGTTTTATTTATTTTTAATTGGCGGCTATAAAAACAAAAACCCAGCAAAAGCTGGGTTTTTAAAAACGAAATTAAAAAGTTAAATTACTTTTTCTTTTTAACCGCTTTTTTGTTTGGTAAATCAGTGATTGAACCTTCAAAAATTTCAGCTGCAAGGCCAATAGACTCGTTCAATGTTGGGTGAGCATGAATAGTAAGTGCTAAATCTTCACCGTCTGCGCCCATTTCAACTGCTAAGCCGATTTCGCCAAGCATTTCGCCTGCGTTAATACCCACCATAGCACCACCGATTACACGGCCACTGTCTTTATCAAAGATAAGCTTAGTAGAACCTTCAGTACGAGCAGATGCAATTGCGCGACCTGATGCTGCCCACGGGAATACTGCAGTTTCAATGCTTAAGCCTTGCTCTTTTGCTTCTTTCTCAGTAACACCTACCCAAGCGATTTCTGGGTCAGTGTACGCAATTGAAGGAATACATTTAGGATCGAAGAAATGCTTCTGACCAGAAATAACTTCAGCAGCAACATGGCCTTCATGTACCGCTTTATGCGCAAGCATAGGCTGGCCAACTAAGTCACCAATCGCAAAAATGTGGTCTACGTTTGTTTTAAGTTGCTTATCAACATTAATAAAGCCACGCTCATCAACATTAACACCTGCTTTATCAGCATCAAGCAAGTTACCGTTAGGCGTACGGCCTACTGCAACAAGTACTTTGTCGTAACGTACTGGTTCAGCTGGTGCGTTTTTGCCTTCAAAAGTAACGTATAAGCCATCATCTTTAGCTTCAACGCCAACAACTTTAGTTGAAAGCATAACATTGAATTTTTTGCTTACGTATTTTTGGTAAATCTTGATGATATCTTTATCAGCAGCCGGAACTAACTGGTCTGCAAACTCAACAACATCAATGTCAGAACCCAATGCGCGGTATACAGTACCCATTTCAAGACCGATGATACCACCACCTAAAACAAGTAGTTTCTCTGGAATGTCTTTAAGCTCTAATGCACCCGTTGAATCAATTACACGCTCATCTTCTGGGATGAACGGTAAGCTTACAGGTTTAGAACCCGCAGCAATAATTGCATTATCAAATGTAATAGTTGTTGTGCCGTCAGCACCTTCAACGTCTAAAGTGTTGCTGCCAGTAAACTTACCGTAACCTGGTACAACTTTAACTTTACGCATCTTAGCCATGCCGTCTAAGCCACCAGTAAGCTGGCCAACAACCGACTCTTTCCAAGAGCGAATTTTGTCTAAATCAATTTGCGGAGCGCCAAAAGTAACACCGTGAGATGACATTTCTGCAGCGTCATCAATCACTTTAGCTACGTGTAAAAGTGCTTTTGAAGGAATACAACCAACATTAAGACATACACCACCTAATGTTTCACGAGATTCTACTAATGTAACTTCTAAGCCCAAGTCAGCAGCACGGAAAGCCGCAGAGTAACCACCAGGACCACCGCCTAGTACAACAACTTGAGTTTTTAATTCGTTGCTCATGCTATTACCTTAATTGTTTGAACGGGACACTGCCCTAAAATTTAACTGCCATGTTTCTGCATGGGCAGAAAATCAGAGCAATTCACAAATAGTGCAAAGATTGTATCATTGCATATAGTAAAAATCCCAGCTAAAAACAACTGGCTGGGATTTGATTTTATTCATATTGTAGCGATTACATCACTAATTGACGTATGTCGCTCATGTAGCTAGCAAGCGTTGCTGTAAAGCGTGCTGCTAGTGCTCCGTCAATCACACGGTGATCGTACGACATAGATAGCGGAACCATTAGTTTTGGTTCAAAGTCTTTACCATTCCACTTAGGTTTCATTTCAGATTTAGATACACCTAAAATAGCCACCTCTGGTGCATTAACAATCGGCGTAAATGCCGTACCGCCAATACCGCCTAAGCTTGAAATAGTGAAACAGCCGCCCTGCATATCAGATGACGTTAGCTTACCTTCACGTGCCTTTTTAGAAATATCCATTAGCTCGCGAGATAGCTCCATTATGCCTTTTTTGTCCACGTCTTTAAATACCGGAACAACTAAGCCATTAGGCGTATCTACTGCAACACCTACGTTTATGTACTTCTTAAGAATTAAGCTTTCGCCATCTTCAGAAAGTGATGCATTAAACGTTGGGAATTCAGCAAGTACTTTAGCTACCGCTTTCATCACAAATACAAGAGGAGTGATTTTAACGCCAAGCTTTTTCTTCTCGCTTAACACGTTTTGCTCTTTACGGAATACTTCAAGGCTTGTGATATCAGCTTCGTCAAACTGTGTAACATGTGGGATTTGTACCCAGTTACGGTGTAAGTTTTTACCCGATAGCTTTTGAATGCGAGATAGTTTCTTCTCTTCAATTTCGCCAAACTTAGCAAAATCTACTTTAGGCCACGGAATTAAACCAAGCTCGCTACCGCCCGCATTGCCTTTACCTGCTAGTAATTGGCCAGATTCAACTTGCTTAACTAAGTTTTTAACATAGTTTTGCACGTCTTCTTTTACTACACGGTTTTTACGACCTGAGCCTTTAACGTTTGCTAGGTTAATACCAAACTCACGCGCTAAACGGCGAACAACTGGCGATGCATGGGCATATGCGCTGTTGTTTTCAAAACCTTCATCGCTTGCTTTAGCCGAAGGTGCAGCTTGAGCTGGCGCAGACTCGGTTTTTGCAGGTGCTGCAGCTGGCTTTTGCTCTGCAGGTGCAGAAGCTTTTGCAGGTGCACTGCCGGCAACTTCAAATACAAAAATAAGCGAACCTGTTTTTACTTTATCGCCCGCTGCAATTTTAATTTCTTTAACTATGCCTGCAAATGGGGCTGGTACTTCCATTGCTGCTTTGTCGCCTTCAACGTTTAAGATAGATTGCTCTTCTTCTACGCTATCGCCAACAGCAACCATGATTTCAGTTACTTCAACTTCATCATCGCCAATATCAGGTACATTTACTTCTTTTGTGCTTGGCTGTGCACTTTGAGCAGTTTCTGCTGGTGCAGACTCTTGCTTAGGTGCATCTGATGCTGGAGCACTTGAACCGGCAACTTCAAAAACAAACACTAAAGAGCCTGTTTTTACTTTATCGCCCGAGGCTACTTTAATCTCTTTTACAGTACCAGCAAATGGTGCTGGTACTTCCATTGCGGCTTTATCGCCTTCAACGTTTAAAATAGATTGTTCTTCTTCAACAGTATCGCCAACGGCAACCATGATTTCTGTTACTTCAACTTCGTCGTCACCAATATCTGGTACCGTGACTTCTTTAGTTGAAGAACCTGAAGCCTCTGCAGGTGCAGCAGCTTCAGTTTTAGCCGGCGCTTCTGGCTCGCTTTGTGAACCAGTCTCTTCGCCTTCAAAAATCATAATTAGCGTGCCTGTTGTAACAGTGTCGCCTTCGCTTACTTTAATTTCTTTAACTGTACCTGCTTGTGCAGCAGGTACTTCCATTGAGGCTTTGTCGCCTTCAACGGTTAGTAGCGATTGATCAACATCTACTTTGTCGCCAACACTTACTAAGATTTCGGTTACTTCAACTTCATCGCCACCGATATCTGGTACATTAATTTCAATACTCATTGCAAACCTCTTATGCGTACAGTGGATTTAGTTTATTTGTGTCAATGTCGAACTTTTTAATCGCTTCAACAACCACTGACTTTTCAACTTCACCGCGTTTAGCAAGTTCAGATAACGTAGCAACAACAACGTAGCTTGCGTTAACTTCAAAGTGACGACGTAAGTTTTCACGGCTATCAGAACGTCCGTAACCATCTGTACCAAGCACCTTATAGTTGCTGCTTGGAATAAATGAACGTGCTTGTTCTGCGTAGTTTTTCATGTAATCAGTTGCGGCTACAGTTACTGAGTCGTTTAATACGCTCGTAATGTAAGCTGTTTTTTGCTCGCTTTCTGGGTTAAGCATGTTGAAACGTTCAACATCTTGACCATCACGCGTAAGCTCATTGAATGACGTTACAGAGTAAACGTCTGATGCAATTCCGTAATCATCACTTAAAATTGCAGCAGCTTTACGCACTTCAGTCATGATAGTACCTGAGCTTAATAGCTGTACGTTGGCTTTTTTACCTTCGTAGCTTTCAAGTTTGTAGATACCTTTACGAATACCTTCTTCAGCGCCTTCTGGCATAGCTGGCTGATGGTAGTTTTCGTTCATAAGCGTTAGGTAGTAGTAAATGTTTTCTTGGTCGTCACCGTACATACGACGAATACCATCTTGTACAATTACTGCTACTTCAAATGCGTAAGTAGGATCGTAAGAAATACAGTTAGGAACAGTGTTTGCAAGAATATGGCTGTGACCATCTTCGTGCTGTAGACCTTCACCATTTAGCGTAGTACGACCGGCAGTAGCACCTAATAAGAAACCACGTGCTTGTTGATCCCCCGCCATCCATGCCATGTCGCCAACACGTTGGAAACCAAACATAGAATAGTAAATGTAGAATGGAATCATTGGTAAATCGTTAGTGCTGTATGATGTTGCAGCAGCTACCCATGACGACATTGCACCTAGCTCGTTAATACCTTCTTGAAGTACTTGCCCTGATGTAGCTTCTTTGTAGTAAGAAACAATATCACGGTCTTGAGGGGTGTAGTTTTGGCCATGTGGGTTGTAAATACCGATTTGGCGGAATAAACCTTCCATACCAAATGTACGCGCTTCATCGGCAATAATTGGTACGATGTTTTTACCAATGCCTTTATCTTTTAATAAGATATTAAGTGCACGAACAAAGCCCATTGTTGTAGAAATATCACGCTTTTGCTCTTCAAGTAGCGGCTTAAATGCATCTACTTCTGGCAATTGTAATTTTTCGCTAAAGCGAGGAATACGAGTAGGCGTGTAACCTTTAAGCTCATCACGACGTGCGTGTAAGTACTTGTATTCTTCTGAACCTTCTTCAAGCGTTAAGTACGGAAGATCTTTAATTTGCTCTTCAGATACTAAGTCTTGTAAGCCTAAACGGTCACGTAAGTGTTCAACATGGCTCATGTCCATCTTTTTCACTTGGTGCGCAATGTTTTTACCTTCTGCTGCTTCACCCATGCCGTAACCTTTAACAGTTTTAGCAAGAATTACAGTAGGACGGTCGTTAGTTTGCTCGGCCTTTTTAAATGCAGCATAAAGTTTTGATGGCTCATGACCACCACGCTTAAGTGCAAAAATTTCGTCATCCGTCATATCTGCAACAAGTGCTGCTGTTTCTGGGTAACGACCAAAGAAATGCTCACGTACATACGCGCCATCTTTAGCTTTATATGTTTGGTAATCGCCATCAATTGTTTCGTTCATCAATTGTAGTAATTTACCTGTTGTATCTTTAGCAAGAAGGATATCCCAACCGCTACCCCATACAACTTTAATTACGTTCCAGCCAGCGCCTTTAAATAGGCCTTCTAGTTCTTGAATAATTTTACCATTACCCATTACTGGGCCATCTAGACGCTGTAAGTTACAGTTAATTAAGTAACATAGGTTGTCTAGCTTTTCACGTGCAGCAAACGAGATTGCGCCACGTGATTCTGGCTCATCCATTTCACCGTCACCTAAAAACGCATATACACGTTGGTTTTTAGTTTCTTTTAAGCCTCGTCCGTCTAAGTATTTTAAGAAACGCGCTTGGTAAATAGACGCGATAGGACCTAAGCCCATTGATACTGTAGGGAACTGCCAAAATTCAGGCATTAATTTAGGGTGAGGGTATGAAGGTAAGCCTTTACCATCTACTTCTTGGCGGAAATTATCTAGTTGAGCTGCGCTTAAACGCCCTTCAACAAACGCACGCGCGTAAATACCAGGAGAAATATGGCCTTGGTAATAAACTAAGTCACCGCCGTCTACGTCATTTGGTGCTTTGAAAAAGTGGTTAAAACACACTTCATAAAACGCAGCAGATGATTGGTAAGACGCCATATGGCCGCCTAAGTCGAGATCTTTTTTCGATGCACGTAGAACGATCATAATCGCGTTCCAACGTATGATCGAACGAATACGGCGCTCTAGGTTAACATCACCTGGGTAAGCCGGTTCTTGATCTACTGGAATAGTATTAACGTAGTTCGTGGTAATACCCGTTGGCATATCAACGCCGTCTAAACGGGCTTGCTCTAACACTTGCTCAAGTAAATACTGAGCTCGTTCAACACCTTCTTCGCGCACAACTGATTCAAGAGCTTGTAACCACTCTTGTGTTTCTAGCGCGTCTACGTCAATTTTATTGACTTCAGACATATGGAGGTTTCCTTATGTTTAAAATACGAATGTTGTTAATTTAATACAACGTATACTTAATTTTGTGTGTTCTAAGTACAGCGTATTAGCTTAATTTTGTTTTGTGCGTCTTAAACTACGTTCAATTCGCGAATGCTCTTTACCTGCTTCAAGTAATGCTTCTTCAATAAACGCTAAGTGCGCATTACTTGCTAAGCGGGCTTGTTCTGGATTGCCATCAATAACGGCATCCATTAATAAACGCCTGTGTTGGGCTAACTGACTGCTTATATCTGATTTTTTTAATAAAACAGTTAAATTTTGCAGTACATTTTGCTCAAGCAGCGCTTGCATACCTCTAACCAAATGCAATAAAACAACATTGTGCGAAGCTTCTGCAACGCTAAAATGAAAGGCATTTATTGCTTTTGCTTTTTGCTGTAAATCGTCATTAACTAAAGCAATTTTATCAAAGCTTTGTTTTACTTTGGTAAAGTCGGTGCTGGTTCCGCGCAGCGCTGCATAGTAAGCAGCAATGCCTTCGAGTGCATGACGAAATTCTAGTAAATCAAATTGCGATTCAGGATGTTTACTGATCAGTTCAAATAACGGATCGGTTAGCCCTTCTTCAAGCTGATTTTTTACAAACGTACCGCCACCTTGGCGACGCGTAACTAAACCTTTAGCTTCAAGTTTTTGGATTGCCTCACGCAATGACGGACGAGACACTTCAAACTGCTTTGCTAGTTCACGCTCTGGTGGCAACTTTTCACCTGGTGCTAAAGAGCCTTCAAGAATCATGTTCTCGAGTTGCTGTAAAATAACATCAGATAATTTTGCTGCTTTAATCTTTAAAGACATGAATCAACGTCCGCGTTGTATAAATACCAAAAGCCCTAAAAACATGGCGTAGAGTTGGATGACTTGCCCAAAAGGTAAATTGGTCATACCAAAAATTTTCAATAAGGTATCAAAAACCCTAATAGCTGTCAATTTACAGCCAGCTTGAGCAATTAAAGTAGCGTAACGCATTTTGAACGAAGATCAAACAATGCACAATTGAGGTCAACTTCCCTAAAAGTTAATAAGATGAAAACAAATGGTCTGACCAGAAAGAGTAGAGTTTTAGCTCTAGTTGAATTTATTAAAGAAATTAGTAGCAGGATGAAGTAACGAGGAGGCTGCAGTTATTTATACACACCTGATTACCTAAGAGTAAAGCAGCATGCGCGATATAATAGATGCGGGTTTACCCCGCATCTAATTATTTAAGATAGGCCGCCAAATAATGTAAGCAGTGCAATAAGTACTAAATAAAAGAGCACGTTACGCTTAACGAGCTTGATCATGCAGGTTGCCTCGTAAGTGCAACCGTAATAACGTTTTTCAACTTGTTCTGCAGCGAGGGCTGTACACGTTACAACTTCACGATTTGGTGATTTAAAGTTAAGTACATAACGTAGCCAGCAACTGGTACCTTTATTAAAATTACCAATGACTAAATAACCAAAGCTTGTAACTCTTGCCGGTAACCAATCAAGCCAAAATAATAATTTATGAATAAGCTTAAAGCGATTTGCAAAAATAACCTTGTGGTCTTCTCGTACTAAGTCGGCAAATGTTCGTACTAATGCATAAAGTACAGCACCTGGTGCACCTAATAATACAAACCAAAAAATTACCGCGCAGTAAAATCTAAAGTTTACCCACGCAAGTGTTTGCCCAAAAGTTTCGCCGCCTTCTTCATTTTCTAAATGTTTTTGCCCTATTTGTAATGCATACAATGAAGCCGCTGCTTGGTCATCACGTGTTAATGCATTTAAATACGACTTATATAAAGCACGCTGTTTAGCACAGCCAAAACAAACTAGTAATACCGCTATATTTACAGCCAATTGCCACAACACAAAATCAGATAGTAAATAAATAAGCCCGATGGCTATAACCGGTAAAAATAACCACACTAAAAAACCAGTGGCTGAACCAAATAAACCTTTTTCATCAAATAGCTTAGTAGAACGTTTTAAATAACCATTGGCGTAATAACTTATTTGCCAATAGTTAGACCGTGCACCTAAGCGCTCGAGTATTAGTGCAATTATTATTGAAACTAAAATCATGGAAATAACTCTCTTAACTTGGTTGCTGGAGCATATTTAAAAACAATTGCCAGTTAAAACTCTCGCCAGGGTCGGTTTTGCGCCCAGGTGCAATATCGCAATGCCCTACAATTCGCGAAGGTGTAATTTTTGGGTAGCGCTGCATTATAGCTTTACTAATAAGCGCCAATGTTTTGTACTGAGCACAAGTATATGGCGTTGTATCGGTGCCCTCAAGCTCAATACCAATACTAAAATTATTACATGCCGTAATACCATCAAATTCAGATTGTCCCGCATGCCAAGCACGCTTTGCAAAAGGTACGTATTGTATAATTTCGCCGGTGCGTTTAATAAAACAATGCGCCGACACGCGAAGCCCTTTTAAATCACTAAAACTCGCATGAGCATCACAATTAATAACCCCCATAAAAAGATCATCAACATAGGGGGTACCAAACTGCCCTGCGGGCAGTGAAATATTATGAATAACCAACAAAGAAATATCGGCTTCATCAAGGCGCTCATCAAAGTGTGTACAAGGGCGCTGCGCTATAGAAGTAACAACACCGTTTAAATCTATTCTCATAATACGCTTGTTAGTTAAATCCCAAAATATATAAGGTTGATGCTAAAGGAATTATATAAATAATGATAGCGCACTGCGCTTTGCGTAAATAAGCTAACTTAGCGCACTCATCCATCTAAATTTTATTAGTCATATTAAATAAGCAGCTTAATAAAAAACCTTCTCAGCTAAAAGCACTTCTATTAGTTATTTAAACATAGTAAAATTTGCTTAATTTATTAACACTTATGAGCCTTCATATGTCTATTTCGCACACGCTTATTACCCAACTTGTTTCTCTCGCCTTAGATGAAGATTTAAATTACCAAACTGCGCAAGATGGCGATATTACCGCTCAGCTGATCCCACAAAATGAGCAAGCAAACGCCAAAGTAATAACTCGCGAAGATTGTGTTTTTTGCGGCAAAGACATCATTATTGAAGTTTTTAAACAAGTAGACCCAAGTGTTGAACTGAACGTGCTTATAAATGATGGCGATACTGTTACAGCTAATAGCACTTTATTTACTGCCAAAGGTTCTGCTCGTGCAATATTAACAGCAGAACGTACCGCTCTTAACTTTGTACAAACCTTATCGGGCACAGCTACTACAACCGCTCATTATGTAAAAGAGCTAAGCGGCACCACTACACAATTACTCGATACCCGCAAGACAATACCCGGCCTTAGAGCACTTCAAAAATACGCAGTAAAATGTGGTGGCGGCGCAAATCATCGTATTGGCCTGTTCGATGCGTTTTTAATTAAAGAAAACCACATAGCAGCGTGCGGCGGTATTGATAAAGCAGTGGCTCAAGCTAAACAAAACCACCCAAACAAACCGGTAGAAGTAGAAGTAGAATCACTCCCAGAACTTAAACAAGCTATTGAAGCCGGCGCCGATATAATTATGCTCGACAACTTTAGCGTAGAACAAATTAAACAAGCTGTAGTTTTAACCAATAAACGCGCCAAATTAGAAGTTTCAGGCAACATGACCCTAGAAACGCTCAAAACTTACTCGCAAGCGGGTGTAGATTTTATATCAAGCGGCGCATTAACAAAAAACTTACAATCGATCGATTTATCTATGCGTTTTGAGCAATTTTAAAGCTATATTTAAATTTTAATAATGCTAATTAATTGACAAGCTAAGCAAAAAGACATTTAATAATCCGAAAGGCTTACTTTGTAACATTTTGTTAAATAAAATAGCTTTTTTAGGAAAAGTAATGTGCTAATTCCTAAAATAAAATGATACACTAATCCTGTTGTAGTATTTTATTAAAAAAAACAATCATAAATAATTAGATTTAAAAATCAGCCTAAATTTTTAAAAAAAAGAATTAAAAACTTAAGCAACTAAACTATTTTATTTATGTCTATACTGATTGTTGCTGCAACTAGCAGCAAATTTAGTAATGTTTATGTAATTAGTACTAAACATAATGAATTCACACCTAGCTTTTGTGTTTCATACCCTAAAGCTAAAGTGCAATAAAAATTTATTTTAAGTAAAACTGTAAAGTAAATCAGATAAATTAAGTTTGGTTGTTTTAACCACTTAACTGATTTAACTTACAAAAATCTATCCTTTAGGAGAGGAAACATGAAAACAATGACTCAAAAACAACAGGGTTTCACCCTAATCGAATTAATGATTGTAGTAGCAATCATCGGTATTCTTGCTGCAATTGCATTGCCTGCATATCAAGATTACACTGCTCGCGCACAAGCAACAGAGGGTTTAAGTGCTACATCAGGGCTACGTTCAGATATTGGTGTTTATATGTCTGAAAACGGTGGTGCAACCGGCATAGAAAATGATGCTGCCATTGGTGCGCAAGCAGATGCATTAGCTGGACGTTACTTTGCAGCTGAAGGTGTTGCTGTAGTTGCTGATGGTGTTGTTAACATTACTTTCAATGATGGCGCTCACTCAGGTGAGACTATGGCTTTGACACCTACAGTTGAAAATAGTGGTCAAATTTCACGTTGGGTTTGTAGTGGTTTAGATGCTCAATACCTACCTTCTGCATGTAGAGCTGCTGCTGTTGAATAAGTATATGTTTGTTTTTATAATTTAATTAAGAACATTAAACATTATATAAGAGAAAAACTTTAGAGTTTTTCTCTTATTCGATTTTATTACCTTTTAATATTGATTATGTTCAGGTCCATTATGTCAAAAAAACAAGAAAGGAAAGGACTCGATACGTTTTCATGGATTGGTGTAAGCGCCAGAGGTAAGCGACTTGAAGGTGAACTTACAGGTAATAGTGTTGCATTAGTCAAAGCACAACTTCGTAAACAAGGTATAACCCCCTCAAAAGTAAAACGTAAAGCAAAACCACTGTTTGGTATTCAAAGTGTTCAAAAAATCACCCCTAAAGATATCGCGCTAATTACGCGTCAGATTGCAACTATGCTGATGGCGGGAGTGCCACTTATTCAATCAATTGAAATGATTGGTAGTGGCTCCACCAACAAAAGCGTTACTAAGTTAATGGAAACGATAGGTGATGAAGTTAAAGCAGGTCAGCCACTTAACCAAGCGCTTAGAAAACACCCCCGTTATTTTGATGATTTATATTGCGATTTAGTAGCATCAGGCGAGCAATCCGGTGCGCTTGATAAAATATTTGACCGTGTTGCACTTTATAAAGAAAAGTCTGAAGCGCTGAAATCAAAAATTAAAAAAGCGATGTTCTACCCAATTGCAGTTTTGATTGTTGCACTTATTGTGACATCAATACTTCTTATATTTGTAGTGCCTCAATTTCAGGATATTTTTGAGGGGTTTGGCGCACAACTTCCCGCATTTACTCTATTTGTAATTGGTATATCTGAATTTATGCAGGAGTATTGGTGGGTAGCATTAATTACTATTGTTGCGGCCGGTTGGGCTTTTAAAGAAGCCAAGCTCAGAAGTTTAAAACTCAGAGATGCAACCGACAGAACTATATTAAAACTGCCAGTAATTGGCATGATTTTAAATAAAGCAGCCGTTGCGCGTTATGCTCGTACGCTTTCTACAACCTTTGCAGCTGGTGTACCACTTGTTGATGCGCTGGACTCAGCAGCAGGTGCATCCGGTAACGCAGTTTACCGCTATGCAATACTAGATATAAAAGCTGAGGTTAGCTCTGGTAACCAAATGAACTGGGCAATGCGTAACTCTAAAATATTTCCTGATATGGTTATTCAAATGGTAGCGATTGGCGAGGAGTCAGGCTCTTTAGATGGCATGCTTGCTAAAGTAGCCACTATTTATGAGCAAGAAGTTGATGATGCAGTAGACGGCCTTTCAAGCTTACTAGAACCACTTATTATGGCTGTTCTCGGTGTGTTAGTTGGTGGCTTGATTATCGCAATGTACTTGCCTATTTTCCAACTTGGCGCTGTTGTTTAATACCTTTAAAAAATATAAACACCTATTTAAAAACACACGTAGTCGCGAATTTACATCGCGCAGTAATTGTAACCGTCGCAGGGTAATAGTAACAGTCGCGGGGTAAACCAGCTGCTACGCTACCGTGGTATAAACTGCGTAGTCGCGTTTTTAATTACGATTTTATATCGCGCCCTCTTAATTGTATTATTAAAAAATTTTAGTTTCAGGTAAATAAATGCAAAGTATTATTGAAGTAATGCAAAGCCAATTGTGGTTTTATTTAACCACCGTTGGCTTAGTCAGTTTATGTGTAGGCAGTTTTTTAAATGTGGTTATTTACCGCTTACCACTCATGATGCAACGCGAATGGCAAAGCGAATGTAGGCTACTACTAGAAGATGAACTTACTGCCAATAAATCTAAGCAAGCTAACACCAGTGAGCCTTTTAACTTAGTAAAACCTAACTCTACCTGCCCAAAATGTAAAACAGCCATTAAACCTTGGCAAAATATTCCTGTTATTAGCTGGCTTTTGCTAAAAGCTAAATGCGCGAGTTGTAGTAACCCTATTTCAGTTCGTTACCCTGCTGTTGAGGCAATTACAGCCATACTAAGCCTTATTGTTGCTTATAGCTTTGGTGCTACAGAGCAAGCCCTTTTATATATTTTTGTAACATGGATTTTAGTAGCGCTAACCTTTATCGATATTGACCACATGCTGCTACCCGATCAGCTAACTTTACCGCTTGTTTGGCTGGCACTTATTGCCGCTGTTGCCGGAATTACAATTACGCCAAGAGATGCAATTATGGGTGCCGCTTTTGGCTATTTAAGCTTATGGAGTGTGTTTTGGTTATTTAAGTTACTAACCGGCAAAGAAGGCATGGGTTATGGCGATTTTAAACTACTCGCTGTATTTGGCGCACTTCTTGGTTGGCAATCACTTTTAACTATTATTCTGCTTTCGAGCGTAGTGGGTGCAATTATAGGTATTGCCCTTTTAAGCATTCAAGGTAAAGACAAAGCCACACCAATCCCTTTTGGCCCTTATTTAGCAATAGCGGGTTGGATAACACTATTGTGGGGCAGTCAAATTCAAAATATGTATTTTAATTTAATTGGCTATTAGTATGGGTGAGCAAACAGCTAAAATAAATAACTGGGTGCTAGGCTTAACGGGCGGTATTGGCTGCGGTAAAACAGCCGTTAGCAATATGTTTGAAGAATTAGCTATTACTGTTGTTGATGCCGATATAATTGCTCGTGAAGTAGTAGAGCCAAATAGTGAAGGGCTAAACGCTATTATCGCGCACTTTGGTAAAGATATTTTACTGCCCGATGGCACATTAAATAGAGCAGCACTGCGCACTAAAATTTTTACTAATCATGAAAATAAAAAATGGCTAAACGCACTGCTTCACCCACTTATTCGAAAAAAAATATTGGCCGATTTAAATAATGCAACAAGCCCTTATGTTGTATTAGTAGCCCCTTTATTATTTGAAAATAACCTCGATAGATATTGCAACCATACCTTACTTATTGATGTACCAACCTCTGTACAAATTGAGCGTACGGCAAAACGCGATAATACAACAATTGAGCAAGTAAAAAGTATTATTACTGCGCAAATGTCTCGTGAAGATAAACAGCAAAAAGCAGATGACATTCTAAATAATGACCGCGATTTAAAGCTCGTTCATGCAGAACTTGTTGTTCTTCATAAAAATTACCTACACTATGCTTTAAACAGTAAAACTAAATCCCATTAATAGTGTCATAACTCATATAAACTTATATTTTAGTTAGTAAAATCGCAGCAAAGAACGAAAGATAATGTAATCCCCTTCTTGTTTCTGATAAATTGCTTACTATTGAAGGAATAAAACAGGTGCGCAATGAATATTAACTCACCGTTATTGAGAAAATTTATTACCCTTGGCCGTATTGATGCCGACACGGTTAAAGCAAAACAAAACGAATTTGCCTCAACTGCTGAGCTTATTTCTAAATGCGGAAAAATCGATAGTCTAGATTTAGCTGAGCAATGTATTGATTTGTTCCGCGTACCCTATTTTGATTTAAAAGACTTTGACCCTGCATCTATTCCAGCTGATCTTGTAAAAGAAAAGCTGATCCGTAAGCACCATATTTTACCGCTTGTTCAAAAAGATAGAAAAGTATACATTGCCGCCTCAGATCCTACTGATTACGGTGCCTTTGAAAACTTTGAATTTAGTACGGGTTTATCGTGTGAAGTGGTGGTGGTTGATTACATTCAACTCGACAATAAAATAGAGCAGTTACTAGATGCCACTGGTAGCTTAAATTTAAGTGATGATGAGTTTAAAGAGTTTGCCGATTTAGATACAGAAAGCGCAAAAGAAACCGCTCCTAAAGATGATGACAAAGACGATGCGCCAATCATTGTTTACATCAATAAAATTTTAATGGATGCCATTAAAAAAGGCGCGTCAGATTTACACTTTGAACCGTACGAGCATAAATACCGCATTCGCTTTCGTATAGACGGAATTTTGCATGAAGTAGCCAGCCCACCTAATACGCTTTCTACTAAGCTTTCTGCACGTATAAAAGTAATGTCGAGGCTCGATATTGCTGAAAAACGTAAACCGCAAGATGGCCGGATTAAATTAAAAATTACTGAACGAAAAAGTATCGATTTTCGTGTAAGTACTATGCCGACCCTTTGGGGCGAAAAAATAGTAATGCGTATCTTAGACTCATCAAGCGCTATGCTAGGCATTGATGTACTCGGCTATGAAGAAGAGCAGAAAAAACTCTACATGGATGCCCTTGCTCAGCCACAAGGCATGATACTAGTTACAGGTCCTACAGGTTCTGGTAAAACAGTATCACTTTATACAGGCTTAAATATTTTAAACCAGCCAGAGCGAAATATTAGTACCGCAGAGGATCCCGTAGAAATAAACCTCGAAGGGGTTAACCAAGTACAAATAAACCCTAAAGCCGAGATGACTTTTGCAAACGCACTGCGTGCATTTTTACGTCAAGATCCTGATGTAGTAATGGTAGGTGAAATACGTGACCTTGAAACCGCTGAAATATCAATTAAGGCAGCGCAAACGGGTCACTTAGTGTTATCAACACTGCATACAAACTCTGCTCCCGAAACCATTACACGTTTATTAAATATGGGCGTACCAGCTTATAACGTGGCAAGCTCTATTAGCTTAATTATAGCCCAGCGATTAGCGCGCCGATTATGTCCTAAGTGTAAAACGCCAGAGCAACTACCGAGTGAAGAACTGTCTCGCCAAGGTTTTACAGCTAAGCAAATTGAAGATATGACACTCTACGCACCTAAAGGCTGTGATAGTTGTACCGATGGCTATAAAGGCCGTGTAGGTATTTATGAAGTAATGCAAATTACGCCAGAAATTGCACAAATTATTATGCGTGGTGGTAACTCACTAGAAATAGCAGAGGTTTCCCTTAAAGCTGGGTTTAATAATTTACGCCTATCGGGTTTACGAAAAGCCGCCGATGGTTTAACGCCTCTGGCTGAAATAAACCGCGTAACTAATATGTAAGTGTATAGCTCTAAGGGTTGCCTTTAGAGCTATAAATAAAAAATTTAGAGAGTAAAGTATGCCAACTATTGTTAACTGTCCAACGTGTAAAAACAAAGTTGAATGGTCTGAGCAAAGCCCACACCGCCCTTTTTGTTCAAAACGTTGCCAACTTATTGATTTAGGTGAATGGTCGTTTGAAAATAACAAAATTTCAGCGCCAATCACTTCGGCTGAACAGTTTAGCCAAGACATGATTGAAGATATTGAAGCCATGATGGCAAAAAATGAAGACGAGTTTTTTAAATAAGTTTAAGTGATTATATTGATAGAAAAAGCCAGCATTAAGCTGGCTTTTTAGTGTTTAATCTATAATTAAACGATTAGTCTCTTTGCTTACGGTGCTTTTTGCCCATGCGTTTTTGCATTTTAGCAAATTTTTCTTTTTGCTCTGCGTTAAGTACTTGCAGTACTTGGTGCTGAGTTTTTAGCTTAATTAAGCCAAACTGTTCGCCTTTATCGTGGCGAGCATTTAACAGCTCTTTTGCTGCATTTTCATCAAAGGTTGCCGCTGAAAGTAGCGCATCCATTTTAGCTTTATGTGCTTCGCGCATCGCTTTACGTGCTTCTTTATCGTCGCCTCGCAATGCTTTCATTTGCGTTTTTTGCGCTTCAAATATAGCTTCGAGCTTAGTTTGCTGCTCATCGGTTAAATCAAGCTTTTCGGCACCGCGCTCAGAAAGTAAAAAACGCGCTGGGGAATGGCCTTGCTTGTCATGCATGCCGCCTTTAGCTAATACGCTGCCTGCGCCAAGTGTAGCCGTTGCTAGACCACAAATAAGTACTAATTTTGAAAGTGTATTTACTTTAGTCATAATCATCACCTTAATATTGGATGGATTGAATTTGGTTGTGACTGCTAAGCCAGTGAGTTAACTATACATAACTCAACGCAAAGTAACGCAAAGCAGTGTAAAGGTTGTGTAAAGATTCACTTTTGCACAATTTTAGAAGTAAAATAACAATATGAGAATTGCCTAAGGGTTTGAAATGAAACTATTAATGATTGACGACGACACTGGCCTTTGTGAGCTTTTAAGTGAGTACTTGACTGCGCAAGGCTTTGAAATTCAAAGCGTACACGACGGTGCTCAAGGTCTAAAGTTAGCTCAAACAAACGACTACGCACTTATATTATTAGATGTAATGCTACCTACACTTGATGGTTTTGAAGTACTTAAACAACTTAGGCAAACAAAGCTTACACCGGTCATAATGCTTACCGCTAAAGGCGAAGACTTCGACCGCATTTTTGGCTTAGAGCTTGGCGCCGACGATTATATACCTAAACCTTTTAACCATCGTGAGCTACTAGCCCGTGTTAAAGCAATAACCCGCCGTATAGAGCATATTAATAGCTTAAGCGTACCCACTACCAATAATAAGCTGCTTGTTAATGGGATTACCGTAAACCTTGCTGCGCGCGAAGCTTCAATTAATAACTCCACACTGACTCTTACTGGCACCGAGTACGAAATTTTAGCGCTATTATGTAAAAACGCTGGCGAAGTTGTGAGTAAAGAACAAATAAGTGAGGAAGTTTTAGGCCGGCGCCTAGCCTCTTTCGACCGCTCTATTGATATGCATGTAAGTAATATACGTAAAAAAATAGCAGAGCATATACAAGCCGAGCGAATTAAAACCATGCGAGGTACGGGCTATGTCTTTATCCAAGGCGAATAATAACGTGTATTTTGCTTGGCTAAAACACCCTAGGCATTACTTATTTTTTAAAATATTTTTTTGGTTTTGGCTAACTATAATTGGCACTGTAGCGGCTCTTGTATTTTTGAGTAACATAACCGCAATTAATGCTGTAACCAACGAGCCACTATCTGGCCCGATGAAAAAAAACCTAATATACACAGCCAAAAGTGTAGAGCGATCAGTAATAAAGCATAAACGCAGCTTAAACGAAATATTAGTACATCCAAGACTCACAAAACGTAAGCTTTTATATTTAAGCGCTGCGCAAGGCGAAGATGCCCGCAGCAATAAAGAAGTACCGGAAAATATAGATCTTAGTTTATTAAACTTTACTCAAAATATGTCTCCACAAGTTATTTTTACCGAAAAATACCAGGCGTTCGGGCCTGTAAATATAAATGTGCCGGAAGGAAGTTTTTATCTATACGAAATAGATATAAACCATCAACCACCGCTACTTTTACGCTTTAAACTAATGCCTAATTGGATGAAGATATTTATTGCAATTGCGGCCTCACTGGTTTTGAGCTTTGTATTTAGCCGTAACTTAATCGCTCCTATAAATAGCCTAAAAAAAGCCGCTATAAAATTATCTGCCGGCGACTTAACCGCCAGGGCCGATATTCCATTAAACCGTAAAGATGAACTAGGCGTTCTTGGACGCGATTTTAACAGTATGGCTAATCAGTTAGAGCTACTTATTAGCTCACAAAAGCGTTTACTTGCCGATATATCGCATGAACTTCGCTCACCTCTAACACGTTTAAAAATGGCTACAGGGCTTGCACAAATGCAGGCTAACGAACCCAGCCAATCGTATTTATTACGTATAGAAAAAGAAGCAAACCAGCTTGATAAAATGATAGCCGACGTATTACAGGTTTCTCGTTTAGAGGCAAAAAGCCAAGCGCTTTCGCTGCAAAAGCAGTCTTTACAAGTTATTGTCGATCACGTAATTAATGATGCTCAATTTGAAGCTAAACAAAATAATAAACAGCTAAAAGTTACGGGTAGTGTGGCTGTAAATATTAATTGCGATGAGGCACTAATAGCCAGCGCGCTTGAAAACTTACTTCGTAATGCGATTAAATATGCTCAACACACCATTAGCATAACCCTAAAGCATTCAAATGCCATTTATATAGAAATATGTGACGATGGGTCAGGTGTACCTAATGAGCAGCTAAGCAAGCTTTGTGAACCGTTTTTTAGACAATCAGATGCTCGCGATCGCGTAAGTGGAGGGACTGGCCTAGGGCTTGCTATTGCTAAAAATGCCATTACCGCGCATGGCGGAAATTTAGTCTTATCGAATAAAGAACAAGGTGGCTTGTGTGCTAATATAACCTTGCCATTAATCAAAGAGTAAAACATGTTTTATAGTTCAGAAGCCCAGCTTGAGAGTAATCAAGAGGCCATTAATGTTTTTTATACTTCACATTTAACTAAAAGCTACTTAGATACACCTGCAGGAAAGCTATTTTACGCATACGCAATCCCTGACAATGCTGCAACTGCTGTAGTAATTAGTACGGGCCGTGTTGAAGGCCTAGAAAAGTATAAAGAACTGATATGGGAGCTGTATTGTAATAATTTTGCTGTGTTTATTATGGATCATCAAGGTCAAGGGCGCTCTTACAGGCATCTTAAAAATAAGCATAAAGGCTTTGTAAAACACTATAATAACTACAGCAGTGACCTAAATAACTTTGATCAGCAAATAGTTTCAAAGCATTGGCAGGGTAAAAAAGTCATGCTGGCTCATTCAATGGGTAGCGCGATAGCGATTGATTACTTAGCAAAATTTGAAAACAGCTATAAAGGCGTGTTTTTGTCTGCGCCTATGTTTGATATTTTTACAAAAGACGTACCAAAAATACCAACGCAATTTATTGTTAAGTTAGCCACTTTGCTTGGCCTACACTCTTTTTATGCTTTTGGACAAGGCAACTATAATCCAATTCCATTTACTGAAAACGTACTTACTAGCAGCGAGGAACGTTACACCTACTTTAGGCAAACCTATAAATTAGAACCTAACATACAATTAGGTGGCGTTACGTTTGGCTGGCTAGCAGCTACGATAGCGTTTTTAAAGTCTATTGATAAGCTAAACGTACCAATCCCTTTGTTTATAGCAAGTGCAGCTAGCGATACAGTGGTTAATAACGAAGCACAGTATAGCCTTGCAAAAAGGCATGCTCATGCAACAATCGAGAGTTTTGAAGATGCAAAACACGAGCTACTTTTTGAACGTGACGAGATTCGAAAGCCGCTATTAACTAACTTTTATCAGTTTTGTGAGTCTGTTACTTCTTGAACAGTGCTAGGATTTACTAAAACAGAAAGTGGATCGAGGTGGATGAGTATATCTACCTCAGATTCAAAACGTGCACTTATCATGGCTTCCACTTCATCAGCCACATTATGGGCACGTATTAAACTTAAGTTATCATCTAGCTCTAAATGCATTTGGATGAACTTAATTTTCCCGCCTTGGCGAGTTCGAATACCGTGTACACCATGCACATCGGCATGTTCTTTAGCTATATCGAATATGCTTTGCTTTTCATCATCTGGCAGCTCTTTATCCATTAAATGATCGGCACTATCACGCGCTATATCCCAACTGTTATAAAGTAAGTAGCCCGCCACCCCAATTGCAAAAAGGGGATCGGCATAAAGTACGCCATAATAAGCGAGTAAAATAGCCAATAGCACGGCAGCATTTAATATTAAATCGCCTTTGTAATGTACTGAATCGGCTTTTATAGCAATAGAGTCGGTGTACTTAACTACTTTATTTTGTACAAATACAATTACCAGCGTACACACAATTGCAAAAATACTTACCCATACGCCCAATAAAGAATGCGTTAACTGTATTGGATTAAATAAGCGTTCAATACCATGAAATGCAAGTAAACAACCTGATCCTGCAATAAATGCTGCCTGCCCTAATCCTGCAAGCGCCTCAGCTTTACCATGCCCAAAACGGTGATCGTCATCGGCTGGTCGCAGTGCATAACCTAATACCAAAAAACTCATGGCTGTGGCTGTTATATCCATTAACGAATCAGTCAATGAGCCAAGCATTGAAGCAGAGCCTGACGCAAGCCATGCCCATGTTTTTGCGCCAATCATTAAGCTCACCATAACCATGGTGACAATACTTGAGGTTTTAACCCAAAATTCGTAGCTGCGGTTGTGCACGCGTATATCCGTTAATCACTGTATTCAATGCATTGAGTATATCATTTTTTTAAAAGGTTTCGTGTATACTGCTGCGCTCAACCGATTACTAAAAAGGCTCATTATGCTGGATATTGTTTTATACCAACCTGAAATTCCACCTAATACAGGTAATATTATTCGCCTATGTGCAAATACAGGCTATGCGCTGCATTTAATTGAGCCTTTAGGGTTTGAGTGGGACGACAAGCGTGTAAAACGTGCAGGCCTTGATTACCACGAATTTAGCCACGTACAGCGTCATGCATCATTTGAAGCCTACCTAGAAAAGTGCAAGCCAAAAAAAGTGTATGCATGTACAACTAAAGGCAGCCAGTTTCATCATGAAGCTAGCTACGAAGCGGGAGATTGTTTAGTCTTTGGCCCTGAAACACGTGGCCTGCCTGATGAAATGATTCAAGCATTGCCAAACGATCAACGCGTACGCATTCCGATGCAGCCAAACAGCCGCAGCATGAACTTATCTAACGCGGTCGCCGTATTTGTGTATGAATCTTGGCGCCAGTTGGGCTTTCCTAACGCGCAATAAACACCTTGTACCAAACAACAAAAAACCGACATAACGTCGGTTTTTTAGTTTAAGTATACTTTGTATAGATTTATTCAGAACGCTGCTCTCGGCCTAATAGCGCCATTGCGGCTTCTTTCATGTCTTTATTTTCATAAAGTACTTTATAAATTTGCTCAGTGATTGGCATTTCTACGCCAGCACGCTGCGCTAATAAATACACTTCTTTGGTATTTCTAAAGCCTTCGACTACTTGGCCAATAGACTCAATTGCTGCCTCTACACTTTCACCTTTACCAAGTGCTAAACCAAATCGACGGTTACGTGATTGATTATCTGTACAGGTTAAGATTAAATCGCCAAGGCCTGCCATACCCATAAAGGTTTCTGGCTTTGCACCTAGAGCGCAACCTAAGCGAGTTAACTCTGCAAGCCCACGAGTAATAAGCGCGGTTCGCGCATTTGCACCAAAGCCCACACCGTCCGAAATACCGGCACCAATAGCAATGACATTTTTAACCGCACCACCTAGCTGTATACCAATAAAGTCGTCATTGTTATACACACGAAATGAGCGGCCACAATGAAGTAAATCAGCTAATTGCTGAGCAAACTCAGGCGACGTAGACGAAACAGAAATAGCGGTAGGTAAACCCATTGCCATTTCTTTAGCAAATGTAGGACCAGAAAGCACGGCAAGCGCAACTTCGTCACCTAACTCTTGTAAAGCTACTTCTTGCAGTAAGCGCCCTGTATTTGGCTCAAGGCCTTTAGTAGCCCACGCAATCTCAGCACCCTCTTGTAATGCAGGTTTAATTTGTTGAAGTGTGTCGCCAAATGCATGGCTTGGTACCACAACAAGTACAATTTTGCTGCTAGCAACGGCTTGATGTAAGTCGGCTTCAAGAGTAAGAGTGTCTGGGAAAGGAGCATCAGGTAAGTAACGTTGATTTTTCCGCTCAGCTGCAAGCGTGGCAACGTCGTCGCTATTTCTACCCCAAAGAGTCACGTTATGACCATTTCGGGCTAAGCAAATAGCAAGGGCGGTGCCGTAAGACCCCGCCCCTAATACAGTAACAGCTGTAGTTGCTGTACTCATAGATTATGCGTCTGCTGTAACCTGGTCTGTTTGCGCAGTACGTTGTTGCATGTATTGTGCAAACAATGCGTCAAAATTAACTGGCGCAAGGTTAAGCTGTGGGAAAGTACCACGATTAACTAAATTTGATACTGCTTCACGAGCATACGGGAATAACACGTTAGGACAAAATGCACCTAGCATGTGTGCAAGTTGCACTTCTTCAACTTCAGCAATAGTAAAAATACCTGCTTGTTGAATTTCACATAAAAACGCAGTTTCTTCGCCAATAGATGCGGTTACAGTTAACGCTAGAACAACTTCAAACACGCCTTCATCTAACTTGTTAGAGCGAGTATCTAGGTCTAGCTTAACTTCTGGCGTCCATTCTTTTTGAAAAATAGCTGGTGAGTTTGGCGTCTCAAACGATACATCTTTAGTGTAAATGCGTTGAATAGTAAATTGTGCGCCTTCTTGTGCAGCTGCTGCGTTTTGAGTTTCTTCGTTCATTGTTTTTCCTAACTTGTTCGTTATTATAATTTAAGTTTAAGCGTTTAGCTTAGCGTCAAGTTTACCTTGCGCTTCTATTGCCATCATGTCGTCGCAGCCACCGATATGTTCATTATTAATAAAAATTTGCGGTACTGTGCTTGCGCCGCCTGTTTTGGCGATCATTTCATCGCGAAGTTCAGGCTGTACACCAATATCAATATTTGTATATTCCACGCCTTTGCTATTTAAAAGCGAAAGAGCGCGCTGACAAAATGGACAATACGCTTTGGTGTATAAAACAACATTACTCATAATAAATCCTCTATCGGTCTAGCTAAACTGATTAGCGACCTGTTGTAGTTGGTAGGCTCGCTGATTGCCACGCACCCATACCGCTTGCCAATACATAAACCTCTTCAAAACCAGCTTTATGCATCGCAGTTGCAGTACCTTGGGCAGTCATACCTGTGGTACATACCAATATAATGGGTTTGCTCTTGTACTTTTCAAGGCTTGAAAAGTCAGATTGTTTCGCTTTTTCAGGGCTCAAGTGCACAGAGTTAGCAATATGGCCTGCCGAAAACTCTTTTTGAGCGCGAATATCAACAACTTTACCGTCTTCACGATTAATTAAAAGCGTAAGTTGTTGAGGGTTAATTTGACGGATTGCTGAAAATTTACTTTTAATCAAACCGCTTACAATAAGAAAAACAAGACCAACCCAAGCAAGGCTTAAAATGGGATGATTTGTAATAAACTCAATATATTGATCCATTCTACTTCCACTATGAAATTATGTTCTAAACCTAGGGCGTGTTGACCTTTGTGGATTGAAATTTGTTCAATCTAGGGGCGATTAAATCGCGGCGCGAGGTTTGTAACCTAGTGGGCTAAGTAAAAACCGAGCAACAAAGAGGTAATAGTCCCTAGAAAAACCCAACGGGCAGCGCATGTTCGGGACTTATGCTACGTTATCGCCTATTTATGGGGAGTAACCACACTTCATAGGCTCTGCCTTGCCTAAAAACCAAACATACTGCTGCAAATTCAGCCACCAAAGTGCAACACGCCCTAATATTTTAGGTATTTTGTACTTTAGCCCCGCAAGTATACCCAAACCAAGTTAAAATGCGAGTTTGACACAGTTTAAAAAACGATAAAGCACCCCATATATGAAAGTAAGTAAAAAATTTAATATCTTGTTTTCAGTGCTGATCCTATCGCTAAAACGCGGTATGCTAAAACGAACCAGATAACCCTTTCGGTACACAGTACCCATCAACAGGTGCTAATTTTCAGGAGCTATTATGACAGAGCATAAAAAACCACTGGTATTAATGATTTTAGACGGTTGGGGACACCGCGAAGATGAGCAAAGTAACGCTATTCTTGCAGCTAACACACCGGTATTAGACGAATTATGGGCAACCCGCCCACACACATTAATATCAGCTTCGGGTTTAGATGTTGGCCTTCCTGACGGGCAAATGGGCAATTCAGAGGTTGGCCACGTGAACTTAGGCGCCGGGCGAATCGTTTATCAAGATTTCACTCGCATTACCAAAGCAATTAACGATGGTGAGTTTGACTCAACACCCGCATTAGTTGAAAACATAGATAAAGCAGTAAACGCAGGTAAAGCGGTTCATATTATGGGCTTATTGAGCCCAGGTGGCGTACATAGCCATGAAGATCACATTGTTGCCAGTATCAAACTTGCAGCAAAACGTGGCGCTAAAGAAGTATATTTTCATGGCTTTTTAGATGGTCGTGATACACCACCGCGCAGCGCTAAAGCCTCAATAGAGCGCATCGAAGCGTTATTTGCAGAGCTAAAATGTGGCCGTTTAGCCTCACTTGTAGGGCGTTATTATGCAATGGACAGAGACAACCGCTGGAACCGAGTAGAAAAAGCATATGACGTAATGACCCTAGCAAAAGGTGATTTTAATTTTAATAACGGTGTAGACGCACTTAATGCCGCATACGAGCGCGACGAAAACGATGAATTTGTAGCCGCTACAACAATTACTCCAGCGGGTTTTGAGCCTGCGGCAATTAACGATGGCGATACTGTTATTTTTGCTAACTTTAGAGCCGACAGAGCCCGTGAAATAACTCGCGCATTTGTTGAGCCTGAATTTGACGGCTTCACCAAGAAAAAATCTCCAAAACTTAGCGCATTTGTAATGATGACAGAATACGCAGCCGATATTGATGCACCTGTTGCTTTTGGCTCGTCAGCACTTGTAAATGTGTTAGGAGAGTGGCTAGAAAAAAATGACAAAACGCAGCTACGTATTTCTGAAACAGAAAAATATGCACACGTTACGTTTTTCTTTAGTGGTGGGCGCGAAGACGAATTTAAAGGTGAAACACGCGAGTTAATTCCTTCACCACAGGTAGCAACTTACGATCTACAACCTGAAATGAATTCAGAAATGCTTACAGATAAACTCGTAGAAGCAATTAAAAGTGGAAAATACGACGCTATTATTTGTAACTACCCTAATGGCGACATGGTAGGTCACTCTGGCGTGTTTGAAGCTGCCGTTAAAGCCTGCGAAGCTGTAGATACGTGTATTGGTCGTGTTGTTGATGCATTAGAGGAGTTTGGTGGTGAAGCATTAATTACTGCCGATCATGGTAATGCAGAGCAAATGGCTAACCTTAAAACAGGTCAAGCCCATACAGCTCATACTAGCGAGCCAGTTCCATTTATTTACGTAGGTCGCGACGCTGAGCCTATGCAAGGTAAAGCACTAAGCGATGTAGCACCAACAATGCTTCATTTAATGGGTATGGAGCAGCCTAACGAAATGACTGGCACACCTATCATGATGTTGAAATAACATATGAATAGATGTATTAACCGGTTAATACAGTGCGGATTAATACTTACTTCATTAGTAACTGCTTATGCAGTTGCTAATGAAGATCGCACTAAAAAAGACTTATCAGAAGTACAAAATGCACTTCAGCAAAGCCAAGCTGAATATAACGCACAAAGAAAAAAAATAGCCTCATTACAAAAAAAACTGAAAAGCCATGAACTTGATATAGCTAAAAACGCAAAAGCACTCAACATGGCTGAACAATCTGTAAAAGAAACCAAAACACAGCAAAAGCAATTACAAAATAAAGCTGATGAACTCGACGAACAACATGCAGAATTTCAAAAGGTATTAGCCGCACAATTAAAAAGTGCTTATATGGCCGGTGGCGATGACTACTCTAAAATGTTGCTAAACCAAGAAGACACCGCTAAATTTGAGCGTACACTTAGTTATTATAATTATTTGAATAAAGCCCGTATTGAACAAATTGAAGAGCTAAAGCAGCTTCAACAGCAAATAGCACAAAACCAACAAGAGCTTGTTAAAACACAACAAAAATTAGAGCTTTTATATGAAGAACAAAAAAGACGTCAAACCGCATTAGTAAATGCTCAAAGCGAGCGACAAACCAATCTAAAAAACCTACAAGCCCAACTAACAGGTACAAAAAACTCTATTAACTATTTAAAAGAGAACCAGCAAACGCTGATCACAACGATTGAAGAGTTAGAGCAAGAAAAAAATCAAAAAATAGAGCTTATCGGGCTTAACAAGAGCAAAGGTAAATTACCTTGGCCAAGTAAGGGTAAATTAGAGCACACGTTTGGACAGCGCAAACATGGTGGTATTGATTGGAAAGGCGTACTAATTGGCGCAAAAGAAGGCACAAACGTAAATAGCATTCAAAACGGTCAAGTTGTGTTTGCTGATTGGTTAAAAGGTTTTGGCTGGGTGATTGTGGTTGACCATGGAGAAGGCTTTATGAGCCTATACGGCCATGCTCAAACGTTATTACGAGATGTTGGCGACATGGTTCGCGAAGGCGAAACACTTGCATTAGTAGGTCAAAGCGGCGGACAAGCAAGTTCTGGTCTATACTTTGAAATACGCCACAAAGGACGCGCAGTAAATCCTGTAAAATGGTGCAGACGCATTTAATTGAATAAACCGCTGCACCGCATTAGGAGCAGCTGATGACAACCAAAAAAAACGCATCAAATACAGTCATTAAAAAAAATACAGGCTTTTTTATAAGCCTGTGTTTGGTTATATTACTTACCTTATTAGCTTTTAATACACACGTATATGCAAGCTCTGTAAAAGAACTTAAAAGCCAACAAATAGATGAAATCCTCTTTAATATTCATGCCTACTACGTAGAAGATTTAGCATTACAAAATAGCGACCATATCAATTATAACAACAAACAATTTGAGCGTTTGTATTCAAAGCTCGACCCCTACTCTAAATATTTAGACGAGCATGAGCTTACGTCGTTATTTGATAATACAAACGGGCGTTACACAGGTATTGGGATTGAAGTTAAAAACGTTGATGAAAAAATGACTATTATTGACGTAGTTAATAACTCGCCGGCTAAAATAGCGGGAGTTTTACCTGGTGATAAAATAATAAGCGTAAATAATAACAGCGCGGATAATCGTACAATCGACGAAGTGGCAACACTCATACGCGAAAGTAAATTTGCAAATATAGATCTAACTGTAAAGCGCGATAACACTAAAGAGTTAATCACTTTTCATGTTGCTCGCCGTCAAATAAACCTTGAAAGCGCAACCAGCGAGCTTTTAGACTCTGGTACTGGCTATTTAGCTATTAATAACTTTTCTAATCATACTTTACATGAAGTGGCCTTGCAGGTTGCAGCTTTACAAAGCCATTTTGGCTACCCGCTTAAAGGTTTAGTAATTGATTTACGCGATAATCCAGGCGGTACATTAAAAAGCGCGGTAGCAGTATCTGACCTATTTTTACAAAGTGGGACTATTGTTACTACCAAAGGGCGCTTTTATGACGCTAACCAAGCCTTTTACGCTAAGCGAGGTGATATTTTAAAAGGTGCGCCTATTGTTGTACTTATTAATGAAAACTCAGCCTCAGCTGCCGAAATACTCGCGGCTGCACTTAAAGACAATAAAAGAGCAACAATTGTAGGCAGCCAGTCATTTGGTAAAGGTTCTGTCCAATCGTTAATCCCCCTAGGTGATGGCAACACAGCACTTAAACTCACTACAGCTAAATACTATACCCCCCTCGGCCAATCTATTGATGGCATAGGGATAACCCCTGATGTGGCGATTAATCAAACAAGTCTTTCACAAACTAATAAAGCCGTTATAATAAAAAATGAGCAAACTAACAGTAACGCGCAATTACTCACGGGTAACTTAGCCGATCAGCAATTAGTTAAAGCAAAACAATTACTCAGCATGCAATAAAGCAGCTTTATTTAAAGCAACCTACTGAGATTAAAAAAAGATAATAAAAACTATAAACGTGAAAATAATAAAATGGTTAATACTGTTTATTTGCTTAGCCTGCACAAGTGTTAGTGCCAAACAAATAGCAATAGTAATAGATGACATAGGTTATCATCAACGGGACTTAGAATTCCTTTCCTTACCAGGGCAATTGACGTATTCAATTTTGCCTCACACACCTTATTCTCAAATTTTTGCAACGCTTGCGAGCCAGTCAAATAAAGAACTGCTGTTACACGTTCCTATGCAGGCACTGAACGGCAAAGAGCTTGGCCCAGGCGCATTAACTTTAAATATGAATAAAGAACAATTACAACAAACTTTAGGAACTGCTCTAGCCAGCTTACCCCAAGTCAAAGGCGTTAATAATCACATGGGCTCAGCGCTCACACAAAAAAGCCAAGCCATGAAGTGGACTATGGAAGTACTAAAAAAGCGTCACTTATACTTTTTAGATAGTCGCACCACTGATTTAAGCCAAGCACAAAATGCTGCAAACTTTTTAGGTGTAGAGAATATTGGCCGTCACGTATTTTTAGACAACATAACAACGCCCGAGCAATTGCAATTTAGGCTCGATGAATTAAAACACAAAGCTGAAAAGCATAACTTTGCAATTGCAATTGCCCACCCCTACCCAGAAACAATTAAGTTTTTACGCCATGCTTTACCACAACTGACAGAGCAAGGGTTTGAGCTCGTGCCCGTTTCGCAATTAGTAGAAAGAAAATATATACAGTTAGCGCAAGCTGAGAATAAAGGAATAAGTGCTCGATAATATGCACTTTAATAATGCAGTCGTTCATATGCCAAGCAAAGAGCTAATTTATATAATCCTTTAATAACCTCTGTGCAGTGGCGCTGGCTAAATAAACTATCAGTTTACCTGCATTAAGAACATTTACAGGTATTCTCAATTACCTAGGTAAGTAGATTTAATTATCTAACTTTATCAGCGAGTAGTTTTAAACCTCCGCTATAAAGCAAAAAGCCCCACATTTTCATGCAGGGCTTCTAAATTTTACAGCTTGAGCAGTATTAGCTCATAGCGCTTTGCAGCTTTTTCATTGCTGTTTTTTCTAGCTGGCGAACACGCTCAGCCGATACGCTGTATTTTTCAGCAAGCTCTTGTAATGTTGCTTTGTCGTCAGATAACCAACGAGCACTTACAATGTCTTGAGAACGCTCATCTAGCGTTTTAAGTGCGCTAAATAAACGAGTATGAGACTGCTCTTGCCACTGCTGCTGCTCTACGTCATCAGCTAAATCGGCAGAACCATCTGTTAAATATTGTACTGGAGAGTAAGTACTTGTAGGCGCGTCATCATTATCGTCGCCTGTTAGGTCAAAGCCCATGTCTTGGCCGCTCATGCGCGATTCCATTTCACGTACTTCTTTTTCACTCACACCTAGCTCACTAGCAACAGTGCTAACCTCAGCTTGATTGAACCAACCTAAACGCTTTTTGTTTTTACGAAGATTAAAAAACAATTTACGTTGTGCCTTTGTGGTTGCAACTTTAACTATGCGCCAGTTTTTTAAAACAAACTCATGGATTTCGGCTTTAATCCAATGCACTGCGAACGACACTAAACGTACACCTACTGTAGGGTCAAAACGTTTAACCGCTTTCATCAGGCCTATATTACCTTCTTGAATAAGGTCAGCTTGTGGTAAGCCGTATCCCGAGTAGCTTTTAGCAATATGTGCTACAAAGCGTAAATGCGACATAATGAGTTGCTTAGCAGCGCCAAGATCGCCTTCTTCCTGAAGCTTTTTAGCAAGCTCTTGCTCTTGCTCAACTTTAAGCATAGGAATAGTGCTTACCGCTTGAAGGTAACCGTCCATGCTTGCGCTTTGTTGTCCGACTGTAAGTGCCATTGCGTATAAATCTTTACTCATTTTTCACCTCGGTGATAAACATTTGAAACCATCTTAGCACTCTTTCCCCAAGAGTGCTAACCCCAATTTAAAACTTTTTTAAAGTATAAATCAAGTAGTTTTTTGGTATGTATTTAGTCTACTACAAGCGACTGAATAAGTGATGAATTAAGGGTTTGCAAGCAATTAGCTCTGTCGCAACACGCTATTTACAACTCATTACTTTAAAGGAGGATAGTACACAAATATGACAGTTTTAATAAACTAAGGATGTATCCAACTTGATACTCTACGCGTATCAAGTTGAATTGGTTCACTTATACCTTATCGGGTTCTATTTCTTTAATATAGCGATTTACAGATAGGTACGAGCCAATAAAGCCCAAGCTCGTAGCAAGTAATACTAAAAAGCCGAGCTCGCTAAGCGATAACCCAATAAGCGAAAAACTTGTTTGATACACGCCTGCAACACTGCTTACTGCGCTCGAAAGCCACCACATCATTAACCCAACACATATAAAAGCAAATAAACCACCTATTACGCCGTACCATATACCTGTCCATAAAAATGGCGCATGTATAAATGTATTCGTTGCTCCTACAAGTTTCATTACTTGGATTTCTTCTTTTTTGTCCATAATAGACAACCGAATAGTATTACCAATTATAAGTGTCACAGAGGTAAGTAATAATAGTGCGATAGTTATTACACTTTCTTTAAGTAAATCAAGTAGTGCATTTAAGCGCTCTAACCATGCTATATCAAGCTTCCCAAAGTCAACTTCACGTTCACTCTCAAGCTTTGTCAAAAGTACCTTAGCGGCATTTGGCTGCCTGTTACGTTTTGTTGGCGTAACCAGTACCACGTCTGGTAGTGGGTTCTTGTCTAGGTATTCTAAAGCCTGACCAAATCCAGATACGTCTTTAAACTCAGTAAGTGCTTTTTGCTTTGAAATAAACTCAACGCTTTCAACCTCTGGATATAACGCTAAGCGCTTTACTAAAGTTTGCGTTTCTTGGGCACTCATACTTTCTTTTACAAATAATGAGATTTCGCTGGCTTCTTCAAAGCCGCTACTGACTTGCTGTACGTTTTTAACAACTAAGTAAAGTGTAGCTGGCAAAGTTAGGCTCAATCCAAGTACTGCAATGGTCATCATTGAAGCAAGTGGTGTACGCCACATTTCACCTAAACTATGTACGCCTTGGCGAAATATATTAAGTATAAAAAAATATCCACCCGCTAATATCGATTTTTGTTGCTTATCGTTACTATTTTGACGACCTTTAAAAAGTAAACTCATAATGCTCCCTCAGCAAGCGGATCTTCAAGCATACGACCGTCTTTTAAAGTTAGGCTTCGGTACTTCATACGCGCCACTAAACCAAGATCATGTGTGGCAATAAGCACTGTTGTACCGTGCTTATTAAAGTCTTCAAACAACTTTAATATTTCCATTGAAAGTTCAGGGTCGAGGTTACCAGTAGGTTCATCAGCTAATAATATTGGCGGGGAGTTTACAATGGCTCTGGCAATACCTACTCGCTGCTGTTCACCACCAGAGAGCATAGAAGGATGACATTTTATTTTATCTATCAAGCCCACTTTATCAAGCGCGCCATGCACTCGTTTTGCTATTTGCTTATGGTGAGTGCCCTCAATAATTAAAGGTAATGCTACATTATCAAAAACGGTATAGCGCTCTAACAAACGGTGGTTTTGAAAAATAATACCAATATCACGACGAGCATAAGGAATTTGACGCGAGTTAACTTTATTTAAATCAACTCCATTAATAAACACGTTACCTGCAGATGGACGCTCCATTAAACTAATTAGCTTAAGTAACGTACTTTTACCGGCGCCACTGTGGCCCGTTAAAAAAGCGAGTTCGCCAGGCTTAATATGAAAATTAACCTTTTCAAGTGCACGATGCCCACCAGGGTAAGTTTTACTTACTTGCTGAAAATTTATCATCTTTTTATTATGCCAACGCCATTAGCTTATTAATAACGCTGGTAATCCTCGCAATTAAAAAGGGAGCAAGCTCCCTCTTTTGGTAAATTAAACGTCGTCCTCATCTTGGCTAAATAACGCATCAATAAAGTCATCGCTTTTAAAAGCGCGTAAATCATCAATACCTTCACCAACACCAATGTAACGAATTGGAATATTAAACTTATCGGCAACCGCAAAAATAACACCGCCTTTTGCAGTACCATCAAGTTTTGAAAGTGTAATACCAGTTAAACCAACACATTGATTAAATAAGTTTACTTGGCTAATAGCGTTTTGACCTGTACCAGCATCAATAGTAAGCATTACTTCATGAGGTGCATCTGGGTCAATTTTTTTCATTACACGGGCTATTTTTTCAAGCTCTTGCATTAAATTATCTTTATTTTGCAAGCGCCCAGCTGTATCGGCAATTAATACATCAACATTACGTGCTTTCGCGGCTTGAAATGCATCAAATACTACCGACGCGCTATCTGCACCTGTGTGCTGTGCAATAACCGGAATACTGTTCCGCTCACCCCAAACTTGTAATTGTTCTACAGCTGCGGCTCTAAACGTATCTCCCGCGGCAAGCATGACCGACTTACCTTCGTTTTGAAATTGCTTAGCTAACTTACCAATCGTGGTTGTTTTACCAACTCCGTTCACACCTACCATTAAAATAACAAACGGCTTTTTATCTTTATTAATAACCAAAGGCTGCTCAGCAGTTTTTAGCATCGCTGCCATTTCTTGCTTCATTAGCTCATATAGGGCATCACCATCTTTAAGCTGCTTTCGGTTTGCTGCATCAGTTAAGCTATCGATTAACTTCATGGTGGTATCAACACCTAGATCAGCGGTGAGCAGCTGTGTTTCAAGATCTTCAAATAACTCATCATCAATTTTTTTACCACTAAAAATAGAAGCAAAGCCAGAACCTATATTTACACGAGTTTTTAATAAGCCCTTTTTAAGACGAGAGAAAAACCCTTCTTTTTTTGGTTTTTCTTCTTGTTTTGCTTCATCTACAGCAAGTTCAGCAGTAAGGCGCTCTTGCTCTAAACGTTCATTTTCAGCCTCTTCAGCTACAAGTCGTTCTTGCTCTAAACGTTCATTATCGGCTTTTTCAGCGGCAATTCGTTCTTGCTCTAAACGCTCATTCTCGGCTTCTTCAGCGGCAATTCGTTCTTGCTCTAAACGTTCATTCTCGGCTTCTTCAGCGGCAAGTCGCTCTTGCTCTAAACGTTCACTCTCGGCTTTTTCAGCGGCAATGCGTTCTTGCTCTAAACGCTCATTCTCGGCTTCTTCAGCAGCAATGCGCTCTTGCTCTAAACGCTCATTCTGTGCTTTTTCAGCGGCAATGCGTTCTTGCTCTAGACGCTCATTCTCAAATTTTTCAGCGGCAATGCGTTCTTGCTCTAAACGCTCATTCTCAACTTTTTCAGCGGCTATGCGTTCTTGCTCTAAGCGTTCATTCTCAACTTTTTCTGCGGCTATACGTTCTTGCTCTAAACGCATTTGAGCTTCTTGCTCAGCTAGGCGCTGCTCTCGTTCCTGTCGTTGTATTTCAGCATCAGCCTGCTCTTTTGCAAGCAATTGTGCATTTGCTTTATCTATTGCAAGCTTTTCTGCATTTGCAGCTTCTTGCTCTTGGAGACGAACTCGTTCTAATCGCTCCGACTCTGCTTTGTCAGCTGCAATGCGCTCCTGTTCTAAGCGCATTTGTGTTTCTTGCTCAGCTAGCCGTTTAGCTTGTTCTTGCTTTTGCGCTGCTGCATCTGCATCTTGCTTTGCTAATAATTCGGCATTAGCTTGCTCTATAGCTCGTTTTTCGGCTTGTTCTGTTTCATATATGCGTTCTTTCTCAAGCTTTTGCGCTTGCTCTTGAGCTAGCTTTTCTTGAGCTAAACGTTCAACTTCAGCCTGCTCACTAGCTATACGCTCTTGCTCTAAACGCTTAGTCTCTGCTTCTGCTTGTAAACGCTCAGCCTCGGCCTGCTCTGCAGCTATACGTTCTTGCTCAGCTTTTTCGGCTTGCTCTTGCGCTAATGCTTGTTGTTTATCAGCTTCTGCTTTTTGCTCTGCTTCTTTTTTATCTGACTTGCCAAAACCGAGCCACGACATGAATTTACTTTTTTTTGCCATACTTGCTAATAACCACTTATAAAAATCTGATAAACTAAAATTTGAAATAGCTTGGCGATGCCTAGCAATCGATGCTAGTAAAACAACCATTCAAAACGTAAGTGTTCAATAGTAACACTTTTAATACGGTTGAAAAATGAAGCTACACGTAATCTGCTGCAATATTATCTGAGCTAGATACCATATACCATTTTTTAGTGAGCTAAATGAGAAATAAAACGACACAAAATAAAGCTATTAGCAAATCCAGCGATGGTTTTATTAGAGTTATAAGCGGCCAATTTAGAGGCCGTAAATTGCCAGTAAAAAACGTAGAAGGTTTACGCCCGACCACCGATAGAATTAAAGAAACGGTGTTTAACTGGTTAATGCAAGATACCCGCGACGCTCATGTACTTGATTGTTTTGCGGGTTCTGGCGGGCTCGGTTTTGAAGCGCTCTCTCGTTTTGCAAAAAGCACCATATTTATTGAGTTAGATAAATTTGCGGCCAAACAATTAGAACTAAATATCAGCACCTTAAAGCTTGAAAATGCACAGGTAAAACACACTAATTCTTTGAGTTATTTAGAACAGAAAAATACAAATGAAACATTTAATTTAGTATTTGTTGACCCGCCATTTCGCAAAGATTTAGCACAAACAACATGCGATTTATTAGAAAAAAACCAATGGCTAAGCAGCGAAGCACTCATTTATGTGGAAGTAGAAACCGAGTTAAGCACGTTTCAAAAACCCGATAACTGGCTGTTAATAAAAGAAAAAAAGGCGGGACAAGTGTTCTGCAGGCTATATCAACGTCAATCAAATTAATACTATTTTAGATGATGCGTTTCTGTTAATATTATCCTTTACATGTGGTGTTGCTTCGGATTACAATACCGCACCATTTTTGAACCACTTGATCAATGTTTGATCAACTTGAGCAACGCTCATAATTTAGGTAGGTGAATTTTTAATGCCAGTAATTAAAGTAAGAGAGAACGAACCGTTTGACGTAGCACTTCGTCGCTTCAAGCGTTCATGTGAAAAAGCAGGTATCCTTTCAGAAGTTCGTCGTCGCGAGCACTATGAAAAGCCAACAGCTGAGCGTAAGCGTAAAAAAGCTGCTGCAGTTAAACGTCACATGAAAAAACTTTCTCGTGATAACGCACGTCGCGTTAAATTATACTAATATATTAGGTCTTGTATAAATGAGCCTTTTAATAACGCTAAAAGATGCGCAAAAAGATGCGATGCGAGCTAAAGACAAACAACGTCTTAACCCTATTCGTATGGTACTTGCTGCAATCAAGCAACGTGAAATTGACGAGCAAATTACACTAGACGACGCGGGTATTACCTCAGTTATAGTGAAGCTTGTTAAACAACGTCGTGACTCTTACACTCAGTACAAAGATGCTGGGCGTGATGATTTAGCTGATATTGAAGCCAATGAAATAGTAGCACTTGAAACTTTTTTACCTCAACAATTGAGTGAAGAAGAAATAATTGCTCTCATTGATGCGGCTATTGCTGATACTAACGCAGCAGGTATGCAAGACATGGGTAAAGTAATGGGTATAATCAAAAGCAAAGCTGAAGGTCGCGCCGATATGGGCAAAATCTCTGGTTTAATTAAGCAACGATTAACTGCCTAATATACGCCCACATACATTAAAGTATGATTGAAGCAAACCGAGCCTAGCGCTCGGTTTCTTTGTTTTTAGCTTTAATTAACCTAACAACAAGCTAATTAGATACGCTTACATGCTTCAATTTAACTATTGAAATTTATGTGTACTGCCCTATTTATTTACAGTATGTTTTGGTAAGTTAAATAGGCTTTATTTGGCACTAAACGTACATTTCGTTTTCGTTATTCTTCTTATTATCTCAGGACCTTATTTTACTAATGGCTGGAAAGATCCCACGTAATTTTATAGACGATTTACTTGCCAGAACCGACATTGTCGAACTCATCGACTCTAAAGTTGGCCTTAAAAAAGCCGGTAAAGATTACCAAGCCTGCTGTCCATTTCATAACGAAAAATCGCCCTCATTTACCGTATCGCAAGACAAGCAGTTTTATCATTGTTTTGGCTGTGGTGCGAATGGCAATGCAATATCGTTTGTTATGGAATACGACAAACTAGAGTTTGTTGATGCCATTGAAGAACTTGCCAGTTTATTAAACTTAGATGTACCACGAGAACAAGGCAGCAACTCAGCTCCAGAGCGCACAGCAGCCCAAAAACGCTCAGACTACGATTTAATGCTGCACACTGCGCGCTTTTATCAACACCAATTAAAGCACCATAGTAACTCAGCAGCTGTAATTGAGTATGTTAAAGGACGTGGTTTAAGCGGTGAAACTGTTAAAAAGTTTATGATTGGTTACGCCCCAAGTGAGTGGGATGGATTATGTTTACAGCTTGGCCGTAACAAAGAACAAAAAGAGCAATTAGTAGAGCTAAAGCTTGCCTCTGAAAAAACACCTGGTAGACAGTTTGATTTTTTCCGCGACCGCTTAATGTTTCCTATACGCGATAAACGTGGGCGCGTTATTGCCTTTGGCGGACGTGTAATGCAAGCCGACCAAGGCCCAAAATACTTAAACTCGCCAGAGACCCGAATTTTTCATAAAGGCTTTGAGCTGTACGGGCTATATGAAGCAAAGCAAGCTCATAAAAAACTTGACCATGTAATGATTGTAGAAGGTTATATGGATGTAGTCGCGCTTGCCGAGCAAGGAATTGAATATGCTGTTGCCGCACTAGGCACCGCAACTACAAGCGAGCACATGCACACTTTGTTTAGAACCACAGACAAGGTAATTTGTTGTTATGATGGCGACAGAGCAGGCCGTGATGCTGCATGGCGAGCTCTTGAAAACGCACTTCCCTATTTAAACGACGGTAAAGCATTACAGTTTGCATTTTTACCTGACGGTGAAGACCCTGACTCGCTAGTACAAAAAGAGGGGAAAGAGCAATTTGAACAACGCCTTAGTCAAGCAGATGACTTTACCAAGGTACTGTTTAATAAACTTAGCCAAGAAGTTGATTTAACGCTCGACTCAGGTAAAGCTAAATTACTAAGTACTGCGCTGCCTCTTATTGAAAAAATTCCGAGTGAATTTTATCAAGAAAATATTTTGGAACAATTAGGGCGCTTGATTGGTCGAACTCGAGAGCAGCTTAATAGCCGCTTAAAAACACCAAAGCAGCAACACTCTATTGAACGAAAATTTAAAATAACGCCTATGCGCCAAGCAATTGGTATATTAATTCAGCACCCTGATTTAGCCAAAAGTGTGCCGTACTTACCCGAGCTTGCGCAAATGAATATTGCTGGCATTGGTTTGTTATTACGATTGCAAGAGCAAGCTTTACAAAAAGAGGAAGTAACTACAGCTCAGTTATTAGAGTTCTTTAGAGATACAGATGATTACGAGCCATTAATTAAGCTTGCAACATGGCAACATCAAATAAATGAAGAGCGTTTAGAGACTGTTTTTAAAAATACTTTTAAATTTATTGAAGATCAGTGTTTAAATTATCGACTCGAGACCCTATTAATAAAGGACAAGACACAAGGTCTTAATAGCGACGAAAGACTTGAATGTCATTTGCTAATGACAGCGTTAAAAGCCACTAACAGCTAGTCAGATTTGATTTAAACTGTTATACTGTGCTATTCACTGCGTCACATTATTCTAGTTGGCTTTAATGCAAACTACATGATGGCGCCTGTTGTATCAACTTATCAGAGTGGAAGAAACAATCTCTATGGATCCAACTCCTCAGTCACAATTAAAACTTCTGATTCAAAAAGGTAAAGAGCAAGGCTACTTAACTTTTGCAGAAGTAAATGATCACCTTCCACAAGACATTATAGACTCAGATCAAGTAGAAGATATCATTAGCATGATTAATGACATGGGTATCAAGGTTAGCGAAAACGCGCCTGATGCCGATGAATTAATGATGCAAGAAACAACGACAGACGAAGACGCAGCAGAAGCTGCCGCTGCAGCACTTGCAACTGTAGAAAAAGAAATCGGCCGCACAACGGATCCGGTTCGCATGTACATGCGTGAAATGGGTACTGTTGAACTTCTAACACGTGAAGGCGAAATTGTAATCGCTAAGCGTATTGAAGAAGGTATCAACCAAGTACAGATTTCTGTTGCAGAGTACCCTGAAGCAATTACTTACCTACTAGAACAGTGGGATAAGTTTGAAGCTGAAGAAATGCGCTTAAGCGATATTATCGTTGGATTTATTGATCCTAACGAAGATGATGCGCCAATATCAGCGACTAACATCGGTTCAGAGTTAAGTGAAAAACAACTTGATGACGACGATGAAGACGATGACAAAGACAGCGACGATGATGAAGACGAAGAAGAAGTAGATACCGGCCCAGATCCTGAAGAGGCACGTGTACACTTTGAAAACTTACGTGATTTATATAATAAGGCACGTGATACGTTTGACTCTAAAGGTCGTTCGCACCCTGAGTCTCAAGCCGCTATTTTTGAAATTGGCGAGCTGTTCAGAACATTCAAATTAGTACCTAAACAGTTTGATCGCATGGTTAATAACATGCGTGAAATGATGGACAGAGTTCGTATTCAAGAACGCCTAATCATGAAACAAGCGGTACAAATTGCTAAGTTACCTAAGAAGACCTTCATTAAGCATTTTGCTAATAATGAAACTGATGCTTCTTGGATTGACGTAGAAATCAGTGCTAACGAAAAGCATTCGGCTAAACTTGAAGAAGTTAAGCCAGAGATCATTCGTAGCATCAATAAACTATCTGTTATTGAACAAACAACAGGTTTAAGCATAGAGCGTATTAAAGACATTAACCGTCGAATGAGCATTGGTGAAGCGAAAGCCCGCCGTGCGAAAAAAGAAATGGTTGAAGCTAACTTACGTCTTGTAATCTCAATTGCTAAAAAATACACAAACCGTGGCTTACAGTTCTTGGATTTAATCCAAGAAGGTAACATTGGCTTAATGAAAGCGGTAGATAAGTTTGAATATCGCCGTGGTTATAAGTTCTCTACTTATGCTACATGGTGGATACGCCAAGCAATTACTCGCTCAATTGCTGACCAAGCAAGAACAATCCGTATTCCGGTACATATGATAGAAACGATTAATAAACTTAACCGTATTTCTCGTCAAATGTTACAAGAAATGGGTCGTGAGCCAAATCCAGAAGAATTAGCAGAACGCATGATGATGCCTGAGGATAAAATCCGTAAGGTACTTAAAATTGCAAAAGAGCCAATTTCAATGGAAACACCAATCGGTGATGATGAAGATTCGCACTTAGGTGACTTTATCGAAGATACCACTATTGATTCGCCAATTGACTCGGCAACAATGGAATCTCTTCGTGGCGCAACTAACGATGTACTAGCAGGCCTTACAGCTCGTGAAGCTAAAGTACTACGTATGCGTTTTGGTATTGATATGAATACCGACCACACCTTAGAAGAAGTAGGTAAGCAATTTGACGTAACACGTGAGCGTATTCGTCAAATAGAAGCGAAAGCGCTGCGTAAATTACGCCACCCTTCTCGCTCAGATTTACTGAAAAGCTTTTTAGACGCTAAATAATTTAGCGCTTCATATAAACTAAAAAGGCCGCTGTAGCGGCCTTTTTTCTATTTCAAGGAAACAATCATGGCTTGGATCCAAATCCGTATCAATGCCAATGCTGCAACCGCAGATGCAGTAAGTGACTTACTAATGGAAGCAGGCAGTGCGTCTGTTACTTTTATAGACGCTAAAGACACCCCTATTTACGAGCCTAAAATTGGCACCGCTGTGTTTTGGGCTGATACTACCGTAATCGGTTTATTTGAAGCTAATCACGATATGAACGCTGTAATTGCCTTATTAAAGCGCCACGATGAAATTAAAGACTCGCTAGTATATAAAATTGAGCAACTAGAAGATAAAGACTGGGAGCGTGAATGGATGGATAACTTCCACCCTATCCAGTTTGGTGAAAAGCTATGGATTTGTCCTAGCTGGCGCGACATCCCAGATCCTGATGCTGTTAATGTATTACTTGATCCAGGCCTTGCGTTTGGCACAGGCACGCATGCAACAACAGCACTTTGTTTAAAATGGCTAGAAAGCCAAGACCTAACTGGTAAAACCGTAGTGGACTTTGGGTGTGGCTCAGGCATCTTAGGGATTGCTGCTATAAAGCTTGGCGCTGAGCGCATGATTGGGATTGATATTGATCCGCAAGCACTTGAAGCAAGCTTAGATAACGCTAATCGTAACGGCGTTGCCGATAAGCTAGAAGTGTACTTACCAGAAAACCAGCCAGAGTTTACGGCCGATATTGTAGTGGCTAATATTTTAGCGCAACCACTGAGAGAGCTACACAGTGTAATTTTAGGTTTGCTAAAGCCAGGTGGCAAAATTGCCATGTCAGGTATTTTAGAAGAACAAGCTCAGTCAGTAGCTGATATTTATGCACCCTTTATTGAGCTCGATGATATTGCCATTGAAGGTGATTGGACACGAGTTAGCGGCACTAAAAAAGCCTAACAACTGACACGCGAAATTTAGAGTATTAACTCAAAACTCGCATGTAAAGCCTGTATTTAACAGGCTTTACTATTTTTTTACATATTATTTTTTTTCTAATTATTGTGTAAAAAATAAAACCTGTATAAATTTCAAACAAATTAACCTACTTGTCATGCGGTTATCAAATGTCAATACGAAAAGGGCAAAAAAAAGTCACTTTTGTTCAATTTATAGCCTTTGATTTTTCCTAAAAAAACCGTAAACTTAGCGCCCCTTGAAAAGAGGCCTATTGAATACAGTGCGTATCGGTTCATACCAACTTGAGAATAATGTAATAGTCGCGCCAATGGCAGGTATTACAGACAGACCATTTAGACAACTTTGTCGCCGCTTAGGTGCGGGGCTAGCTGTGTCTGAAATGCTATCGTCAAACCCTAAGGTTTGGAAAACTGAAAAGTCGATGAACCGTATGGATCACAGCGGTGAATCGGGTATACGCGCGGTGCAAATTGCAGGAGCAGATCCTGAGCTTATGGCGCAGGCCGCACAATTCAATGTTGCAAACGGTGCACAGATCATAGATATCAATATGGGGTGCCCAGCAAAAAAAGTGAACAAGAAACTCGCAGGCTCTGCCTTATTACAGTTTCCTGAACTTGTGGAAGAGATAGTTGATGCAGTCGTTAATGCTGTTGATATCCCGGTCACACTTAAAATCCGAACTGGATGGGATCAGGACAACCGTAATGGTGTAGAGATTGCGAGAATAGCTGAGCGTTATGGCATAGCGTCACTTGCCGTACATGGGCGTACACGCGCATGTATGTATAAAGGTGAAGCAGAATATGACACGATTAGGGATATAAAACGCTCAGTGTCGATACCTGTTGTTGCAAATGGTGATATTACATCACCAGAAAAAGCAAAGCAGGTTTTGGACTATACGGGTGCAGATGCCATTATGATTGGCCGAGCCGCCCAAGGTCGCCCTTGGATATTTAGGGAGATAGACCACTATTTGCGAACTGGAGAACACTTACAGCCGCCTGCTATTTCAGAGGTACGCAGTATTTTAATGGAGCATTTAGAAAACCTCCATGCGTTTTACGGTGAGCCAATGGGAGCGCGAATTGCTCGCAAACATGTATCTTGGTATTTGCAAACCCATGACAGTGATGGTCAGTTTAGGCGAGTATTTAATGCGCTCGACAACCCACAGGCACAGGTTGACGCATTAAAGCAATACTTTAAAACACTAGCAGCTAACTAAGAAAGAAAGAGATTAAATAATGTTCGAACAAAACGTGACTTCTCCATTTATCACAAACCCTCATGTTCAGTCACACGAGAAACCGCAGCCATTGCGTGATGCAGTAAAAAAAGCTGTTCACCACTATTTAAAGCAGCTTAACGGTCAAGATGTGCAAGACGTTTACGACCTTGTTCTTTCAGAGCTAGAAGCGCCATTACTTGAAGAAGTAATGACATATACACGTGGCAATCAAACTCGTGCGGCAATTTTACTAGGTATCAACCGTGGTACTTTACGTAAAAAGCTTAAAAAATACGGCATGAACTAATACCAATTATATTGAAAGCGTAAGCATTCTAACGCGCTAAACAAGCCCATAACGGCGTTAAAAATTTCTTATGTAGAATAACTACACTTTAAAATTTTTGCCTTGTTATAGACTTGTTTTTCTATCGTTATAACTGCTTACTAATCCAATACAATTGGTATAATGCAAAAAAAGCACCTTAGGGTGCTTTTTTTATGCGTACAATTTAGTAGAGATGTTGCAAAATGCTCACGCTTATTGGCGCTTTATAAGTCGTTTTTTGAGTAGTAATCAGTTAAAATGCCCGCTTCTAAGCTAGCTCATTAACTGAGGAAATCAAACTACAATGGATACTCATCGTCCCATTCGTCGCGCACTTTTAAGTGTGTCTGATAAAACCGGTATTGTTGAATTTGCCCGCGCACTAGAAGCGCAAGGTGTAGATATTTTATCAACTGGCGGTACATGTAAACTCCTTGCTGATAACGGCATAAAAGTGACTGAAGTTTCAGATCACACAGGTCATCCTGAAATCATGGATGGTCGTGTTAAAACCCTTCATCCTAAAATTCACGGCGGCATTTTAGCTCGTCGCGGACAAGATGAAAGCGTAATGGCAGATAACAACATTTCTGCTATCGACATAGTTGTAGTTAACTTATACCCCTTTGCGAATACTGTCGCTCAAGAAAACTGCAGCCTTGAAGATGCCATTGAGAACATTGATATTGGCGGCCCTACAATGGTTCGCGCAGCCGCTAAAAACCATAAAGATGTAACGATTGTGGTAAACGCGGGCGACTACAACCGTGTTATTAGCGAAATGCAAAACAACAATGGCTCAACAACGTATAAAACACGTTTTGATTTAGCCATTGCCGCATATGAGCACACTGCTCAATACGATGGCATGATTGCTAATTACTTTGGCAAAATGGTTCCTGATTACACTGAAGAAGCCGCCACCGATACTAAATTCCCACGTACTATCAATATGCAGTTCACTAAAAAGCAAGATATGCGTTACGGTGAAAACTCACACCAAGATGCTGCTTTTTACGTTGAAAACGATGTAAGCGAAGCGTCAGTTGCAACAGCTACTCAGCTACAAGGTAAAGCGCTTTCGTTTAATAACATTGCAGATACCGATGCTGCACTTGAGTGTGTTAAAGAATTTGATGTACCTGCGTGTGTGATTGTTAAACACGCAAACCCGTGTGGTGTTTCAATTGGTGATGACATCCTACAAGCATACGAGCGTGCATTTAAAACAGACCCAACATCAGCGTTTGGCGGCATTATTGCCTTTAACCGCGAGCTTGATGCAGCAACAGCACAAGCCATTGTTGATCGCCAATTTGTTGAAGTGATTATTGCCCCTAGCATTTCAAGCGAAGCAGCAAAAATTGTTGAAGCTAAAAAGAACGTACGCTTATTAGAGTGTGGACAATGGAGCGGCAAAGCAACGGGCCACGACATTAAACGTGTAAACGGCGGTGTTTTAGTACAAGATCGTGATTTAGGCATGGTAACCCAAGGCGACTTAAAAGTAGTGTCTAAGCGTCAGCCTTCTGAGCAAGAACTTAAAGATTTACTATTTTGCTGGAAAGTCGCTAAATTTGTTAAATCAAATGCGATTGTTTATGCCCGCGACGGTATGACTATCGGCGTAGGCGCAGGCCAAATGAGCCGTGTTTACTCAGCTAAAATAGCGGGGATTAAAGCCGCCGATGAAAACCTAGAAGTACCGGGTTCAGTTATGGCGTCGGATGCGTTTTTCCCATTCCGTGATGGTATTGATGCAGCAGCAGAAGCTGGTATTACCGCTGTAATTCAACCTGGTGGCTCAATGCGCGATGAAGAAGTTATCGCCGCAGCTGACGAAGCAGGCATGGCTATGGTGTTTACTGGCATGCGTCATTTCCGCCACTAATCACACAAAGGGTTAAACACAGCGTTTAACCCTTTTTGTTTGCAATCAATTCACGTATTCTGGTTAATCTAACACCTAATTTTTATGTTAAGGAACAAACGATGAAATTTGCACTAAAGTCACTACTTGTTGCCTCGCTTACGCTTACATCAACTATGGCGCTTAGCCATAACCATGAGTCGAGTCTGAGCCATGCAGTTCAATCAAGCGAACGTAGCGCTAAAAATAGCGCCCGTGATGAATATCGTCACCCTGAGCAAACATTGGCATTTTTTGGTTTTAAACCAACAATGACCGTTGTTGAAATTGCGCCAGGTGGTGGTTGGTACAGTGAAATTTTAGCTCCAGCCCTTAAAGAGCAAGGCTTATATTACGCTGCGCACTTTCCTAGTGATTCATCTGTAGGTTACTACCAACGTTCTCTAGCTGCCTTTAAACAAAAAGTGGCTGAAGATGAGCGCTTTAGTAAAGTAGAAATTTCTGAATTTGCCCCTTTAACACACACTGATATAGCCCCAGCGGGTACAGCCGATATGGTATTAACCTTTCGCAATGTACATAACTGGTACATGGGTAAAGACACTGAAGGCGCATTAAGTGCATTTAAGTCTTTTTACACAGCGCTAAAACCAGGTGGCACATTAGGTGTCGTTGAACATCGCTTAGATGAAAGCCGTGCTGATGAGGATCAAAAATCAACAGGCTACATGAAGCAAAGCTACGTAGTCGACTTAGCTAAAAAAGCTGGGTTTGAACTGGTTGCAACAAGTGAGATTAACGCGAATCCAAAAGATACAGCTGATCACCCTAAGGGCGTGTGGACGCTACCACCTAGCTTACGACTTGGCGAAAAAGACGCTGATAAATACAAAGCTATTGGTGAAAGCGACCGTATGACGCTGAAATTTAAAAAACCGCTTTAAATAGGAATAGTACGCCATGAATGTATTAGTCATTGGCAGCGGCGGCCGCGAACACGCACTTGCGTTTAAGGCCGCTCAAAACAGTAAAGTTAACACCGTGTTTGTAGCGCCAGGTAATGCAGGTACTGCACTTGAGCCAAAACTAAAAAACGTAGCAATTAACGTTGAAGACCTAGATGGCTTATTAAGCTTTGCACAGCAAAACAATGTGGAACTCACCATTGTTGGTCCTGAAATACCGCTAGTTTTAGGTGTTGTAGATAAGTTTCGTGAACATAACATGGCTATATTTGGCCCAACAGCGGGCGCAGCTCAGCTTGAAGGCTCTAAGTCGTTCACTAAAGACTTTTTAGCACGTCATGATATACCAACCGCCGATTACCAAACGTTTGAACAAATTGACCCTGCCCTTGCTTATTTAAAAGAAAAAGGCGCGCCAATTGTAATTAAAGCTGACGGTTTAGCCGCAGGTAAAGGCGTTATCGTCGCAATGACAGAGCGCGAAGCTGAAGACGCTATTCGCGATATGCTTGCCGGTAATGCCTTTGGTGATGCAGGCAGCCGCGTAGTAATTGAAGAGTTTTTAGATGGCGAAGAAGCATCTTTTATCGTTATGGTTGATGGCAAAAACGTTTTACCGTTTGCAACTAGCCAAGATCATAAACGTGCTTACAATGGCGATGCCGGTCCAAATACAGGTGGCATGGGTGCTTACTCTCCTGCGCCAGTTGTTACCGACGAAATCCACCAGCGCATTATGGACGAAGTGATCTTCCCTACGGTAGAAGGTATGGCAAGTGAAGGCCACCCTTACACTGGCTTTTTATACGCTGGTTTAATGATTGACGAAACGGGTACGCCTAAAGTTATTGAATACAACTGTCGTTTTGGCGACCCTGAAACACAACCTATGATGTTACGCCTTCAATCTGATTTAGTAGAACTAATTGAAGCGGCTAACCGTGTAGAGCTTGATAAAACCACTATCGAATTTGACTCACGTGCGGCAGTAGGTGTTGTACTTGCAGCAAAAGGCTACCCAGGTGATTACCCTAAAGGTGATGCTATTTCGGGCCTTAAAGTTAATTACCCTGCTGATGAAAAAGTATTTCATGCGGGTACTAAGCAAGATGGCGAAAACGTTGTTACCGCAGGCGGACGCGTATTATGCGCAACAGCACTTGGTAATACCGTAACTGAGGCTCAGCAGCGTGCATACGAGCTGGTAAAACAAATTAGCTGGGAAGGTATGGAATATCGTACTGATATTGCCTACCGCGCTATTGCTCGCGAGCAGTAACCTCGTACCAATTTATTGGTATAACCAGTTAATTTAACTACAAAAGCGCAGTTTATCTGCGCTTTTTTAGTGCTACACTATTTAAAAGAGTTTTTAAAAGTACGCAGCGTTGGAATTAAAAACATTACGTTATCATGCAGTTGCTGTCGCTATTCTGATTTTAATTTTTTATATTATCAGTACATTAGCGTCAAACCTTGTGGTGCCTACACGTTACACCATAGATAAAACTGCGCCTGTATACTTAGATTACGCTTATTACCTAGACGACACTAAATCGCTTACTTTTGACGATGTTATTTCCCAGCCCGAATTACTCACCCATCAACCTCTAACTGATATACCGTGGAGCTTTACTCAACAAAACTATTGGCTGTTTGTTGATTTAGAGAATAAAAGCTTACACAAGCAAAATATAGTGGCCCATTTTGATAACCCAATGGTTGATCACCTGAGTATTTATCGCCTCACTAAAAATAATAAATTAATAGATACCTATAAATTAGGCGACAAAGAAGAAGCACTCACTTTATTTCAGTACAGCGTACCGCATATACGCTTTTCACTTGCTAGCAAATCATCTGAGCGCTTAGTCCTTAAAATAGATACCTTGGGAATAAGTAAAACCCCCGTAAGCCTCTACCGCGATAAAGAATTTATCGACCTAATGCGTTCGCAAACAGGAATTTGGGGAATATTTGCAGGCGTTTTGCTTATGGCTGCACTTTATAATTTAGTACTTTATTTTGGAATTAAAGACCGTGTTTACCTTATTTATATAGGTTACATACTCAGCGCACTTACCCTGATGGGCACGGTACTTGGATTTGGCTTTTATTTATGGCCAATGCAATGGCAGTTGTATTTTCATGAGCAGGTCGTATTTAGTAACTATGCCATAGCATTTTTTACTCTTGCTTTTTGTACTATGTTTTTGCGTTACCATAAAGATAATTGCTGGCGATACAAAATGAGCGTTTGGCTACTTACGTTTATGTTTGTAATGGCTATAGCCAGCTTATTTATACCTGAATATATAGCCGCGCCAATGTTTTTTTGTGTCATGGCGCTTTTGTATATCGTTTGCGTTATTTTAATTTATAACAAATTACGCAGTGGTTTTAGATGGGCAAAGTTTTACGTGTTCTCGTGGGTGCCACTGATATTTGGCGCGGCTATACAGCCAATGGAGCTTACAGGCTTTTTACCGTATAGCTTTACTACACGCCACGCCCTGCTAATGGCCATATTGTGTGAAGTTATTTTAATGGCTATGGCCCTTGCCGATAGGGTGCGCTTTCAGCGAGAACGCTCGCTTTATCATGCAACTCACACACAGCAAACCAAATTGCTCAACAGCGCTAAATTAAAACAAGCGTTTATGGCTTTACAAACTCAAGAGCGCTCAACTACTTTGTGCTTAATTAAAATTCGCCACTTTAACTCATTAAATACAATTATTACCCCCTCTCAAGGCTATGCCCTTATAAAGCACATAGCTAAAGAGCTAGAGCTTGAATTAAGTCACGAGCGTGAGTTTGCTAACTTAGATGTAGATTTAAACACTAGCCCTCGTATTGCCGACTTAAGCAGTGGTGTATTTGCTTTTATATCTACAAAAACTCAGCCTCAAAACATGCTTGAAGAGCTTTTAAGAAATATAATTAGTAGCCTTCCAAAACAATACGAAATTAAAGGGTTAAACCTTCAGCTAAATTACAGTATAGGTATTAGCAACGCCGGACAAAGTAACGATTTTGAGTACTGGCTTAAGCGTGGTTATTTAGCACTTAAACAAGCTAAAAGTAGCCTTGATAACGTCAGCTCCGCCTCTAATGGTAATAAATTAATGATGGATGTCGCTTTAGCAGCTAAATTACAAAAAGCGATAAAAACAAATAGCATAGCTCTTTATTATCAACCTCAAATTAATTTATTAGACAATCAAGTCAGTGGCGCAGAGGCATTATTACGCTGGCCCGATCCTGAATTTTGCCATTTGTCTATTGAAGAACTGATCATACTTGCAGAGCACACCGGCATAATTAACGAGCTGACTCTATGGGTTGTTGAGCAAGCCTGTAAAGACATCATCGCATTTACGCAAAACGGGCACCCTAATCACACCATTAGCGTAAACCTCAGCGCTAAAAATTTAACGATTAATAACCTAGCCGAAAAAGTAGAAAACCTACTTATAAAATATCAGGTACCCGCTCACCTATTAAAATTTGAGTTAACCGAATCAGCATTTGTAGATAGCCAAGAAGCACTAATACAGCTTGTTGATGAGTTAAGTGCACTGGGAATCAAAGTTGTATTAGATGACTTTGGTACAGGCTACGCATCTCTTAATTACCTAGTTAACTATCACTTTAGTGAGCTCAAAATAGACAAGTCTTTTGTGCTTGATTTACCTAATAACGCCACCCATCAAGTTATTGTGCAAACAGCCATTGATATGTCACATAACCTAGGCTTATCAATCACTATTGAAGGAGTAGAAACCCAAGAAATCCACCAGCTCCTTAAAACAATGAACGCAGATAGAGCTCAAGGCTATTTATACGCAAAAGCACTCCCATACACCGACTATTTACACTTCTTAAAAAGCCAATATAGCTTAAAAATGTTAGACTCCTCTTTTTAACATCTTTAGGGGCCAAGTAAAGATGCAAGGCACTTTGCGTAAATTAAAATCGAGCTTAACAGAGCCGGTTCAGTATCACCTTCCGGTTGGCGACGAGCTGGTTGATTTAAATGCATACATAGGTAAAGAACTCACGCTTACTTTTAGCGGTACTATTTTATGCTCTAACTGCGGTAAAAAAACTAAAAAGAGTTATTCACAAGGTCATTGCTTTGTATGTATGCGTAAGCTTGCTAGCTGCGACATGTGTATTATGAAGCCAGAAACCTGCCACTACGGTCAAGGTACATGCCGAGAGCCACAGTGGGGCGAAGCAAATTGTATGATCCCACATTACGTCTACTTAGCTAATACCTCGGGATTAAAAGTAGGCATTACGCGCCATACACAAATACCTACACGTTGGGTTGACCAAGGTGCTACTCAGGCTTTACCTATTTTTAAAGTACAAACACGTTTGCAGTCGGGCTTGGTAGAGGTTGCATTAGCAGAGTTTATTGCCGATAAAACTAATTGGCGCAATATGCTAAAAGGCCAAAACGAAGCAATAGACTTGAAAGCTGCCGCCGCGGAGCTTATTCCACAAATCAGCGATAAACTAAACGAATTAAGTGAATTATTTGGGGCAACAGCTATAGAGCAACTTGATGAAGACGTGGTTGACCTAAACTTTCCGGTTACAGAGTATCCTACTAAAATCAGCTCGTTTAACTTTGATAAAAACCCTGTTGTAAGTGGTGTTTTACAAGGCATTAAAGGCCAATATTTAATTTTTGATAATGGCGTTATTAATATCCGTAAATTTACCTCGTACGAAGTAACCGTAGGCTAACACGCTATGCTAAACAGCTTCCCACAGTTATTGGTTATTTATAATGAGCTTGAGATAGCGCATAACCAACAAGAGCAACAAGAGTGCTTACACAGTGTTACGCAAAGTGAGCTAAACGACGTACGCGTACTTAATAAACAAGGCGACTTCGTTGATTTACAAGGTACTGCTTGCCCTGCCCCATCTGGGGAGCAACTAGCACAGCTGGTAACTACCTATTTATTAAATGAAGGGCAATGTTGCTTAGGCAAAATTAAAACGCTAAGCACTACGCAGGCGTTTGATTTACTAGGGTTATAAATTTTCTCTTTATTTAAAGCTCAGTGAGTACTTTAATATGCGCTACAGCACTTCTTCCTAAAGCTGATAGCGCATAACCGCCTTCAAGGTATGATATAACCCCCCTGCAACCACTGTCTTTAACAGCGTTACACAACTGCTGTGTTAGCCAAATATAGTCATCTTCTACAAACTTTAAACTTGCCATATCATCTTCTAAGTGTGCATCAAACCCTGCACTTATAAATAACAGCTCAGGTTTAAATGCTTTCAATTTGGGTAACCACTGAGTATTAAATACCTCTTTTAAGTCGTCGCCATTACTGGCTATTGGTAAAGGCGAATTAACAATATGATTATTATTTTTTACCGCTGTATTTGGGTAAAACGGGTATTGAAATAACGAGCAAAGTAATACGTTTTCATCGTCAATAAAAATGTCTTGCGTGCCATTGCCATGGTGCACATCAAAATCGGCAATCGCAATACGTTTAATCCCTTTGCTTTGCGCGTACTTAACAGCAATGGCTAAGTTATTAAATACACAAAACCCAGATGATGAGTTTTTGTTTGCGTGATGACCAGGCGGGCGAACAGAACAAAAAGCAGCATCTAGCTTATCTGCAAGTATTTCATCTACAGCTAACAGCCCAGCGCCTACAGCGCGCTCAATTGCTTTTAATGAATCAGGGCATAGCCATGTGTCGCCATCGAGGTTATTTAATCCCTCTTGTGGAATTAAGCGCTCCACAAGATTAACTAACGACTCATCATGCGCTAATAGATAATCCTCGCGCTTTGCTTTAGGTGCTTGTAAATGAGTAAGCCCTACATCTACACCACTGGCGAGTAGTCGGTCGGTAATAGCATCTAAGCGCTCTGGACACTCGGGATGGTCGTCAATCATTTTATGTTTACGGCAATGAGGGTGTGAAATAACTGCAGTACGCATAAAATGCTCCTAAGCAAACTAGTATGAGCGTTTAATATAACAAAGCCACCTAGTGGTGGCTTTGCGACTTTGGTGTATAGCAAGATTAAATTACTATTTAGCTTTTAAATTTAGGTTTCTAAAATCAAAGCTAAAGTCGGTAACCGCTGTTGATACCGCGTGTATTTTGGCGCTATTCACACGATTTTGTGAGCTCATTTCAAAACGAATAAACGCATCGGCTTCTAGTAGCTTTTCATCCCACTTAACAATAAATGTATTACCCGTGTAATGCTCAAGGGTGCCTTTTAAGCGTTTGGTATGTGTAAAATCAATGCGTAATTTGCCATCTAACTGCTCAACAATTACATCACCGTACCAATCATCATGTAAGGTGCCAGTGTAATTGATATTAGGTAACTGTGGCTGGTAGTCTGCTGGCGCATCGGGCTTAGCATTCGCATAAGCTTTTTGTTTACTGGCAAAATGCTTATCAGCTAAATCTTCTACCCAGTCTTTATCTTCAAGTTCTAGAGCATCTTCAAGCACTTCATGAGTAACCGCCGAAAGCGCACTAAATGCTTGCTGATTAGATAAAATGACAATACCAAGCTTTTTCTCTGGTAGTAACGTGACTTGCGATACCATACCTAAAATACCACCACCGTGACCTAGCTTTTTAAAGCCGTGGTAATCTTCAATGCTCCAACCTAGCCCATATCCTCTAAATTGCTGATGATACGCTTCAAATGCACTTTTAGAGGCCATAGAGGTAATATGCGGATGCCACATTTGCGCTTGTTGCTTTTCGCTAAATAGCTGCTCGCCGTTTGGCATTTTACCACCCGCTAATTGCGTGCGTAGCCATTGGCTCATATCGCTTACGCTAGATGCAATAGCACCTGCACCTCTAAAATCTTCTAAGTAATTAACAAAAAATGGGTTGAGCTTGCCATCCATCGGAATATGACCAATTGCCCAATTTTTATTACTTTTAGGAATACGCGAAAAGCCCGCACGAGAGTTATCCATATGTAGCGGCTTTAATATATTTTTTTCGATGTAATCGTTCCAGCTTATACCCGACACACGCGCAACAACTTCACCTGCGGTGACAAACATTAAATTGTTATAAGCATATTGGCTGCGAAAGCTGCTTGCAGGTTTTAAATACTTTAACCCAGCTAAAATATCTTCTATAGATTTATCGGTGCTTGGCCAAATCATTAAATCGCCTTGCCCAAGGCCTAATCCACTGCGGTGACTTAATAAATCACGAATACGCATTTCACGGGTTACGTATGAGTCATATAATCTAAATTCAGGTAAGTGATCGATTACTCTGTCATCCCAACTCAACTTACCTTCATCAACTAATTTAGCCAGTGCGGCGCTGGTAAATGCCTTTGTGTTTGAAGCAATACCAAATAGCGTGTCTTTGTTTACTTGTGCGTTAGTATTTAAGTTACTAACACCAAAACCTTTAGCAAATACTACTTGATCGTCTTGCACTACCGCTACAGCCATACCGGGTACGTCAAAGCGTGCCATTGAGGTTTTAATTACCTCTTCTAAATTATTGGTATTTATTTGTGCCCAACTGCTAAAGGTGGCACTTGCAAGCAAGGCAAAGCTGGCTAATTTAGTTAATGTCATGGTTATCCTTATTATTTTTGATGAACTGCAAATTCAATATCGGCACGCTCTTTATTAGTATCGCTTTTATGCGGCCGGTTAAGTATTGCATCACTGTATTCTTTTGGTACGCCCGCCTCAAGTGCTCCGCGATGAACGTGCTGAATATACCAATCGTATGGCAGTACATCGTTATCGTACGTATTGGCTATATAACAATGCGCCTCTATTTGCTCGCCATCTAAAAGTGTTGGCTTAATTGCAACGCAATCGTATCCTGGGCCTTCAATAGTATCTAAAACTGCTTTTTCTGCTTCATTAACTTCATAAACAACGCCATACACTAACGCGTTTTTATCATCGCTTTTTTGAATACTGCATTTACCCGACCCATCTTTAAATAACATATTAAAGGTAAGCTCGTAACCTTTTAATACCGCTGTACCAACACGTTTAGCTTGCGGTAAACGTGCAAGTAAGCGGTTGGACGACATATTTGATCCAAACGAAAAGTTATAAATAGGCATGTTTACTCCTGCTCTTATTAATTTAAATTACAACGCGAATAGCTAACGCTATTAAACTAACGCCAATACCGCGGTCAAACCAATAACCACTTTTTTGAAAAAAGCCCCGAACACCCGGCTTTGAAAGCACTAAAGAGAGCATTGAGAACCACACCCAGGTGGCCAATGCCATATAAACGCCATACGCTATTTGCACGCTAGTAGGTGTCGTTACACTAATTACTAAGGTAAATAACGACATAAAAAAGAGGGTTGCTTTAGGGTTTAGCGCATTAGTTAAAAAGCCACGCCTAAAGGCAAGCCACACGCTTTCTTCAAGCACGGTTTTGTTTTCTATAGCATCGCTTGTATTTTCAGGCGGTTTTGCAGCTCTTAACGCTTGCACACCTAAATATGCCAAATAAGCACCTGCGAGGTATTTAAGCGCTATAAATAAATTAGGTGATTGCGTTAAAATAAGTGCAACGCCTAATACGCAATAGCCAACGTGCAGCAAAATGGCTACCCCAACGCCGGCACTGGTCCATAAAGCATTACGCCTACCTTGCTGTACACTTTGTTTAAGTACCACAGCAAAGTCCGGTCCTGGGCTCGCTACTGCAAAAAAGTGTGCAATAGCAATAAGCAAAAATTCATCTAAGTAATTCACAAGTATCCAATTTAATTTGGTGCATAGGCGAGTAATAACGGATTAGCTGAGTTGTCTACTAAGGCTTTAATTTCTTTCTGAGCCTTTTTAAATTGGCTTCGTAAATGCGGCTTTAAATGTTTTTTAGACTCTTTATCGTTTTTAAAGTAGCTAATTAACGCGTGCATAAATACGGTATGGGTTTCGCTTAATTTAGCCTCGCGGTTAGCATAAGGGTTATAGCACGAGCCACATCCACCTTTAAATTGATACACTGTATTGCTCATCATTACACCAAAACCTAAAAAGCATGCCACTGCATCAGCTGCTTGTGGCAGGTAGTCTTTACCACCTGGCGGTAGCACCGCAACATGGTGTATGAGTATGGTAGCTAACGTACCTGCAAAGCTTGCTACTAAATCTTGTGGCTGATTTATTTGATTAGGATTAAACGAGACATTAATCGCATGGCTTGGCGGTACTATAAGCTGGCTTGTATCACCTCGTAGTTGCTCACTAAATTCAAAATGAGGAAATACTTGTGGCTGCAATTGCTGTGGTGCTACTAGCTGTATTGGCCATTTGCTCATACCAGCGTAATCGCGCACACGGGTAAATACGTTGGTGGCCATTTCTTCTATACTCGACACCGAGTCAGGGAAGTATTTAGCCGTTGGCAATATTATTTGAGTATGCTTTGTAAAAAAACTGGCATCAAAGTTTTCTACCGCCCAAATAAAAGTATCAATTAACCACTGCTGCTCTGCCTGCTCAAGCAGTGGCTTTGTTTTAAATAACGCTAACATAATCTGCTCTTATTCTTGTTCAAGCGCCCAATCCCACGCTTGGGTATTGTAAAGCGGTACTGTTGATAGTGCATGATGATGACTACCACTGGATTCTTTTGTTGAGTACGATAAGTACAGCAACGTACGGTTTTGTGCATCGTAAATACGGCGTACTTTTAGTGATTTAAATAAAATACTTTTAGATGATTTAAATACCACCTCACCCGACTTACTGCGATCTATAGCTTGTAATTGATCGCCCGTAATCGGCCCCGTTTGACGACACGCTATAGACATATCGGAAGGATCGGAAAAATCTAAATCTGCCTCAATATGGCTAATATGACATGTAACACCTTTTACTAGCGGGTCTTGCTGCGAATTTACCACCACATCTTTAGTAGTAAATAGACCTAAGCTCACCGATGCAACATCGTCAGAGCAAGCACTTAATGTAACAACTGCACTTAGTAGCACAGCTAAGCGTTTAAAATTTTGCGGTAATTTCATATTAATCCTTAATTTTGCTTTATAAGCTAAGCGAAGGTTCACGTGTCTGTTTTTATACTACCATCAAAAATAATTACTTTAGAGTAAAGATTTTCAATACCTCAGGGGTTAGCGCACTACGCTGTATTTGCTACAATTGCGCCCACACCCATGCAGTAACTTACAATAGGAAATGCTCAATGCCGCATATTATTATTGAACACTCAGAAGACCTTCCTGTTCTCCCTCAAGTACTTGTAGAAAAAGTACATAATGCAACTTTTCAAAGTGGCTTATTCGATTTAGAAACGATAAAAACCCGTGCCATTGCTTACCAACAATATCAACTAGGTGCAGGTAAAGAAGGATTTATTCATATTGCGGCACATATTATGTCAGGGCGTTCTATTGAGCAAAAGCAAATGCTTAGTGAAAGCCTGCTAGAGTGTTTAAAAACCTACTGTCGCGACTCAGACAGCCTAAGCGTTAATATTTACGATATTCAACACGAGATCTACCGTAAAAATTAAACAAAAAAAAGCGCGTTATAACTGAGTTACAACGCGCTTTATAGTTTAAAGCTTTAACTTTTTATAATGTAAATTTACCAAGCAACTCTTTTAATATATTCGACTCCTTATTCAAGCCATTACATAATTGCTCTGAATTTTTCATATTTTGCTTTGTTTGCTCTGCCGAGTCAGAAATCATCACCACATTTTGACTTATTTCAGACGTAGCTAACGTTTGCTCACGTGTTGCTGTAGCAACCGAGCTGTTTAGCTCACTTAAAGTCACTATTTCCTGCGATATACCAGTTAATGTACTGCCTGTAACTTTTAATCGCTCTGCGTTTTCAAGGGTATTTTTACTGCCAAGTTCAATGGCTGATACCGTGCTAGAAGCTTTAGTATTTAATGAATCAATCATTTCGTTTATTTGCTCTGTAGACTCAGCAGTACGCATAGCCAGCGTACGTACTTCATCAGCAACTACAGCAAAGCCTCGGCCATGCTCTCCAGCTCGCGCAGCTTCTATGGCAGCATTAAGCGCTAATAAATTGGTTTGCTCAGATATAGCCTTAATTACATCAAGCACTTGCGTAATAGATTTTATTTCACTAGAGAGCTCAGTAACGGAAGCAACCGAGGTCGCCATGGCAGTTTCTAGTTGCTCCATGTGTTTTATGGTGCCATTAACAAATTCAACCCCTTTGTGAGTGGTTTCCTCTGTAGTAGTTGCTATATCAGATGCATTACTAGCGCTGTTTGAAATATCTTGTACGGTTACTTCCATTTCATTCACCGCAGCTGCAACCGTTTGTGTGCTTGATGATTGCACTTCAGCCAAATTAGCAGCCCCTTGGACTTGTACTAGCACACTTTCAGAGATACTTTTTACATGATTAGCAGAGTCAGACACTTGCTTAAACATACTATGCAATTGCTCTAAAAATAAATTAAAGTTTGCTGCCAGCTCAGATATTTCATTGTTGTCGTCTGTAGGTAACCTAGCAGTTAAATCACCATCTTTTTTAGTTAACGAATTAACCGCTGCAGTTATGTTTTCAATAGGTTTAAAAATTTGCGCAACTAATACCCTAGCCAGTACAAAGCCGATAATGGCAATAATAACGCCAAATAATAAATTACTATTAATGGCACTATTAATAGGCCCATAGAGTTGATTCTCTGGTATTTCGGCCACTAAATGCCAACCTAATGATTCTATAGGTGTGCTTGAAACAACATAATCTTCATCGCCAATTTGTTTATTTACAATGGCACCGTTTTTAATCTCATTAATATTAATTTTTTGACCCATTAGATCTCTATCACTGTGAAGCATCACCTCGCCATCATCAGAGACCAAATAAACTACACCGGCTTCACCAATGCGGTATTCATTAATTAAATTGATCATAGAATCGAGCGAGCGGCCAACACCAGTAATTGCTGTACGTTCACCGCCTATTTCTAATGCGTAATTAATAAATACCACCATAGTATTTGTGGTTTTATCAATATCCAGCGCTATCTCGAAGGGTTTATTTGATGATAAAAATTGATCAAACCAAAGGTCTTCGCTTCTGTCTATTTTTCTCGAAATACCAGTATCTGTGTAATAGTTATTGGTGTTTTTTGAAATAATATAAGCCATAACGGCTTTGTTATCTTTTTTGATACTTGCTAAATAGTTAATGTAATCGGCTTGTGTTTGCTCAGACTCGCCATTACTTAGCCACTGTTTAACAAACAAATTTTGTGCTATTTCTTTAGCAACAATAATGGGGGTAGACAGCTCAAGCTCAATTTTGCTTTTCACTTCGCTAAGTGCTGTAGGTAAGTCTACTTTTGCGAGTTTATCGCCTATATGACTTTGGATACTATTTGAAAATAAAAATGTAGAAACAGCTAAAGGAACAACAATAGCTAAAATAAGACTTATATAAACTTTTTGCTTAAGTAACATACGATACCTATAAAATGAACAAAGGATTGAACTCACACTCGCTTACAGTAAATATAGGATCAGCTGCGCAATAAGCCCAATAATTAGAAAAATAGAATGTTAAAAGAGGAATGTGCATTTTAAATAAATACGAGGAGCGAATAAAACATCAAAAATACGCGTATTAAAGTTTATAGCGATTCTGGCCACTCTTTAGCATCAATAATACCCTTAGCTATTAGCTGATCTCTTAATTCATTAATTGTGTGTTTTAACTCATCCCGAATTAACCTAACAGCAGGGGTAATAAGCTGCCTACTAGGGAGTACTAGCCACATTTCGGTAAGCGGCACTTTGTAGTCACTCATTAGCCTTTGAAGCCTTCCGCTTAATAAATCTTGAGCGACATCAATTGCTGATTTTTTGGCAATACCGGTTCCATCAATACACCAACGCCTTACAATATCGCCATCGTTAACTGCGCGGTCACTATTCATTTTAATTTTGAATTTTTGATCGTCGTTATAAAGCTCCCAACCATCGTGAACTACTTCATATAACTTATATAAAAGAGCATTATGATTAAGTAAATCTTCGGGTGTTAACGGCTCACCGTGCTTGGCAATATAACTTGGCGATGCGCACAACACGTGAGGAATATCACAAATTTTAAAACCATATAAATTGAGCTCTTTTACTGCATCTTTAGTGATTGCCCTCAGAGCAACATCAACTCCATCACGGTAAAAGTCGGCACGGCTATCACTAGCTTGTAATCGCAAAGTTACTTCGCTGTATTTATCCATAATGTTATTAAGTAAAACACGCATTAAATTACGGCCCATTTCTGAGGAAACCGCCATGCGCACTTCACCACTTATCGACTGCTGCTCTTCGTGAATAAGTACTTGGCCTTGCTGCAGTAATTCGAGTGCTTGCTGGCATAACGGTAAATAACGCTCACCCTCAGACGTAAGACGTATTTGCCTTGTGGTACGTACAAAAATCTGAGCGTTAAGTGCTTTTTCAATACGTTTTATAGATACGCTTGCAGCCGATGAACTCATATCTAATTGGTTTGCAGCCGCCGTAATAGATTGCAGCTCTGCCACTTTAAGCAATACTTGTAAGTCAGCAATTTTCATCAAAACCTCTTACTGTTTAGCTACGTAATTAAATATTAACTATAAAGCTATTATCCACGTTTTTGCGAAAGTGTATTGAACATTTGCCCGTTTATTGGGTGAATTTTAAACCGTACTATACACGCATACCAACTTAACGGAGCATACCTATGAAACTATTATTAAACGCATCAACACTTGCACTTGTAGCAACACTTAGCTCATCGCCTGCTTTTGCTCAGCAAAACGCATCAAAAGTAGTTGCTGCTAGCAATATTGATTGGGGTTACCTAAACCCACTTCGTGGCGATAAAAGCCCTGGCGCAGCCGATCTTTGGGGTAACCGTACAACAGATAATGCAACAGGTATGCTAGTTCGCTTTAAAAAAGGATTTGAATCTCCACCACATATTCATAACATTACCTATCGCGGTATTGTTATTGAAGGGCAAATGCATAATGACGACCCAGCCGCTGAAAAAATGTGGATGCCAGCAGGCTCATTTTGGACACAGCCAGCAGGTGAAAACCACACCACTGCTGCCAATGGCAAAACTAACTTAATATACCTCGAAATAGACTCAGGCCCATATTTAGTAAAGCCAACAAAAGAGCAATTTGATAATGGCGATCGCCCATTAAATCTACATAAAGACAACATTGTATGGTTAAACGATAGTGATTTAAACGACATAAACGTAGACGGTGTTAAATCTACTTATGTATGGGGAAGTACAGCCAATTTGAATGGCTCAATGATTAAACTTCCTGCTGGCTTTAAAGGTGAAATAAGCACTGAGGCTAGTGAGTTTCGCGCTGTGGTTATTGGCGGTGCAGTTAATTACAACTCAAGCGAGCAAAATAAAGTCCAAAACCTAAGAGCAGGCAGCTATGTAGAATCAAATGGTCGCTTTACTCACTCGCTTGAAAATAACAGCGATAAACCTGCAACTATCTACATTCGTACTAACAGTAAGTACCAAGTTAATTAAATACTTAACGCCTCTAGCTTTAGCTTTAGCTTTAGCTTTAGCTTTAGCTTTAGCTTTAGCTTTAGCTTTAGCTTTAGCTTTAGCTTTAGCTTTTCGTAAGAAAACTCAAAATAGAAAAGTAACGAACATAAAAAAGCGCACTGATTAGTGCGCTCAAATACAATTAATGTATTACTACTTAAAAGCTGTATCGAGCCGTTAAGCTAACCAAATCTAGCTCATCAATTGTCGTGTAATTAGCACCAATAGAAAAGTTCTTATTCATGTAATAACGCGCACCCAAAGTGATCGATGTTTCACTCTCATCTTCAATATCGATGTAGCCTAAACGGCCATCTAGTTCAATGCTATCGCTCAGCATTGATCGAACGCCTATAGATAGGCCATAGCCATTTTCATCTTCTGAAGCACTATTTCCACGATACGATGCCTCAGCTTCTACGTTTTCGTATGTTAATAAACCATAAAAGTCAGTGCTCGCGCTAATAGCAGTTCGGTAACCTACTCCAGCACTAAGCCAGTTTAAGTCTACGTCTAAACCATCATCTGAATTACCAACAGTCTGATATTGACCAGATAGAAAAAAATTCTCGCCTAGTAGCGTGCTACCATCAAGAGTCCAACCATCGGCATCATCGCCATCAATATCCCCATTAAGGTAACCAGCAGAAACATAGTTAAAGTTTGGAGATTCGGCCAATACAGCGGGGCTCGCAACAGCAGCAGTAAACAGTAAGATTGCAATTTTATTCGTTTTCATAATACTTCCTTATAAATTTATTTGAACAACCCTAAATTGTCCCCAGGAAAGTACACAACTATATTATTGATTGCAAATAATAAATAATTTTAAAGTAGCGTTCTGACGGTTTCTATTAATTACAAGATTGAGAATAAAAAACCAAATGGCCGAAACAAATAATTTAAGCGAGAAACTACATAGACGAATGTGCTATTAAACTAAAATAAGATGAGCTAATTTGTACTAAGATATATGAAAACAGAACGCTTTGAAAAGTGGTGGCCCCTCCCAGACTCGAACTGGGGACCTAACGATTATGAGTCGTGTGCTCTAACCAACTGAGCTAAGGGGCCAACTTTATATAACTGCAAGGCAGTTAATTTTTGAAGCGTTTAGCCACAGAGCGACTAAAGCGGGTTGCAGTATAAAAACTTTTTAAGGGCTTGTCACTAGCAAAAACCTTTATTTTAACAATCAGTAAGCTAACTGCTTAAATAGTAATCTTTTAAGTGGGTAATAATATAAAAATAGGGGGATTTAAAGCAGGGAAGGTATGTAAGCCGTTTAGAAAGTCGGCTTACATTACATAAAGTGCGGCATTACTTTTTGGCAATTATATAAATTGCGTGTATTAAACCCGGGAAGTAACCCAGTAGTGTTAGTAAAATATTTAGCCAAAAGTGCATACCTAAACCAACTTGTAAAAACACGCCCAGTGGTGGCAATAAAATCGACAAAATAATACGAATAATATCCATGGTGTAACTCCTTTAAAATGACAAAGTAAAAAGCCCAGCAGTGCTGGGCTTTTAGTATAGTGTATTATTCAGCAACGATAGTTAATTCATCAACTACGTCACGAACATCTTCAGCGTTTTTAGCAATTTTGATTGCTAACTGCTTTTCAGCTTCAGATTCAACAGAACCTTTTAGCTTCACTACGCCGTTGTCGGTATCAACATCAATGTCCGTACCGTCAACTTCTGAGTCAAATAAGAAGCGAGTTGTAATTACCGTGGTGATTTTAGCGTCAGTTAAGTCGTTGTCATCAGTGTCCATATCGGTATCTGTAGTTTTAGCATCCATATCTTTAACAACAGTTAAGTTGTTATCTACATCCATTACGCCATCTAGGCTAAGTACAAGTTCTTCAGCTAACTCTTTATCTAGGTCGCTGTTTACTTTACCTGTAAGTACTACCTTGCCATTTTTTACATCAGTGTTAATGTCAAAGTTGTTTAGATTAGTGTTCATAAGAAGCACTGTTTCTGCCTTACCATCAATCCAAGCATCTTTACTTTCGTTTTCCCAGCTGCTTGCCTGTGCACCCATTGCTGTAGTACCAAGAACTAACGCTGCAATCATAGATTTGTTGAATGTTTTCATAATCTTTCTCCTTTTGATTAAAGACGAATTAGTTAATGCGAGCTTTAGGCCAACTTTATTTTCACATAAAAATCATAGACTTAAACCACAACCAACATTTGTGGTACACAAGCTTTGAGTAAAGTTTTACAGACTTATCGGTAAAACTTTCTTAAGTAGTGAAAATAGCTAGATAATTGCACTTTTGGTTAATCTATCGTTAATATAACAAACAGCAAAGCACTATAATAAAATTAAACCACTGATAATTAAAGGTATTAATATTGGTACGTTGATTGCTTTCTAGTTTGTACTCGCTTAATAAAAGGATTGCTCCTAATGTCTGTAAAAATTGAAGACCGCCCAATAGAACACGTTCGTGAACAAGTGATTGACCAGCTGATTTATAATTACAGTCACGGGGTTATTTCTGTAGAGGCATTTGAACGACGTTTAGATGAAGCTATGGATGCAAACTCAAACGAAGTATTAATGAACTTAGTGGAAGATTTAACACTTAACACTGATCAGCAATATAAAGCGCAAAAACACACGCAATTTTCTCCAAATTATAGTGCACAACAAAATAGCGATGACGATTTTACACTGCGCAGTATATTAGGCTCAAATGAGCGAAGCGGTCAGTGGGTTGTGCCAAAAAATATTTACTTAAGCAACTATATGGGCTCAGTGGTACTTGATTTTACTGACGCTATATTTGCACATCAAAATGTAACCATTCACGTTAATTGCATATTTGGTAGTGATGAAATATACGTGCCAGATCATGTAAATGTAGTATCTAAGATGTTTTGTACATTAAGCAGCTTTGAAAACAAATCGGTATCGCTTAATAAACGCCAAGGCCCGACTATTTATATTGAGGGTAAAGCCATATTAGGCTCGGTAGAAGTAAAAGTTAAGCGCACAATTAAAGAGAAGTTTATGAGTTTTGCCAATGAGCTAAAAACTCAACTTGGTGCTGGTAGTAGTAATCGATAATAAAAATTTATCTAAGCACCGTGCCTTACGGTGCTTAGGGGATGACTATAAATCGTTATTTCGCTCACTTGGTATATCGCTTAAATATTCTACAAACTCTATTTCAAAGCCTGCGGGGTCAATAAAATACACATTTTTTCTAAATGGATTGGTGCTACCTTTTTTACTTACTTTAAAACCCGCTTTATTTAAACGCGTTACCACTGCATTTAAATTATTCGTAACATATGCAAAATGAGCAAAGCCAACTTGATGCCCCGACAAGTACCTATTTTCTCCCTCTCCATGGTCGCTTATAGCTATGTAGTGGGTATCATCACCAAAATGGACCCAGCGCCTTGGTTTACCATACCAATCGCCTTGTCCTTCACTTCTAATTGACCAATATGGAAATGCCGCTTGATAAAACGCTAGCATTGAATCGATATCACTTGCGACTAAGTTTACATGTTCTAAATACATAACTTTCCTTATTTGTTTAAGTTGAGGCCACGATAAAACCTCAAGTTAACTTTAGGTAAAGTATTATTTAAAATTAATTTATTTAAATGCAGATAATTATGTTTTAAAAAAGTATGCACTTTCAGGGCTGTACAAAAAACACCCGCATTTATTTGGGGTTTATTGTTTACTTTATGTCAAAAGTCGCTAAAATACGCCGGCTGAAATATACAAACGTTCTTTTACAACCCAAAGGTAACACCATGCATCCAATGTTAAACATTGCGGTTCGCGCTGCGCGTAACGCAGGCAAAATTTTACTTCGCGCTGGCGAAGATTTATCAAAAGTTGAAGTGCAACAAAAAGGCGCTAACGACTTAGTAACTAACATTGATAAAGAAGCCGAAGCCGTAATTCGCGACACAATTTTACAGTCTTACCCTACTCACTCAATTGTTGGTGAAGAACTAGGTGAGCACAAAGGCAAGGATGCAGATTACCAATGGATTGTAGATCCTATCGATGGAACAACTAACTTCATCAAAGGTATCCCTCATTACGCAATCTCTATTGCACTTAAAGTTAAAGGTCGTTTAGACCAAGCCGTTATTTATGATCCAATTCGTGGTGAGCTTTTCACGGCTTCTAAAGGTCAAGGCGCACAACTTAACAGCAAACGTCTTCGTGTAAGCAAAACAACTGTACTTGCGGGTACTGTACTTGCTACTGGTTTCCCTTTCAAAAACAAACATCATATGGATGCATACACTGAAGCATTTAAAGCATTGTTTGTGCATACAGCTGATATTCGCCGTGCAGGTTGTTCTGCTTTAGATATGGCATACGTTGCTGCGGGTCGTGTAGATGGATTTTTTGAAATTGGTTTAAAACCTTGGCACTCTGCTGCAGGCGAGCTTTTGGTTAAAGAAGCGGGCGGCATGGTAGTCGATTTTGCTGGTGGTAATAACTATAACCACAGTGGCAATATCATTTGTGGCGCGCCAAAATTGACTCAAGCTATTATTCGTGAAATTCGTCCAGTGTTATCTGAGTCGTTACTTCGCTAATAAACAGCTTATATCAACTACATTGGTATAACTAAAAAAGGAGCTTCGGCTCCTTTTTTTGCACCTAAAAATAAGGATTATCGAGTTTAATTTCGACCGTTTTCCCTTTTGTATAAGGCAGTTTATTTAAATCATCTGCAAAATATTCGTTAAATAAGGCATCAAACTCACCGTTTTCTTGCATCAGCTTTAAACCTTTCTCAATCGCTATAGCTAACTCAGGCTTACTTTTTGCCACAAAATAATAAATACCCGTTGGGTAGCTTATGTATAGGTTGGGCACGACAACAAGGTTACTTTGCTTGTTTTCAATAAGTTCGGAATTAACCTCAATAAATGAGCGAGGAAAATAATCTATTCGCCCACGGCTTGTTAAAGTAAACATGGCTTGGTAATTGGTGAGTGGCCTTACATGTAGCCCGTTGTACGACATGATTCTTGTATCTGGCCAGTTGTGACCTTGCACTGCTGAAAACTCTCCTAGCTGCTCAAGAGTTTTTACGTTTTTAAAACGTGCTACATTTTGTCTATTAGTGAGTAAAGCCCGCTTTCCTATGTAACCTTTAAATAACGGTATTTTAATAGCTAAAGCAAGCGCTTCTCGTTCTGGGCTGCTCATACTCCAATACATATCAAGGTCACTGCTTTGCAGGTTTATGAGCTTACGCTTTTGATGTTCTGATATTGGAGTCATCCTAATAACCCCGGGGTAATTTGCGCTTTCGAGTGCTCGAGCTAGTAACTCACTTAAGTACTCTTCTCGGGCATTTTGAGTATCTTGTTTTTGGGCAACACTTATTATCTGATCTTGCGCGATGAGCGAAAAACTCGCAAACAAACTTAATACGCAAACTAAAAACTTTATTGGCAACATAACAATTACCTATTTTTATTTAAATTACCTGCTTATTACTTGCTAGACGCACTACTGCGGGTGCAGGCCCTTTGCGTTTGCAAATAAACAAATAACTATGACGATAACGTTTGGCTTCTTTTTTAGCATCAGTTGCAAGTGCTGCAACTTGGTGGCTGTTTTTACATTGCTGTAAATCAGGCTCAACTAAGCCAATCGATAACGTTAGTAAAGGCACAAATTGCTTTTCTCCTTCACGATTTGTAGCCCAATACCCTTTGCTCTTTATGTGCTCAGGTGTAAAAAATATACGAGATTGGTGTTCAAATTGTTCAATAATGGTATTACATATATCAACAGCGTTGTGCTGATCAAACACCACCATAAAGTCATCGCCACCTATATGCCCTACAAAGTTAGCACTATTTTTACACGCTTGCACTGTTACATCAGCTAATAGTTTAATTACACTGTCGCCGCTAGCGTAACCGTATAAGTCATTAAATTGCTTAAAATGATTTAAGTCTATATACGCGAGTGAAAAAGGATTACTACCTTTTAATCGCTGCTCTATAGCTTCATTAATTGCTACATTACCAGGGAGCATAGTCAGTGGATTAGCATGCTGTGCATGGCGTATTTTTTCTTCGGTTATGTGTTTTAAAATATCGCGAAGCGGCGCTAATCCTAAATAAGCGCTTTCTCTGGTGATTACTATATGGCGGCGAATATCAAAGTCTTGCTCAGTTATTTGCTTACTTACGGTATCGAGTAATTGGTTTTCATCAACGACTAAGGGCTGCTTATCCATAAGTGCAGTAACGGGGCGTTTATCATAAAGAGCATGCCCGTAGGGCGCTGCAAAAACCTCTGTTAATTGATCTCTGTGAAGTAACCCTACGGGCTTGTTCTCATTACTTAACACTGCAATGCTTATGAGTGACTTATCTTGCTCAAAGCGTTTATGCGCATCTTTACAGCGAGTGTCGCTGCTTATTGCAGGTTGTGTAATAGATAGGCGGCCTATGGCCATCGATTGATCAAATAATGTATTTGATTGCGTAAATGAAAGAGCTTGTAGTTGCTCTGAGCTAAAGTCTTCACTTGGCTTTATGCTTGGCTTTTCAAGTAAAAACCCTTGTACGTTACTAATGCCTAAGTTTTCTACGAACGTGAGCTCTTCTGGGCGCTCTATCCCTTCGGCAATAACCTGAGTATTAGTGGCTCTGGCCAAAATTGTAATAGATTTCAAAAACTCTTTTTTAACTTCGCTTTGATCACAATGATCAATAAAATAGCGGTCGATTTTTACAAAATCGGGGCATAATTCAGACCATTGTTTTAAGCCTGAATACCCAGCGCCTAAATCATCTATTGCTATAGTAAAGCCAAGTTCTCGGTAATGAGCTATCGTTTTTAATAGCAAAAAACCATCATCTACTTTTTCTTGCTCAGTAACCTCTATAACTACACGATTAGCCGCTAAGTCAAATTGCTCTATTAGGTGCAATGTTTCCCCTTTAGGATGGCAAGGATCAAGTAGTGTTTTAGGGCTTACATTTAAAAATAATTTACCTTGTAGGTTAAGCCTTACAAAGTTTTCAATCGCTTTAGAGCGACATAGTAATTCAAGTTCCGAAATTAAACCTTGCTCATGGGCTACTTTAAATAATGTATTAGGCATTTCTAGCGGGCTATCTTTAGGTCCTCGACTAAGTGCTTCGTAACCTACAATAACTTGATTGCTAATATCAAAAATAGGCTGAAACAGCGTCGTTATTTCACCGCTTTTTAAAATGTACTCTAATACTTTGCGCTGAATCGTCACGTATTTGCCTTACAACTATTTTGATTGGAGCAACAAAGTACCAAGTGTGTATGACACTTTTATTGCGCCTAAAAAAATGCACTCATAAAAAAACCGCTCATAAGAGCGGTTTTTATTAAGTACAAACCTAGTTACGGCATAGCGTCTTGGTCAGCACCTTCTTTTTCTATCACTTCAGGTATTAAATCTTCTTTGCTTACGCCCATTGCTATAGCAACCGAACTTGCAACATAAACAGAAGAATAAGTACCAATAAACACACCAAACAGTAATGCAGTTGCAAAACCATGAATGGTTTGCCCGCCCCATGCAAACAAGGCAATCAATACTAAAATTGTAGTGATTGATGTTACAAGTGTACGATTAAGTGTTTGTGTTAAAGACAAGTCAATAATTTCGATAGTGTCGTCAATGCGTACCTTACGGAAGTTTTCACGGATACGGTCAGATACAACAATAGTATCGTTGAGCGAGTAACCTATTACCGCAAGTATTGCCGCTAATATTGTTAAATCAAACTCTAACCCTAATACCGAAAACAAACCAACTGTAATAATAACGTCGTGTAATAACGCACCTACCGCACCTACTGCAAAGCGCCACTCAAAACGAAATGCAACATAGATTAAGATACAAATAAGCGCAGTTAACATGGCAAGGCCACCCTGCTCTTTTAAGTCTTCACCTACGCTTGGACCAACAAACTCAATACGACGCATTACTACGCTGTCGTCTGCTTGTTTTAATGCTGCAATTACTTGGTTACCAATTACTTCTGCTTTAACATCGCTTCCACGAGGCGCTAGGCGTACTAAAATTTCTTGGCTTGAACCAAATAACTGTACGGAAGCATCAGCAAAGCCATTTTCGGCTAGTACATTACGTACCTTTTTAAGATCTGCAGGCTGTGAAAAGCCCACCTCTACTGCGGTACCGCCAGTAAAGTCTAAGCCAAAGTTTAAGCCTTTAACAAAAATTGACGCAAGCGACGCTATTATCAATAACGTCGAAAAGCCCATAGCCACTTTACGAAGAGACATGAAACGAAGGGTTCTGCTACCCAAACTTAAAATTTGCATGTCTGCTCCTTAAATTGAAAGTTTATCAACACGTTTACCGCCAATGATAAAGTTGATTACCGCACGGGTACCAACAATAGCTGTAAACATTGAAGTTAAAATACCAATTGCTAATGTAACCGCAAAACCTGCAATTGGGCCTGTGCCCACTGCAAATAATATAATGGCAGCAATTAGTGTGGTGATATTGGCATCAAATATAGTGCTAAATGCGCTATCGTAACCAAAATGAACCGCTTGTTGAGGGCTACGGCCATCGGCCAGTTCTTCGCGAATACGTTCAAAAATCAGTACGTTAGCATCTACCGCCATACCTACGGTTAATACAATACCGGCAATACCTGGCAAGGTTAATGTAGCGCCAGGAATAAGCGACATTACACCCACAATTAGTACTAAGTTAGCCGCGAGCGCCAAGTTAGCTACTAAGCCAAAGCCTTTGTAGTAAATAAGCATAAAGGCAAGTACAAACGCAAAACCAAGTGCAACAGCTGTCATACCTGCTTCAATGTTTTCTTGTCCTAGGCTTGACCCTACTGTGCGCTCTTCTACTATTTGAATTGGAGCAACAAGTGCACCCGCTCTAAGTAATAAGCTTAAGTTATGCGCTTCAGCTGGGTTATCGATACCTGTAATGCGGAATGAGCGATCAAGGCGAGCCTGAATAGTCGCAACGTTAATAACTTCTTCTACCTTAATTGGTGGAAGCGCCTTACCGTTTTCATCCTTTTTACCCGATGGCTTGTATTCAATAAATACTGTGGCCATACGTTTACCAATAGCACGTTTGGTAAAGGCATTCATTTTTGCCCCACCTTTGCTATCTAAGGTAATACTTACTTGTGGACGTTGGTATTCGTCACTACCTGATTGCGCGCCAGTAATATGGCTACCTTCAAGAATAATACGTTTTTTAAGTACTACAGGGTAACCGTCGCGGCTCATGATCATTTCAGTACCCGCTGGGATACGACCTTGAGCAGCTGCGCTTGGATCGGCGTTTTCGTCTACTTCACGAAACTCAAGCGTTGCTGTAGCGCCTAAAATTTCTTTAGCGCGAGCGGTATCTTGAACACCTGGTAATTGCACAATAATACGCTCAGCACCTTGGCGCTGTACGTTTGGCTCTGCAACACCAATTTGGTTGATACGGTTACGAATAATCGTTTCATTTTGCTTAATTGCGTAGTCACGAATTTCTTTAAGCTTTTGCTCACTCATGGTGGCAAAAAATGCTTTATCGTTGCTGCTATCATCAATGTAAACATTTAATGGGTAACGAGATTCTAATAAGCGCTCTGCAGCGTCTTTATCTTCTTCAGTACGCATTTCTACACGCATACGCTCAGAGCCAGCTACACGGCGAACACTACGGTAACGTAGTTTTTCTTCGCGTAAATCGCTTCTAAAGTCTTGTTCCATTTGCTCAAGCTGGTTATCAACCGCAGTAGCCATGTCGATTTCCATGGTGAAATGTACGCCACCACTTAAATCAAGACCTAGCTTCATTGGGTTACCACCGAGTGATTTTAACCAAGTAGGTTGAGCCGGAGCCATATTAATAGCAGAAACGTAATCGTCACTTAATGAATCACGCAATAAGTCTTGCGCTTTAAGTTGCTCTTCAACATTTTTGAAACGAACAAGTATTTGTCCATCTTCAAGCTTAGTTGATTTAACAGTTACGTTATGTTTTTTGAGGGTTGCGTTTACTTTGTCTACAACAGCGAGGTCTACATCGGCACCTTTAGCACCCGAAACTTGAATGGCCGGATCGCGACCATACAAGTTTGGAGAAGCATATAAAACGCCAATAGCTACCACAGCTAAAACAAGTAAATACTTCCAAACTGGAAACTTGTTTAACACGGGGTCGTCCTTATTATTTTTATAGCGACTTCATTGTGCCTTTTGGCAATACTGCAGATACTGCAGATTTTTGTACTGTTACTTCAGCTTGCTCGTTTAATGAGATAACGATGAAATCTTTATCTTCAGTAATCTTCACAATTTTACCTACTAAACCACCTTGGGTAAGTACTTCATCACCTTTAGCCATCGCGCTCATTAAGCTTTTGTGTTCTTTAACGCGCTTAGCTTGTGGACGGTAGATCAAAAAGTAAAAAACTAAACCAAAAATTGCTAACATTATTAGCATTTCCCAGCCACCACCGGCTGCAGGTTGACCAGCTGCTGCGTGTGCATTTGAAATAAATAAACTCATGATACTTCCTCTTTAATTTTAAAGTTTAATTTGTTGTCTCTACAAGCTCTGGCACTTCTTGGCCTCGGCGAGCATAAAAATCTTGTACAAATTCTTCTAATTTACCTTCGCTAATTGCATTACGTAAACCTTCCATAACACGTTGATAGTAACGTAAGTTATGAATAGTGTTTAGTCGCGCACCTAAAATTTCATTACATTTATCAAGGTGATGCAAGTATGCACGCGAGTAATTAGTGCAGGTATGGCAATCACACTCAGGATCAAGTGGGCCTGTATCTGTTTTGTGCACTGCGTTACGGATTTTAACAATACCAGTGGTAATAAATAAGTGACCATTACGCGCATTACGCGTAGGCATTACACAGTCAAACATATCAATACCACGGCGAACCGACTCAACTAAGTCCTCTGGTTTGCCTACACCCATAAGGTAGCGTGGTTTGTCTTCAGGCATTTTGTACGCGCAATGATCAAGAATATTCATCATTTCGTTTTTAGGTTCACCTACTGATAAACCACCTAACGCGTAACCATCAAAACCAATTTCTTCTAAACCGGCTTGTGATTGTGCACGTAATTCTGGGTACATACCACCTTGAATAATACCAAATAACGCAGATGGATTATCACCATGACCTTCTTTTGAGCGCTTAGCCCAGCGAAGAGATAGTTCCATTGAGTCTTTTGCTTCTTTTTCAGTAGCAGGGTATGGCGTACATTCGTCAAAAATCATTACGATATCTGAGCCTAAATCGCGCTGTACTTCCATCGATTTTTCTGGTGACATCATAATTTCATCACCATTTACAGGCGACTGAAATAAAACACCTTCTTCGGTAATTTTACGCATTGCGCCAAGGCTGAATACTTGGAAGCCGCCAGAGTCGGTTAGAATAGGGAAATCCCAGTTCATAAAATCATGTAAATCACCGTGTTGTTTGATGATTTCAGTACCTGGGCGAAGCATTAAATGAAAAGTATTACCTAAACAAATTTGTGCGCCAGTGGCTTTAACTTCGTCCGGAGTCATACCTTTTACAGTACCGTATGTACCAACAGGCATAAATGCGGGTGTTTCTATTACACCACGGTCAAAAATCAAGCGGCCGCGGCGCGCTTTTCCGTCAGTACGGTCTAATTCAAATTTCATATCATCCTCAATGTCGGAAAAACAGTCCAACAAGCTATAATTTAACCGCTCGATTCTACCCTTTTTGCCTCGCTAATACTATTAGCTGCGGTAAATTCAGTTATGCCAATTGCCATTAACAAAAACCCCAGCAACTAAGCTGGGGTTTTTGACATATTCGACTGAGTATTAAACAACAACTTGTTACTTGCGTGTTAAAAACATCGCATCACCATAACTAAAAAAGCGGTACTGCTGTTCTATTGCCGTATTGTAAGCACCCATAATATTGTCTTGGCCGCTAAATGCACTCACTAGCATTATTAGCGTTGACTCAGGCAAGTGAAAGTTAGTAACCATGGCATCAACAACATTAAACTGATAACCCGGAAAAATGAAAATATCTGTATCACCAAAGTAACTATCTAATTTGCCACCATGAATTTTAGCCGCCGATTCTAATGAACGCACTGAGGTTGTACCAACTGCAATTACACGCCCGCCATTTACCTTAGTTTGCGCAACTGCTTGTACTACGTCGTCAGGTACTTCTATGTACTCAGAGTGCATTACATGCTCATCAACACTATCTACACGTACTGGCTGAAATGTACCAGCACCTACGTGTAATGTAACAAAGGCCATATTTACGCCTTTATTTTTAAGCGCTGCCATAAGCTTATCGTCAAAGTGCAAACCTGCTGTGGGTGCTGCTACTGCGCCTGGCTTTTCGCCATATACGGTTTGGTAGCGTTCTCTATCGGCTTCGGTATCTGGGCGGTCAATGTATGGCGGTAATGGCATGTGGCCAATGTCGTTTAATATATCCAGCACATTTTGATTGCGATCAAATTCAAGCTCAAACAAGGTATCGTGTCGTGCGATCATTGTTACTTTTGCTTTGCCTTCTAAAATAACTTCGTTACCAGGCTTTAGTGATTTACTAGCACGCACATGAGCAAGTACTCGGTGCTCATCAACAACACGCTCTACAAGTACTTCTACTTTACCGCCTGACGCTTTTTGACCAAACATACGCGCCGGAATAACTCGGGTATTGTTAAATACCAGTAAGTCACCTTCGTTTACTAAATCAAGCACGTCACTAAATACTTTATGCTCAACCTGGCCTGTTGGGCCATCTAGAGTAAGTAAGCGGCTGCTAGTTCTATCCGCTTTTGGAAAACGTGCAATTAATTCATCGGGTAATTCAAAGCTAAAGTCAGCCACGCGCATAATTTAGTAATCCACATCATTTAAAATCGCGCCAAGTTTATATGTATCGGATGTTAAGCTCAAGAAATCAGCCAAACTTATAGTACCTTAGTCGCATTTTAGTGGTTAAATTTCCTTGTTCTTATGATTAAATATCATTATTCTTGTTTGGTTAAATTATTGTTATTTATATTTGAGGGTTCAAAACGTGGCAGACCAGCTAAAATTGCTTATATTAAACGCAAGTAGTGCTGAACGCCATGCGATTAGAGCCACCCTTGAAAGCTTACATGTATTTACTTTTATAGATGCACAAGACAGCCAACAAGCTTTAAGACTATTAAAACAACAACCTGTCGATATTATAATTACAGGTCTTAATGTTGGTAAAATTGATGGTTGGCGCTTTTCAAGAATGATCCGCTCAGGATTATTAAAAACCCCAAAAAATACTCCTATTTTACTTATTCCACCTATTTATTGTGAACGCATAGCAGAAACCACAGCAAGAAGTTACGGCATAGATGCGGTATTACCGTTTGAGCATAAAGACATGTTGCCGCAAGTACTCGCTAATGTACTTTCTACCCATTTAGAAAAAAGTAGCAGGCTAAATTTATTACTTTTAGAGCCAATTCAAGAAACCGCAGACACTATTAGCGAGCAACTAAAGCTAAACTTTGCCATTACACATGTTACAACGGCCAAAGCCGCTCTTAATGCATACAATCAGCAGCAGTTTTCAATTGTGCTGCTGGATGCAACCTCTTCTAGCGCTCAAAGCTCAAGCTTATTAGTTGAAGAAATACTTCAACATAATTCTAAACAAGCCATTGTAACAATTATAGAAAGTGATGATGCCGATTACGCAGAACAGCTTTTACTCTCAGGCGTTACCGACTTTATTAGAGCACCGTACGACCCTTCATTTTTAAATAAAGTGTGTGATCATGCTGCTCGCCGTGAAGACTTTATGGTCAGCTACGCAGAGTTTGCTCATAAAGTAGAGCAGTTAAGTGTTAGTGAAGTGCGTTATAAAGAGCTGTTTTCGGCGCATCAGCGTATTTTGTTACATCTAAACACCGTAGTGCTAGAGCTTGATCAACAAGGGTTGATCCGCTTTATTAATCCCGCATGGGAAGCATTAAGTGGCTTTGGTGTAAAATCAACACTGCAAAAGTCACTTAGTGATTACTGTAGTTTGGATGATAAGCAAAAGCTTACCCATACGATTAACGATATTTTAAATGGTGGCCAGCAGCAACAACAAATAGAAGTGAAGCTAAGCCATAAAAATGGCAACCTGATTTGGGTTGAGTGTCGACTTCAGTTAATTAAAAATAGCCGAAATAACGCAACGATAACGGCCACTATCGATAATATACATGAGCGAAAACAAGCAGAACTTCAGCTTCGTCATTTAGCACACCACGACCCACTAACAGGCTTACATAATCGCTATTACTTTGACCAGCAACTCAACAAAATATGCCAAGATAAGTACACTTACGAAGGTGTAGAACATGCTGTTATATATATTGACCTGGACCACTTTAAAATAATTAATGACAGCAAAGGGCACCATCAGGGCGATATTGTACTAAAAGAAGTGGCGCAGCTATTTAAAGCGAATATTGGCGATGATCACCTAGTATGTCGAATTGGCGGGGACGAGTTTGCGGTGATCCTCACAGATATAAACTTACTTGACGCTCACCTTATTGCCGAAGGTGTGTGTAGCGCCATAGAAAAGCATTCATTTAAATCTGAAGATCAAATATACACAATTAGCTGCTCTATTGGTTTGACTCAAATAACGCCACAAAATTGCGACCCTAATGAATGCTTAAAACAAGCTGATATTGCGCTATATATTGCTAAAAACTTAGGGCGAAATTTAGTACATTGCTACTCAAAAGAGGATGCACAAAACAACACTTTGCAATCTGGGCTCGAGTGGGGGCACGAAATTAGACAAGCCCTAAAACAAGACCAAATAGAACTACACTACCAACCTATTTGGGACTTTAAAGAAAACAAAGTAGCCTACTTTGAAGCATTACTTCGTTTAAAACATAATGGTGAGCTGATTTACCCTAATCAATTTATCCCTTCATTAGAAATGCTAAACGATACATTTATGATGGACCAATGTGTTGTACGTAATGCTATTGCTTGCGTTGCAAAACATCCTGAGCTTAATCAAGTTGCAATTAACCTATCGGCACAATCATTTTTAGATGAGCGCTTATTACCTTTAATCGAATCAAACCTAGAGAAATACCAAGTACCACCAACGCGCATAATTTTTGAGATCACCGAGTCAGCGAGTATCAATAATTTAAAAGCAACCCGCAAAATGATAGAAAAGCTCAATAAACTTGGCTGTCACTTCTCTATTGATGATTTTGGTACAGGCTTTAGCACCTTTAACTATTTAAAACAGTTACCAGCTCAGCACGTAAAAATTGATGGCTCGTTTGTCAGTGACATGCTTAACGACCCTATAGATTTGGCACTCGTTAAGGCTATAAACGATATAAGCCGCTCCTTAGACAAACGCTCTGTTGCTGAATATGTTGAAAATAAAGAGATATTTTTTGCCCTAAAAGAGATAGGCGTAGATTATGGCCAGGGTTACTTTATTGCCCACCCAATACCTGTTGAAAAAATTAAAGGTGAGCTTGAAAAAATCTCAAAAAATAAAACGTTTTACCAACAATAAGCTAGCTACTAATAAACAAAATTGAACAATTTTAAGCATTTTATTACTATCAATTTTACCTTTCTTGCCTATACTTTCAGTATCACATAAATGATGTCGTGTTATTTTATGCATTTCACTTTAAAAACATGACATTACCTTTTGATGACGTAGTACTGTCGTTTATAGTGGCTTTTAAAGCGATTTAGCTTTTAAGGAGAAAGGTATGACACAGCTAGTTATATTATTACTGATTATACACTTTGCAATTGCGTATCAATGTTATCGATACGCACATATCAAAGGCTACCCCGTTAAAGTATTTACAACATTAGGCTGCGTGCCCTACTTTAACTTAGTGGTTTGGATTTATTTATTATTTTTACCAGAGCTTGAACCTTTCGAAAGCCATGTGCAAAATCAAAAGCAGCCATTATAGGCTGCTTTTTGCATTATTTTAGCTCTAAATAATCTAAGCTACATTGGCGCTTTAAAAACACCTCTAGCTGTTGGCTAAATAGCCTAAAGTCGCGAATTCGACCCGTGGTTTTGCGCCATAGAATACCAATATCTCGATAGGCATCGCTTGGCGATGGCGTTGCAACCATATCTTTATTTTCAAGTATTCCTGCATTAATTGCCATTTGAGGTAAAAATGTCACGCCGAGTTGATGCTCAACCATACTGAGTAATGTATGTAAGCTTGCAGCTTCAAAAGGGTTAATACAGCTTGAGCGATTTAAGTGGCACGCACTTAGCGCATGCCCCGTCATACAATGCTCTCGCTCTAATAAAAACACACTTGCATCAGGCAATAAATTAAAATCCTCTACGCCTTTTGCTTGAGTGTAATCTTTGTGGTGCACTAAGCTAAAATGGTCTTTAGCCAAAATTTGAGTATGGAATTTTTCAGTTTGATACGGCAATGCAAGTAATGCTAAATCAATATGTCCATGCTCTAGCTTATCAAGTAGTTTGTCGCTGGTATCTTCAACGAGTACTAGCTCTAAATCACAAAAGGTTTGCTTGCAAAAATGATACAAAGGCGCAGCTATAAAACTTGCGATAGTAGGTATAACACCCACTGTTAACTTACCACTAAGTGGTGTTAAAAAGCTTTTTGTCAGCTCTTTTAAGCTAATAGTATCGTTTATTATTTTACGAGAGCGCTCAACAACCTCTTCACCAATACTGGTAAACATTAAGCTTCGGTTTTCGCGCTCAATTAGCTGGCAACCTAGTGTTTCTTCAAGGTTTTGAATTGCACTACTTAATGTAGATTGGCCAATAAAGCAAGCGCTGGCAGCTCTGCCAAAGTGTTGATGTTGATGAACAGCTAATAAATATTGCAGCTGCTTAATACTTGGAAGATTAGTCATTTTTTCTTTCCACAAATAAAAAGACCCCAACACCTAGGGCGTTGAGATCTTTTCAAGCTAAAAGTCTTTGAGTACTTTTTTATTAAACCCCAAACGCGGTTCTTAGTACGTAGAAAATAACAATAGCAAGGGCAGCGCCAACTGGCAACGTAATTACCCAAGAAACTACAATGTTTCTGATAACGCCCATGTTAAGTGCACCAATACCACGTGCCATACCTACACCTAACACAGCACCAACTAAGGTTTGTGTAGTAGAAATTGGCATACCAGTACCCGATGCAATAACAACGGTAGAGGCAGCAGCTAATTCAGCAGCAAAACCACGGCTCGGTGTTAAATGTGTAATGCCTTCACCAATCGTTTTAATTACTTTTTTGCCTAAAATAGCAAGACCCGCAACAATACCAAAACCACCAAGAGGTAGAATCCACCATGCAATAGCGGCTTTCTTAGCTATTTCACCATTGTTTTCAACAATATTTACAACTGCAGCTAATGGACCGATTGCATTAGCTACATCGTTAGATCCATGCGCAAACGCCATACAACACGCCGTTAATACCATTAATACCGCAAATACTTTTTCAACGTTATTAAACTGCATTTGCTTATCAGCTTTAGGATCAATATTTAATCGTGCAATAGCAACTTTACCAATAATGGCCACTATTACTGCTACAGCAATTGCAAGGGCGTAACCCTCTACTGAACCAATATTAATACCTACATGCTTTAAACCTTTTTTAATGGTTACTAGCGCCATAATAAAGCCCGCTAAGCCCATATAAAGTGGTACATAGCGTTTAGCATTTTTAAGTGGTGCATCGGTATCAAAAATTAGTTTTTGTGCACTCATAAATATTAAGTATGCAATAAAGCCCGATATAGCTGGCGTTATAATCCAACTACCAACAATACCACCTACTTTATTCCATTGAATTGCCTCTGTACCAACTGCAACTAACGCAAAACCAATGATAGCACCAATGATTGAGTGGGTAGTTGATACCGGCCAGCCTAAAAATGAGGCAATTAATAGCCAAGTACCCGCTGCAAATAACGCAGAGATCATACCTAAAACCATTAAATCAGGGAGTGCAGCAAATGGAGCAGCATCAATAATTCCTTTACGAATCGTTGATGTAACCTCTCCACCGGCTAAATAAGCCCCTGCAAATTCAAAAACCATCGCAATAAAAATTGCTTGTTTGATTGTAAGTGCTTTCGAACCTACAGAAGTACCCATCGCATTAGCAACGTCGTTCGCGCCAATACCATAAGCCATAAAAAAGCCAACTGCTGCGGCAATTAAAATTAATACCGTGCCGTAAGATGCAATGATATCCATTGTGTAACCTTAATCTTTCGTGTTTGAACTGATTTTAAATTAACGAGCTAACATCAGCTCAAGACGTGATCCTACGCGCTCTGCAATATCTGCAAGCTCGCCAACCCATTCAATAATTTTGTATAAAAACATTACATCAATTGGGTTTAGCTCACCTTCTACATCACGTAGTTGGCGGCGTACTTTTATTTGCATATCATCCGTGTCTTGTTCTATTGCATCCAATTCTACGAGCATTTTTTCTACTAAGGTCACTTCACGACCTTTAAAGCCCGTTTCTAGTAATTCTTCTAACTCATTTATTGCTTTAGAGGCTTGTTTAGTAGCATCTACACAGCGAGTTAAATAAGCTAAAAAGTCTGCTTGCATTACTTTAGGAATAGTCATTTCACGACCAATCACTCGTCCTGCAATATCTTTTGCTTTATTGGCAATTTTATCTTGTTGAGTTACTAATTCGAGCAGATCTGTACGTTCTACCGGCATAAATAAACCGCGCGGTAACTGTAAACGTATATCTCTTTTCATATCATCAGCTTCACGCTCTAAATTACGAATAGTGATGCGAAGCTCTTCTGCTTGTTCCCACTCTTCTTTAAATACGTGATTAAAAAAAGGTATCAAAGCTTTACTAGCTTGATGCACTTTATTGATGTGTTCTTCCATTGGTTTGATAGGAGATTTTGCAAATACTCCTAAAAACGCGTTTGTAGGCATAACTGACCCTTTAATCAAATTGATATGCTTTGCAGCATGAATTTTACAGTATTAACCACGATTGTGAACGCTTTTTATTATTTCACCATGGCTAACAATGCATAAAGCGGCACCAAGCCGCTTTAGTAAAAAAGAATGATAGATAAAATCTTATAAAGATTTTTCTATATCTTCTTGAGATGTATGACGAATATCTTTACCGTTAACAAAATAAATGATGTATTCAGCAATGTTTTGGCAACGGTCACCAATACGCTCTAACGAACGCACAGACCACACTAAATCCATAATTTTAGGAATTGAGCGTGGGTCTTCCATCATATAAGTCATTATTTGACGTGTTATCGCTTCGTATTCACGGTCAACTTTTGCATCTTCTTTGTGTACTTCAAAGGCGCGCTGTACATCCATACGCGCAAATGCATCAAGTACGTCGTGTAGCATTTTTAAAACTTGGCGACCCATGTTTTCAATATTTACTAATAAGTCTTGTTGATCTTTAGTAAATGAATCAAGTGCAACTTTAGCAATTCGCTCAGCTTCATCGCCAATACGCTCCAAATCTGCAATCGTTTTTGCAATAGCTATAACTAAGCGCAAATCGCTCGCAGCAGGTTGGCGACGCGCAATAATACGCGTACATTCTTCATCAATGCTTACTTCCATCGCATTAACTTTATAATCGTTTTGGCGCACCTTTTGTGCAAGCTCAGCATCGTTACGGCTTACAGCGTCAAGTGCACTGTTAAGTTGTTGCTCAACTAAGCCACCCATGTTTAAAACATGGTTACGTACATTTTCTAGCTCTTGGTTAAAGCGACCAGAAATATGTTTATTAATATTATGTTCCATAATTACCTTCTCTTAAATTCATCAACAACACTAAAACAATCACTAGCCGTAACGGCCTGTAATGTAGTCTTCTGTTTTCTTTTTGCTAGGCGTTGTAAATAAGGTATTTGTGTCTGAGTATTCAATCAGCTCACCCATGTACATAAAAGCGGTTTGATCAGATACACGCGCTGCTTGTTGCATGTTATGTGTAACAATAACAACGGTAAACTTGTTCTTTAAGTCGTTAATTAGCTCTTCAATAACCAAAGTAGAAATTGGATCAAGTGCTGATGTTGGTTCATCTAACAGCAGTACTTCTGGCTCAATAGCAATAGAGCGAGCAATAACTAAACGTTGTTGCTGACCACCCGATAGCCCAAATGCACTATCGTGTAATCTGTCTTTTACTTCATCCCATAAAGCAGCACCGCGTAGTGATTGCTCTACCACTTCATCTAATTTACGTTTTTCTTTGATGCCTTGTAAGCGTAGGCCATAAACCACATTTTCATAAATTGATTTAGGAAATGGGTTAGGCCGTTGAAACACCATCCCCACGTTACGACGAAGCGCTGCAACATCTACACTTTTATCGTAAATGTTTTGGCCATGCAGTAATATTTCACCTTCAATACGACAAATATCAACTAAATCATTCATACGGTTAATACAACGAAGTAATGTTGATTTACCACAGCCCGATGGCCCGATAAACGCGGTTACCTGCCCTTTTGGGATGTTCATATTAACGTTACTTAATGCTTGCTTATCACCATAGTAAAGATCAAGGTTTTTAATCTCTAACGCTTTTTGGTCGTCAGTTAAGTTTTCTAGGTCTAATTTTTGACCTATATTAGCTTGGTTTACTTGTGGAGCGACTGTAATCATGTTTGTTACCTATAAAATCTTTACTAATTAGTGTTCAAGCGATCTAAATTTTTCACGTAAGTGATTACGTATACCAATCGCAGTTATGTTGAGGGTAATAATCACCGACACTAATAAAAAGGCCGTTGCATATACCAGCGGACGCGCCGCTTCAACATTAGGGCTTTGAAAGCCTACATCGTAAATATGAAAGCCTAAGTGCATGAACTTTCTGTCTAAGTGAAAATAAGGGAAGTTGCCATCAAGTGGTAACGTAGGGGCCATTTTTACCACACCTACAAGCATAAGTGGTGCAACTTCACCGGCCGCTCGAGCAACTGCAAGTATTAAACCTGTCATTATTGCTGGGCTTGCCATAGGAATAATTATACGCCATAAGGTTTCAACTTTAGTTGCACCAAGCGCTAACGAACCATCACGTACGGTACTTGGAATACGCGATAAACCTTCCTCGGTTGATACAATAACAACCGGTAGAGTAAGAATAGCTAATGTAAGCGCAGACCACATAACACCTGGCGTACCAAATACTGGTGTAGGTGATGCCTCAGGGTAGAACAACTGATCTAAGCTGCCACCTAGCATATATACAAAAAAGCCCAGTCCAAATACACCGTAAACAATAGAAGGTACACCCGCAAGGTTAATTACCGCTATACGAATCATCTTAGTCACTGCGTTTTTAGCGGCGTACTCGTGTAAGTATATTGCTGCTACCACACCAAAAGGCGTTACGATTACAGCCATTAACATAACCATAAATACAGTACCAAATATAGCAGGGAATACACCGCCTTCGGTATTTGCTTCACGTGGGTCGTCTGATACAAACTTACCTAGTTGCACAAAGTAATGACCAAGCTTTGCAAAAAAGCCCATATCGTTTGGAAACCAAACATCAAGTACTTGATACATCGGAATAGTAACTACTTCACCGCGCATATCTTTTACAGTTACATGGTCTCGTTTGGCTTGCTTGCGTAGTGCAAATAAATCTTTTTCAAGCACTGCATATTCTGCACGTAAATCCGCTCGTGCTTGAGCAAGCTCAGCTACCCGTTCATCTGTTAATGCGTCATCAAGCAGGTAACCTTTTTCTTTTAAACGAAGACGCTCAAGCTCATAGTTTATATGGCCAATGTCACCATTTTGTAAATCAAGAGCTTCATCGTTTAAGTCTACGGCACGCTCTACAAGTTCATGCAGGGCTTCAATTTTATCGCCTTCAACAGGTTTACCATCTTTAATTACACTTTCAACGTAACCATAAAAGTTACCATTTTTACTACGCTCGAATACAGCAAGCGTTGCCGGCGTTGTTTTATTTGTAATGTCGGTTTCTAGTATCCAACGAAAATCTAAATCTACGTATTCACGGTTACCCGTTTTGATAAGTAGGCGCTCTACTTCGTCTTTTTTGAACCCACTTACATCAATACCTGTTGCCGCTAAGCGTGCTTTTGGTACTAATTCACGGTCGTAAATTTCGCCTATTACGGTTTGTTTTGAAATAGACCCTTCAAGCTCAAATTGTACAACCTCAGAAGGCCAGAAAAAACTTAACCCTTTCCAGGCTATCATTGCTAATAAACCTAAAACCGAAATCAAGCTAATGCTTACTGCACCACCTGTCATCCAAATCCAAGGAGAACCAGACTTAAACCACTGCTTTACCATGTCGTGTCTCTCCACTTACATTGAGCTGTATTTTTCACGCAGTTGCTGACGAACAAACTCAGCCACTGTGTTGAAAATAAAGGTGAATATGAATAATACAAAGGCCGCTAAGAACAATATTCTATAGTGCGAGCTGCCAACTTCTGACTCTGGCATTTCTACTGCAATGTTTGCTGCAAGCGTACGCATACCTTGGAAAATACTCCAATCCATAATAGGTGTGTTACCTGTAGCCATTAATACAATCATGGTTTCACCTACTGCACGGCCAAGTCCCATCATTACAGCAGAGAAAATACCAGGGCTTGCTGTAAGAAGTACCACACGTACAAGCGTTTGCCACTGCGTTGCACCTAGAGCAAGCGAGCCATTCGATAAGTGTTTAGGTACACTAAATACGGCATCTTCAGCAATCGAAAATATAGTAGGAATAACGGCAAATCCCATCGCAATACCAACAACTAATGAATTACGTTGGTCAAACGTCATACCAAGCTCATTTGTTAAGTATTGACGTACATTGCCATCAAACATCCAAAGCTCTACTGTTTCGCTCATCGCGAACGAGAACCAACCAATTAATAGAACAACTGGAATCAATAGTATTGAATGTGAACCTTCAGGGATTTTATGGCGAATACTCGACGGTAGCTTAGTCCAACCCAATGCGGTAGCTAAAATACCAAGCGGCAACAATACCAGCAGCCCGACAATAGCCGGCAAGTGCTCTTCAATTAATGGAGCTAACCAAAGACCCGCTAAAAAGCCTAAAATAACCGTAGGAAGAGCTTCCATTATTTCAACTGTAGGCTTAACTACTTTACGTAACTCGCTCGACATAAAGTAAGCCGTATAAATAGCGGCAGAAAGCGCAATAGGTACTGCAAACAACATCGCGTAAAGCGCTGCTTTTAACGTACCAAACGAAATTGGTACTAATGAAAATTTAGATTCAAAGTCATCACTTGCAGAAGTTGACTGCCAAATATAACCCGGCTCAGGATAACCTTCGTACCATACTTCTTGCCATAAAGCAGACCAAGTCACTTCTGGGTGCTCATTATGAATTTCAAGTACCGTTAATTTGTTATCAGCAAGTATGAGCGCTGCGTTTGAACGCGGTGCAATTGCAAAATTTTCTATAGCGCCTTCACTTACCTTCCCTTGCCAAAGTTTTGCTTCGCTGGTTGTATAATAAACACCTAGCTCACCATTACTGCTCGTAGTAAAGAAAGTACGACGATAAAACTCAGTAAATACATTGAGTTTGCTTTGCTTAGTTGTTTCAAACGAACGTATTTTTTGATATTCACGTCCCGCATCTGTATTTACTTCAAACCACTGCGACACTTCACCGTTATCATTTGCAAGCATTAACGAGTTTGCACCCGCAAGAAGCTGTGCTGATACTATATTTGCGTTTTCTTCATTCGCTGAAAGTAACTGTATCTGCTCTACGTCATCTGGGTAGCGCGTATCATAAACATAAATTTGATTAGCTGAACGAACAAAAGTCCGTGTTGTATCCGGCGAAATTAATAGCTCATCAACACGGCCTTCAATATTTAGCTCGGTACGCTCTACAACCCATTCAACTTCACCGGTAAACATGTTTTCTTCAGCAACAAAGCTGCTAAACAATATGCGCTTGTCTTCGGTAAGTGCTACAACGGCTGTTTTGTCTTCGTAATGGCTAAATGCAAAACGCTTAATAGCTGCACCTTGCTCATCAACTTCAAGTGCCATTTCTCCAAGCGGAAAATCTAAACGAGGTGTTAGTTTGCGCTCGTTATTTGGAAAGGTAACCAAAAATTTAGGTGCAACAACCATTACGCTGCCGTTTTCTAAACCATACGCATAATGCCCCTGAAAAGGAGCGCTGGTTGCAAAACTAGTAGCATCGCTTGGTAATTGCGCATCAAGTGCTTTGAGCTTTTTACCAAAACTGCCTGAGTCAACACTGTAAAAATCAACTTGCCCTTGCTTACTTAGTAAGTAGGCAACTTCAGTTTGTTCTTCAACACCTAAACCTGCAATTTGCTGCGAGTTAGTTACATTGAAGCTGTCGCGCTTTTCTACTTTTGCTGATTCAAAAATTGGCTGAACTACATAAAGAAGGTAGAAAAATATCAATAGCAGCGCTATTAATACCATTACCCCACCTGCGGTTATGCCAAACTTGGCAAACCGATCTTTAAATAGACGGCTTCGATCCGTATTAAAAGTCGGTTTATTCGGATTTGAAGTCATCAAAACACCCTTTAATCTTAACGTTGGCGAAATTATATTTCATCAAGATGACAGTAATGTTACAGCGGTAACATTTAAGCTCTCAAATTAGGGTATCTAGTTATAAACTAACCAAATGGTCAGTTTATTTAAAATTTAAACCTTACAGAGTGAACTAAATTGTAAAATAATTGGACAAAGTATTTATCGGGGTCAATACTTAAAACGCACCTAATAAATAGAAATTGCAATGGGTTGGGCACTTTTAAGCTGTTTAAAACTAGTAGGCAAGTTTAAACTTTACGCCTTTTGTAATAGCAAATAATATATTTCTAAATCACACTTTTAATATCACACTTAATGCCTACGCATTTACTTTTTGGGGCTTAAATAAGAGAATTATTTATGAAGCAGTTGGTTATAACGATTTTGGGGCAAGACCGCCCGGGTTTAGTAGAGAGCATCTCATCAGTCGTATTAGAAAATCATGGTAACTGGCTTAGTAGTAATTTAAGTCATTTACTCGGGCATTTTGCTGGCATTATACAACTAGAAGTTGCTGAGGAGCACTTCCAGTCATTGCAAAATGCACTCAATACACTACCAAAATTAGATGTAAGAATAGAAACAGGTAATACCGAGGTAGAACCAAGCGCACTTGAGCAACTTAACTTAGTTATTACAGGTAACGACCGACCTGGTATTGTGCAGGAGCTCGCAAGTGTAATTCGCCATAAAGGCGCTAACATTAAACATTTAAATTCAAGGCAACAAAGCGCCCCTAATTGGGGAGTACCAATATTTAGTGCCGTTGCAACCGTAACTTTACCAAGTGGAATGGATAAAGACGAAGTAATTTACGCACTCGAAGCCATTACTAGTGACCTAATTGTTGACGTAGAGGAACCATAATTCACCTGTGCGTGTCACAAATGTGACACGCATGTCATGTTAATGTCATCAATCTGCACTATATTTTATTTTGTATCTAACTATGGAATAAAGTATGAACGCCCATACCGAACAAACTCAAGCCGTCGAGTACTTTGCTAAAGAGCTAAGTTGGCTGTCGTTTAACGAACGCGTATTGCAAGAAGCAAAAGATAAGAATAACCCCATTATTGAACGCATGCGTTTTTTAGGCATTTTTTCTAATAACCTCGATGAGTTTTTCAGAGTTAGGGTTGCCGATGTTAAGCGTCGTATTTTATTGAATAAGCTTCCCGATGCTAATTTTGAAGAAGACGAAGTACTTCTAAGCCAAATACAAAAAAAGGTATTACAGCTTGGCAAAAAGTTTAATCAAATTCATCAACAAATTTTAAACGACCTAACCATCCATAACATCCATGTAGATCGCCCCGAAAAGTTGACTGAGTTTCACCTAAATTGGTTAAAATACTATTTTCACGACAACGTATTACAGCATATATCCCCTATTCTACTCGACGAAAATAAAGACTACTCAGATTACATAAATGACACTATGACCTATCTGTTCGTAGAAATGAGTGACGAGAAAAGTCACTTTGCTATGCTTGAAGTACCTACAGATCGGGTTCCTCGCTTTATAATATTACCGCCTGAAAAAACACGTCGTCGTAAAACAATAGTGATGCTAGATGACGTGATTTCATATTTTTTAAATGACGTATTTAGTAATTTTTTTAACTTTGAAACTATTCAAGGGCACGCAATAAAACTAACTCGTGATGCCGAATATAATCTTGATGATGAGCTAGAAGAAGGCTTGCTTGATAAAATGTCTAAGGGACTAAAGCAGCGTATTTATGCAGAGCCAGTTCGTCTTGTATACGATGAAGCGATGCCTGAAGGCATGTTAAAAGTTATGAAAAAGCGTTTAAATGTTACGCATCACGATGCACTTATTCCCGCAGGGCGCTATCGTAACTTTAGAGACTTTATAGCCTTTCCAAATGTGGGCCGCCAATACCTTGAAAACAAGCCTCTACCAGCACTACAAAGCACTGCTTTTAACAAGCACACGAGCGTATTTGACGCCATAACTGAGCAAGATATATTACTTTATTACCCCTATCATACTTTTAATCATTTACTAGAGTTTGTACGCCAGGCTGCATTTGACCCAGTAGTGACGCAAATTAAAGTAAATATTTACCGCGTTGCCAGTAAATCACGGCTTATCTCTTCATTAATCAATGCGGCAAAAAATGGCAAAAAAGTAACTGTAATGGTTGAGCTTAAAGCCCGTTTTGATGAGCAAAATAATATTGAGTGGGCAAAAGTGCTAAGCAGTGCTGGCATAAAAGTGATTTTTGGTATTCCTGCGCTAAAAGTACACAGTAAGCTGTGTATTATTCATCGCAAAGAGAAAAATAAAATAGTGAAATACGCGCACATAGGCACCGGGAATTTTCATGAGAAAACAGCAAAAATTTACACTGACTTTAGCCTTTTCACTAAGCACTCCGGTATTTGTGAGGAATGCGATAGTGTATTTAAATTTATAGAAAGCAGCTATAAGCCATTTAATTTTGAATATCTCATGCTTTCTCCTATTAATGCGCGCGATATGCTGTTGGATTTAATAGATAAAGAAATTCAGCATGTAGAAAACGGCAATCCCGGTAAAATCACTGTAAAAATAAATAATTTAGTTGATAAGCAGCTTGTTGATAAGCTTTATTACGCAGGGCGCAGAGGCGTTAAAATACGTATTATCGTTCGTGGTATGTGCTCATTAATACCTGGCCTTGCTAAGTTTAGCGACAATATAAGAGTAATAAGTATTGTTGATCGTTTTTTAGAGCACCCTAGAGTCATGGTATTTGGTAATAACGGTGACGACAAAGTATATATTTCGTCTGCCGATTGGATGACTCGTAATCTAGATCACCGTGTTGAGGTGGGCGTACCAATCTTAGATGCTAAATTAAAACAGCTCATTATTGATATTTTAGAGCTACAATTTAAAGACCGTACTAAAGCGCGGCTAATCGATAGCGAGCAAAAAAATACGTATGTAAGACGCGGAAACAGAAAAAAAATACGCTCGCAGATTGCAATTTATGACCATCTAAAAAAATGGGAACACAATTATAATAATGAATGATCACCCCTCAATAGCAGCCGTCGATTTAGGCTCAAATAGCTTTCATTTAGTGGTTGCTCGCGAAGTTGATGGCACACTACAAATTCTGCATAAAGAAAAGCAGCGTGTATATTTAGCAGACGGACTAGATGATAAATTTAGGCTCAGCCAGCAAGCAATTGATCGTGCCTTAATTGTGCTTAAGCAGTTTGCAAAAACGCTACAGGACTTCCCTGCCTGCAACGTAAAAGTAGCAGCAACTTATACTTTTCGCAGAGCTAAAAATATTCATGCCTTTTTAACGCAGGCCAATAAAGTATTCCCTTTTCATATTGATGTAATTGCAGGGCAAGAAGAAGCACGGCTCATTTATCAAGGGGTTGCTCATTATGTACATAACGAAGATAACCGTCTTGTTATTGATATAGGGGGCGGTAGTACAGAGCTTATAGTTGGTAGGCATTTTAAACATAAACTACTTACAAGCCGTAATATGGGATGCGTTAGTTACACCAATCAATTTTTTAGTGACGGCATAATAAATGGTAAGCGCTTTAATAAAGCTGAAATAAAAGCAGAACAAGAAATAGAAGCTATTTTTGCCAATTATATATCAGAGGGCTGGAAAAGCGTTATTGGTACCTCAGGAACTATTAAATCGATATTGGCTATGGTGAGTGCTCAAAACCTTCATCAGCCTTGTATAACTTACGACGATTTATTAACCCTGAAACAACAATTTATAAAAGCAAAAAAAATTGATAATTTAGAAATTGAAGGACTAACACCAGAACGTCAGCAAAGTATGTGTGGCGGACTTGCTATTTTAATTGCAATTTTTAGGGAGTTTGCAATCACCGAGCTAACTTACAGTGATTTTTCACTGCGTGAGGGGCTGCTTCATGAAATGCAGCAAAAGTTAGCTGACAAAGACATACGCAGTAACACAATAAATAACGTTAGCGACAGATACACCGTAGATAAAGCTCACGCGACACGGGTTTCAGATACCGCTATTTGGCTTTATGAGCGCTTAAAATCCCCTTGGCAGCTTAACAATAAAGACGATGTTGCTTTACTAATTTGGGCAGCAAAACTACACGAAATTGGTCTCTCTATTAACTCATCAGGTATTAATAAGCACAGTGCTTATATTGTTGCTAATAGCCAGTTACCGGGCTTTACACAGCAAGAGCAGCTAATACTCAGCTCACTTATTCGTTTTTATCGTAAAAAAATTAAACTCGATGAGCTTTCTGAATTTATAACTATTTCTCAGCAGCAAGTTCTTAAGCTTATTACTATTTTACGTTTAGCGATTTTATTTAATCAAAAACGACAAGTTAGCCAAAAACCAAATATGGAAATTAGCGCAAATAGTACCGGGCTATTTATAAAGTTTTGCGATAACTACCTTCAGGAGCATACCCTACTGCAAGCCGATTTAGAGCTAGAACAGCGCTATTTGAAAAAGGTCGGAATAGCGCTTAACTGCTCATAAGCCAACAAAAGTAAGGTGAGTCACCCTGCTTTTGTTGCTACATATCCATATGGCGGTTTGTGCTTTGCATCATTTGCTTTAAGCCTTGCTCTTCAAGCTCTAATATTTGCCCAAGCTTTTCTTGACCGTTATCTGTTTCGGCGCGCTCTAATAAATATTTATAAAGCTCAATCACCTTTTGATGCTGGCTCGATAAGTAGTTTTGAATTACTTTTTCATCAAACTGCTGATCTTTACTAATATCTTCAAATGTGATCAGATCAGGGTTTTCTGCAAAGTATTCATAACTATAAGTATCTAAAGTATTAATTTCGGTAATTGCTTTAAAGCCCACTAAATCCTCAGCAAGCTTTTTTTCATAACTTAGGTAATAGTCCACCAGCATCGCGTTATGTTCATCAAGTATATCTTTTACGCTATAAAAATTTGCCGCCATTTGTGTGTGAAATAAAACGGTCCAATCGTACACTTCTTTAATTGTTTTAACTTGCATGTGCGTTCCTTACTAAGTTGACTGTACTACTTTGTTGCGTAAAACATGCCAACAAAAAAACACTTAAAAACAAAAACTTAAAATTATGATAAATAATAATGAATCATTTAATAGAACAACTTACAAATTATAGGTAATTTTTATAGAGCAATGCTTTAGTAACCTGAGCCTAGTTGCTAGGCGCAGATCAGGTTTAAAAATAATACATTGCTCTATTACTTCGTTATTTAAGCCCTTGCTTGCGCCATAATAAGTAAACGGCAGGAATAACAACCAAGGTAAGGGCAATTGCGCTTATCATGCCGCCAACCATAGGCGCTGCAATTCGGCTCATTACTTCGCTGCCAGTACCTGTACCATAAAGCACTGGTAGCAAGCCAATAATAATAGTCGCTACCGTCATCATTACTGGGCGCACCCGCAGCCCTGCGCCTTCAATAATTGCTTGTTGTAACTGTATTAAACTAAGCGGCTTACCTATTTGCTCAGCTTCTAAGGATTTTTCTTGGTAGGCCTGATTTAGATACACCAACATAATTACGCCAATTTCAACGGCAACACCGGCTAAGGCAATAAAGCCCACTCCTACTGCTACTGAAAAATTAAATCCCTCTAAATACATTAACCATACGCCACCAATCATCGCTAGTGGCAACGTAGCCATAATAATAGTCACTTCAGCAAAGCTTCTAAAATTAAGGTAAAGCAATACAATAATAATCGCTAAAGTAAGCGGTAATACGTAAGTAAGCTTGTCTTTGGCTCGCTGCATGTATTCGTACTGTCCAGCCCATGTAATAGAATAACCAGCAGGCAATACCAAGTGCTTATTTAATACTTGCTGAGCATTTTGTACGTAAGTGCCAATATCAACACCGTCAATATCAATAAGCGCCCAACCATTTACACGTGCATTTTCGCTTTTTATACCAGGTGGACCATCTTCAATAAATACATCTGCTACATCAGCAAGTGCTATACGCTGCCCAGAAGGAGTTACAATAGGTAACAACATTAGTTCTTCTGGCGAGTCTCTGTATGCTTGCGGATAACGCAAATTAACAGGGTAGCGCTCTTGCCCCTCTACGGTTTGCGTTACGTTTGTACCACCTATTGCAGTCGATATAACTTGCTGTACGTCGCTAATGTTTAAGCTATAACGCGCGGCTTTTTCACGATTTATATCTACTTTTATGTAACGTCCACCGGCTACGCGCTCTGAGTAAACCGATGCGGTGCCTTGCACATCTTTTAAAAGCACTTCTATTTGTTGACCAATTTTTTGAATTTCGCTCAACTGTGGTCCCGCAACTTTAATACCTACTGGGGTTTTAATGCCCGTTGCAAGCATATCAATACGTGTTTTAATTGGCATTACCCACGCATTCGTCAGCCCCGGAAACTTAACCAAACCGTCGAGTTCTTTTTTAAGCTTTTCAAGGGTCATACCCTCGCGCCATTCGTCTTTTGGTTTTAGCTGAATAAACGTCTCTATCATTGTAAGAGGCGCAGGATCTGTTGCAGTTTCTGCTCGCCCAACTTTCCCAAATACCGATTTAACCTCTGGCACCGTGGCAATTAACTTATCGGTTTGCTGCAAAATTTCACGGGCTTTACCTATCGATAAACCAGGATACGTTGTGGGCATATACATTAAGTCGCCCTCATCGAGTGGCGGAATAAATTCACTGCCTATTTTGTTTACCGGGTAAAAGCCAATAACAGAAACAACCACCGCGAGTACCAATGTCATTTTTGGAAATTTAAGCACCCAGTTAAGTAATGGCCGATACGCTGCAACAAGTAATCGGTTAACTGGATTTTTTTGCTCCGAAATAACTTTACCTCTAATAAAGTAACCCATTAATACCGGCACTAAGGTAATCGCAAGCCCAGCAGACGCTGCCATAGCATAGGTTTTAGTGTAAGCCAGTGGCGCAAACATACGCCCTTCTTGCGCTTCTAAAATAAATACCGGCATAAAGCTTACGGTTATAATAAGTAAACTAAAAAACAATGCAGGGCCGACTTCACTAGTCGCTTTAACAACTACCTCCCAGCGGTTTTCGTTAGTTAATGGCGTTTTTTCCATATGCTTATGCATATTTTCAATCATGACTATCGCGCCGTCGGTCATAGCACCAATGGCAATGGCAATGCCCCCTAACGACATTATATTGGCGTTAATACCTTGCCAATACATAATGATAAACGCAGTTAAAATACCTAGTGGCAAGGTAATAATTGCCACCAAAGATGAGCGCACATGAAACAAAAACACCACACATACCAAAGCAACTACAATCAGCTCTTCAATTAATTTATTGGTTAGGTTATCAACCGCGTTACTTATTAAGTTGGAGCGATCGTACACAGGGATTATTTCAACGCCCTCTGGTAATCCTCTTTTGAGTGATTCTAATTTTGCTTTTACCAATTCAATTGTTTTTTGTGCATTTTCGCCATAGCGCATAATAACTATGCCGCCAGTTACTTCGCCTTCTCCATTTAGCTCGGCTATACCGCGCCGCATTTGCGGCCCTAACCGTATGTCGGCTACATCTCGCAATTGCAGCGCAGTTCCATTAGCGTTTACACCAAGGGGAATAGCCTCTAAATCGGCTACACTTTTTATATAGCCGGTGCTTGTTACCATGTATTCAGCCTCAGCCATTTCTACCACAGAGGCGCCCATTTCTTGATTGCCTTGCTTTATAGCCGTTTGAATCAGGCTAAGCGGAATACCATATGCGCGTAACTTATCAGGCTCTACATTTACTTGATATTGCTTAACCATGCCACCTACGGCTGCAACTTCTGATACCCCCGGCACTGTTTGTAATTCAAACTTTAAAAACCAATCTTGCAAACTTCTTAATTGGCTAATGTCATGCTTATTTGTTTTATCAACCAGTGCATATAAGTAAATCCAACCAACACCCGTTGCATCGGGGCCAAGCTCTGCATTAGCCGTTTCCGGAAGGCGTTTTGCTACTTGCCCTAAATATTCTTGCACGCGGCTTCGCGCCCAATACAAATCGGTTTTTTCATCAAAAATAACGTAAACATATGAGTCGCCAAAAAACGAAAAACCTCTTACTGTTTGCGCTCTTGGCACAGAAAGCATCGCTGAAGTAAGCGGAAATGTGACTTGGTCTTGCACAACTTGAGGGGCTTGCCCGGGATACGAGGTTTTAATAATCACCTGCACATCAGATAAATCAGGCAGCGCATCAACAGGGGTATTTTTTACTGCATATAACCCTCCCCCCATGAGTATTAATGTAAGCAACAACACAAAAAAGCGATTGCTAACAGACCAGCGAATAATGGCAGTTATCATAATGGCTCCTAGTGAGAACTATGTTGCATAGTAGAGTGGCTATTTGGCTTTGCGACTTTTATATCTGTAACCACAAATTCATCGTTAATAATGCTAAACGTAAAATTAATATACTGAGCATGTTTTAGCTGGCTAATATCTACCTCTGCCGATAATATAAAATCCATTGTGGCAGGCTCTCGACTCCATTTTGGTATGGCCTCACGGCTAATATTAATGACACGATTTTGTAAGTTTATTGCATTAATAGTACCGTTAACTGTAGCTGTTTGTGGCTGCATAGTTGCCTTCATATCCATGTTCATATTCGAGTGTGGTCTAGCGTCTAAATTAGGCATGTCCATTCGCTTAAAGTCAGAGCTTTTACTCGACTCAGAATCAATTAAAAACTGCGCCGAGATAACAACCGTATCGCCCTCTAAAACGCCCGATAAAATAACGGCTTCGCTACTATTAATATGCCCAACATCTACTTGCACCGATTTATATCTCCCCTCACCTTTTGCGATAACAACTCGGTTTTGATGCTGAGTCCGAATAACCGCTTCTTTAGGAACAGTGAGGTGAGCTTCACTCGCGCTTGAATGAATGCTTACTTGTGCAAACATATTAGGTTTTAAACGGTGATCTTTATTATTAAATCTGAGTCTTACACGCAAAGTCCGATTTTTAGCATCAAGCGCGGGGTAAATATAATCTACTTTGCCTTGCCACTTTTCTCCCTTTAAATAATCAAGGGTCATAGTAACAGGTAAGCCAACACTCACTTGCTCGACTTGTCGCTCAAATACCTCCGCCTCTACCCAAACTTCATCTAACTGAGCAATACTCATCATTGATGTGCCTGGTTTTACAAAAAAACCTTCTCGTACATTTAGCTCATCAACCACGCCACTTTCACGGGCGTAAAATGTAATGTTTTGCATTACTTTTTTATTATTTTGAAGACGCTGTATAAACCCATCAGACACATTTAACGATTCTAAACGTGCTTTTGCTGCCCTTATTAGCACCGTATTATTACGGTTTACTGCTAGTAAAAACTCTTCTTGAGCGTTCACTAATTGAGGGGAATATAAGGTATACAAAGGCTCACCCGCTTTAACTTGTGCGCCTTGTGCTTTTACAAATAAAGTTTCTAACCACCCTTCTACTCGTGGATGAATATGAATTAACTGATCTTGGTTGTACTGTACATATCCCACCGTATTAATATCGCTTTGTAGGGTTTTTAGCTGCACCTTACTGGTTCTTACGCCCAAGTTATTAACGACCTCTGGTGAAATAGTTACCGTACCTGGACTACTATTAGCATCATCTTTATAAACAGGGACTAAATCCATCCCCATAGGCGAAAGGCCCGGCTCATCGCGTTTATAATTACTATCCATTGGCGCAACCCAATAAAGTGGTTCTTTTAAGGCATGTTGCTGCTCACCAGCTGCTGAGCTATCTGTTAAAAACTGCTGTGTTATCGCCAAAACACCCGCCCCCACAGCGCCCGCTATAAGTAGTTTTAAATTAGTATTCATTGGTATCTCCTACTTGCTCGGCCATTACTTGGGTATCTAAACTACTTGCATAGTAATTAAGGCGGGCAGTAATAATTTGCTGATCTACGGTAATATTTAATGCATCTATTTTGGCGTTTAGCTCACTAATACGCGCACGCATTACCTCAGAAAAATCACCATCATCGCGGGTATAAGCATTTAGCGTAGCTTGGGCTTGCTCTGCTACTTGAGGTAATAAGGTGTTTTTATAAAGCAACTCACGTTTTTTAGCCGTGCTAACTGGCTGTACTCTTTAAAGTACATCCCCTTTAGTTTTTGAAGAGCAACCAGCTTTTGTGTTTTAGTTGCCTCTGCGGTTGCAATAGCAGCTTTAACTTGCTGATCTTGTCTGTTATCGGTAAATAGTGGCAAGTCGATACTCAACCCGACAGAGAGTAAGTCAGCTCGCGCTTCTCCCACAGGCGTATCATCTCGATAACCATAACCCACATTAACGCCCACTTGAGGCCTGTAACTTTGCTTAGCAAGAGTAACTTCTGTTTGTTTAGCCGTGACTGTTTTTTCTATAGCAACAATTGCAGGGTGAGCCATTAAAAGCGGTATTAACTGGTTAAATTCTAACTGTGGAAAGTCAATTAAAGGGGTCGTTTTAATAAAATCACTATTAAGCGGCTGCATTAACATTTGCATAGGTAGCCACTGCGCAAGGCGACTTTTAGCACCTTCAAATTGCTGCTCAAGCGAAATTAGTTTATCTTCAAGGCGGGTAAGCTCTAGTTGTGCACGAATAATATCTTGCTGACGGGTTTTACCTAAAGTACTTGCGTAACTTGCCTCTGTTATTTCTATTAGCTGAGTAAACAAGCCTTTGTCTTGCTCAATTAGGTCAATACTTCGTTGTGCCCGATAAGCATTTAACCATGCCTCAGTTATAATTGCTTTAACTTGAGCCAGCCTATCGGCGCGTTGCCAAGGATACTGCTGCGCTAATTGAGTTAGTGCTTTTGTTTGTAAGGCTCGGCTATCACCACGACTAAATTTTTGACTTAAATCTACTTTTACCTGCGTCATCCCTTCTTGATCAAACGCATAACCATTCGTTGGTAAATTTAATAACCCAACAGTTAAAACGGGATCGTGTAGGCTGCCCGCTGCAATACTTTTTGATACAGTAGCCGCTTGCATTTCGCTGCTTACTTTAAGCCATGGCTCATTGGTAAGTGCATAATTTAGCGCCTTGGCTAAACTAAGCGTTTGGACTGAACTGGGGGTGTTTTGCGCTTGTAAGTTCAAGGTACTTTGCGCTTTAGCTACCGTACTCAAAAGCACAGTACTACATAATATTATTTTAAAGTTTATAGCAAGGTTCATTACCTACTCCGGCCAAAATAAAGAAAACAAAAGTCTTATTTCAAGGCAGAAAAGGTGATTAGCGGTTTTTGAAGCTTAAAATCTAAATTTTAAATACACCTATCCTGCAATTAAGCAAACATGGGAGGTCGGTAAAGTGAGCGGGGTATCGTAATTTGTGTAGAAGGTACGCTTATACTCACCTTCTCAGAGCCAAGTAAGGTAACACTAAATAGGCTTTCAACATTAAGCATTGAATTAGCAGTGCAGCCGCTCATAGGGCATTTACATTCATTTTTAAGGGTGCTTTCGTTGTCACAACAATCCATTGCTATCATGTTATGAGACATGTTCTCATGCATTTGGGAATCACTTTGCGGCATATCCATTTTAACGTGTGCGAATGTTTTAGCGCCCTCATGCGGCATTTCACAAAACATAGCTACAGACGCAACAGCTTGACCCACAAAAGTGAGTAACAAGGTGATGATAAGTAAGCTTGAATAAAAACGCTGCAATGTTGTGCCTTTAAAATAAATGTCGGTTGCAATTATATGGCAACTCAGTTGCTGCCACAAATTTTAAGTCGTTATTTTGAAACTGTAATCGGTGTTTTTATTAAGTTACTCGCTAAAATTGCAAAAATACAATATGCGCAAAAATACCAAAAACCTTCGCCAAATTGAGCATTCATAATAAGTAACTCACCACTTTTCCCGTGTGCGTTTCCAGCAAGGTAGGTCACTATTAATGCAATAACAAATACATCAACCATACTCCATTTGCTCAGTGCACATATAACCAAACCGAGTTTTTGCTTAACGCCACCCGCAGGTAGGCAACAATACAGTAGTTGCATAAGTAGCTTTAAGCTTGGAATAACAATAGAAAATAACGCCACTAAAGCAGCTACAAATAAGTTGTTGTTATTGGCCAGCTCTTTAACCGTGCCCAAAATACTTTGTGTTTTGCTATAAGCGCTTATTTCGCCCTCTAACTTATCGAGCCCTAACATGTTCGAGAACATCATTAACATACTTCGCGTACGGCCATCACCTTCTTCGGCAAGCATTTCAATACCAGCTTGTGCTAATTTTGATTTATCAATATTACCTTCAATGCTTAATACTGGTTTTGTAATACCAGGAAAAAGTAAGCCTAATGCAATTACTACACTTATAACCGATAACCAATTTCGCATATTTATTCTGCTATAGCCTCAATAATGTCGTCACTGTATAAGACAGCATCCAATAAAAAATTAAATATATGGCCAATATGTAGCTCAGGGTCTATTTTGGCTAATTGAATCATCGCTTCATCTGTATTATCTAATTCAAATTCTTTTATAAGCGATAAACAACTCCCTAAGACACCGCTCTCCAGGAGTAATGCATCTGATATAGCTGCATCTAAGGTGAACTCGTTAACTATATCTTTTAAATCAGCATCTAAAATAGCATCTAGCACAGAGAACAAACCAACAAGATAACCCTGCTCGGTTAAGTCCTTATTATTTTGCTCCAATATAAGCGACATAAACTGCGCACGAGTTAGGGCTAGTTTGGTCAGCTCTGTTGGTTTTTCAACTCCTAACTCACTAATTGCTAAAACACGTACAAATTGCCTTATAGTGTCTTCGCCTAAATAAATAACGGCTTGTGAAATAGAGGTGATTTTTAAGTTTGCTTTTCCTGAGCGCGCATTTGCTAACTTTAATACCCTAGCGGTAATGGCTACATCTCTTGCTACTCGCTGATGAACCTCTTTAAAGCAAAGCGTTTTTTTAGCGGTAAAGCGCAATAAGTCAAATACCGTTAACTTCGATGGCTCTACGCCCTTATAGGTAATCATTTCTGGACGAGAAAAAAAGAACCCCTGAAATAAATCACACCCAGCTTCTTTTAGCACATTAAATTGCTCATGCGTTTCTATTCTTTCTACAATTATTTTTGCATGAGGGTTAGCGCGTTTGATTTTTTTTATGCGCATGTTGGTTTTAATAACCGGTTCGTCTATTTCTATTTTTATATAATCAACATGTGCTAATAAAGGCTCCCATTTAGAGTCCCCATCGTAATCATCTAATGCAAAAATATACCCTTCTTTTTTTAACTCTTGCACACGTTTTGCCACCGCAGGGATATTGCCTGTGCGCTCCACAATTTCAATTACGCTGTTCTCTGGTAATAAGAGTTTAGGAAAGTTATCTAAAATAGTTTCTGATGATAAATTTATAAACGCTAAGTGATGTGCTGTTAGCCTATCAAGCCCTAATAGCATTAACGCATTGAAAAACAGCCGACTGGTAGCATGCGTATCAGAAGTACCTGCAGGAAACGCATTATTAGCCGAATCTCGATAAAGAAGCTCATACGAAAACACATTTTGATTAATATCAAAAATGGGTTGCCTTGCAACAAACTGCGTTATTTTTTGTGCTTCGTCAGAGATATTTTGTAATTTCACTTAACTCTAAACCTATAAATAAATGATGGCTAAATAGCCAATAATACGTGTACTTTAATGTAAGTTGTACTAGATAAATATAGCAATCATTGCAAAACAGCCAAAACTACATAACACTTATATAAATTTTAATTATAAAGGGTGAGAATTTGTCTAACTTAATTCGCTTATTAGTACTGAGCCCTTTGCTATTTGTATTTTATAGCTATGCCAGTATTAACTCTACTCCCCTCAAATATAATATTAGCGCGTCAGGTAGTCATTATCCATATTATACAAATAATCCTAAAAAGCCTGGAGTATTACCCGAAATTATTGAAAAAGTACTCGATGACGCAAATATTACAGCTTCTCATATAAATCTACCCACAAAGCGGATTACCAAATACTTACAAGATGAAATAATCGATTTTGATGTTATTTCATTAGAATGGCTCCCTAAGAATGAGAGAAATGACCCTCGTTATGTTTTTTCAGAGCCGCTTATTTATGCCACTGAAATGATTGTAACCCTGCCTAAAAATGCCCATAACTGGCAAAGCACTTATAGTTTAAGAGGTAAAAATATCGGAACGGTACTAGGTTACTATTACTATGATGACAACACCTTTGAACGTGTTGACTTTCCATCTGAGAAAGAACTTATGACAGCCCTATCAAGAAATCGTGTGGAGGCTGCACTAGTTGGCAAGCTAACAGCTCTTTATTGGGCCAAACAGCTAGATATGCGTATAGCCTTTGGGGCGCAGCACTCTCATGGTTTTTTAAGTATTCGATTATTAAGTAAACACAAAAACCTTTTACCTAAAATAAACCAAGCAATTAAAAATCTTCATAGCCAAGGCTACATAAAAAACATTGAAGATAAGTACTTACTTAATACCCCTGCGCTTAATTAAGTGCTCCTTTTTAAGTTGGGAAATCTGGTTAATGGCAAAACAAAAACCTCGTTATTTAGTTATTCTTTAGTTGCTCCAGCCTTGTTCTAACTTCTTTAACCATGCAGTCTACGATGAGAAAACTGTAACGCAACTAACATCGAGTTTGGCACCTCAAAATGACACCGTATTATTACGAATTGGTATACCCACACAAAGTTAAGGGATTAATAGCGCAGAGCTCGCACTTTGGAGTATAATAGCAGCAATTGTTAACTCGACCAGAACCGAAAAGAGCCCCATGAGTATTGAAAAAGCCTTAATTGAACGTAGTAGTAATCAATGTGAATTATGCGGTGCAACCGAAAACTTATCTGTTTACGAAGTACCGCCTGTTACTGAAACCCATTCAGACAAATGCATTTACACATGCCAAACATGTAAATACCAAATCGAGAATAACAGCGAACTAACACCCACACATTGGCACTGTTTAAACGACAGCATGTGGAGCCAAACACCTGCAGTACAAGTTGTGGCTTACAGAATGTTATCGCGCTTAGCGCCTGATAATGGCTGGGCACAAGACGCTCTAGACATGATTTATCTTGAAGAAGATACATTAGCGTGGGCTAAAAAAGCATTGGCTGAAGATGACGATGTTAAACACGTAGATAGTAACGGTGTTGTTTTACAAGCAGGCGACACTGTTACACTTATTAAAGACTTAGACGTTAAAGGCAGTAGCCTGACAGCTAAACGTGGTACAGCAGTGCGTAATATAGGCTTAACAAGTAACCCTGAACATATTGAAGGGCGAGTTGATGGCCAACGTATTGTTATTTTAACTAAATTCGTTAAAAAATAATCGTTTGATTTTAATTATTAAAGGCGCTGACGCGCCTTTTTTTGTGTCTAAAACTAACCTGAACTCTGAGTAATTAAGCAATTATTAAGCAGCGAAGCACTACACTGTGCAAATAATATTGAGTAAGGATAACTAACATGACAAAGCAACAGGCTGTATTTTCACGTAAAAAAACATTAACAGGCTTAAGTATATTGGCACTCAGCGCTTTTACATTAACAGGCTGCGACCAACAAACTACGCATACCAAAAAAGCCGAGCAAGCCGAGAGTGTATCGAGTTTAACTACACTCGTTACATATAAAGATCGCAGTATGCTTCGCCCTGATTCACAGTTAATAGTCACGCTTTCTGATGTTTCTAAAATGGATGTTAAAGCCGACATAATCGCACAAGAAGTAATAGATATAACTCAAGCGCCCCCTTTTACCGTTGAGATGGTATATGACGCTGACAAAATTAATGACCAACACCGTTATAACTTAACAGCCAGAATTATTAATAAAGACAACGTACTTTATAAAAGTGACGCACAATACAACCCATTTAAAAATACACTGTCGGGTGTGCCGCACGAGATAGAAGTTGTTAAAGTTAAAGTACAAAAGCCAAATGTTACTCTCGCTAACACTTATTGGAAGGCGGTAACATTAAATGCAAAAGCCGTTAGCGTTAATATTAAAGAACCGTTTATCCAGTTTGATAAAGACAATCGAGTTAATGGATTTTTAGGCTGTAATAATTTTAGTGGAAGCTACAGCACGCAGAATCAATCTATATCATTTAACCAGTTAGCTAGTACTAAAAAAATGTGCTCAGAAAGTATGGATCAAGAAACCGCTATGTCGGACGTACTCAATAAGGCTAAACAATGGGAAATTACTGGAGAGTCTTTACAACTCAAAGACACTAACGCCAATACTCTAGCGACTTTTAATGCTGTATATTTTAATTAAGCATCGCTAATTAACTTGGCTTTGCTGTATATAAAAAAGCCCAGATAAATCTGGGCATTTTTTTATTAAACTTAACTTATTCGTTAACGAGCTGTTCGCTTCTATAAAAGCCACTCGGTTTGCTTAAAAGCTCAACTAATCCTGGCATTACCGCATCCATAGTTTGTTTTAGCTTCCAAGGTGGATTAATAACTATCATGCCTGATGCCGTCATTCCGTGCACGTCAGTATCGGCTTCGGTTCCTAGCTCAAACAATTGAATGTTTCGCATACCTGAGTTAATTAAGCCTTGCTCCATATTATCAATACGTTCTCTATCTACTACCGGATACCAAATCATGTATGTGCCTGTGGCAAAGCGTTGGTGCGCTTTAACTAGCGTACTTACAACTGTTTCGTAATCGTCTTTAATTTCGTATGGAGGGTCAATTAACACACACGCTCTGCGAGATGCTGGTGGCAGTAAGCCTACTAATCCTGCAAAGCCGTTTTCTCCTCGCACCCGAATAGAGCGTTTACCTTGCATGTTTTCTTCAAGTAATACTAAATCGCGCGGGTGCAGCTCAAAAAACCAGCCTTTATCTTGACGACGTAAGTAATGCTCAGCAATTTTTGGCGAACCAGGATAAAACGCCAACTCGTTTGTTTCGTTAAACGATTTTATTAATTCGATATAGTCGTTTAATGCTTCATGCATACTTGTATGCGCCCAAAGCTTTTCAATACCATCTTGATACTCTTGTGTTTTTTGCGCATCTGCAGCGGCAAGTTCAAAAAAGCCAGCCCCCGAATGAGTATCAATATAATCAAGCGGTTTATCTTTAATTGTTTGATAATTTAACACCTGAGCCAGTACTAAATGTTTAAGTACATCGGCTGGATTACCCGCGTGAAAAGAGTGTCTGTAACTAAGCATTATTTATTTTCGCCATACGCAATTTAATATCGCAAGTGAACCATAAGCACAGGGCTTTGGCAACTTGCACCAACATAAGAGAGTGTTTAAGTGAACCGTTTCTGAACAAAAAAGCACATATCCTGAATTATCCCTTAATGAAGAAGAAAAATCAGCTAAAACCACCGTAAATGCTGGCAAATCAACACACTTTGCTTTACATTTGCATGACATTAATTACAGTTATATGAGCGCCTTTATGAATAACACTACTCTTCAACAACTCGAACAACTGATCGATTCTTTAATCGAACGTAATAACCAGTTACAAGCTGATGTTACAAGCTTAAAAGAACAAAACGCTAAATTAAGCGATGACAACGAATTACTACAGCTTGAAGCACTAGAAAATGAAGAAAAGCAAAAAGATGCCAGCACTACGTTATCTGGTCTTCTTGATAAGTTACAAAGCGCACAACAGGCTAGCTAATGTCTGAGCTGCAAAACCAGCGGGTCACTGTTGAGTTGCTAGGTAAAGAGCAGCAATTTGCTTGCCCCGAAGGGCAGGAAGATGCATTAATAGCAGCAGCTAAAAATTTAAACGATCTTGTTGAGCAAATGAAACAGCGCTCAACCGTAAGAAACGATCAAAAAGCCCTACTAATGGCAGCGTTAAACTTAAGCCACGAATTGCTAGAAGCAAAAACACAAGCTACAGTTGAGCAGCAGCATCAAGACCAACTGATTGATAAGCTCAGTCAGCAATTGGCAAGTGACCCCAAACACAAAGAATAAAAAGCGCACACTGCGCTTTTTATTTATTATAAAGTAATTAAACATTAGCGTAGAGATAATAAATGAAGTTAAAAATTTCAAAGACCACCTCTTTATGTAAGCACTTACTATTAAGCTTTACTTTATTATCACTAGCTCAAAGCGCCTACGCAGCCGTCACTTGGAATACAATTAACCCTCATATTCAATTTTTAAAACAACAAGATGACCTTCGATTTTACGACTCGAATCAGGTTCTTATTGAAGGTGATAAATGCGCCCTACTTGTTGATACCAGCGCCAACTTTGCTGCTGTTGAACAACTTGCCGAAGACTTAAAAAAGCGCCTAAAAACACCTTTGTGCTATTTAGTGGCCACTCATTACCACGACGACCACTTATTAGGTATGGCAGTTATGCAAAGCTTTTTCCCAGACGCCAAACTTATTGTTCATCAACAAGTTAATACTAACTTTAACCAATATCAAAAAGCATACACAGACAAGTTAGACACCTATGAAAAAAGTATTGAGCTAAGTTACCAGCGCTTAGCAAGCGTTGCTAAAGAGGAGCAAGACCAATGGCGTAGTAAGCTTGAGCTTGCTAAAAGTAGATTATTTCGTTGGCAAGAGTACCAACTTAATGAGCCGCAAATAACAATAAATACCCCTAAAAAAATTAACCTAGGTGGCTTTGAAATTATGATTGATCCACACCAAGCTCATACCAATGGTGATTTAACAATTAGCACTAATAACGCCACTGTGCTTATTGGTGGTGATATCGTTGACTGGCTGCCGTATCCTGGCCATGGGGAATTAGAAAAGTGGCAAATATTACTTGAGCAATACATTAACGATGAAAATCTCAGTGTTATTATTCCTGGGCACGGTCGCGATTTAACAAAGGAGCAACTTAAGCAACCACTCTCTTTTTTAACGACCATAACAGAACATGTAAAAAATAACGACGGCCAAACTATAGAGCAACTAATGCAGTCTTTTCCTGAGTCAGTTATTAAGCCTTACAAACAAGAAGCGCTTAATATAAAATCAAGTAACTTTTTTTTACAAGCTGGACTTAACCGCGCTAAAAAGCAGTAAATAACTCAACACAACGGATTGTGTTAAAATGATAAAAGGAATTTATAAAAGTGATTACTATGCGCAGTTTGGTTATATGTTTTTTGGGTGTTTTTTTATTTGGCTGTGAGACTACAGAGCCTGAAATTCAAGAGGCACCACAAATATTTACTCACTTTGAGCCTAACTACGAACACCAAGAACAACTTGCTAAAACGCCAGATGATGCTGAGCCTAAAACGACACACACCACCCCACAGGCTGCCAAAAAAGTTATCGTAAAAAAGCGCCCACCCAAAACAACTGATTTATGGGTGCACATAGCGAACAACCTGCATTTTACCATTTATCAAAATCGCGCTTTAAATAAGCGTATTGACTGGTATTTAAAACAGCCAAATTATTTACGTACAGTAAGTAAACGCGCAGCCCCATATTTGTATCATATTGTAAAAAAGATAGAGCAAAAACAACTTCCTATGGAGCTTGCTCTACTACCTTTTGTTGAAAGCGACTTTAGGCCTACCATTGCGTCTTCGCAGCAGGCCGTTGGTGTTTGGCAATTAGTAGGCGCAACTGCACATCATTTTGGGGTTAAGTCAGATCAATGGTACGACGGACGCCAAGACGTATTGGCATCAACCGACGCTGCACTTGATTACTTAAGCTATTTGCATAAACGTTTTGATGGCAACTGGCTGCATGCCCTAGCCGCATACAATAGCGGTGAAGGACGCGTTAAGCGAGCAATCGAAAAAAATAAAAAACGCGGAAAAAGCACGGATTACTGGTCGCTTAAACTACCTAAAGAAACGGCCGATTACGTCCCCAAATTGCTTGCTTTAAGTTACTTAGTAAAACACCCGCAAAAAGGAATTAACCGACCAAAACTTTCGAACAAACCAATTACTACGCAAATGAATGTAGGCCAACAGTTTGATTTTTCTGTTATTGCTAAGCTTTCTGGCGTGGGTTCAAAACAACTACACTCTTTAAACCAAGGTTATTTAAAAAACCAAAGCTCGCCTAATGGGCCTCACACTTTACTCCTGCCAATAGGGCAAGAAGCATTATTAAAAAGTCAGTTTTTTAAATCTAACTTTGCTGGCGAATACATCGTTAAACAAAACGATACGCTGTATGGCATAGCTAAACGTTTTAGTATGTCTGTTAGTGCGCTTAAACAACTTAACGACAAACAAACCAATCTTATTGGTGTTGGTGAAAAGCTTTTAGTTGGGCAGCCTAAAACGTTACCTAAATCACTTATAGTAGATTACAAAATAAGCCCTTACCTTGAGCCGCAAGAAGTTGTGATCCCAACAATTGAAATAGACTACGAAGTTAAACAAGGCGACACTCTTTGGAGTATTAGCCAACTCTACGATGTACCTCATAGTGACTTAGCTAAGTGGAACAAGTTATCAGCTTCAAGTGTATTAAAGCCAGGCAAACAGCTAGTACTATTTATACCTCAAGCCGAACAGCCAAAATCAGCCCCGATTAAAAAAGACTTACTGCTCGATTTACAAAAAACACTAAATCAACCTTGGTAAGTTTCTAAAGTGCTATATTTCGCGTAAAATCACGCCTTACAACAGTAAAACTTAAAGAGACAAGCATGCAAATTAGTAAAAATTCAGCAGTTGAATTTCATTACACCCTAAGCGAAGCGGGCGAGCAAATTGAAAGCAGCGTAAACGAAGCGCCACTGAGCTACATACACGGCAGCGAAGGCATGCTTCCTGGTTTAGAAAAATCACTTGAAGGCAAAGCAGCTGGTGATAAATTTAGCGTTACGTTAGAGCCAAGCGAATCATATGGCGAACGTGTTGATGACTTAATTCAACGCATTCCTCTTAAGCATCTACAAGGTGATGTAAAAGTATGGAAGCCAGGTATGACGGCAATGGTACAGTCTAACCAAGGGCGCCATCAAGTGACTATTATTAAGGTTGGCCGTTTTAACGCAGATTGTGATTTAAACCACCCATTTGCTGGTAAAACGCTAACGTTTGACGTTGAAGTTGTGTCAGTACGTGAAGCGACAAGTGAAGAAGTATCTCACGGGCATGTTCACGCTGAAGGTGGCTGTGGACACTCACACTAAGCATTTTAGTTGTAAATAAAGGAGCAGGTATGTCGAAGGTTGCTATTGTTACAGGCGGAACAAAAGGTATTGGTTTAGCCGTAGTAAAACGCTTTATTGAACGTGGTTTTACTGTACATAACCTTGATATTGAGCCAAGTGAGTTTGGTGAATTTCATCAATGTGATGTAAGTAACGTAAGCGCAGTGCAAACATGTATAAATACAATTTGCCAGCAAAACCCTACAATTGACATACTTGTCTCTAATGCCGGAAAACATTTAAGTGCAAATATAGAAAGCACCGATGAGGAAACTCTAGATGCACTTTTTGCACTTAACGTTAAAGGCGCATACGCGGCAGTGCAAAGTGTACTGCCAAGTATGCAAGCACAAAACAGCGGTGCAATTATTTTAGTTGCCTCAGATCAAGCAATTATAGGTAAGCAAAATTCGTTTGCTTATAACCTTACTAAGCACGCCTTGGCGTCAATGGCTAAAACCACAGCACTTGATTACGCAAGCTTTAACATTCGTGCAAATGCAGTATGCCCAGGCACTATAGAAACCCCGCTATTTCATAATGCTATTGATGCCTACTGTAAAAAAAGTGGTGCTGATAAAAACAAAATAGTCGCAGAAGAGGCCAGCCTACAACCGCTAAACCGTTTAGGGCAAGCCGATGAAGTAGCAGCACTGATTAGCTTTTTGGCAAGTGATGATGCAAGCTTTATAACAGGCAGCCTGCAAAGCATTGATGGTGGTTATACAGCACAATGAGCATGCAAATTATTGATCCTCATGTGCATTTTTTTAATCTTGCCGAGGGGCAGTATTCTTGGCTGCAAGGCGAAAACCCACCAGCGTGGCCTAACCTAAAAAAAATAAAAAAACCAACAAGTGCAGAGCAGCTTGTTAAAAGTACTGATTTTGAACTTGCGGGTATTGTGCATATTGAGGCAGGGTTTGATAATCAATCACCTATAAACGAGCTAAACTGGCTAAGCTCGCATTTAAAAAATCTGCCTTTTAAAGCCGTTAGTTATAACCAAATTGACGCACCTACAGAGCAGTTTAAAAGCGCCTTAAACGCTCAAGCTCACTCAAGCTTATGTGGTATCAGGGATATAACCGAAGGTACTGATGCAAAGCGTTTACTAAGCGCTAATAGCTTTAAAAACTTAGCGGTGCTATCAAACAATCAACTGCATTTTGAAGCGCAATTTAATATTGAAAATAGCGATATTACTAAACAAGTCGCTTACTACGCTAAGCAGCTACCGCAACTTCAAATTATAATTAATCACACAGGGCTACCTAGCGATTTAGCTACATGGCAGCAAGGTGTTGAGTTACTTGCTCAACATAACAATATCGCCATAAAATTTTCTGGTTTTGAATTACTACATTTTACAAAACAACAGCAAGTTACGTGTTTTAATTTTCTTTTAAATCACTTTGGTGAGCAGCGCGTAATATTTGCTAGTAACTTCCCTGTGTGTCAAATAAATACAAGCTATAACAACTTATGGCACAGCTACAAAAGTATGTGTTTAAACAATAATATATGGCATAACCTTAGCTATGCAAACGCTAAGCACTACTATCAAGTATAACTAAAAGTCGTTATATTAAGCTCTCTTTTGCTAATAATTTGGCCAACTTATGAAAACATACTTTTTAGTAATCGTTGTACTTTCAACGTTTTGCCTCAATGGTTGTATATCTCAAAGCCCAGACCCTACACCTAAGCTGCAACATGCCCTACTAGTTGAGCCAAATAAAGCAGCTGTTAGCATAGCAATTAAAACACTTGTCCACATTCAAGAAGCCCAATTAGCCTCCGATGTATTTACTACTAGCAGCACAGTAACCCTTAACAATGTAAAGGGTAATAATATTATCGACACACAAAGTCGCAATACAGCAGATCAGTTTGAGCTGATGATAAAAGGCACGCAGTGTTATATTCGCCACCTTGATAGTAAAGCCACTATTGAGCTTAAAGAGGCCAAATGTAAAATTAACGAGCTATAATATCCTTAAAAAAAAGCCGGTAAGTGAATAATCACTTACCGGATTTTTTTGTAACCTAAAAAGTTACTTTATTTCTACACGCTGTGAACGCATTACAATTTCATCATTTAATTCAATACCCAGCCCAGGCTCTTCTGATACTTCAAAGAAGCCATTTTTAGGTTGTGGATCTTGTAAACACAATTCACGGTTCCACTTTTTAATCGCATAAGTATGATGCTCATGAATCAAAAAGTTAGGTATCGCCGTTTCTAAATGAAGCGATGCAGCTGTTGCAACTGGCCCGCCACATACGTGAGCCTGAATTCGCACATCAAAAATATCAGCGTAGTCACACACTTTTTTAGTTTCAGTAAAGCCACCACATAAACCAATGTCTGGCTGTAGTACATCAATACTTTGATCTTCTAAATACGGGCGCACACCCCAGCGGTTGTATAAACGCTCGCCACCAGCAATAGGCACGGCTACTTTGTCGGCTACTTTGGCATGTAAAGAATGGTTTAAGTAGTTAACCGGTTCTTCGTAATACATACAGTCAAACTCTTCTGCTATTTCGCCAATTTGAATCGCCGATGTAGCACCAGGTAAGCTGTGGCACTCAAAAATAATGTCAACTTCATCACCTACCGCTTCACGTATTGCTTGCATGCGCGCACGGTATAGTTTCATTTCTGTACGAGAAATAATATTTGTACGGTCGTAATAAGTATTGCCATCTTTATCGTACTGAATCGGGTCAACTTTTACTGCATCGTAACCTTCAGCAACCGCTTTTAAAGCTGCTTCTGCGTATTCTTGTGGTTGCACTAACGCTTTAAACTCGCTATCCCAGTCAAACTGTAATTGCGATGCGTAAGTGCGTAGTTTGTCGTTAACTTTTCCGCCGAGAAGTTGATATACAGGTAAGCCTAGTGCCTTACCTTTAATATCCCAAAGCGCGGTATCAATTGCACTCATTGCTGCGTATACAACAGGTCCGCCGCCCAAGCCCCAAAAGCTTTCACGCAACATACGCGACCATAACTTTTCAGTTTGAAATGGGTCATGACCAATTAAAAATGCATCTGCCATTTCTTTAATCATGGCTGCGGCTGCACTGTGCCCTAAATCGTATGCAAGACCTGCTTCGCCTACGCCGCTAATACCTTCATCGGTATGAATACGCACAAACACAGGTGTCCACGATGGTCTATCAGGGCAATGAATATCAAATACTTCTACGCGATTTACTTTCATTTAAATTCCTTAATTAGCAAAACTGGGATCAAGTCGGTAGGCTTTACGCAACATGGCAGGCCACGCAAGTTGACCACCTGTAATACCGCTGTGCACCACGTTAGCTTGGTTATAAATATTGTCGATTATTGGCTGTGGCACTTCAATAGCTTCTTGTGAGCTGGCTTGCAATGCTAATTGTATTTCACAAGCACGCTGCAAATCGTAAAAACGCATAAACGCATCCCCCACTGTTGGCCCTACCGTTAAGCCGCCATGGTTTACTAACAGCATATGATTCGTGGAGCCTAAATCATCTTGTAGCACTTTGCGTTCATCGTCGTTGACCGCAAGCCCTTCGTAGCCATGGTACGAAAGTGATGGCAGTGAAAACATTGAATATTGGCTCAGCGGTAATAAGCCATTTTTTTGTGTCGCAACTGCAATTGTTTCTTTGGTATGTAAGTGAATAACACAATGTGCATCTTCACGTACCTCATGAATAGCACTGTGTATTGTAAAGCCCGCTGGGTTTATCTTAAACGGCGTGTCATCAATAATATTACCGTTTAAATCTACCTTCACTAAATTAGATGCGGTTACTTCCTCAAACGTTAAACCAAAGGCATTTACAAGGTAATGATCGGTACCTGGTAATCGAGCCGACAAGTGCGTATATATTAAATCTCCCCAACGAAAGTGATCAACCAGTCTATAACAAGCAGCTAAATCAACACGTAGTTGCCACTCTTGTTCTGATACTTTATTTTTTAAATCGAGTTGGGGTAAATCAAACATAATAAGCCTTTTAAAATACGCACCAAAACAAGATGCGAATAGATGTTTAGAAGTCTAAAGCAGTATTAATTTTATAGCAAACACAAACAAAACAGCCACACTATTGTGTGGCTGTTTTAAAGCTTAGCTATTACTGCAAATTATTTTACTTTAGATAGGTAATCTGCAATTGCATCAAACTCTTCATCAGTTACTGTTGCAACCATTGCTTTCATTGCCATAGTCATACCATTGCTACGTGCACCTGATTTAATGTCTTTCATTTGCGCTACTAAGTAGTCTTTATTTTGACCATTTAGTTTAGGGTATGCGCCCATGATAGGTGCTTTACCATCTGCGCCATGACATGTTTGGCAATTTTTAGCGGTATATAATGCAGCGCCATCAGCAGCAGCGGCATTAAACGAAAAACTTGCGGCTAAACTAATACCCGCGCCTACTAGTAGTGTTTTCATCTTGCTCATTGTATTTTCTCTTCTTTTTGACGGTTAGAAAAAACTTCTTCATTGATTGTAGTAAACAATCAAATAAAAAGCATACGTACCAAGTCGCTCTTGACGATCAAACAAAACAGCGCGACTAATAAGTTTATGCTCACTCTTATATACCTTAGCAAATAAAAATGAGCGACAACTTAATTAACCTAAATATGCTTTATGTATAAGCAAAATTTAGGGAGTATTTACCAAACAATATCATCTGGTACTTCAAAGTCTGCGTATGGATCATCTTCATCTTTAGGTTTGTTTTCAGGTTCAACATGAAAAACAATATACTTTTCATCTACTTCCGCCACTTTACGTGCCGGTTCGTCTTCAAGTACAAAAAACTGCCCTTCAAGCACACAAATAGCTAAACGACCACCTGATAACGCTTTTTGAGTTTTTTCGTTTACGTCTAAACCCTTAACTTTATTTTGGTAAGTAAAGTTAAAGGTACGCTCGCCACGAATAGTGTCTTGGTTATGATGCTCTAAAATTTGCTTAACACGTGCTTCTTGCTCGCGTTGTTTTAATTCACCTTGGCGAGACTGGTTAAGTTCTTCCGCCTTTTTTTGCTGCTCAAGCTTGGTTTGTTGAATATGCTTTTGCAGATCGCTAGGGTTACTTGTAGCCCCTTTTTTTTGCTTTTTTTGTTGCTTACGCTTTTCTGACTTAGCAACTTTAGCTTTGTGCGATGTTGTTAATCCTGCTTGCAGCAATTGGTCTTGTAATGAACCCATGGCTTTATTCCACTAAAAACTTATATTAAGGTCATTTTAATCACCAACGACTACAAATAATAGTGCTATCGGTATTAATCTATCAAACGGATGAATACAAACCATGATTTGACGCAAATGTTGCTCATTTAACATATGAAATATAAGCCATTTTTAATATACTTTGGTTAACTTATCTCCCCATATTCTAAGTTTCACAATGCGTCTATTTCATTTACTAGCATGCTCTGTGTTTATATTTTTTGTACTTTACGCTCCACAACCCCTACTTAGCTTGTTTGCTAATGAATTTAATGTTTTGCCTGCAATTGCTGGCAGTTTAATGACCGTAACCATGCTGCCTTTAGCTGTGGCACCACTCGTGTATGGATTAGTTTTAGCTAAGCGTAACCCGCTTTTAATTCTTCGCGTTGCCATGGTTGTTTTAGGCTTTAGCTGCATACTCTTTATTTACGCGCCAAGCTTTGAGCTACTGTTACTTGTTCGATTTTTGCAAGGCTTAACACTTCCTGCAGCACTAACCGCGATGACCAGCTATATAGGAATGAGCTATACCGCTGATAGTTTGCAAAAAAATATGACGCTATACATTGGCAGTAGCATAATAGGTGGTTATTTTGGTCGCGTATTAGCAGCTTTATTTAGTGACCTGTGGCATTGGCAAAGTTTTTACTATGTAATTGCCTTTGCATTAATTTCTTTGGCTTTGAGCATTAACCACTTACGCTTTATTAAGCCGCCTATCAGCGAGACGCTCTCACCTTTTGATTACATTAAACAACTTAAAGAAGGAGCGGTATTAAAAGTATATGGCGCAGTATTTTGCATGTTTTTTTGTTTTGCAGCGCTTTTAAACTATTTACCTTTTATTTTGCAGCATACCTTTAAAATAACAAACACGCGGGATATTGGCTTAGTGTACAGTGGCTACTTAATTGGCGCACTGGCATCTATAGCAGCCCCTTGGCTACTTAAAAAAGCCCCTACGCCTTGGCATTTACTGACGGCAATTTTCATTTTTTATAACATTAGTATTTTATTATTAATGAGCCACCAGCTAATTGTTTTTTTAATTGCGTTTACCTTATTTTGTGGCGCTATGTTTGTTATTCACTCTACGGCGGCCCCACTAGTTAATAAAATAAGCAAAGCACCGCCAAGTGTAACAAATGGTGGTTATGTATCGTTCTACTACAGTGGAGGTGCGCTTGGGTCGTTATTACCAGGAGTGGTGTATCAGCATCATGGGCAAACAGCGTTTATGTTTACTTTACTATGTGTTTGTCTATGTGGATTTATGCTCATTATATGGGCCTACCTAGATGGTAAAAATACCACCCGTGGCTGATGCTGGGTATAATTAAAAAAGCTTTCTAAGTCAGTTTTTTTTAATAACCATGTTTGTGTGTTTTCAAACGGGTGGCAATGAAATAAATCACCAAACCAAATATCTTGATCTATCCACAAGTTAACATTGTTTTGTTTATCATTAAAAAGAGCCAGCATAGAAACACAACCAGGCTCAACCTTTAAGTAACGAGCTAAGCGCTCATTTGATGCAAACCCTAATCGTGATAAACCTTGCTGTTTAGCTAACGTTTTTAAATCAAGTTGCTTATCGTGCGCTGTAATAACTAAAAAATGACGCTTCCCTTCGTTGTCGCGTAAAAATAGATTTTTTAGCCGAGTACCGGGGCGCTCTACCATAAAGGTATCTGCATCAAGACTTGTATGCAGTGGTGGATGTTCTATTACATCGTAATTTATAGTCAGCTGGGTAAGTGCCTCAGCTAACTTTGCTTTATCAGCTAACATTTTACAAACAACGCCCTCTAAGCTGTACACTTAAATCGCGCCAAAGCACTTCATTTACTTCGTGCTTGTTTGGGCAGTAATTACGCGACTTTAGCTCTTCATTTAATAGCTCAACAGCTTGATCTTCTAACTGTAACTTTAAAACACTCGACTCTTCAAAATGCTCTTGCTCAATATAACGCTTTACATCCGAGCGACTTGGCCTGTTTTTACCGCCACGCCCGCCACCATCATCTAAATTAATATTACTACGATGCTTTGCTTTAACCGACACAACATATGCAAACAACTTATTGCCTTGCTCATCTTGCTTTTCGTGAAACTGTTTATTATTTATTTCAAAAGGCGGCTCGTCATTTGTGGCACAACCAGCGAGTAAAACCATAAGCGCTAGAACAGATTTTTTCATTGTTTTTATCGTTTTAGTGTTGAATTAAGCTGAGTCTATCAAAAATTAACGTAAACAGTGAAAATTTACGAAAAAATACTTGACCAATTTTATAAAAAAACTTAAAGTTCGTCCCGCTTGGAACTCAGCAGCCAAGTAATTACGAAATACGTAATTTAGGAATGTGGGGCTATAGCTCAGCTGGGAGAGCGCCTGCCTTGCACGCAGGAGGTCAGCAGTTCGATCCTGCTTAGCTCCACCACTTTCCTACCCTTTCTTTTATAATCTTAGTAACTTTCTAAAAATACTCAAATAACATTCTGTTCTATCATTTAATCCTATACTCTTTTTTATTAATTATAATTTTTATATTGTGCTGTTAACTTGTTTCTTTGCATGTTGTTAGCTATACATAATGTCAAACATATTAATACTTTAGGGTTAACATGGATCGGCATAAACGCTCCTCTTTAAAAAAGTTAGCAACCATAGGGTTAACAGCAGGTGCTATTACACATGTGCCTTATGTATTCGCCCGCAAAAAAGTAACTTTAAGAGTGTTGGGTACCCACGTAACTCTGCAAGAGGCCATTCGTAAACAAGCCATGAGCGATTTAGGTATTAATATAGAGTTCTCCCCTGCAGGTAGCGCAACGGTGCTACAAAAAGCGTCAATGAATCCAGGCTCTTTTGATTTATACGAGCAATGGTCAAACAGTATAAACGTACTTTGGAATGCGGGCTCTATACAGCCAATAGAAAAAAATCGTTTATCTCACTTTAACGAAATAAATTCTTTAACCAAGACTGGTAAACTCACTGAAAATGCAAATATCGGCGCTGGAGATGCCCCTTATAAATTACTTAACGTTCAAGACGATGGTACGCTAAGTGCACAAGAAAGCGATTCCATTAGCTTTTTACCCTATGTACATAATGTTGACTCCTTTGGCTATAACACTGAATTTATAAAGCCCGGTATTGCTTACGAAACCGAGAGCTGGAGCTGGTTACTAGATGAAGCCAATAGAGGAAAAGTTGCGATAGTAAATGCCCCTACCATAGGTTTATTCGACCTTGCTTTAGCAGCACAAAGTAAGGGGTTAATTAAATTTAAAAATATTGGCGCAATGACACGCTCTGAGCTTGACCGGTTATTCAGTATTCTTTTAGATTATAAACGCCAAGGTCACTTTAGTGGCTATTGGAACTCAGTACCTGAGTCTGTTGAATTTATGAAAAGTAACCGAGCTCACATAGAAAGCATGTTCTCGCCTGCTGTTTCTGCTTTAAATAGCCAAAATGTAAATGTACGATTTGCGGCTCCTAAAGAAGGCTATAGAGGTTGGCATGGTGTTATGTGTTTATCGTCACAAACACAAGGTAGCGTAAAAGACGCAGCTTACGATTACATGAATTGGTGGCTTTCGGGCTGGCCAGGCGCATTTATTGCTCGACAAGGTTATTATATTAGTAACCCTGAGCGTTCTAAGAGCCTTTTATCTCAAGCTGAGTGGGATTTTTGGTATGACGGTAAAAAAACTCCAATTGATCTTTTAAATACCAACGGAGATGTAGCTATTAAAGCAGGAGAACACAGAAATGGGGGCAGCTACATAAAACGGTTTAGTAATGTTGCAGTATGGAACTCTGTAATGCCTACCTACGACTACAGCTTGCAAAAATGGTATGAGTTGATTAGCCGGTAATGATAACTCGCTCAATAAAATCAAAAATAACATTAGCGCTGTGCGTGTTAATCAGCTTGCTGATTATTCAAAGCTACTTATTTAATTATTCGCAAAGTACATTACTTTTTTTACAAAAAGCGCAGCACGATGCGCTTGTTCAAAGTAGTAATGTAACTCAACTTGAAAACGAGGTAATTTCTCTACAAAGCCAAGCAATTGCTTTTATAGATAAAGCAAATAAAAGCACAATTGAAAAGTTTAACCTGTATTTTGACGACGCTAATAAAAGCTTAGAAAAACTAAAAAAAAGCACGTCACAACGCTCCCTAGATTATCAAAATATATTAACGCGCCTTGATGAATACTTACATAATTATAAAGAAACATTCAATCAAACCGTACTTAATAGAAACAAAAGAGAACGTCTATATTCTGAGCAATTTCAGCATCCTATAGGGTCATTAATCATTGAGATTGAACGCTTACAAATAAATGCGACTGATCAAACTGCCTACACAGATACACTACTCACAGTTAGTAACCTAGAGCACGCGGTAGTGAGCTACTTATACAAGCCTAGCTTTGATGAAGCACAAAATGTGAAACAAAACTTAAACCACTTGCAAACTAAGTTGACTAAAATTACCGATGAAAATAACTCATTTTTAATTAAAGCTGCAGATTTAAAAAAGGCTTACAACCAGCTTGTTTTGCTCACCCGTAGCTATACATTTTCAACCAATGTAGTACTTACCGGTATAGAAAATGAGCTACTTTACTTAACCACTCAAGTAAAAAACCTCGAACATGAAGAGCTCTCTGAAACAGAAAAAAAATTAAGCTCACAATTAGAAAGTAATACAGACCAAGCAAACGTATTTGCAGCATTAATTACTATAATTATTATTATAACTAGCTACTTTATTTTTAATGCCGTTATTAAGCCTATCACTCAGTTAACTACACTATTAAATGATATGAGTAACGAAAAACAAATAACCTTTAATAATAGCAACCAAAGTCAAAGCGAAATAGCCTCCGTAATCAAAGCTGCAAACACTCTTTATAAAAAAAATAAGCAAACCAAAGAGTTACTAATAGAAACCCAAGCACTAAATATACAAATGGAGTCGATGAATAAAGATTTAACCGTTGCCATTTCACAAGCTAAAAGCGCTAATAAAATGAAAGGTGATTTTGTAGCAAATATGAGTCATGAGCTACGCACCCCCATGAACGGTATTTTAGGTATGCTGCAACTATTACGAGATAGTGAACTTGCAACTAAACAACAGCATTATGCTGACAAAGCCTACTCTAGTGCTCATAACTTACTGCATATATTAAATAATATTTTAGATTTTTCTAAACTTGAGTCTGAAAAAATAAAAGTAGAAAAAATACCTTTTACTCTTGATTCAGTTATCAAAAATACGGCAAATCTATTTAAAGACAGTGCAAACCAAAAGGGATTAAATTTAGAATTTAACCTACATGCAGATCCTAACCTAGAGCTAATAGGAGACCCATTTCATCTAAACCAAATAATTAATAATTGTATTGGCAATGCAATCAAGTTTACTAAGTTCGGAAAAATTCAATTAGTTATAGAAACGATTGCACAACGAAAAAACATTATCAATTTACGTTTTTGTATTAAAGATACTGGTATAGGAATGGATGCAGAGCAACAAAAGCAGATATTTAATTCCTTTTATCAGGGCGATGCTTCCACCACTCGAGAATATGGTGGAACTGGTCTTGGTCTTACAATAAGCCAAGAATTTACAAAAATATTAGGCGGTGAAATCCAAACCAGAAGTGAAAAAGGTAAAGGGAGTGAGTTTTATTTTACCTTACCATTTGAAATTGCGGCGCAGCATAAATTAAAAAAACGAGCGCTGTTAATCACACAACATAAAGCACAAACGAGCCAGCTAATCTCTTTACTTACGAGTATTGATATAATACCAGAGACAACTCAAGAACCACTTAGAGCATTAGCTAAAGTATCCCAGCCCAGCTCCCCTTTTGATATCGCGATTTTAACACTTAACGAAGAAGAAGCTAAAAATAGTATTATTTTACAAAAACTTATTGAAAGTGCTCAAAATGGCGCTCAAAAATTAAAAATAATTGCCATTATCACTGATACGGATACACCTAATTTAAGTAGTATGCCAAATGATGTTCATATCATAACTAAAAGCTATAGCCACTCTGAGCTGTTAAAATTGCTTGCTCCGAAAAGCATCCCCACTGAGCAAGCAATTCATGAAAACCTTATTCAATTTACAGGTAATAAAGCGCTTATAGTTGATGATAACCCTCTCAATATTGAGGTAACAACTAGAATGTTAGAGAAGTTAGATATAGAAGTGATTAGTGCACTCAACGGGCAACAAGCAATTGAAGAAGTGGCAAAACACGTCTTTGATATTATTTTTATGGATATACAAATGCCTGTCATGGATGGCATAACAGCAACACAAATCCTTAGGAAAAATCAGGAGCTGTTTCCTATTGTGGCATTAACAGCTGCAGTACTTCCGGAAGATAAAAAAGCAGCGATAAATGCAGGGATGAATGATTTTTTAACTAAACCTCTTGTTTTTGATTCGCTATATGAGTGTATAAAAAAGCATTTAACCACCGATAAAAATAGAATGTTATTGAACATCCCCATAGCTTTAGACAATCTTGAACAAAATAGACGACTCGTTAATAAGCTCTTAGAGCAATTTTCAATTGATTACGAAAACTTTAGTCTCAAATTCAGAAAGCTCCTAGATACTAACAGTAGTGCCGAACTTGCTAGAAACACACACGCACTTAAAGGATTAGCAGGCACTTTAGGGCTTGAAAAATTAGAGCTAATTAGTAAAGAAGTTGAGGCGCAAATAAATAATAAAGAACCAATTTTATTTATACAGTTAAATGAACAACTTACACTTACATTTCGTGCAATTAAACAATATTTACTTACTCAACAGTTTAGCGAAAGTGAGCACGTAACCGATGTGGATAATATTGATGAATCTATAGATACCATTTATGAATTAGCAATAAATGCCAAGCCAATTCCGAATGATTTACTAAAGAGCTTGAATACTTCAGCTTTTAAAGCACCGCATCCATTATTGCAACTTAAAGCGGCTATAAATCAATTTAACTATCAACTTGTTATCGAACTTATAACTCAATACCGTAATGATAATTAAATTAGCCAATTTAAAAAAACTAAGCTAAGTTATATTAGTCAATATCACCAAAAGGATTGAATGTGCATTCGATGTACCCGGCTGAAAAAAATAGCGATTATCTAAATAAAAAACATAAACCATTGGTTTTAATTGTTGATGATGAGCCTAATAATTTGCATGTTTTAGTTGAAGGATTACTTACCGATTATGATGTAAGGATTTCGACTAGCGGTGAACAAGCCCTCGTATTTATAGAGTCAACAAGACCCGATTTAATACTACTAGATATTATGATGCCTGGTATGGACGGTTACGAGGTGTGTAAAACATTAAAGTCACGACAAAATACTAAAGGTATTCCGATTGTTTTTGTTACTGCAATGACTAATGAAGACTCAGAGGAGCATGGTTTTACATTAGGGGCTATTGACTACATTCACAAACCTTACAAGCTTGCGCTTGTAAGGGCACGAATCCGCACACACATTACCTCCCAAGGTATGCTCGATAGACTAATTGAAAAAAACTTTGACCTGCACGACAAGCTCTTAGAAATAGAAGCACTAGCTCAAGAGCTAAGTGAAAGAGAAGAAGAGTTAAAACAGCTATCGTCTAAACAAAAGCTCTTTTATCAAGCGCTAACGAGCACAGCAGATGGCGTTGTTATAACAGACTCTAAAGGTGAAATAATTGCTGTTAACCCATCGTTTTGCCGAATTACAGGATTTAGTGAATCAGAGGCGCTTGGCACTCAACTTCATAAATTAAAGCAAAATAATCAACCAGGTATTAGTTTTAATAACGTATGGCAGCATGCAAATAAGGCCGGATATTGGAGTGGAGAGCTTGTTACAAGGCGTAAAAACGGTGAACTATACCCCGAGCTTTTAACGTTAAGCATGGTCAAAGGCGAACAAGACACTAATATACATTTTATTGGTGTATTTAGTGATATTTCGAGCCTTAAGGTTACCCAAGAAAGAATTGACTATTTAACATGGCACGATGAACTTACGGCCCTGCCTAACAGAAATGGTTTTTTAAAGCAGCTAGAACAACAGTTACAAAGCTGCTCTCAAGAAAACAATTACGCCTATATTTTCATTATTGATATTGACAGTTTTCACTCTATAAATGATGGCCTAGGTTTATTAGCCGGAGATAAAGTATTAAAAGAGCTGACCAACCGCATCCATGCAAAACTTGATAAGAAAGATGTTATAGCTCGCCTAGGTAGTGATGAATTTGCAGCGTTAAGTAGTGTTGATAAAGGAATAGGAAGACTTAGAACACAAGAAATAGCAGAGCGAAAAGCCCAAGAGCTATTAAGGGTTATTAATGCCCCTTTTATAATTGATGGGCAAGAAATTAGCATTACTATTAGCATAGGAACTTATATATTCCCGCGTGAAGATCAGTGGGAAAATGCAATCGAAACAATAAGAAACTGCGAAGCAGCCTGTTATAAAGCAAAAGAAAAAGGTGGTAACAGAGTTACTTTTTTTGATAATTCATTTGGAGAACAAGCAAGGCGACGCTTTGAAATAGAGCAGGACTTACGCAAAGCTATTTCTCAAAATGAGCTAACTCTTTATGTGCAATCTCAGTTTAATAGCAAACAACAAATAAAAGGCGCCGAAATCCTGTTAAGGTGGATACATCCGCAAAAAGGCTTTATTAGCCCTGCTGAATTTATTCCGATAGCTGAAGAATCTGACATCATTTATGAGCTAGATTGTTGGGTACTCTCTAATGGACTTAAACTTATTGAGAGCTTAGATGAGCGTCACCGTGACTTAAGCCTTTCTATAAATATAAGTGGCAGACACTTCCACGAGCCACGCTTTTTATCTCAAATAAAAACCGAAATTGAGAAACATAATATACAGCCAAATCAGCTAACAATAGAAATTATTGAAGGCACATTACTTAATCATATGGAATCAGCTGTTGAGGCGGTACATTTGCTTAAAAATTTAGGTGTGCGCGTATCAATTGATGATTTTGGTACTGGGTATTCAAGCTTAACCTACTTAAAGCAGTTACCGATCCAGGAGCTAAAAATTGATCGCTCGTTCGTTTTTGATGCACCGACAGATAATAACGATAAATTAATAATTGATATGATAGTAAACTTAGGTCGAGTATTTGAGTTAGAAGTGGTGGCTGAGGGGGTAGAAAACCAATCTCATTTTGATTTATTAAAAGAGTACCCTGAAGTAATTTTACAAGGCTATTATTTACATAAGCCAGAGCCTGCAAGTGACTGGTTAGAAAAACTAGAGTAAAACTAAAAAGCCGAGCAGTTAAACTGCTCGGCTTTTTTTGACTAATCCGCAGCTATTATTCGCGAACTTGCCCTACACCATTAACTAAGTATTTTTCAGTTGTTAGTGATTCTAAGCCCATAGGACCATATGCATGCAGCTTGGTCGTAGCAATACCAATTTCTGCGCCTAGGCCAAGTTGAGAGCCATCTGAGAAGCGAGATGATGCATTTACCATAACTACCGAGGCATCAACACTACGTTGAAACAGCTCTGCAGTCGTGTCGTTTTTAGTACATATTACTTCGGTATGGTTAGAACCAAACTGAGCGATGTGATCAACCGCAGCGCTGAAAGTTGGCACTACGCGAATAGCAATTTCAAGGTCTAAGTATTCTTCACCAAATTCGTTATCTGCTAGCACGGTTGCATCATCAAAATATTTTGCTGCAGTGCTGTCGGCATTAATCTTTACACCTTCTTGGCGTAATACTACAGCACATAAATTTAAAAACTCATCAGCAACATCTTGATGAACAACTAAACCCTCAAGTGCATTACATACACCTGTACGCTGTGTTTTACCATTAAGTAGTAAGTTAAGCGCAATCTCTAGATCAGCATCTTTATCTACGTATAAATGACACACACCTTTGAAGTGCTGAATAACAGGGATTGTGCTGTTTTCGGTTACAAAATTAATTAAGCCTTCACCACCGCGAGGAATAATTAAATCAATGCTTTCGCGTTGCTGCATTAATTCCATCAATAAAGCACGGTCAGGATCAGGAATAACAGAAATAAGCGAAGTAGGTAAATTGTGTTTTTCAAGCACACTGTGCATTACGCTTGCAATAGCTTGTGAGCTTTTAAGTGCTTCTTTACCACCACGTAAAATAACGCCATTGCCTGATTTAAAGCAAAGAGCACCCGCATCCGCTGTTACATTTGGGCGTGCTTCATAAATCATACACACAACGCCTAGAGGTACGCGCATTTTACGAATTTTAATGCCATTTGGACGCTCAGTAATATCACGTAGCTGACCAACAGGATCATCTAAACTTACAATTACCTCAATACCTTCAGCCATGGCTTCGATACGTTCGTCATTTAAAGTTAAGCGATCGATCATAGACGCTGCTAAGTTATTATCGCGAGCAGCACTTAAATCACTTTCGTTTTCTTTAATAATAAACGCTTTTTGTGCGCGTAACGCTTGAGCCATTTCTGTTAACACTTGGTTTTTGGTCTCGGTGTCGAGTAAAGCAAGTGTTGTCGCAGCTTTTGCTGCTTGGCGTGATATATCCGTAATTAAACTCATGACTTCTCCAATAATGCGATATCTTTTTCAGAAATTACAGGACCAATTGAATCCTGCATTTTTTCACTAAATTCACTCTGCTCGTTATCTGCAATAAAGTTTAACAAGCAGCTACTATAATTTGCGGTCGCTTTGGCTAAACGCGTACCATCTTCACTTCGTACTAAAATGGTGTCGCCAACGGCAAACTCACCATGTACTTCCATAATCTCATCACCGCGAATACAGCCGCTTTCACCTTCTAGAGACTCATCAAATGAGCCATCTACTACTACTTCACCTTGCTCATTTGCAGTATGCGTCATCCAATGCACAGAATCTTGCATTGGTTTTTCATATGGTGAGAATACTGTACCAGGGTTATCACCGGCCAATAAGCGAGTAAATGTCTCTTCTTTAAAACCGTTAATGATATAAGTAGCAATACCGTGTGACGTTGCTTTTTCCGCGGCTTCAATTTTTGTTTTCATGCCACCAGTGCCTACAGAGCTTGTTGCACATCCTGCCATAGCATAAATAGACTCATCAATTGATTTAATTTCAGGTAATAAAATAGCATCATCATGCAAATTAGGGTTTTTATCATACAACCCATCCACGTCTGAAAATATCAATAATGCATCTGCATCTGCGGCGGCTGCCACCATTGCTGATAAGTTATCGTTATCACCCACTTTTAGATCATCAGTTGTTACTGCATCATTTTCGTTAATAATTGGCAGTACACCGTGTTCAAGCAAAGTAAATACGGTTTCTCGAATACTTTGATAGCGTTCGCGATCGCGCAAATCACCATGTGTTAATAATAATTGTGCTGAAGGAAAATCGAAAAAACGGTCCCACATAGCAATCATTTCCGTTTGACCTGCTGCTGCCATTGCCTTTTTCATAACGACTGTACGAGGCTTATCTGAAGGAAATAAGTGCGACCCAGCAGCAACTGAGCCCGATGAAACTAAAATAACTTCAATGCCACGGGCACGACAACGAACAATAAACTGTGCGATGGTTAATATGTAGCGCGAACGACAGCCATCTTGATCTGGTGCTATTAATGCACTACCTACTTTAAGTACGATACGTCGCCAATTTAACTTTTGCATAAATGTTCAACTTTCCATTTTATTTGTGCTCAGCTTGCGCGAGCTAAAACTTAGTAGCCACGTTTAAAAACATAGCTGCGAATTTATTTAATCATTTAAAACACTTTTTTACGCACACACAAAAACCATATCTAAAGCCATGGCTTTAAATTTAAGGTCATATAAAAAATAGCAACAACTCAGGTTTTGAGTAGCACTAATTAAAAAATTTAAAAGTGTTGTTTATGCATCGCTGTAAAAAGCTGTGTGTGGCTTTTTTATTAACAACATGCATAGAGCCTCTAAAGTCTGATACACCAACAGATAGGGTGAAGACCAAAGGACCGAGATTTAACCGCCACGATGGGGGTAAAATATTGAAAGTAATAGTTCAACTCAAACCTTTATTTATTTAAAAAGTTAAATAAACTTGTTCAGTAAAACCATACCAATAGTTCAGTAAATGATATTTTTTAGTGCTCTAATGTCTATTTAGTCACTAACACCTGATTATAAAGATTAAAAATGACGTTAGTATTAACAACGCCGCTTTTTCTTAAATAAACATAATTAGATAACTAATTATTAGAACACGAAGTATAATACGCTACTTTATGCTTTAAAATCAAGGTTAAAATTCGTGCTAAATAAATATGTGGCGATTAGTAGCTATGATTTTTTATTAAAATTCAATAAATTAAACTAATAACTCTCTCGCAAAAACCTTAATGCCTACTAATATTTCCTAAGTAGCTAAAATTAAATTAGTAAAACTAAACTTTCACGTGTATACCCCTGTATTAATAATTAACAAAAGTTATACTTTTAAATATCGTCATCAATAAGGAATTTTTATTCTATGTCAGCAATTTATATAGCCGGTATCGCACTTTGCTCTGTGCTTGCCCAGTGGGTAGCATGGGCTTTTAAAGTGCCCGCTATTCTGTTTTTATTGCTTACTGGTCTTTTACTCGGACCATTTAGTGGTGTTTTAGACCCTGATGCGCTTTTAGGCGACTTGCTTTTTCCTGTTGTATCACTAAGTGTGGCAGTTATTTTATTTGAGGGGTCACTTACCTTACATTTCAGGGAACTTAAGGGCATTAGCAAGGTGGTGCGCAACTTATGCTCCATAGGAATGCTCACAACCTGTATTATTATTAGCCTAAGTGCTTATTGGTTATTAGAACTTAATTGGCGAGTTGCCGCGGTGCTTGGCGCAGTACTCGTTGTAACAGGCCCTACAGTAATAGCCCCTTTATTAAACTCCATGCGCCCTACTCAAGACATAGACCGTATTTTACGCTGGGAAGGGATTGTTATTGACCCTATCGGTGCATTATTTGCGGTACTGGTTTTTGAAGCCGTAATGCTTGTAGGCCAGGGCGAAGTGCTTAGTCACACCATTATTGCTTTAGTTAAAACGCTCGGTGTTGGTTTAAGTATAGGCGTAGTAGCAGGCTGGGTTACAACACAGCTTATGCGCCGTGAATGGCTGCCATTTGAACTTCATAAGTTTGGCATTTTAGCGCTCGTACTAATTAGTTTTTCTGTTTCAAATTACTTAAGTCATGAGTCTGGCTTATTAGCCGTTACCGTATTTGGAATTTGGTTAGCAAATCAAGACGATTTAGAAATAGACTCTGTATTAGAATTTAAAGAAGACTTGTCGATGATTTTAATATCGACACTGTTTATTTTACTTGCTGCACGATTACAACTCTCTGATTTAATGATGCTCGATAGCGACGTATTTATATTTTTAGCTGTTGTTTTATTTATTGCTCGCCCAATGTGTATTGCAATATCAACTTTTGGTACCGACTTACCAATGAAGTCTCGCCTTGTACTTTCTTGGATAGCACCTAGGGGGATTGTTGCAGCGGCTGTAGGCTCTGTATTTGCGCTAAGTATGATGGAAGCTGGTGTTGCAGATGCTGAAAAAATGGTGCCACTGATATTTACTGTGATTATTATCACCGTTGTATTACAAAGCTTAACAGCAATACCTGTGGCTAAGTTGTTAGGTGTGCGCCAACCGTCGCCTAATACTATTTTAATTATTGGGGCTAACCATGTTTCACGTGCTATTGGTCGGGGCTTAAAAGAGCAAAATATACCTGTTTACCTGTCAGATCCGGCATGGGAAAACTGTAAAATGGCGCGTATGGACGGATTGCCTTGTTATTATGGTAACCCACAGTCTGAGCATGCAGAACGTTATTTACCATTAACCACTATTCGCAGTGTATTAGCGTTGTCGCCAAACAGACATCATAATGCGCTGGGTGTGCAGTATTTCTCTCATTTATTAAATGAGAAAAATGTATTTTCTTTGCGCTCATCAACTTCTCACGCCAAGGCGAACAAAGACAGTGCCACATTTTTATCAAGACAAATACTATTTGGTGATGATGGCTCTTACGCACGCTTAAGTAGCATTATAGCTAAAGGCGGTAAAGTAAGCGCAACGCGCATTTCAGAAGAATTTGATTGGGAGAAATACCAAGAAATGAACCCTGAAGCTATACCGCTATTCATATTGAAAGGCGACAAGGACAGCGATGAAGATACACCTGTTAAACTAAGACCATTTACAATAAATATGGAAAAGCCGCCTCAAGAGGGCGAGCGTATTGTTGCATTACAGCCTCCTAAAATGTCGGTTTTAAAAGATCCACAAAATAAGGCTAAAGAAGAAAGTTAAACCTTTTCACTCACTGTAAAAACACAAAAACCCTAACTTATTAAGTTAGGGTTTTGTTTTTTAGAGCCCATTAAATTGGAAGACGGGCTCGAGCAACGACGCTATCTGGCATTTTTTGCGCTAACTTGCTCAGTGCTCGCTCAATTTTTTTATGTGTCGCTTTATCAGCCACCATTGAATTAAACAGCCACCTATAGGCATCCTCAAAGTCACGCGGGCTGCCATAACCATTGTTAAACAACTTCACTAAACGTAGCTGCGCCTTTAAATTTCCTTGCGATGATGCCTCTCGTAAATACGTAATGGCCATCGCTTTATCTTGCTGAACTAATCGGCCAGTGTCGTAGTAGCGCCCTAATTGCTCTAAGGCTGCCGCTAAGCCTTGCTCAGCCGCTTTTCGCATGTAATACACGCCTAACTCTACATTTCGTTCAACACATACGTTATAAGCTAGCATATCGCCATATAAAAATTGATAAGAGGGCAATGCCATTTTATTGGCTCGCGCTTCAATATCTTGTACTAACTGGCAATCATCTGCCTTTACTCGCTGCAAATGTGTATTTTTATTTATAAGCGCAATAAGTTCTGACTCAGTATATAAAGGTACCGCCGCAGGAGATTCATCTGCTAACGCATTGGTATTTATAAATAAAGATAACGACACTAACGGTACAGCCAATACTGAGCTTTTTAAAAATAGGCGCATGTTCACCACGTACAAAAATAGACTTACCAAATAATATACAAAGATCGTTCCAAGGTGAATTTTAGATACAAAAAAAGCTGCATAAAGCAGCTTTTTTTCATCTTTGGTAATTATGCAAACGGGTTGCGAAGTACCATTGTTTCTACACGGTCAGGGCCTGTAGAAATAATATCAACAGGAACACCTGTGATTTCTTCAATACGCTTGATGTAGTCAATCGCAGCTTTTGGTAAGCCTTCAAGGCTAGTTACACCCACTGTGTTTTCAGACCAACCTGGCATTTCTTCGTATACCGGTGTTACTTTCTCGTAACCTTCAGCAGCTAATGGCGTTACGTTTGTAACTGTGCCATCTTCAAGTTGGTAGCCAGTACAGATTTTAAGTGTTTCTAAGCCATCTAAAACGTCAAGCTTAGTTAAACAAAAACCTGAAATACTGTTGATTTGAACTGCACGGCGCATTGCCACTGCATCTAACCAACCAGTACGACGAAGACGACCTGTAGTAGCACCAAACTCATGGCCTTTGTCACCTAAGTGCTTGCCCACTGGATCTTGCTTATCAAGACCATCGTAAAGCTCTGTAGGGAAAGGACCAGAACCAACACGAGTTGTGTACGCTTTAATAATACCTAAAACGTAGTCAAGGTTTAATGGACCAAAACCTGCACCTGTAGCAACGCCACCAGCAGTTGTATTTGAAGACGTTACATAAGGGTAAGTACCGTGATCGATATCAAGTAATGTACCTTGTGCACCTTCAAATAAAATGTGCTCGCCTGCTAAACGTGTTTGATCTAAAAGCTCAGTTACATCAACAACCATTGCTTTTAAGATATCAGCAACAGCCATTGCATCATCAAACGTTTTTTGAAAATCTACAGCGTCTACTTTGTAGTAATTAACTAATGTGAAGTTATGGTACTCAAGAACTTCTTTTAGTTTAGCTGCAAATAACTCAGGATTAAATAAATCGCCTACACGTAAACCACGACGTGCCACTTTATCTTCGTACGCTGGACCAATACCACGGCCTGTAGTACCAATTGGCTTATCGCCACGTGCAGTTTCACGGGCTACATCTAATGCAACATGGAAAGGCAGGATTAATGGACATGCTTCGCTTATTAAAAGACGGTCGCGTACTGGTACGCCACGTTCTTCAAGCATGCCAATCTCTCTCATTAGCGCTTCTGGTGATAAAACAACACCATTACCAATCACACATTTAACATTGTCACGTAATACACCCGATGGAATAAGGTGTAGAACTGTCTTTTCACCGTCGATAACTAAAGTATGACCAGCATTGTGGCCACCTTGATAACGAACTACTAAAGATGCTTTGTCTGTAAGGAGATCAACAACCTTACCCTTACCTTCGTCACCCCATTGAGTGCCTAATACAACAACGTTTTTACCCATCGTAAATTCACTTAGAGAAAATTAGGACGAGATTTTATCAGAAAACTAAAGTAAAGATCACCCCTGTTCAGCTTATTTTTTCTGCGGGTAATATTTTGAAGTGAAACTATTGCTAATAACCACATAAATAACAGTGGTTTAAACTACTAAAATTCATTAAACAAAAAGCCCCGCAATTGCGAGGCTTTATAACTTTTTAAATAATCGGGGCTAAGCTTATTGCGCTTTAGCACCTTTCATATATTTAAAGAAGTCACTATCTGGTGAAAGTACCATAACATCTTGCTTATCTTTAAAGGTCTTTTTATAAGCCTCTAAAGAACGAACAAAGCCAAAGAACTCAGGATCTTTGTTGTACGCTTTTGCATATATTGCAGCAGCGTCAGCATCACCTTGACCACGAACAGAACGCGCATTACGTTCTGCATCAGCAAGCATTACCGTTACACGACGATCAACACCCGCACGAATAGTCTCGGCTTTTTCTTGGCCCTCAGAACGATGCTCTTTTGCAACTGCAGTACGCTCAGCGCGCATACGTTGATAAATAGAGCTACTAACTTCTTGCGGTAAGTTAATTTGCTTAACACGTACATCAAGTACTTCAATACCAAGCTCACGCGCACTTTCAGAAGCTTGCACTAATGCTTCTTCCATTAACTCGCTACGCTCACCCGATACAATTTCGCGAATTGTACGTGTACCAAAGTTTGTACGAAGACCATTGTTTACTTTTTGCTTAAGTAACGTTTCAGCATATTGCTTGTCGCCACGAGCACGTAAGTAAAAAGCGCTAAAGTCGTTAACACGCCATTTAACAAACGAATCAACAATTAAGTCTTTTTTCTCGCTTGTAACAAAACGATCTGGCGTACCATCTAGCGTTTGAATACGTGCATCAATACGGCGTACTTGGCTAAAAAACGGCACTTTAAATTGTAGGCCTGGGCCATATACAATCGCTTTATCTTCACTGTCTTTTTGCACTTTGCTGAACAACATTACAATCGCTTTTTGTCCTTCAGGTACTACAAATACCGATGAAAAAGACATAACAATGGCAGCTAATAGTATAACTAAACTAAAGTTTTTCATTATGATTATCTCCCATCATTAAAGCGGTCGTTGTTAAAGCGGTCGTTACCACTGTTAACAGAGCTATTGCGTGACGTATTTACTTTGTTGCGTAAATCTTGAATATCACTTGAGCTTGGAAGCGCAACGCGTGTTGCAGTACCCTGCTTGTCCATGATTTTATCAAGAGGTAAATACATCATGTTGTTGCCGCCTTTAACATCAACTAGCACTTTAGAGCTACTACCTAGCACCTCTTCCATCGCGTCAATGTATAAACGTTCACGAGTAACTTCCTTAGCTGCTTGATATTCAGGTAATAGCTTTTCAAAGCGAGCCACTTCACCTTGCGCTTCTAACGTAATTCGTTCTTGGTAACCTTCAGCTTCTTGCGTCATACGTGTTACTTGACCGCGAGCACGCGGCTCAATTTCACGGGCATACGCTTCGGCTTCACGGATGAAACGCTCTTCATCTTCTTGTGCTGCAATTGCATCATCAAAAGCATCTTTAACTTCGGTTGGCGGACGAGAATCTTTAAAGTTAACGTCTGTCACTATTAAACCTAAGTTATATGGTTCGATAATTTTATTAAGCTCATCCCACGTATTTTGGCGAACAACTTCACGGCCATTCGTTAATACTTGATCCATTTTTGCATGGCCCACAACATAACGTAATGCACTATCAAGTGCTTCTTCTAAGCTACTATCAGCATTAGTCACGCTAAATTCGTAAAGGTACGGGTCAATAACACGGTATTGCACCTGAAACTCAACGCTTACCACGTTTTCGTCTTCAGTTAGCATAAAGCCCGAGGCCGATAATGAGCGCACAGCTTCAATATCAACAGGAATAACGGTTTCAATAAACGTCATTTTCCAACGCAAACCTGGATCTGCAATTCGGTCGTATTTACCAAATTGAAGTACCACACCGCGCTCAGCTTCTTTTACCGTATAAATACCACTTAACGCCCATACAATAACGGCGATAATAAGGATAAATGAAATACCGGCTCCGCCAAGTCCACCGCCGCTACCATTGCCGGATTTTTTTCCGCCAAATAAGCCGCCTAACTTGTTACTAAACTTACGGAACACCTCGTCTAAATCAGGTGGGCCTTGATCACGTCCGCCTTTATTATTCCACGGATCTTTGTCATTGCCATTATTACCCGGTTCATTCCAGGCCATAGCTATACTCCATTGTTATCTAAATAAATTAGGAAATTGTGTTAAATCTAACAAATCTACCGCGTTTCTCATACTAAAACCGACGTTTATACGTCAATTTTTAATTACGGTTGATAAAACCAGCAATTTCAGGACCAAATTCTTTGATTAAACGATTCCACTCAACCATTGGCATTCTGACATCTAAAAGCCAATTACCCTGCTCATCAAAACGCTCTTCATGCACCGCATTTAGCGTAAATAATGAAGCTCTTAAGCGTCCGTACATAGGGGCTAGCAATAACGTTTCACTAAACATTTGCTTAGCTAATAAGTCGCTAATCGCCTCACTTAGTAACTCACATCCTTCACCTGTTTGTGCAGACAACCATACTCTTATAGGCTGCCCTTCGTCATCCCGATCAATTCTCGGACTAACATCATCAAGTGCGTCAATTTTATTGTAAATAAGTAATTGAGGAACTTCATCGGCTTCAATTTCTTTAAGCACCGACTGAACTTGTTCAATATTTTCTTTACGACGGGGGTCTGCCACATCAATAACATGTAACTGTAAGTCGGCCTCTCGCGTTTCGGTAAGTGTTGCTTTAAAGGCAGCGACTAAATCATGTGGTAAATGGCGTATAAATCCCACTGTATCAGCTAAAATTACTGAGCCTACATCGCCTATATCCAGCTTACGTAGTGTTGGGTCCAGTGTTGCAAACAATTGATCGGCTGCATACACGTCAGAATCGGTGATTCGATTAAATAGCGTTGATTTACCCGCATTAGTGTAACCAACCAACGACACAGTCGGAATTTCATTGCGCGTACGCGCACGTCTGCCCTGCTCACGTTGTACAGCTACTTTTGCCAATCGAGCGCGAATGTTTTTAATTCTCGCACGTAATAAGCGTCTATCTGTTTCTAACTGAGTTTCACCTGGTCCGCGTAAACCTATACCACCTTTTTGTCTTTCAAGGTGAGTCCAACCACGAATAAGTCGGGTTGACATATGGCGTAATTGAGCAAGCTCAACTTGAAGCTTACCTTCGTGAGTACGGGCTCTTTGGGCAAAAATATCAAGAATAAGTGTCGTTCTATCAAGTACACGGCATTGGCAAACGCGCTCTAAATTGCGTTCCTGAGACGGACTTAATTGATGATTAAATATGACGACATCTGCATTGTGGATTTTGACAATTTCAGCTATTTCTTCTGCTTTACCGGTACCGACGAATAGTTTCGGATGTGGTGCTTGACGGCTGCCTTGCACAACCGCCAAACTACTAACACCAGCAGAAGATACCAACATTTCCAATTCATGAAGATCTTCACGATCGCCATCTTTAGGTAAGTCGATATGTACTAAAATTGCCTGTTCGCCGGATTCATAGCGGTCAAACAAGCATTACGCTCCTAATTAAAAGTTTCCAGCTTCTGGTTCTTCAGTGCTCTCATCCCCTTGAACACCTTGGAAGTTGACTGCGCGAGCAGGTACAACTGTTGAAATTGCATGCTTATACACCATTTGGTTTACGGTGTTTTCAAGTAAAATAACAAATTGGTCAAATGACTGAATTTTACCTTGTAATTTTATGCCATTTACCAAAAAGATTGATACTGGAATGCGCTCACGACGTAGTGCATTCAAAAATGGGTCTTGTAACGATTGGCCTTTTGCCATGTTATTGTTCCTTCGTTCTAGGTGTTATTATAATTAAGTGGCTGAACTTATTTGATTAAACTAAATAATCTTCAACTACTACTAGCTTAGCGAACTTACTACACGATGCAAGTTTTCTTCATCACCTGTTGTTAACCAAGTAACATCAGGCCAACTGCGTAGCCACGTTAACTGACGCTTTGCCAATTGACGCGTTGCTGCGATGCCGCGAAAAACCATTTCATCATGGTTTGTTTCACCCGCAAGGTAATCCCACATTTGTCTATAACCTACACAACGAATAGAAGGCATATTGGGGTGTAAATCCTTACGTAGATATAGGGTCGAAACTTCATTTTCAAACCCCTGATCAATCATTATTTTAAACCTTTCTTCAATTCTGCTATGTAATTCGCAGCGCTGCTGTGGCGCAATAGCAAATTGATGAAAAGTATAAGGTAAAGCTGGCTGCTTTTGCTTTTGCAACTCAGTCATTGTTTTACCTGTTATACGGTAAACCTCTAGAGCCCGATTAATTCTTTGTGAATCATTCTCACTTATTTTTTCGGCTGCTTGCGGGTCAACTTTAACTAATTCTTTATATAAATGAGGCCAGCCATGTTCATTAGCTTGCGCTTCAAGTTCTGCTCGAATAGTTGCATCAGCTTCTGGTAATGGCGATAAACCATCAATTAGCGCCTTAAAGTACATCATTGTACCGCCTACAAGTACAGGTACTTTACCTTGTTGATGAAATTCATCAATTTTTTGTACTGCATCTCGTCTAAAATCAGCCACCGAGTAGGTTTCGCTCGGATCAAGCAAATCAATTAAATGATGCGGAGCACGAGCGAGTTCTTCAGCGTCCGGTTTTGCGGTGCCAATATCCATACCTTTATACACTAACGCTGAATCGACGCTGATAATTTCAGTATTTAAATGCTCACACAACGAAATTGCCAATGCTGTTTTTCCAGCAGCGGTTGGGCCCATTAAAAATATGACCGGTAAATTACTCAACACGAACACCTTAGTCTAATTGCGTTAAATAGCTATTTAGCTCTATTTTAACTGCTTTTTCTTGTAAACGTTCAATTGTTTGCGGATTATTTTGTAAGCGAATTTGTTGTTCTAAAAATACATTGCTTGAATAAAAGCGAGCAGGTACGCTCTTTAATTGCCATGCAAGCCAGCTTTCAATATTTTCAAACTGTGACTTACATGCACTCAGTAAGTGCTCAATTGCATTTGATACATCAAGCAAATACAAACAAGCAGGCAATTTTTTTACCATAACAAATTGTTTTTCTATAACAAGTTCAAAGCCAAGTAAGGTAAACCACGATTGTTGCGCTGCTATTATCACACAATCTTCTTTTGATAAATTAACCCTTACAGGTAATAAAAGAGCTTTACCTTCAAGGCTACCAAGCTCTCTTATTTGATTATGCCAATCATCAGGTAGTGCATATTTAAAATGCGAGCAATAAAGTTGCTGCTGTAAACTAAACACGCATACACCTTCGGTTACACTTATTATTGCAACTTCGTTTAGCTTTGCCGCTTGTTCACTATTTAAAGCATGGCTTGAGGAACTTGTCACATTATCAAAATGTGCAGCATGTTGCTCACTTACACCTTGGTAAAACGCATTTACGTCGTGATGATTAGCAGTCTCATTGCTACGATAAGCATTACCACTCCCACCGCTTGAAGAACGTGAAGCAGAAACGCCACCAAAGCCGGAGTTAGATGGCTGTAATTGCGATTTTGGGTAATCAAAAGCACCTGTAAATTGCGCTGCTTCATTACCCTTATACAAAGGCTCAGCACCAGCTGTCATAGCTTGCTGCGAATTGTCTATTGCTTCACTAACAAACTCACCTTGTAGAGGCACTACAACTTGTTTAATTGCTTGTAAAATAAAGTCGTGTACTAAGCACCCCTGATGAAAACGCACTTCGTGCTTTGCAGGATGTACATTTACATCGACTTGCCTAGGGTCTATATCAATATAAATAACAAAACCAGGTAGCTCTTGTGCACCGCTCACTTCTTCAAATGCTTGGCGTATAGCATGCAATATAAGCTTATCGCGCATCATTCGATTATTTACATATGTGTACTGCGTTGTATTAGCTGACCCGACAGGTAATACCCAGCCATGCAATTGCAAGCCGCCCTCACCCGATTGAATATGCAAACCATGCTCTGCAAATGCTTTGCCAGCTACTTGCGCAACACGAGTAATAGCCTGAGCTGGGTCTGTTTTAGCACGATATTGCCTCACTACTTTTTGATTATGAGTTAGCGTTATAGATACATCAAAGCGACTCAGCGCAATACGTTTTATAAGCTCATCAATGTGGCTAAATTCGGTTTTTTCAGTGCGCAAAAATTTACGACGAGCAGGAGTATTAAAAAATAAATCTTTAACCTCAATTGTTGTTCCATCGGGGTGGGCAACAGGCTTAACTTGCACCGCCATATCGCGGCCTTCTGCAAACGCTTGCCACGCTGCTTCTTGCTCTTTAGGTTTGGAGCTAAGAGTTAATCGCGATACAGAGCTAATTGATGCAAGCGCTTCGCCTCTAAATCCCAATGAGCATATGTTTTCTAAATCATCGAGTGACTTTAATTTACTGGTTGCGTGGCGAGAAAGCGCAAGTGTTAATTCATCTTTACCTATACCCGAGCCGTTATCACGAATACGAATAAGCTTGTGGCCGCCGCGATCAATATCTATTTGAATACGCGTTGCACCAGCATCTAAGCTGTTTTCTACTAATTCTTTTACTACCGACGCAGGGCGCTCTACCACTTCGCCAGCGGCAATCTGGTTCGCTAAACGCGCGGGTAATATTTCAATACTCATGAACGTCCTAACAAAATTTTTCTAAAGGTTTAACTTTGAGGTATATCAAGCTCTTGACCAATAAACAGCGTATTTGAGCTAAGTTTATTAGCTTGCTTTAATTTACTTACAGTTACGCCATACCGACTTGCAAGCACACTTAAAGATTCACCTGGGCGTACTTTGTGCTTAGTAGGGTATTGCGATTTAAGCTTTGCAAATAACGAATCATCAGGCGGGTTTTTTAAATAATAATTTTTAATAGACGTAAATATCGCCTTTGCTAAACGCTCTTGATGATTAGCGCTTTTAAGCATACGTTCTTCTCTTGGATTAGATATAAACCCGGTCTCAACTAAAATAGAAGGAATGTCAGGCGACTTTAAAACAGCGAGACTGGCATGTTGAGGGTCTTTTTTATGTAGTTTAGCTACCTTTTTAAGCTCTTTAACTACTTCATCGGCAACGCTTAAACCGGTCTTCATTGAGTGATCCATCGACATATCAAGCAATGCTTGCGCTAAGTACTTTTCGTTGGCAGCATCTTTAATTACATCTGCAGCCCCCCCTAAAAGTTCAGAGTGCTTTTCTTTATCTTCTATCCATTTACCTATTTCAGAATTAGCTCTACGTAACGATAAAACCCATACAGAAGCGCCATTAGGCCCGGGGCTGGTAAATGCATCAGCATGAATAGAAACAAAAAAGTCAGCCTTTTTTTCGCGCGCACGATTAGTACGTGTATTTAGTTTTACAAAGTAGTCACCACTTCGCACCATGCGCGAAATCATTCCCCGCTCGCCATCTATCATGCGCTCTAAACGCTTGGCAATTTGCAAAGTAACTGTTTTTTCATATGTACCCGAAGGACCAATAGATCCTGGGTCTTCACCGCCATGGCCTGCATCAATAGCAATAACGATATCGCGTTCTTGGCTTAGCTGACGATTTTTAGCCGCTGTTTGCGCAGGTGACGCAACGGCTTGCTTTTGAGCCTTATTATATAAATCTACAACTAACCTATTTTTATAAGGGCCAGCGGGGGCTAGTGCAAAAATAACCGGTTTGACCGCAGAGCTTAGCTCGAACACTAACCGAACGCTTTTTTTGTTTTTAGGTTTGGAATAGCGCAGCTTACTAACAATTTGATGCTTTGGCGGAACGCCTGGCAGTATTTTTAGCTCTTTTGTATTTTCTAAGTCAACGACTAAACGGCTCGGATTTTTAAGCATAAAGTAGCTAAAATCTGGCTTTTCATCTAGATCAAATACAACGCGAGTGCTATCTGGTGATGGCCACACTCGCGCACTATTAATAGTATTTTGCGCCCACAGCGGCAAACTCACAACTAATACCATGAGAGTAAGAAATAATTTAGTTATACCTCGAGTCATTTTAATAACCACTGCCTTAACTATTTTTATTATAAGAGCTAGCTTTTGTATGTTAGCTATTTAGTTTTTCGACAATTGCTACACCGCGCTCACTTGCACTATTAATAACAATTTTTCGCTCATCGCCTACATAGCTTAGAGTAATATCTAAATCAGGCACAGGAATAAATTCTCCACCTTTTTCAGGCCATTCAACTACACATATTGCATCAGCTGAAAAGTAATCTCGTATTCCCATATATTCAAGTTCTTCAGGGTCACCTAAACGATATAAATCAAAGTGATAAACATTGGCTCGCTCAAGCTCGTATGGTTCTACTAGTGTATATGTTGGGCTTTTAACCTTACCTGTATGGCCAAAACCTTGTACCACACCTCGCGTAAATGTTGTTTTACCAGCACCTAAATCACCATGTAAATATATAACCGCACCTTGCTCTATAATAGCAGCAAGCTGATTACCCATTGCTACTGTGGCTATTTCATCATTTAAGTGAGATTGGAAACTACGCGTCATTACTACCTCAAAAATTTACTTAAAAGCGCATGTTTGCTAATCATACCAGAATATTTATTTAAGGCGATAAATTGCAGTTTTAGACATAAAAAAACCGGCCTAAGCCGGTTTTTTAAAAACAGAGGAATTATAATCCTAATTTCTTCTCAAGGTAGTGGATATTAGTTCCACCATTTTGGAAGTTCTCATCTGCAAGAATGCGTTTATGCAAAGGAGTATTAGTTTTAATTCCGTCAATCACTAGCTCGTTAAGTGCATTACGTGCACGTGCTATAGCAACATCACGGTTTTCGCCGTAAGTGATTAACTTACCAACCATTGAATCGTAATGTGGTGGTACTGTGTAGTCAGCGTAAATATGGCTGTCCCAACGAATACCTAAACCACCCGCCGGGTGAAAACGTGTAATTTTACCCGGTGAAGGAATAAACGTTTCAGGATCCTCAGCATTAATACGACACTCAACAGCATGTCCGCGAATAACCACGTCATCTTGAGTGAAAGATAATGGCTGACCCGCAGCAATTTTTAACTGCTCTTTAACCAAGTCGATACCAGTAACCATCTCAGTTACAGGGTGCTCTACTTGAATACGAGTATTCATTTCGATGAAGTAAAACTCGCCGTTTTCGTATAAAAACTCAAACGTACCTGCACCACGGTATCCAATTTCGATACATGCTCGAGTACAGCGTTCACCAATAAATTTACGCGTTTCAGCAGTAATGCCTGGCGCAGGAGCTTCTTCAACTACTTTTTGGTGACGACGTTGCATAGAGCAATCGCGCTCACCCAAATGCACGGCATTACCTTGACCATCTGCAAGTACTTGAACTTCGATATGACGTGGATTTTCAAGGAATTTTTCCATGTAAACCATACCATTACCAAAGAACTGCTTAGCTTCTTGTTGAGTCAATGAAATTGAATCAATTAGTTCAGCTTCGCTGCGTACTACACGCATACCACGGCCACCACCGCCACCAGCGGCTTTAATAATTACCGGGTAACCGATACGCTTAGCAATTTGCATGTTGCGTTCTTTATCATCCGATACAGGGCCATCAGAGCCTGGTACACACGGAACACCCGCTTTTCGCATTGCAGCAATAGCAGAAACTTTATCGCCCATTAAGCGAATCGTATCGCCTTTAGGACCAATAAATACAAAGCCACTTTGCTCAACTTGGTCGGCAAAATCAGCATTTTCAGCAAGGAAACCATAACCTGGGTGAATCGCTACTGCGTCTGTTATTTCTGCCGCAGCAATAATGCGCGGAATATCTAAATAACTTTCAGTTGCTGATGGTTTACCAATACAGATGGTTTCATCTGCAAGCAATACATGCTTAAGATCGCGATCTGCCGTTGAATGCACAGCAACCGTTTTGATCCCAAGCTCTTTGCAGGCGCGCAATATACGAAGTGCAATTTCACCTCGGTTTGCTATGACTACTTTATCTAACATTAGAGTTGGCCTTTTAGGTTGCGCTATTATTCAATGATGAATAGAGGTTGATCAAATTCTATTGGCTCGCCATTTTCAGCTAGGATAGCTTTAACAGTACCTGCTTTATCTGCTTCAATTTGGTTCATCATTTTCATAGCTTCAATAATACAAAGCGTGTCACCCACTTTAACTTGTGAGCCCACTTCTACATATGCTGGCGCTTCTGGAGATGCAGCAGAGTAAAAAGAACCAACCATAGGTGATTTAACTTGGTGACCCGTAGGGGCTGCTGGAGCTGCATCAGCCTCAACTGCTACAGGAGCCGCTGCGGCAACAGGTGCTGCTGGCGCTGGTGCATATTGCTGTGGAGCAAATTGTGCGTAACCTGGGCCTGCGCTCATGTTATTGCGATTAATACGTACTGATTCTTCACCTTCAGTGATTTCTAGCTCAGCAATACCTGATTCTTCTACTAATTCGATAAGTTTTTTTATCTTGCGAATATCCATTATACGACCCGCCTGTTACTTTGTGTGTTAATTTAAATTAAATCGAGTTTTGCAACCGGCTCACTGCACAATTTAATGCTGCGTGGTAACCCATTGCGCCTAATCCACATATCACGCCTTGCGCCACATCAGAAAAATAAGAATGATGACGAAATGCTTCACGTGCGTGCACATTACTTAAGTGCACTTCAAAAAACGGAATATCCACACTTAGCAATGCATCACGTAATGCGACGCTTGTATGCGTAAATGCAGCTGGGTTAATTATTATGTAATCAACCGCTTGCCAAGCACCGTGTATTCGTTCAATGAGCGCTTGCTCACTATTACTTTGAATATGCGTTAACTCAACATCTAGACTATCAGCGGCACTTGATAGTTCGCTCATAATTTCACTTAGCGTTTGAAAACCGTATTTATCCGGTTCACGTTTGCCCAGCATGTTTAAATTTGGACCATTTATAACCAAAAGGTTAAATTTTGCAGCCATAATACGCGATATATCCTATAAGTAATGAGTTAAGCGGTTACTAACGATTTTTCACTATAACATCTGTGTAAAAAACCAAGATAGCAACAATTTCTCACGTTAACCAACTATTATAGTGAGTTCGATGTAAATAGCAGCAAAATACTGGTCTAATCTCTATGATGGGAACAAACATTCAGAAAGGATATCGTAAGCCGCTTAGATTATATAAGCGGCTTAATTGCACTATTATTGTGCGCTGGCGCGCACTGCAGCTAAGTGAGTGGCAAAAACATCAGCATTTAAAAAGCCAGTTACACGTTGTGTACTTAGCTCTTCGCCTTGGGTATTAAAAAACAAAATACTGGGTAAACCAAACACAGTGTACTCTTCCATCAACTCAATTGTGCTGTTATCGCTGCTTGTTAGATCAACCTGAATGAGCTGAAAGTGATTAAACTCACTTTGTACTTTTGCGTCGGGAAAAGTGTAATGCTCAAACTCTTTACATGCCACGCACCAGTCTGCATATAAGTCGACCATAACCATTCGGCCTTCATCACTAGCTTGCGCTACAGCTTCTTTTAGCTCAGCTAAATCAGCTACCTTTTTAAACTCATTAGTTTGAGTGTTGAAATGAGTAGTTTGATTTTGCTGCGGCCAGATATAGTTTTTAGTAAGTGTAAACCCGGTTAAAGCAAGCAAAATGGCACTAAACCATAATACTGTTTTTAACTTACTTTGTGCCTGAGCGCTTTGCCAATAATGTAAATACAACGCAGTTGCTAAAGCAAGTAGCCCTGCCATGAGTAAAATAATATCAGCATCTACTATGCGCTCTAATAAAATAAGTGGCACTACAAGCATTATAAAACCAAACAAAGTTTTAACTTGCTCCATCCAACCGCCGGCTTTTGGAAGTAACTTGCCACCAGATGTACCTAATAATAATAACGGTAAACCCATTCCAAGGCTTAATACATAAAGCGTTAAACCACCAACTAGGTAATCACCGCTTTGCGCTACAAATAATAGAGCTGCCGACAATGGTGCTGTAGTACATGGAGATGCTATTAATCCCGACAAAACCCCCATTAAAAATACGCCAACGTAATTGCCGCCTTTTTGGTTGTTACTTACTTGGGTTAACTTGCTCATCATGCTGCTTGGTAGTTTTATTTCGTACCAGCCAAACATCGACATCGCTAATAATACAAACAATAAACTAAAGCTAATAAGTACAAACGGATGTTGTAAGTAACCTTGAACTTGCCCACCTAAAGCCGCAACAACAAGCCCAAGCGCCGCATAAGTTACTGCCATACCTTGTATATACACAAACGATAAAGCAAACGCTTTTTTAGTGGAAAGATTTTGTTGCCCTGCAATTAAACTCGACAAAATAGGAAACATAGGGAAAACGCACGGTGTAAATGCTAGCCCCACACCCACTACAAAAAATATCAATAAATTAGTAATTAGGCTCTGACTTGCTAATTGATCAGTAAACGAAAGCTCTTTTTCTGGCTCATTAGAATTTACTTTTACAAGCTCAGTAGGCTTTTCATTAAGTGCTGCAAATGTACTTTGTGCTGTAGCTACATCATTCGAATTAGTTTGATTAATATTTTTAGGCTCTTCTGTATTAATCACACTAAGCGGAATACTTATTACTTCTGGCGGGTAACAAAGCCCTGCTTTAGCACAGCCTTGGTAACGTACCTTAACTATAGCCCCTTCAGTAATATCACTCAGTTTGCTTACAACACTTACAGCATTAAAAAATACTTCAGTTTTACCAAAAAACTCATCTTCAATAATTTCGCCACTGCCAGAGTCGCCTACTTGAATGTTGGCTCCCTTGGCGATAATTTCTATTTTCTTTTTATATAGGTAGTAGTCTGGCGCAATATCCCAACCAACAAACAATGTGCTTCCTTGCTGGTCAAAGTCAAATACAAATGCTTGTTCTACAGGTAAAAATGTTTGCTGAGGCGGCCCAAGTAAATCACCGAGTAGATTATTATTTTCCGCTTTTACAGGAAGCGTTAATAACGTTACCAGCAATAAAAAGAAAAAACGCATTAATTCAGTACCTCATCCATCCAATTAAAATACGCCAAATTACCTGTTGAGACTTCTACAACCTGAATCTCTGGCACTTCATAGCTATGAAGTTCTTTTATAGTTAAAAAAACATCGTTCATTTTATCTAACTTGGTTTTGATCAGTAACTTTGTTTCTGTCGCTTCGGCGATTTCGCCTTCCCACATGTATATTGAACCTATATTTGGTAAAACATTTACACATGCAGCTAGCTTTTTCTCTACCAACGCTCTTGCCAGTGCGCGAGCTTCTGGCTCATCTTTGCAGGTTGTAAAAATCAGTTTAAATTGCGTATTCATAATGAACCTTTACTTATTTGACGTTGTTTAGCCTCATAGTATCCGATAGCAAGTTCAATGTGTAGGCGCTAAAACAACTACAAAGTTACGATACATAACCAATAACCTTGAAAATAGACCTCCTCACCCTCACTTATATTTCATCAACTCTTTTGAGTGTCATTATTTAGAGAGCCTTATGTTTAGATTTTTATTTGTGTTGTTTATCATCATCCCTATTATTGAAATTGCTTTGCTTATTCAAGTAAGCGATGTAATAGGTGGGTTTGCAACCATCGCACTGGTTGTTATAACCGCGATTTTAGGTGCTAAAATGGTGAAACAACAAGGTATGGGCGCACTACAAAATGTGCAAACACAAATGGCGCAAGGCCAAATGCCAGCCAAAGAATTATTTACAGGAATTTGCGTGGTTATTGCAGGTGTATTGCTATTAACGCCTGGCATTATGACAGACGTATTTGGCTTACTATTATTAACCCCTGCGATTCGTAATAAATTAGCTGCAGGCCTTGCTAGCCAAGCAACGGTTAGAATGAGTGCGGGTATGCAGCAAGGTTCCTCACCATTTGCAGGACAGCAACATACAAAGCAAGAGCAACCTCAAATGGAACAACCAACAACTATTGATGGGGAATATGAAAGAAAAGATTAAAAATTTATCGTTTTTTCTCTTGGAATTTTTCACTCCACCCCCATTATTGAATGCAAATTAGAAAAGCTTTTTTCTGTACTGTTCAGAAACTGTTAGGAGAACTAAAAACATGAACATTCGTCCTTTACAAGATCGCGTAATCGTTAAACGTCTAGAAGAAGAAACAAAATCTGCTGGCGGTATTGTATTAACTGGCTCTGCAGCTGAAAAATCAACTCGCGGAGAAGTTGTTGCCGTTGGTAATGGTCGCGTTTTAGAAAACGGTGACGTGCGCGCTTTAGAAGTTAAAGCCGGTGACACTGTGTTATTTGGCTCATATGTTGAAAAAGTAGAAAAGATCGAAGGTCAAGAGTACCTGATCATGCGTGAAGATAATATTTTAGGCATTGTAGGCTAAACCTACTTTTCGTTTAACAAACATTTAAGAATTTAGAGGAATTTAAAACATGGCAGCAAAAGAAGTACTTTTTGCAGGTGACGCACGCGCTAAAATGCTAACTGGCGTAAACATCCTGGCAAATGCAGTAAAAGTTACATTAGGTCCTAAAGGCCGTAACGTTGTACTAGACAAATCATTTGGCTCTCCAGTGATCACTAAAGATGGTGTATCTGTAGCAAAAGAAATCGAACTTGAAGACAAGTTTGAAAACATGGGCGCACAAATGGTTAAAGAAGTTGCATCTAAAGCAAATGATGCAGCCGGCGATGGTACAACTACCGCTACAGTACTTGCACAGTCTATTGTTAATGAAGGCCTTAAAGCTGTTGCAGCAGGCATGAATCCAATGGATCTTAAGCGCGGTATCGACAAAGCAGTTATTGCTGCTGTTGCAGAGCTTAAAGAACTTTCAGTTCCTTGTGCTGACGCTAAAGCTATCGCACAGGTAGGTACTATTTCAGCTAACTCTGATAAAGAAATTGGCGACATCATTGCAGAAGCAATGGAAAAAGTAGGCCGTAACAGTGGTGTTATTACTGTTGAAGAAGGTCAATCACTTGAAAACGAACTAGATGTTGTTGAAGGCATGCAGTTTGATCGTGGTTACTTATCTCCTTACTTTATCAACAACGCTGAAAAAGGCGCAGTTGAATTAGATAACCCATTTATTCTACTTGTAGATAAAAAAATATCGAATATCCGCGAGCTATTACCAACGCTTGAAGCCGTTGCTAAAGCAAGTAAGCCACTACTTATTATTGCAGAAGACCTTGAAGGTGAAGCTCTTGCTACTTTAGTAGTTAACAACATGCGCGGTATTGTTAAAGTATCAGCTGTTAAAGCACCTGGCTTTGGCGATCGTCGTAAAGCAATGCTACAAGATATCGCAGTGTTAACTGGCGGTACTGTTATTTCTGAAGAAATCGGCTTAGAGCTTGAAAAAGCAACAGTTGAAGACTTAGGTACAGCTAAGCGTGTTGTTATCACTAAAGATGATACAACAATCATCGATGGTGCTGGCGAAGAAGAAGGCATTAGCGGTCGTGTTTCTCAAATTAAAGCACAAATTGAAGAAGCAACGTCAGACTACGACAAAGAGAAACTACAAGAGCGTATGGCTAAACTTGCCGGCGGTGTTGCAGTAATCAAAGTAGGCGCAGCAACTGAAATTGAAATGAAAGAGAAAAAAGACCGTGTGGAAGATGCATTGCATGCAACTCGCGCAGCGGTTGAAGAAGGCGTAGTACCTGGCGGCGGTGTTGCACTTGTACGCGCAGCAAGCAAGTTACTTGCTCTTGTTGGCGACAACGAAGATCAAAACCACGGTATTAAAGTTGCACTTCGTGCGATGGAAGCACCTCTTCGTCAAATCGTAACTAACGCAGGTGATGAAGCTTCTGTTGTTATTAACGCAGTTAAAGGCGGCGAAGGTAACTACGGTTACAACGCAGCAACTGGCGAATACAACGACATGATTGAAATGGGTATCCTAGATCCAACTAAAGTAACACGTTCTGCACTACAATTTGCAGGGTCTATTGCGGGTCTAATGATCACTACTGAAGCAATGGTAGCTGAAATCCCTAAAGATGAATCTGCTGGTGCACCTGATATGGGTGGCATGGGCGGAATGGGTGGCATGGGCGGCATGATGTAAATAAGCATCACCGTTTAAGCACCTTGCTTATATAAAAAACCAGCTTCGGCTGGTTTTTTGCTTTTTAGTACACTTGTTATTGATATTGTCTAATTTACAACCATGTAGTAATAACGTGTAAGCAAAAAAAACATCACCATGGACATACTTAATAGTAATGGAATTACTTTCTTTGCGGTGCTTGTAACCATAGTATCGGCATTGCTGCTTTTAATTATTTGGCTTTTGTTAAAAATGATAGTGTGGGGAAAAAGCATGCCTAAAGGCGCTTATTTATTCTTAGCGTTTTTCCCGCTTATTTCACTGATGCCTATTCCGCCACCTACCTACGAAAATGTACAAAAGGCGAAGCAAGAGCAAAGAAAACGTAAAGAAGACTCAGGCGATGCACCGGATGAAGAAATATAATCTCCAAATACATTACAGCCCTACACAAAGCACACAATGATATGTAAAAATGCGCAGCAACACAGTCAGGGAGTTATTTATGTCAGGTATAAAACAGCATATTGGTAGTATTGCTTTAGTCGTAAAAGATTATGATGAAGCTATTGAATTTTACACTAAGAAATTAAGCTTTGAATTAGTCGAAGACACTGATTTAGGTGAAGGTAAACGTTGGGTGCTAATTACACCGCCGCAGTCAAATGGTACGCATATACTACTTGCTCAAGCCACTGAACAAGATCAAGTAAGTGCCATTGGCAACCAAGCTGGTGGTCGTGTTTGGCTATTTTTACATACTAACGATTTTTGGCGTGATTATGAAAACATGTTAGCAAACGGGGTTGTCTTTAATGAACAACCCCGTAATGAACCTTACGGGACGGTTGCTGTTTTTGAAGATTTATACGGTAATAAGTGGGATTTAATTCAACAGAAATAGAAAGCTTAATTTATTAACGCTCTAACTATTTTAAATAAATCGGAGGGTAGCATACCTCGCTGCCCTTCTCGCTCACTGGCGATATCACCGGCTTTAGCGTGCAGTGTTACGCCATAGCGCGCTGCTTCATCAACATTTAAACCTTGAGCCAGTAAGGCACCAATAATACCAGTTAGTACATCGCCACTACCACCCACGGCCAGTGCCGGATTGCCGTCCTCACACACCCATGCGTGCTCAGCATTATCAATTAAGGTACCTGCGCCTTTTAATACGCACGTAGCGTTATAGCGCTTTGCACATAGGCGAGCATTTTCAAACCTATTAGACTCAATTTCTTGTGTCGTTGTACTTAATAGCCTTGATGCTTCTCCAGGGTGTGGCGTAAGTATACATCGCTCTAACATGTATGATGAAGCTTGCTTAGCCAGTAAGTTAAGGGCATCTGCATCTATAACTAATGGCATTTTATTATTTTGGCAATATTGCATTACTTCATCGAACGTTTGTTGTGCCCATTCGTCCTGCCCAAGCCCTGGCCCTATTACCACACTGCTAGCCCATTCAAGCGCTTCTTGTAAATAGGCACTGCTTACCATTAATTCTGGCCTACCAATGCTTACAGGCGCTATAGAGCTTGAATGTGTATATACTCTTACCATACCAGCACCTGCTCTAAGTGCAGCTTCGCTGGTTAATCTAATTGCTCCGGCAGTACCTTCATTTCCGCCTACACAGAGTAGTTTGCCATGAGTTCCTTTATGACTATTTTGGCTTCGCGCACCAAGCTTTTTAAAACTATTAATATTTATAAGTGTACCGCTTGAAGCTGCGAGCTCAAAAAATGCAGTTCCAATATTTAGATCGTCAAATATTAACTGCCCGCAATGTTGTTTACCTATAGCCGTTGTCAGCCCCTGCTTAATACCAACAAAGGTCATTGTTTTACTTGCTTGTATAGCAATATCTAAAGGTTGGCCAGTATCAGCGCTGATACCTGAAGGCACATCTATACTCAATACAGGTTTATTACAGGCATTAATTTCATTAATAATTTTAGCAAAATTATCGCGTACTGAGCTTGTAATCCCAGTACCTAACATTGCATCTATAATTAAATCACTACGGTTTAATAACTCACTCGTATAAGCATTAACTTCACCGCCTTCATCACGCCACAAGTTAGACGCTTTTGCTGCATCTCCTGTTAGTGCTTGCTCAGGGTTAACGGCACACAAAGTCACCAGCTTACCCGCTTGCTTAATTAGGCTCGCGGTAATATAACCATCTCCAGCGTTATTACCTTGTCCCACAATCACCAAGGTATGCTCAGCATTAAACTCTTTCCAGACATTGAATACAGCCTCCCCTGCGCGCTGCATGAGAGTAAATAACTCACAATGACTATTTTTAGCAGCAAGAGCCTCGTTATCCCTAACTTCTTTTGCGGTAAATATTCGTTTATTTAGCATGAGGACACCGGACTCCTTTAATAAGTGACACTTTACCTTATCAAATACACATATCTAGGGGCTAGCTTTGTGAGCTTTTTTAATCGGGATTAATTCGTTTATTAAAGTGCACTACAGGTAGAGTAATTATCGGGGTCAGATCATTTTACTAATAACTGATAGTTGAAAACTAAACGCTTTTCTTCAGACATTAAAAAACCCGAGGCTAAGCTCGGGTTTTTTTAGTATTAATTAACTTAAAAGTTAACTATTACTCTACGATAGTTGCTACAAAGCACCTACATCTAAGGTAAGAGCGCCACCTTCATGTAAGCTAAATTTCAGGCATTAAAAAACCCGAGACTAAGCTCAGTTTTTTTTTTAGTATTAATTAACTTAAAAGTTAACTATTACTCGTTGAGCGTTGCTAAAAAGCACCTACATCTAAGGTAAGAGCGCCACCTTCATGTAAGCTAAATTTTAGGCATTAAAAAACCCGAGACTAAGCTCGGGTTTTTTTAGTATTAATTAACTTAAAAGTTAACTATTACTCTACGATAGTTGCTACAACACCAGCACCTACAGTACGGCCACCTTCACGGATAGCGAAACGAAGACCTTCATCCATCGCGATTGGCGCGATTAGAGTTACTGTCATCTTAACGTTATCACCAGGCATTACCATTTCTACGCCATCTGGTAACTGTACGTCACCTGTTACGTCAGTTGTACGGAAGTAGAACTGTGGACGGTAACCTTTGAAGAATGGAGTATGACGACCACCTTCATCTTTAGAAAGTACGTATACTTCTGAAGTGAATGTAGTGTGTGGCTTGATTGAACCAGGCTTAGCTAGTACTTGACCACGTTCAACGTCTTCACGCTTAGTACCACGTAGAAGTGCACCAATGTTCTCACCAGCACGACCTTCGTCAAGAAGCTTACGGAACATTTCAACACCAGTACAAGTAGACTTAGTAGTCTCTTTGATACCAACGATTTCAACTTCGTCATTCACGTTGATGATACCCGCTTCAACACGGCCAGTTACAACTGTACCACGACCTTGAATTGAGAAAACATCTTCGATAGGCATGATGAATGGCTTATCGATGTCACGCTCTGGCTCTGGAATGTAAGAATCTAGTGCTTCTGCAAGCTCTACGATTTTAGCTTCCCATTGCTCTTCGCCTTCAAGTGCTTTAAGTGCAGAACCTTGAATTAGTGGTAAATCATCACCTGGGAAGTCGTACTCAGAAAGAAGTTCACGAACTTCCATTTCTACTAGCTCAAGTAGCTCTTCGTCATCAACCATGTCACATTTGTTCATGAATACGATGATGTAAGGTACGCCAACTTGGCGAGAAAGTAGGATGTGCTCACGAGTTTGTGGCATAGGGCCGTCAGTCGCAGCTACTACTAAGATAGCGCCGTCCATTTGAGCAGCACCAGTGATCATGTTTTTAACATAATCGGCGTGACCAGGACAATCTACGTGTGCGTAGTGACGAGTTGGCGTATCGTACTCAACGTGAGAAGTTGAGATTGTGATACCACGCTCGCGCTCTTCTGGAGCGTTATCGATTGATGCGAAATCTTTAGCAACACCGCCGTATACTTTTGCAAGTACGTTAGTGATTGCTGCAGTTAGTGTAGTTTTACCGTGGTCAACGTGGCCGATTGTACCAACGTTTACGTGCGGTTTTACGCGTTCAAACTTTTCTTTTGCCATCTTAAAAAATTCCTAATTAAGAAATTAAAGCCTGACTCACTATTGAGCCAGACAAGCTAAAATCATATTACAGCGCGAGCTGAAATTATTGTATCTGCAACATTTTTAGAGGCTTCAGCGTACTTCAAAAACTCCATAGAGTATGAGGCACGGCCCTGTGTTGCAGATCGTAAAGCAGTTGCATAACCAAACATTTCAGAAAGAGGAACTTGTGCATTAATTTGCTTAAGTCCACCTATAGCATCTTCCATGCCTTCGATCATGCCGCGACGACGATTAAGGTCGCCAACTACATCACCCATGTTTGAGTCAGGAGTGATTACTTCAACCTTCATCATTGGCTCTAATAATACAGGGTCAGCTTCTAGCGCCCCATTTCTCATTGCCATTGAACCTGCTACTTTAAATGCCATTTCATTCGAGTCTACATCATGGAATGAACCATCATATAAAGTCGCTTTAACGCCAAGTAATGGGTAGCCTGCCAGTACACCTTGAGACATTTGCTCTTGGAGACCTTTGTCTACCGCAGGGATAAATTCTTTAGGAACAGAACCACCTACCGTTTCGTTAACGAACTCGTAAATTGGTGCTTCATCATCCGAAATATCCATCGGCTCAAGTTTAACCCAGACGTGACCATATTGACCACGACCACCTGATTGACGTATAAACTTACCTTCAACTTTAACAGTTGAACGAATAGCTTCTCGGTATGCAACCTGCGGCTTACCAACGTTACATTCAACACTGAATTCACGTTTCATACGGTCGACAATGATATCTAGGTGAAGTTCACCCATGCCAGAGATTATAGTCTGGCCTGATTCTTCGTCAGTTTGTACGCGAAAAGAAGGATCTTCTGCCGCTAGTTTACCTAGCGCGATACCCATCTTATCTTGGTCAGCGATTGTGCGAGGCTCAACCGCAACAGAGATAACTGGTTCAGGGAATTCCATACGCTCAAGCGTAATAATAGAATTCGGATCACACAGTGTTTCACCTGTTGTTACGTCTTTAAGACCAATAGCTGCCGCGATGTCGCCTGCGTAAACTTCTTTGATCTCTTCACGTGAGTTTGAATGCATCTGTACGATACGGCCAAGTCGCTCACGCTTACTTTTAACTGGGTTATAAACCGCGTCACCCTGTTTAACAGTACCAGAGTAAACACGGAAAAAGGTTAAAGTGCCAACAAACGGGTCTGTTGCAATCTTAAATGCGAGTGCAGCAAACGGCGCTTTATCATCAGCTGGACGTTCTTCCTCAGTACCATTTTCTAAGATACCTTGGATTTGTTTCACTTGTGTTGGTGCTGGCATGTACTCAACAACGCCATCAAGCACAGCTTGAACGCCTTTGTTTTTAAATGCGCTACCACACGTTATTGGAACAATCTCGTTCGCTAATGTGCGTTGACGTAAAGCAGATTTTATCTCTGCTTCACTTAACTCTTCACCTTCTAAGTACTTATCCATTAGTTCTTCAGAGGCTTCAGCTGCACTTTCAACTAAATGAGAGTGCCATTCTTCAGCTAACTCTTGAAGTTCTGCCGGTATTGCCTCATAAGAGAAGGTCATACCCTGGTCCGCTTCGTTCCAGTTAATGGCTTTCATTTTTATAAGGTCAATTACACCTTTAAAGTCGTCTTCAGCGCCAATTGGCAACTGGATTGGAACAGGCGTTGCTCCAAGACGAGATTTCACCTGGCTAACAACCGTTAAGAAGTCAGCGCCCGTGCGATCCATTTTATTTACGAAGATCATTCTCGGAACTTCGTATTTGTTCGCTTGACGCCAAACTGTCTCAGTTTGCGGCTGTACACCTGATGAAGCACAAAGAACAACTACCGCACCATCTAATACGCGTAAAGAACGCTCTACTTCGATAGTGAAATCTACGTGTCCTGGAGTATCAATAATATTGATACGATGGTCGTCAAATTGAGCGTCCATCCCTTTCCAGAAACACGTTGTTGCAGCAGAAGTGATTGTGATACCACGCTCTTGTTCCTGCTCCATCCAATCCATAGTTGCGGCGCCATCATGTACTTCACCGATCTTATGAGAAAGACCCGTGTAGAACAGAACACGTTCTGTTGTGGTGGTTTTGCCTGCATCTACGTGAGCTACTATGCCGATATTACGGTAGCGCTCAAGTGGAGTTGTACGTGCCATATGATCCTCTTAAAGGTTAAGGACAGATTACCAACGGTAATGTGCGAATGCTTTATTCGCTTCAGCCATACGGTGAACGTCTTCACGTTTCTTAACCGCAGTGCCTTTGTTGTCAGCAGCGTCAACGATTTCTTGAGCTAAACGTAAGCCCATAGATTTTTCGCCACGCTTACGTGCAGCGTCTACTAACCAACGCATACCTAATGCGTTACGACGTACTGGACGTACTTCAACTGGTACTTGATAAGTTGAACCACCAACACGGCGAGATTTAACCTCTACCTGTGGACGGATGTTATCAAGTGCAGTTTCAAAGATTTCTAGGTGCGACTTGCCTGATTTCTCAGCAGCCACGTCTAGCGCACCATAAACAATTTTTTCAGCAGTAGATTTCTTGCCGTCTAACATTACGATGTTAACGAATTTAGCAAGAAGTTCCGATCCGAACTTAGGATCTGGAAGAATTTTACGTTGACCTATTACGCGTCTTCTAGGCATTTTGTATCTCCGGTTTATTCAGGTTTGTCCTTTTGGAACAATCACCCAAAACAATAATTAATAATATTTAGTGCTTGGCCTTACTAACGGAAAACAATTAGCCTTTAGGGCGTTTTGCACCGTATTTAGAACGAGCTTGACGACGGTCGCTAACGCCTGCACAGTCAAGTGCACCACGTACAGTGTGAAAACGCACACCTGGTAAATCTTTAACACGACCACCACGGATTAGGATTACACTATGCTCTTGAAGGTTATGACCTTCACCACCAATGTATGAAGTTACTTCGAAACCGTTAGTTAAACGTACACGAGCTACTTTACGTAACGCCGAGTTTGGTTTCTTAGGTGTAGTTGTATATACGCGAGTACATACACCACGCTTTTGCGGACACGCTTTAAGCGCAGCTGAGTTACTTTTAGTAACCTTGCTACGACGTGGCTTACGCACTAGCTGGTTAATAGTTGCCATTTAAATAGCTCCTGAAATTAAAATTACTACTGAAAAAAATAAAAAAATCCGCCCTTTTTACAAGCTTGTAACATACATGCAAGTAAATGGGTGGCGGAATTTTAATGAGCAAAGTTTAACCTGTCAACCTAAACTGATAGCAAGACAGAATATATCTGCCTTACTATCACTTAATCTATTGATTAAGAACAGTTTATTGATTTCCAGACAAATCAGCGTTTAAAGCATCAGTTAGTGCTTGAGTTGCCTCTTCTGCACTTACTGTTTGCTCTTCAACAACTAAACTTTGCTTACGACGTGCCATACGATCCTGGTGATACGCAAAACCGGTACCGGCTGGGATCAAACGACCCACTATTACGTTTTCTTTCAGACCGCGAAGCTCATCGCTCTTACCATTCACTGCCGCATCTGTAAGAACACGTGTTGTTTCTTGGAAAGACGCTGCTGAGATGAAAGATTCTGTTGCAAGTGATGCTTTCGTGATACCCATAAGTTGTATTTCAAACTTCGCTGGGATTTTACCTTGTTTTTCAAGGTCACGATTAGCGATATTAACGCGAGCTACTTCAATTTGCTCACCCGCTAAGAACTCAGTATCACCACCGTGTATAATTGTACATTTACGAATCATCTGACGGATAATTGTTTCAATGTACTTGTCATTGATCTTAACGCCTTGCAAACGGTAAACCTCTTGCACTTCGTTAACGATGTAGTTAGCAACATGAGTCACACCACGTAGGCGTAAGATGTCATGTGGTGATTCAGGACCATCGGCGATAACTTCACCTTTAGACACTTGCTCACCTTCAAACACGTTAAGTTGACGCCACTTAGGAATCATTTCTTCGTAATGATCGCCTTCTGATGGAGTAATAACTAAACGCTTCTTACCCTTAGTTTCTTTACCGAAGCTAATAGTACCTGTGATCTCAGCTAAGATAGCTGGCTCTTTAGGTTTACGCGCTTCAAATAAGTCGGCTACGCGTGGTAGACCACCCGTGATATCACGAGTTTTCGAACCTTCTTGTGGAATACGTGCTAGCACGTCACCAGGGTTTGCAGTCGCACCATCTGTCACTTCAATAGTAGTGAATGAAGGTAAACGTGTTTCTTGCAGACCGCGCTCTTCACTTTCGATGATAAGCTTAGGTTCTTTCGCATTGGCTTTAGCAAGGTCTTTAACAACAATACGAGTTAAACCGGTTAGTTCATCGGTTTGTGTCTCTGTATTTGAGTCATCGATATCGCTGAACGATACTTTTGACTTATGCTCAAGAACAATTGGGTGACTATGCGGGTCCCAAGTAGCAACAATGTCGTTACCTTGAACTTCAGCATTGTCTTGCACTGTTAATACCGCACCGTAAGGTACTTTATAACGCTCTTTTTCACGACCATAGCTATCAATGATAGTGATCTCAGTAGAACGTGAGGTAATAACAATCTTACCGTCTGTGTTTAATACATATTTAGCGTTGTGCAGTTTTAATGTACCGTTAGTTTTAACTTGTACATTATTTTCAGCTGACGCTCTTGATGCCGCACCACCGATGTGGAATGTACGCATCGTAAGCTGTGTACCCGGCTCACCGATTGACTGCGCCGCGATAACACCTACAGATTCACCCGCGTTGATGATATGACCACGTGCAAGGTCACGACCATAACACTTAGCACATACACCAAAGTCGTTATCACATGTGATAACTGAGCGTACGCGAACTTCATCTACTGAGTGCTCTTCTAAAAGGTCACACAGTTTTTCATCGAGCATGATATTACGTTCAACAAGTACTGTGTTAGTACCTGGAATAACGATATCTTCAGCAACAACACGACCAAGAACACGTTCACGAAGTGCTTCTACAACATCACCACCTTCAATAAGCGGTTTCATTGTTAAGCCATCTTCTGTGCCACAGTCGTCTTCGTTGATTACCAAATCTTGTGCAACGTCTACTAAACGACGCGTTAAGTAACCCGAGTTCGCTGTTTTCAGTGCTGTATCGGCAAGACCTTTACGCGCACCGTGCGTTGAGATGAAGTACTGAAGTACGTTTAGACCTTCACGGAAGTTAGCCGTGATTGGCGTCTCGATGATTGAACCATCTGGACGTGCCATTAGACCACGCATACCTGCTAGCTGACGGATCTGAGCGGCACTACCACGAGCACCAGAGTCGGCCATCATAAACACTGAGTTAAATGACGGTTGCTCTTCTTCTTCACCTTTAGCATTAATAACCATGTCTTTTGACAAGTTGGCCATCATTTCACGTGATAAGTTTTCGTTTACACGTGACCAGATATCGATAACTTTATTGTACTTTTCACCAGCCGTTACAAGACCTGATTGGAATTGTTGGTTGATTTCAGTTACTTCAGCCTCAGCTGATTCAATGATCTGTGCTTTAACAGGTGGGATAGCTAAGTCATCGATACCAATTGAAACACCTGACTTCATTGCGTAGTGGAAACCGGTGTACATAACTTGGTCAGCAAACACAACAGTGTCTTTTAGACCTAGACGACGGTAACACTCGTTTAATAAGCTAGAAATCTGCTTTTTACCTAATGCTTGGTTGATTGACTCAAACGGCATACCTTTAGGTAAAATTAGAGACAGAATCGCACGACCAACAGTAGTGTCGATGATAGTAATAGTATCTTCTACTACACCGTCTTCGTTCTTAACTGATTGGCTGATACGCACTTTCACGCGAGCGTGAAGTTCTGCATTACCGCTACGGTATGCTTTTTCTGCTTCTTTAGGATCTTTAAATACAATGCCTTCGCCTTTCGCATTAATGCGATCGCGCGTCATGTAGTAAAGACCTAATACAACATCCTGTGAAGGAACGATGATTGGCTCACCATTCGCAGGAGATAAGATGTTGTTTGTAGACATCATTAGTGCACGTGCTTCAAGCTGCGCTTCGATTGTTAACGGTACGTGTACCGCCATTTGGTCACCATCGAAATCGGCGTTGTAAGCCGCACATACTAATGGGTGTAAATGAATCGCTTTACCTTCGATAAGCACAGGTTCAAACGCTTGGATACCCAAACGGTGAAGTGTTGGTGCACGGTTAAGTAATACTGGATGTTCACGAATTACTTCGTCTAATACATCCCATACTTCCGCTACTTCACGTTCAACCATCTTCTTAGCTGCTTTGATTGTCGTAGCCATGCCGCGACGCTCTAGTTTGCCATAGATAAATGGTTTGAATAACTCAAGTGCCATCTTCTTAGGAAGACCACATTGATGAAGCTTAAGTGTAGGACCAACCGTGATTACAGAACGGCCAGAGTAATCTACACGCTTACCAAGTAAGTTCTGACGGAAACGACCTTGCTTACCCTTGATCATATCAGCAAGAGATTTAAGAGGACGTTTGTTAGAACCTGTTATAGCACGGCCACGACGACCGTTATCAAGTAGCGCATCTACCGCTTCTTGTAACATACGTTTTTCGTTGCGTACGATAATATCTGGTGCAGCTAGATCTAATAGACGCTTAAGACGGTTATTACGGTTAATAACACGACGGTAAAGGTCATTTAGATCAGAAGTCGCAAAACGACCACCGTCTAATGGTACTAATGGACGTAGATCAGGTGGCAATACTGGAAGTACTGTCATGATCATCCACTCAGGGTTATTACCTGATTGGTGGAACGATTCCATTAACTTAAGACGTTTAGTGATCTTCTTACGCTTAGTTTCAGAGTTAATTGTTGGTAACTCTTCACGCATTTCTGCAATTAGTTGAGCAAGATCAAGTTCACGAAGCAAGTCTAATACTGCTTCAGCACCCATCTTAGCTTCAAACTCATCACCGTGCTCTTCAAGTGAATCTAGGTATTCTTCTTCACCTAAAAGCTGACCACGCTCAAGCGTTGTCATACCAGGCTCAGTTACTACGAATGATTCGAAGTATAGAACACGTTCAATATCACGAAGCGTCATATCAAGCATTAAGCCAATACGTGACGGTAATGATTTTAAAAACCATATATGCGCTACTGGGCTCGCAAGATCGATATGACCCATACGATCACGACGCACTTTAGTAAGTGTAACTTCAACGCCACACTTCTCACAGATCACACCACGGTGTTTAAGGCGTTTATATTTACCACATAAACACTCATAATCTTTCACTGGGCCGAAAATACGGGCACAGAATAAGCCATCGCGCTCAGGCTTGAAAGTACGGTAGTTAATAGTCTCAGGTTTCTTTACTTCACCGTATGACCATGAACGAACCATGTCTGGTGAAGCAAGACCAATGCGAATTGCATCGAATTCTTCGGTCTTATTTTGTTGCTTCAGAAACTTAAGTAAGTCTTTCACCTTAGCTCTCCTGTCGGAGTTAATCTTGAGGACGGATAATCTCGTCCCTACATTCTATTCAGCCGTAACAGATGCTGCAGCGTTAACTGCAGCATCTAATTGGCTTAATTTTCTTCCAACTCGATGTTGATACCCAGTGAGCGGATTTCTTTCAACAATACGTTGAACGATTCTGGCATACCTGGTTCCATTTTATGGTTACCATCAACGATGTTTTTATACATCTTAGTACGACCGTTCACGTCATCCGATTTCACTGTTAGCATTTCTTGTAGAGTGTAAGCAGCACCGTAAGCTTCAAGTGCCCATACTTCCATCTCACCAAAACGCTGGCCACCGAACTGTGCTTTACCACCCAGCGGCTGCTGAGTAACAAGGCTGTAAGAACCAGTAGAACGTGCGTGCATCTTGTCATCAACCAAGTGGTTAAGTTTAAGCATGTACATGTAACCAACAGTTACTTGACGTTCAAACTGATCGCCAGTACGGCCATCATAGAGTGTAACCTGACCACTTCTTGGGTATCCACCAAGCTCAAGCATGTCTTTGATTTCGTCTTCTTTCGCGCCATCAAATGCAGGAGTAGCTATTGGTAAACCACCTTTTAAGTTTTCAGCTAAACGACGAATTTCATCATCAGAGAAGCTTGCAATATCTACTTCTTGACGAGACTCACCGATTTCGTAAGCTTGCTTGATGAATTCACGTAGCTCATGAAGCTCACGTTGTTCTTTCATCATTTCCTCTAAGCACTCACCAATACCACGTGCAGCTAGACCCATATGTGTTTCAAGGATCTGACCGATGTTCATTCGTGATGGTACACCTAGTGGATTTAGTACGATATCTACCGTACGACCTTTATCATCGTATGGCATATCTTCTACTGGTACGATAGTCGAGATAACACCTTTGTTACCGTGACGACCCGCCATTTTATCACCCGGTTGGATACGACGTTTAACAGCTAGGTATACTTTAACAATCTTAAGTACGCCTGGTGCTAAGTCATCACCTTGGGTAATTTTACGACGTTTGTTTTCAAACTTCTTATCGTATTCAGCTTTAAGCTCATCGTACTGTGCAGCTAGTTGCTCAAGTTCAGCTTGCTTGTCTTCTTCAGCAAGGCTTTGAGTAAGTAGCTTTTCAGCATTTAGTGACGTTAAGTTGCTTTCTTCGAAACCTGAATCCACAAGTAACTTGCGAGCACGTCCTAAAACGCCAGCTTCTAAAATGCGGAACTCTTCGTTGAAGTCTTTCTTCGCTTCGCGAAGCTGCATGTCTTCAACTTCTAACGCACGTTTATCTTTTTCAACACCATCACGGGTGAAAACTTGTACGTCAATTACAGTACCAGTTACAGAGTTTGGTACACGTAAAGAGCTGTCTTTAACGTCAGACGCTTTTTCACCGAAGATAGCACGCAGTAGCTTCTCTTCAGGTGTTAATTGCGTCTCGCCTTTAGGAGTCACTTTACCTACTAAGATATCGCCGCCTTTAACTTCAGCACCGATATAAACAACGCCTGACTCATCAAGCTTGCCTAGTGCAGACTCACCCACATTCGGGATATCTGCAGTGATCTCTTCAGGACCTAATTTAGTATCACGGGCAACACACTGTAGTTCTTGAATGTGGATAGTCGTTAGACGATCTTCTTCAACTACGCGCTCTGATAGTAAGATTGAATCCTCGAAGTTGTAACCATTCCATGGCATGAATGCCACGCGAAGGTTTTGACCAAGGGCTAAATCACCTAAGTCAGTCGAAGGACCATCTGCTAACACGTCACCACGAGTAACCGGTTCGCCAACCATACAAGTTGGTTTTTGGTTAATACATGTATTTTGGTTAGAACGTGTGTATTTGGTTAAGTTGTAGATGTCGATGCCCGCTTCACCAGGAATGCGTTCTTCTTCATGTACGTTTACAACGATGCGACTTGCGTCAGCATACATTACTTCACCACCACGTTTAGCAACAATCGTTACACCAGAATCTTTCGCTAGTGTTAACTCAATACCAGTACCTACTAACGGCTTATCCGCTTTCAATGTTGGTACTGCTTGACGTTGCATGTTTGAACCCATCAATGCACGGTTAGCATCATCGTGTTCTAAGAACGGGATAAGTGCTGCCGCTACAGAGATCACCTGTTGTGGTGATACATCCATATATTGCTGGTCCATGCGACCCATAAAGGTAGATTCACCTTTGTGACGACATGGAATAAGTTCATCAACAAACTCATTGGTTTCAGTTAAGTTTGAGTTCGCCTGTGCGATAACAAACTGACCTTCTTCAATGGCTGATAAGTAATCAACTTCATCAGTTACAACACCGTCTACCACTTTACGGTAAGGTGTTTCTAAGAAACCATAGTCATTTGTACGTGCGTACGTAGACAATGAGTTAATTAGACCGATGTTTGGACCCTCAGGAGTCTCGATTGGACATACGCGACCGTAGTGAGTTACGTGAACGTCACGTACTTCAAAGCCAGCGCGTTCACGAGTTAGACCGCCCGGACCTAATGCAGAAATACGACGCTTATGCGTTACTTCTGATAGCGGGTTATTTTGGTCCATAAACTGTGATAACTGAGACGAGCCGAAGAACTCTTTAACCGCTGCCGAAATAGGCTTAGCGTTAATAAGATCTTGTGGCATTATCGCGTCAAGGTCACCTAAGCTTAAACGCTCACGTACAGCACGTTCTACACGTACTAGACCAACACGGAATTGGTTCTCAGCCATTTCGCCAACACTACGTATACGACGGTTGCCTAAGTGGTCAATATCATCAACATCGCCTTGACCGTTACGAATAGCAATTAATACTTTCATAACAGACACGATGTCTTCTTTATTTAATGTGCCAGGGCCTGTATCGGTATCGTAACCAACACGGCTGTTGAACTTCATACGACCTACAGTAGATAAGTCATAACGTTCTTCAGAGAAGAACAAGTTCTCGAATAAGGCTTCAGCCGCGTCTTTCGTCGGTGGCTCGCCTGGGCGCATCATACGGTAAATTTCTACTAGCGCTTCTAAACGGTTGCTTGAAGAGTCAATGTTCAATGTATTTGACATGTAAGCACCGCTGTCCACTTCATTGATATATAACGTATCAATTTTAGTGTGACCAGCTTTAACCAATTCAGCCATCAATTCTAGAGATAGCTCGTCATTAGCGTTTGCAATAACTTCACCTGTTGACTCATCAACATAGTTTTTAGCTACAATACGGCCAATGATGTACTCATGTGGTACTTCTAATTGATTAATGCCTTTCTTCTCGATGCTCTTGATGTGGCGAGCCGTAATACGACGACCGCTTTCAACAAGTACTTCACCGTCTTCGCCTTTGATATCAAAAGCGGCAGTTTCACCACGTAAACGTGAAGGCACAAGTTCCATAAGAACTTTACCGTCAGTTACTTCAAACGCAGTGTTATCGAAGAACATATCTAGGATTTGTTCGCTAGAATACTCTAGTGCACGTAGGATGATAGACGCCGGTAATTTACGACGACGGTCAATACGTACATATAGGTTATCTTTTGCATCAAATTCGAAGTCTAACCATGAACCACGGTAAGGTATAACGCGAGCGTTATATAATACTTTACCCGATGAATGGGTTTTACCGCGGTCGTTATCAAAGAATACACCAGGGCTACGGTGTAGCTGAGAAACGATAACACGCTCTGTACCATTGATTACAAAAGTACCGGTATCGGTCATGAGCGGAATTTCGCCCATGTAAACTTCTTGCTCTTTAATGTCTTTAACTGTGCCTGGAGCTTCTTTGTCCATAACTACAAGACGCAGTTTCACGCGAAGTGGAGCAGAATAAGTCACACCGCGAATTTGACATTCTTTTACATCGAATACTGGCTCACCAATACGATAACTTACGTATTGAAGCTCAGAATTTCCCGAGTAGCTTTTAATTGGGAACACAGAACGGAAGGCAGCTTCCAAACCATGATCGCCATCAGCGTCCGGGACTAAGAATTTTTTAAACGATTCTAACTGCGTCGACAGTAAGAAAGGTATATCCAAAACTTGTGGACGTTTACCAAAATCCTTACGGATACGTTTCTTTTCAGAATAAGAGTAAGCCATGGGGTTCCTCAGCTTGCTGATCTTTGACCCGACCTGTTCTTGTAAGAACAGACTTAACTGGCATCTAAGCCAAGATTTACAACATTTAATTGTTGTTCTAATAAACTCCCCTCACAACACTAGCAAACTATAAAGCGTTGAAAGTAAAGAGAAAATCAGATTTTATTTGAGCTATAGGAATACATCGCTCTATAGCGCAAAAAGGCCGGTGATTAAATAATCACCAGCCCTTGCCTGATTTCTCAGGCAGCGAACTTAGCAAAAGCTAAATTACTTAACCTCAACTTCAGCACCAGCTTCAGTAAGATCTTTTGCAAGTGCTTCAGCTTCTTCTTTAGATACACCTTCTTTAACAGGTGTAGGAGCAGCTTCAACAAGAGCTTTCGCTTCTTTAAGGCCAAGGCCAGTTGCGCTACGAACAGCTTTGATTGCAGCAACCTTGTTAGCGCCAGCGCCAGTAAGGATTACGTCAAATTCTGTTTTCTCTTCAGCAGCTTCAGCAGCTGGACCAGCTACCATTGCAGCTGCAGCAGTTACGCCGAATTTTTCTTCCATTGCTTCGATAAGAGCAACAACGTCCATTACTGACATTTCAGCAATTGCGTCAAGGATTTGGTCTTTAGTTACAGACATTACAAATTTCCTAATAATTAACGGACTCTAGGTCCAAATAAATTTTACACCGAAAGGGAGGTTAAACAGCTTAAAATTAAGCAGCTTGCTCTTCTTTCTGTACACGTACTGCTTCAATTGTTTTACACAATTTGCCAGCAGACGCTTCTTTCATAGCGCTCATTAAGCGTGCAACAGCTTCGTCGTATGTAGGTAATGTAGCAAGCATTGCTGCGTCTACGATGTTACCTTCAAAAGCGGCCGTTTTAAGCTCAAATTTCTCATTCTTTTTCGCGAAATCTGAAAAGATACGCGCAGCAGCACCTGGGTGCTCTGATGAGAAAGCGATTAAGCTTGGACCAACTAACGAGTCAGATAGACATTCAAATTCAGTACCTTCAACAGCACGTTTTGCTAGAGTGTTACGAACAACTTTCATCCATACACCAGCTTCACGAGCTTCTTTACGAAGGGCTGTAATTGCGCCTACTGCTACACCACGAGAATCTGCAACAACTGCAGAAAGAGCACCATTGGCTGCTTCGTTGACTTCAGCAACAATTGCTTTTTTGCCTTGAAGATTTAAAGCCATGGGTGTTACTCCTGGTTTAATGGGGTCACCGACACTCGGCTTCCCTGTTTTTACTCTTCCCCACCAAAATAACTGATGGAGATGCTTTTTACGGCGAGAGCCAGAAGGATTAGGAAAAATCTATCTGGGGATTCACACCGTCTACGTAGGTAAACATTAAGGCCGAAACCGCCTACGGTCTTGGACGGAAGCCCAATTTATCGCTTTGCCAAAGGCGCACCGAAATTATGGACTTCAACCCGAATTCTTTACTTTGCCAATTAATAAATTAATCAACAAAATGGCGCGAAATTATAGTACAAATTTCACGCCATGTAAACACCAATTAAGCTACAACTGTGCTTAAAGTGTTTTGGTCAACAGAAACACCTGCGCCCATTGTTGTAGAGATAGTTACTTTTTTCAAGTAAACACCTTTAGCTTGAGAAGGTTTAGCCTTCTTAAGTGCAACAATTAGTGACTCAAGGTTTTGTTGAAGTTGCTCAGCAGTGAAATCAACCTTACCGATAGTAGTATGGATGATGCCATTTTTGTCATTACGGTAACGTACTTGACCTGCTTTAGCATTTTTAACTGCTTCTGCAACGTTAGGCGTTACAGTACCAGTTTTAGGGTTTGGCATTAGACCACGTGGGCCTAAGATTTGACCTAGTTGACCAACAACACGCATAGCGTCTGGTGATGCAACAACAACGTCAAAGTTCATCTCGCCTTTTTTAACTAGCTCAGCAAGATCTTCCATGCCTACTAACTCAGCACCGGCTTCTTTTGCAGCTTCTGCATTAGCGCCTTGTGTGAATACAGCAACACGAACGTCACGGCCAGTACCGTTAGGTAGTACAGTTGCACCACGAACGTTTTGGTCAGATTTACGAGCATCGATACCAAGGTTAACGGCAACGTCAACACTTTCTACGAATTTAGCTGTCGCTAACTCTTTTAAAAGAGCAACTGCTTCATTGATTTCGTAATCTTTAGTTACTTCCACTTTTTCGCGGATAGTACGCATACGTTTAGTTAATTTAGCCATTTCTTAGTCCTCTACGTTCAAGCCCATCGCACGCGCAGAACCTGCGATAGTGCGAACCGCTGCGTCCATATCGGCAGCTGTAAGGTCAGTTCGTTTTGTCTCAACAATCTCTTCAAGTTGAGCACGAGTTACTGTGCCTACTTTATCAGTGTTAGGACGGCCTGAGCCTGACTTGATACCAGCAGCTTTCTTAAGTAAGTAAGCAGCAGGTGGCGTTTTCATGTCGAACGTAAATGAACGGTCACCGTAAACAGAGATCACTACAGGAACTGGAGCGCCTTTTTCGATAGACTCTGTACGTGCGTTAAACGCTTTACAGAATTCCATGATGTTTACACCGTGTTGACCTAGTGCAGGACCTACTGGAGGACTAGGATTAGCCATACCAGCGGCAACTTGTAGCTTGATTAGAGCTTCAACTTTTTTAGCCATTATAAATACCTCATTTGGTGGGTCTTAGCCTTGTGCGCGCGAGGACGCGTACTCTAACGGCTTCCCAGTTTAAAAATTGGTTTCGTACTTTTTGTATAGTAAAAATAAATTTTTACCTTAATACAAAAAGGCCGCTGATTATAAGTTAATCAGCGGCCTTTTTCAAGCTTCGTGCCAAAATTTATAAAAACTCTAGCGAAGCTTTTTTAATCAATTACTTATCTTGTTCAACTTGACCAAATTCAAGCTCAACCGGCGTAGAACGACCGAAAATAAGTACAGATACTTTTACGCGGCTCTTTTCGTAGTCAACTTCTTCAACCACACCACTAAAGTCAGCAAATGGGCCATCAGTAACACGAACCACTTCGCCTGGTTCAAATAATGTAGCAGGTTTAGGTGCTTCAGCATTTTCTTGTAGACGGTTAAGAATGCGTTCTGCTTCTTTAGAGCTAATAGGCGCTGGACGGTCAGAAGTACCACCAATAAAGCCCATTACGCGTTCTGTGCTGTTCACTAAGTGCCAGCTAGCATCGTTCATATCCATTTGTACTAATACGTAACCTGGAAAGAATTTACGCTCAGATTTACGCTTTTGACCAGCGCGCATCTCAACAACTTCTTCAGTTGGTACTAATATCTCACCAAAGCTCTCTTCAAGGCCTTCGATTTTAATATGTTCAGTTAACGTTTGTGCCACACGCTTTTCGTAACCCGAAAAAGCTTGTACTACATACCAACGTAACTTAATTTCTTTGTTCTCATCCGACATGGGATCAGATCTCCAATCCAGTTAAAAAGCCTACAGCGCGGAATAAAATGCCGTCTAATCCCCAAAGGATAAGCGCCATAATCACTGTTGCAACCATTACAATTAATGTCGTGTGGGTAGTTTCTTGACGCGTTGGCCAAATTACTTTGCGTACTTCAATGCGTGCTTCTTTAGCAAAAGCAAGGAAAGTACGTCCCTTAAATGTTTGCGAGGCAATACCTAAACCAGCTGCTATTGCAATTACAACGCCAATAGCACGTAGTAATACAGACTGATCTGCAAACATGTGATTACCAACAACTGCGCCTGCAAGTAGCGCGATAGCTACTAACCACTTTACTGACTCCATCGCACTTGATGGTGTTTCTACATTCGTGCTCATAATATTATTACCCTAACTACAGACACAACAACCCTACGCAATGGCAGGGTTAATCCATTAAAATCTAAACTTAAAAACAGACTTATTTAAACCGATTTTTAACCCCAGACTTACTCAACTTACAAGTAAAAATGGCAGGGGCGGAGAGATTCGAACTCCCAACCGTCGGTTTTGGAGACCGCTGTTCTACCAATTGGAACTACGCCCCTGCAAAGTGGATGCCTATTATACTTACGCAAATCATTTACACAAGCCTAAAAGATACCCACATAGGAAAATCTAATTAATTAATTAATTCTATTATTGTTTCACATGCCAATCATTTACTCTCTTATATAGAGGCATAGTACTTAATTTAATGATTATTTTTCTAATACTTTATACACATCACTAAGTAAGCTAGATGCACCAAACCTAAATGTATCAGCCTGTAAGTAGTCATCGCCCATTATTGAACGTGTTAGTGCTAAATAGTCCTTTGCATCGGCTACTGTTTTAACGCCGCCGGCAGCTTTAAAACCAACTACTTCACCCGATTGTTTAATAGCACTAAGCATCACTTTTGTTGCTTCAAGCGTTGCATTGACAGGCACCTTCCCTGTGCTTGTTTTTACAAAATCAGCCCCGCCCTGAATAGCTAAGTTAGTTGCTTTAGTGATTAACTTATCAATTTTTAGCTCGCCGCTTTCTATAATTACTTTTAATTGAGCCCTTGCAGCGCAGGCTTTTTTGCTTTGCTGTATATATTCAAGCACGGTACTTTCATCGCCGGCAATAAGTGCTTTATAAGGTATAACTAAATCGATTTCATCGGCGCCGCGCTCAATAGCAATAAGCGTTTCGTTTATTACGTCGCTAAGCGGTGCATCGCCCGCTGGGAAGTTAGTAACCGTGGCTACTTTAACGTGGTTAAGCTCTCGTGCGGCTAACGCAATTTTTGCATCGTCCACAAAATCGCTGTAAACACATACCGCAGCAGGCGTACCTAACGTGGGATTTATGCTATTTATAAGCAGCTGAATATCGCTCGTAGTATCTGAGCTATTTAAGCTCGTTAAATCCATAAGTGATACAGCTAATTGAGCGTTATCATATTGTTCAGTCATAAGTAATCCATTTATTAAGCAATAAATTAGTGTTACTGCCATAGTAACAAATTAACGTAATCTCGCTATAGCTCATAACCAAACACTATAAGCTTGTTATTTTACTTGTAACTCCCCGCAATCCCTTGTTAACTAAGTCTTAGGACTAAAAAGGCCACCAATTATAACTTTTAGTTATATCAACTTGGTTTTAATTATTTTTTACTTATTGATAGCCGCTATATTCTGCCCATCAGAATAAAGCGTTTTCTTATATTTGAATTTGTTTAGGGGTGTTATAAACGTGCAGTATTTACCTATCTTTACCAAACTCGACAACAAGCCAGTTTTGGTTGTTGGCGGTGGAGAGGTCGCATTACGCAAATGTCGCGCGTTCTTAAAAGCTCGCGCAAACGTAACCTTAGTAGCACCTTGGTTTTGCGACGAACTAAAAGAGCATGCTCATAATAACGAAGTAACGCTTATTGATGCATATTTTGACGAGTCGCACCTTGAAGGCAAAATGCTGGTTATAGCAGCCACTGACCGTGATGACGTAAACAACAATGTATTTGAACTGGCAAACGCACGAAATGTATTTGTGAATGTGGTTGATGACCAACCTAAGTGTACGTTTATATTCCCGTCTATTGTAGACCGCGACCCAATAACTATTGCTATATCAAGCGCAGGTACTGCCCCTGTACTCGCTCGCAGATTACGCGAAAAGTTAGAGACGCTTATCCCACAGCATATTGGCCCATTAGCAACCTTAGTTGGCAGCTTTAGAGATAAAGTAAAACAACGCTTTAAACACTTTGCTGACCGCCGCCAATTTTGGGAAGGCGTGTTCGATTCATCAGTAGTAAGTAAAGTGCAAACTGGCAATACCGAAGCAGCACAAGCCCAGCTAAATCAAATGCTCGATGCAAAAGCAGAGCCAGAAGGCGAAGTATATGTAGTAGGTGCAGGCCCTGGCGACCCTGAGCTTTTAACACTTAAAGCACTGCAACTAATGCAGCAAGCTGACGTTGTTGTATACGACTACTTAGTGTCTGATGAAATTATGGAATTAGTTCGCCGTGATGCCGACCTAGTATGCGTAGGCAAACGTTTAGGCGATCACAGTGTAGCCCAAGAAGATACCAACCAAATGCTGGTTGATTTTGCCAAGCAAGGCAAAAAAGTGTGCCGTATTAAAGGCGGTGACCCATTTATTTACGGCCGTGGCGGTGAAGAAGTACAAGTACTGGCTGCCAACAACGTAAATTATCAAATAGTACCGGGTATTACGGCAGCAGCAGGTTGTAGCGCGTATGCAGGTATTCCACTTACGCATCGTGATCACGCCCAGGCCATTCAATTTGTAACAGGGCATTGTAAAAAAGATGGCCAAGAGCTTGATTGGCAATCGCTTGCTAAAGCGCATCAAACTTTAGCTATTTATATGGGCGTTATTAAATCGCCACATATTCAAGCTGAGCTGTTAAAGCATGGCCGCAGTGCAACTACACCGGTTGCCATTATTGAAAACGGCACACGTAAAAATCAGCGTGTGGTTACGGGGCAATTAGGTGAACTTGCTGATTTAATTGAGCGCAACAGCGTTATTTCACCAGCGTTACTTATTATTGGCGAAGTAGCCGCCCTGCACTCGCAGCTAGCTTGGTTTGGCCAAAACGAGCAAACAAGTAGTTTTGCACAGCCGCTAACCGATGTATCAAATACCTAAATATATTTAAATTTGTAACTTTTAATCATTTTAGTAGGACGACTAACAATGGCTTTAACTCACCTTCAGCAACTTGAAGCTGAAAGTATCAAAATCATGCGCGAAGTCGCCGCTGAGTTTGAGAACCCAGTAATGCTTTACTCTATTGGTAAAGATTCGTCGGTACTTTTGCACTTAGCGCGTAAAGCATTTTACCCTGCAAAAATTCCGTTTCCGTTATTACACGTAGACACCAACTGGAAGTTTCGTGAAATGATTGAGTTTCGTGACCGTATTGCAAAAGAATACGGCTTTGACCTACTGGTACACAAAAACCCAGAAGGCATGGCAATGGGCATAAGCCCATTTGAACACGGCTCAGGTAAACATACCGACATAATGAAAACCCAAGGTTTAAAACAAGCACTTGATAAATACGGCTTTGATGCTGCATTTGGTGGCGCACGTCGCGATGAAGAAAAGTCTCGCGCAAAAGAACGTGTTTACTCGTTCCGCGACAAACACCACCGTTGGGACCCTAAAAACCAGCGCCCGGAGCTTTGGAATACCTACAACAGCCAAGTTAACCCTGGTGAGAGCATTCGTGTATTCCCACTATCTAACTGGACTGAGCTTGATATTTGGCAATACATTTACCAAGAAAACATCGAAATGGTTCCGCTTTATTTAGCTAAAGAGCGCCCAGTAGTAGAGCGCGACGGCACCTTAATTATGGTGGACGACGAGCGCATGCCACTTGCTGATGGTGAAGTACCGCAAATGAAGTCGGTACGTTTTCGTACTTTAGGCTGTTACCCACTTACGGGTGCAGTTGAATCTACTGCTAGCAACCTAACTGAAATTATTGAAGAAATGCTGTTATCTACGTCATCTGAACGTGAAGGCCGTGTAATAGATCACGACTCAGCAGGCTCAATGGAGAAGAAAAAACGTGAGGGGTATTTCTAATGTCTACCAATACTAACGACACAATTAACGAAGTAAAAGAAATTGGCATAGACGCCTACCTAGCACGCCAACAAGATAAAAGCTTATTACGCATGCTTACCTGTGGCAGCGTAGATGACGGTAAATCAACACTGATTGGCCGCCTTTTGCACGACAGCCACCAAATTTATGAAGATCAGCTTGCAGCCCTTCATAAAGATAACGAAAAAGTAGGTAACGCAGGCGAAGAGCTCGACTTAGCCCTACTGGTAGATGGCTTACAAGCTGAGCGCGAGCAAGGCATTACCATTGACGTAGCGTATCGTTATTTTTCAACTGCTAAGCGTAAATTTATTATTGCCGATACCCCAGGGCACGAGCAATACACCCGCAACATGGTAACAGGCGCATCAACAAGTGATGTAGCTATTATTTTGGTTGATGCTCGCTACGGTGTGCAAGTGCAAACTAAACGCCATAGCTTTATTTGTGACTCGCTAGGCATTAAGCAGTTTGTTGTAGCAGTAAATAAAATGGATATCGTTGATTTTGACGAAACCGTTTATGAAAAAATTAAGGCCGACTACCTTAAATTTGCTGAGCAACTTAACGTATCAAACATTAAGTTTGTACCTATGTCGGCGCTTAAAGGCGACAACGTAGTAACGCGCTCTGCACATACGCCTTATTACACAGATAAGCCATTACTTGAGCTTTTAGAAGACTCACCAGCAGCAGAAACCGATACCGGTTTTGAAGCACGCTTACCAGTGCAGTACGTGGTACGCCCTAACTTAAACTTCCGTGGTTTTCAGGGCACGTTGGCATCAGGTAAGTTACATGTTGGCGATGCAGTAAAAGTATTACCGTCGGGTAAAACATCAAGTATTAAAGAAATTGTTACTTTTAATGGCAACTTAGATCACGCAGAGGCTGGCCAAGCAATTACCGTTACCCTTAATAGCGAAATAGATATTAGCCGCGGGGACGTAATAGTACCTGCAAGCTCAACGGCTACGGTAACTAACCTTATTCAAGCAAAACTTGTGTGGATGCACGAAGCGCCGCTTGTACTAGGTAAAAGCTACAACATTAAACTAGGTAGTAAAAATACATCAGCCGTGGTTAAAAAGATTGATCACACCATTGATGTAAATACCCTAGAACACGGCACAGCCGACTCACTTCAGCTAAACGAAATCGCCATTGTAACGCTCGAACTAAGCGAAACAATTTTAGCTGACGAGTATCACAACAACCACGAAACCGGCTCGTTTATCCTGATTGATCGTTTATCTAACTTAACGGTTGCAGCAGGTATGATTGAGCAAGTACTAAAAAGCGAAAAACAACAAAGCGATTTTAGCGACTTTGAAGTTGAATTTAATAGCTTAGTACGCAAGCACTTTCCACACTGGCAAGCGCTTGATATTTCAAAACTGTAAGTAAAAAAATGTCTGTTAGGAATTTAAAAGCATGGTAGAACAGCTCGTTTTAACAGGCATTATGCTTACCTTAGTCGGGTGCCTTTTTGGCACCCGCATTAATCCAGCATGGTTATTTGTAAGTGCCATTGGTACAAGCTATTTAACTGGGTTAATTGATCTTGAAAACATGTTAGTAAATTATGCTAACCCGTCACTTATTACTCTGGTATTACTGGTATTAGTGTCGACCGCTATCGAAAAAACCACCCTAATTCAAAAACTATCGCAATCACTTTCTAAAGGTAGTTTAGTAAAATCGGTAACAAAGCTTGGGCTATCAACCGCTTTTTTATCGTCGTTTACTAATAACACTGCGGTGGTTGCATCGCTTATTACCGCCATAAAAGACAATCCTAATCACTCTCCATCAAAGCTATTATTACCACTGTCGTACACCGCTATTTTAGGCGGCACCATTACACTTATTGGTACATCTACTAACTTGATAGTTAATGGCTTTGCAGTAGATGCAGGCATGGCACCACTTGGCTTTTTTGATTTTACACTTGTAGGCATTGGCGCATTAAGTGTGGGCCTAATTACTATTTTGGTGATGCTTAAATACCTGCCTGACAACGGTAAAAGCGATCAGGAAGTGATTCCTTTTTACCTCGAAGGTAAAGTACAGTCAGGCTCTAAATTAATTGGCCGTACCGTAGAAGAAAACGGCCTACGAGATTTAAAAGACTTATTCCTTGCGGAAATTATCCGTGGTGATGAGCGCATATACGCAGTAACACCTCAACAAATTATTAGGCAAAACGACGTACTGCTATTTGTGGGTGATATAAAATCGGTGCCGCTTTTAACCCGTTTCGACGGCTTAAAAGTAGTTCACGACAATCATCAAAAAGACATAGAGCACTTAGTAGAAGTTGTTGTAAGCCAGTCGTCTAAATTTATAGGTAAAACTGTAAAAGAGGCGCGCTTTAGAGAGCAGTTTCATGCTGCAGTTATTGCTATCCGCCGCGGGCATGACCGCTTACAAGGTGGCCTTGGGCAAGTGCAATTACAAGCAGGCGACTCGCTAATACTCGCACCAGGTAAAAACTTTTACAGCCTACCTAATTTAAAACGCGAATTTGTGTATATATCAGGGCTCGACTTACAAACGCATTTAGCCCCTAAACAATCAAACATTGTATTACTAAGCTTTGCTGCAGTACTGGGTTTAAGTATTTTTTCGGTAGTGCCACTTGTTAAAGGTTTATTAGTCCTTTTAATTGGCCTAATGCTTAGCGGCACAATAAAGCTTAACGAAGTAAAGCGCCGTTTTCCGCTTGAGTTACTGGTTGTAGTAGGCAGCGCTATAGGACTTGCAAAATTAATGATAGGCACCGGGCTTGCCGGTCAAATATCAAGCGCTTTGTTTATGGTATTAGGGGATTTTGGCCCGTATGGCGCGTTTATAGCCATATTTTTAATGACCGTATTATTTACTGAGCTTATAACTAATAACGCCGCAGCTGCCTTGTCGTTCCCAGTGGCTTACTCGCTCGCAGTTGGTTTTAATGTAGACCCGCTACCGTTTATTATGGCAGTTGCCTTTGGCGCATCAGCTAGTTTTATATCGCCATTTGGGTATCAAACTAACTTAATGGTTTATAGTGCAGGTAACTATCGCTTAAAAGATTACATAGTGATGGGCTTGCCCCTTTCTATTATTTATTCAATCACGGTATTAACCCTGATCCCGCTGGTATTTCCTTTTTAATACCTAGGGCATTTAAAAGAGATTACACAATGGACGAAAATATTGTTTGGCATAACTACGCAACCACTAAAGCGCAGCGTAGCGAGCAAAAAAAGCATAAGCCTGCCATTTTATGGTTTACTGGCTTTTCAGGTTCTGGCAAAAGCACAGTAGCAAATGCATTAGAAGCGGCGCTTAACCAGCAAGGTGCGCACACCTACCTGCTCGATGGCGACAACGTACGCCACGGCTTATGTAAAGACCTAGGCTTTAGCGACGAAGACCGCATTGAAAACATACGTCGCGTTGGCGAAACAGCCAAACTAATGACCGATGCAGGCTTATTAGTGCTTACCGCGTTTATCTCACCATTTAGAGCAGAGCGCGACATGGTCCGTAACTTAGTAGACGACGGCGAATTTATTGAGGTATTTATAGATACTCCTCTGGATGTATGTGAAAGCCGCGACCCTAAAGGCTTATACAAAAAAGCCCGCACAGGAGAGATAAAACACTTCACCGGAATCGACTCAAGCTACGAAATACCTAGCAACCCAGAAATAATTTTAGATACCAGTAAAAACACCCTAGACCAATCGGTTACTCAACTGATAACGTATCTAAAACAAAAGCATATTATAGGTTAACCCCAATGAACCAAACCGAGCTACTAGAAGAAACCCTTATCCTTGCCCGCAAAGCAGGCAACGCCATAATGGGGATTTACGAAAAGGACTTTAACGTTGAATACAAAGCCGATGAAAGCCCAGTAACCGACGCCGACTTAGCAGCTCATAAAGTCATTGTGGCAGGACTTAAACAGCTCACTCCCGACACACCTATACTCAGTGAAGAAAGCGCCGATATAACATGGGATATTCGCCAAACCTGGAAAAGCTACTGGTTAGTAGACCCCATCGACGGCACTAAAGAGTTTATTAAAAAGAACGGCGAGTTTACCGTAAACATTGCTCTAATCGAAAACGGTAAACCTGTACTAGCAGTAGTTGATGCCCCAGCACTTGGCGTATCGTACCTTGCCGCAGAGGCCATTGGCGCCTTTAAAGACAAAGGCGATGAGCGCATAGAGCTTAAAGTAACTACCAAGCCTAATAAAGGCCTAATACGTGTTGTAGGTAGCCGCTCGCACCCATCACCCGATTTAGCCGAATTTGTAAAACGCTTTGATGACGTTGAAATGGTCTCAAAAGGCAGCTCACTAAAACTGTGTTTAGTGGCTGAGGGCAGCGCCGATATTTACCCGCGCTTAGGCCCAACCTGTGAATGGGATACAGGTGCAGGCCACGCCATCGCTGAAATAGCCGGTGCTAAAGTGACCCAACTTGATGGCAGCCCGCTTATTTATAACACCAAAAATGAATACTTAAATCCGTATTTTATTGTTTCGGCTTTAGAGGGATAAGAGCAGTTTTGAGTGGTTAGCTATCAGTTGTCAGCAAGATAAGTGATAGCTTAACTACAGTAGTAATTTATATTAACTATTAAATTTGAAGCTTTCTAGCATTTCTATCCTCTGCTTTAAACTCTCTAGATCAATCGAATTTCGAAACCCGTCAAAACTTTTTGTTAATTGTACTACATCATATGAATAGCTCTGTTCTTCTGTACTAGCACTTTCATCAGAACTTATATCTTCATGGTACTTTAGCGCTTCTCCAATATTACCGTGGTATCTATCGTTTTTTGCTCCAATTAAAGAGCTTTCAATTACTGCGCATGCTCTAGAATCTATTGATTTCATATTAGGGGTTATTGTATGAAGAACTTTAATCAGCTTTTCTGGTGTATCTTCACCATTAATATATCCACTATAACTTCCATAATAGTACTCTTTAGCAACAATCAAGAATGCTAGTAGGTCAGGGTATAGATACACATTTTCAGCTGTAGATTTAACTACTAAATTTACTTTCGCAAATAACTGCCCCACTTCCCTCAAAGACAGCTTTTTTGCTTTTGCCAATAGTTTAAAGGTATTCTTTAAGTGATCTTTTTCATACCTAAATGCTTGGTATTGAGTTCTTTTCTGAAAGAAAATATCAAACTCAAATATTTTATAAAGCTGTTCTATAAATGCGTCTAAATCACTCTCAGGTAAAATATACTCAATATCAATAAACCGCCTAAGATAACCCATTGCTTCAAACCCTGCACCATAAACCCCTTTTACGCTATGAGACAGCTGAAGTTTGTCCATTGCAATTACAAAAACAAGACCTTCAATATCTAAAAGATGTTTTATTCTCTCTAGTAACTCAATTGCGTAAGTAGGTCTGCATCGATCCAATTCATCAATAATAATAAATAATTGGCTTGTAGCTCCATCTTCATTTTTTAAAGCTTTTGATACATTCTCTTTAAAAGAAGTAATAGCCTCTTTACTCTTTGTATAATCATCCAGAAAATCTTTAGATAATCCCTCCGTGAATTTGGCTGCTTCAGCTTCAATTATTTTTTCAGCATCAATTATTCCAGCAGTAGCAAGCTTTACTAACACAGGTAAACCTTTTTTTAAAATTTGCGCACCTGCACTTTTAGCTTTAACCCATGCCTTACTTTTCTCTTTATCCCCTTCAACAAGAGACTCTATTTTTTTATTAACCTCGCCAAGGAATGCTTGCAGTGGATCATTAACGAAATCAGTTTCCCAAGCACTAAAGTAAATTGCCGAACAATCATTTATTTGTAGGTTAGCTTCTAACATCTCTAAGAATGTAGTTTTACCTTGTCCCCAAGGAGCATTCACAGATAAAACTATCGGTGAGCTAATGTTTTTAAGGAGTGTAGTAAAGTTTTCGACATGAGGTTTTCGTCCAAGCTTATCATTTTTAAAAGGATCGTTTGGATCAATAATTATTTTATGTGATTTAAATTCCATTTATGTATTCTTCTCCGGTTCCAATATTAAAAGGGCAACTCAAAAAACTAATCTTATATTCACATCAGAAAGCTCTAATGTAAACATTGCTTCTCAATAGGGATGTGCAAGCAAGAAAACATGCGTTTTTATAACCTTCTCGATTACTACATACCACGCTCAGAATAGTCCCTTTAGATCAGGTCTTATTTTTAGTTTAGGGGGAAAGTCAAAAAGAAGGAGCAGGCTATTACTTCTAAAACCTTAACGATTTTGCTGGGCGATAAATGCAAGCGAGTGCTGATTGAATAAGTCAGGGCGTTCTACATTACAAACATGGCCGCAATGGTGAATAGTTTGCAGTACGCTATTTTTATGGCGCTTTACCATTTCTTTAACAGGGCCAAGGAACATATGATCTTCTTTACCCATAATGTAAAGGATGGGTATATCGATATCTTTTTCTTTGAAGTACTGCATTAAGGGGTTTACGTCCATGGCTAATTTAAACCATTTTATAAACTCTTTTTGGCACAAGCGCTTTGCTTCGCGAACAAACAAAAGTCGAGATTCTTTATGGCGCTTTTTTGGCATCATAATAAAAGCAAATAAGCGATACAGCCACATATAAGGCAAGAAGTGTTTAAACGTATTACCTAAATAAACCAGTGTATTACTGCGAGTATTAAAGCGAGTCACTGCACCACCTAGCACCATGCTAGAAACATATTGCGGCGCAATTTCAGCAATATTGCGAATAAGAATAGTACCCAATGAAATACCAACAAAGTGTGCGCTAGGGATATTGTTATGATCTAACACATCGATAATGTCTTTAGAGACCTTATTAAACGAGTAATTATTATCTACAAAGTTTTACACTAAGTTATTCGATTTACCGTGACCACGAAGATCGAGCAACAACACATTATATTCTTTTTTATAGGCTTTAAGCTGACGAAACCAGATTGCCGAACTACCACCTGCACCATGGACAAATACGACCCATGTTTTACTGGTTTCGTGTGGGAAAATAGTATGAAAAAGAATGTCTTTGCTCATTGCAGTTAGCAGCCTGTTTACTTCGTTTGGCATATCAAATTACAGGAAGTATAACGGAGTTTAGAATAAATCTCTTATGAAGTTCTAAGCAATGGCTTCTACTTAACAGATTTTGTGAACAAACTTTGATTTTTAGTTGGAACCAATAAAAATGGCCTCCCCTATTTTACCGTTATTACAACCGCCTATTTTGGCTTTGCTGCAGTATGACGCTATGGCGTGCTGGGTTTCGCTACGCTCTAGCCAGTCTATTTAAATTGTAATGGGGTACAGCTACTGATGGAGGTTGCTCACTTTTACAGCGCTGTTTCGTATTCATGACACTTTTGCTGCAACGGTGTCTAATTAATTAGTCTACAAACACCCTCAAAACATGAAAGTTTTAGCTAAAAACTATATTCTTGCGCGCGATTATTATTTAAATAATGGATGAGCACACACATGACACCATCACAAGATGCAACGCTTTCAAATGCATCAACAGCAGGTGCACACACACCTTCAAACACACACTCTTCTAAATGGAATCTGCACGATACGCAGTGGACATTAAGCCTTTTTGGTACCGCAGTAGGCGCGGGTATTTTATTTTTACCTATTAACATTGGTATTGGCGGTTTTTGGCCGTTGATTATATTGGCGTGTTTAGCGTTTCCAATGACCTTTTTAGCACACCGTGGGTTAGCGCGCTTCGTACTTTCGTCAAAAAATAAAGATGCCGATTTTACCGATGTAGTTGAGGAGCACTTTGGTGTGACTGCTGGCAGGTTAATCTCTTTATTATACTTTTTATCTATATTTCCTATTTTGCTTATTTACGGCGTAGGCTTAACCAATACCGTTGATAGCTTTATGGTTAACCAAATGGGGCTTGAGTCACCATCTCGCGTGCTGCTTTCGGGCGTATTGGTTGCAGGCATGATAAGCCTAATGATGGGCGGTGAGCGAATAATGCTTCGCGCATTTGCAATTTTGGTGTATCCGCTTGTGGGTATATTATTCTTTTTATCGCTTTATTTAATACCTAGCTGGCAAATGCCTGATATGAGCTTACCTGAAGCGGGCAACTTTACTAAAACGCTGTGGCTGTCGGTGCCTATTATTGTATTTTCGTTTAGCCATGCGGCGGCTATTTCAAGCTTTGTTAATGTGCAGCGTGGTCATTATGGCAATCAAGCAACTAACAAAGCAGAGGCTATTTTAAAGCGTACTAGCTTACTGCTTATTACCTTTGTACTGTTATTTGTGTTCTCTTGTGTGCTGTCGCTTACAGGCGAGCAAATGGCTGCTGCTAAAGCCGCTAACGTATCTATTTTATCGTACCTAGCTAACATCACGAGTAATTCGTTTATTGCCACTCTTGGGCCGCTTGTTGCGTTTATTGCTATTACCTCGTCATTTTTAGGTCACTTTTTAGGTGCACGCGAAAGCTTTACCGGTTTAGTAACTAAACAAACAAGCTTGAGTGCAAAAGTAGCCGATAAAATTGGCGTACTCATTATGTTTTTTGCTATTTGGTTTTGTGCGGTTAAAAACCCGAGCATTTTAGACATGATGGATCAGCTATCTGGCCCAATCATTGCGATGATTTTATTTATTATGCCTATGATTGCCGTGTACAAAGTACCTGCGCTGAGCAAGTATCGAAATCGCTTAAGCACACTGTTTATATTAGCGGTTGGGTCGCTTGCTGTATTTGCACTTATTTACAGTATGCTTAATTAATAGCAAAACATTACCCCATAAAAAATGGCGCTCACTGAGCGCCATTTTTAATTTAAATCGTTGTGCTTATTCTGTGTCTGGCAGGTTACGGCCATAGAATATTTCTTGCATCTCGCGAGTCAGTTTAGAGCGAATCTCTTCTTCTTCTTCATCCGATAACTCATCAGTAGAAAGGCCGAATAAATAGGTATTTAAGTCGGTTTCTTTTAACATCATTTTGGTATGGAACAGGTTTTCTTGATACACGTTCACGTCCATCATTTGGTACGCTTCTTTGGTATCTTCTGTCATGAAGTTTTGAATTGAGTTAATAGCGTGGTCTATGTAGTGTTTAACACCGTTAATGTCGCGGGTAAAACCACGTACACGGTAGTCAATTGTTACTACGTCTGACTCAAGACTATGAATTAAGAAGTTTAACGCCTTAAGTGGCGAAATAATGCCACACGTAGATACTTCAATATCAGCGCGGAATGTACAAATACCATCATCAGGGTGAGCTTCTGGGTATGTGTGTACACAAATGTGGCTTTTATCTAGGTGCGCAACAACTGAATCAGGTAATGGGCCTGGTGCTTCGTCAGCATCGTAATTTTGCTGCTCTTCTACTGGTTCTTCCGAAACCAAAATAGTTACACTTGCGCCTTGCGGTTCATAATCTTGGCGAGCTACATTTAAAATGTTGGCACCAATAATATCAACAACTTCACCTAAAATGTCGGTTAGTCTATCTGCACTGTACTGCTCATCGATATATTCAATATATTCTTTACGTTGCTGCTCGGTCTTTGCGTAGCAAATGTCGTAAATACTAAAGCTCAAACTTTTAGTTAAATTATTAAAACCATGAAGTTTAAGTTTATCGAAGGGTTTGTTCATAATAAACCAACCTATAAATTAGTGAAATCTGCACCTGCAGAATGAAAAGTTCGCGGATTTTATACGAATTTTCCTCATGGAAAAAGCGTTATTTTACCTGATCTTGCACAACTTCGTGGCTATGGGTAATTTCTACTGTTTTATCAAGCATTAAAGCCACCGAACAATACTTTTCCGCAGAGAGCGAAACTGCACGAGCAAGGTGTTTTTCCGACACATTATTGCCTTTAACAACAAAGTGTAAGTTGATTTTAGTAAATACGCGTGGGGCTGTTTCTGCGCGCTCAGCACTTAATTGTACTTGAACGTCTGAAAAGTCTTGTTTTGATTTTTTTAAAATGCTAACCACGTCAACTGATGAACAACACCCAACTGACATTAAAACCATTTCCATTGGGCTTGGTGCTGCGCTATCGCTACCACCATCAAAAACAACATTGTGGTTAGAATTAGAACGACCAATAAATGTATCGCCTTCAACCCATTTTACATTTGCTTGCATGTGTATATCTCAAAAAATATTTTCTTGATTGTATACCAATCTGCATTAATAGGTATATAACAGGCGCGCAGTTAGTAAAAGGCACTAACTAAAAATTAAGACTCTTGAGTTACAGCGCTATCGAACAAGTTTTTAATTAAGCTTGCAAACTCGTCTATAAAGGCATGCTGTTCAACCGTAACAGGCTGTGAGGTAATGCTACTAAGGACTTCTTGTAAATCGTAAACTATCCCGTCAACTTCACGCACAATTTGACTGCGTTGTTCGGTATTAAGGTTTGTGTGTTGCTCACAAATAAGCATAACGTTATGGGCTATTACGTCTTCAATTAGTTCCATAACCGTAGGTGCACCTGGTTTAATTTCGCCTGGCTTCTCAAATAAAGCTAAATTTTGAGTTAGATACATGATCAAATCATCGTACCCTTGCCTGTCTAAAACCATTACTGTCACCTTAAAAACGTTAATTGATTAGATTTAAGCAGAAAGTGCTGCTAATTACTAGCTTTGCGCGATAGCAATACAAAAAAAGCAGCCGAAGCTGCTTTTGTAGTAATTAAGTAGTAATTAATCTATTTTTAAGCCTGGGCTTAATGTTGCCGGCATCGCTACTTTTTCAAGCTCTACAGAAGCAACTGGGTATGCACAGTAATCGGCTGCGTAATACGCACTTGCTCTGTGATTACCCGACGCGCCAATACCACCAAATGGTGCTGCGCTTGATGCGCCAGTAATTGGGCGGTTCCAGTTAACAATACCCGCGCGAATACGACGTAAAAAGTGGTCATAGTCGGCTTCGCTGTCACTTAGTAAGCCAGCTGATAAACCAAACGTTGTGTCGTTTGCTTTATCAATTGCTTGGTCAAAGCTCTCAAAACGGAATACTTTTAAAAGTGGTCCAAAATGTTCTTCATCTGGGAAATCACTAATAGCTGAACACTCAATAATACCCGGCGTTACAAAGCCCGTATTTGCTGTGTGCTCAAGCTCTACTAATACTTGAGCGCCAAGTTCAACAAGCTCGCTTTGTGCTTTAACCATGCCTGCTGCTGCCGCTGATGAGATCATAGAGCCCATAAACGGCTGATCTGCATCATCGTAGTTACCTACTTTAATGGCTTTAGTTGCAGTGATAAGGCGCTCTAAAATTGCATCGCCTTTGCTACCTTTAGGTAAAAACAATTTACGTGCACACGTACAACGCTGGCCGCTTGATATAAACGCCGATTGAATAATATCGTGTACAACTGCTTTAGTATCTTCAACGTCGGTAATAATAAGTGGGTTATTGCCACCCATTTCAAGCGCTAAAATTTTACCCGGCTGACCTGCAAACTGCTCATGTAAAATATGACCCGTGCGTGAAGAACCGGTAAAGAACAAGCCATCAATACCTTTGTGAGCAGCAAGGGCTTTACCCGTTTCTACTTCACCTTGAACAAGGTTAATGACGCCTGCTGGCAAACCTGCTTTTTCCCATAGTTTAAGCGTAAGCTCGGCAACTTTTGGTGTTAGCTCTGATGGTTTAAACACAACCGTGTTACCCGCTAAAAGCGCAGGAACAATGTGCCCGTTAGGTAAATGCCCTGGGAAGTTATACGGGCCAAATACCGCTACCACGCCATGTGGCTTATGACGGATCATGGCACGCCCTAATGGCATTGCGTTTTCTACGTCGCCAGTGCGCTCTAAAAATGCTTTTTCAGAAATGGCAATTTTACCAACCATAGCGCCCGCTTCAGTACGCGTTTCCCACAGTGGCTTACCAGTTTCTTGAGCAATAGTAATTGCAAGCTCTTCGCTGTTTTCTTTTAATTGTGCTGCGAATGCTTTAACTATTTCTAAACGCTCAGCAAAGCTTTTATCAGCCCATGCGTAAAATGCTTCACGCGCTGAATTTACAGCGGCATCAACTTGATCAGCAGTTGCTGATGATGCTTGCCAAATAACGTCGTTATTTGCAGGGTTTACTGAGTTAAATTCTGTGCCTTGGCCTTGTGACCATTGACCATTAATAAATTGTGCAGGATGAGTCATATACTTTCTCCTAAATTAAACTGGGGTTGCGCTAACAATATCGCCAGATTGTAGTTGCAATGCATCGGCTAACTCTTGCGATAAAACAAGGCTGTCTGCTCTGTTGTCATACGACATTGGCGCTACAGTTGCTCTAAAACTTTCAAGCTTTTCGTTGGCTAAAAGCACCATGGTGTCGCCTGATGCTTCGCCTATTTCAACTTTAAAGTTATGTGCATTACGAATAGTGGCAATGTTATCTACTTTTGCTTCAACCGTTGGGCCGGCGTCAAAAATGTCTACGTAGCCGTTAAACGTAAAACCTTCGCTTTTTAAAAGCTCAATAGCTGGGCGTGTGTTGTCGTGCACTTTACCAATGACCGCTTGCGCATCTTTGCTTAGCAAGTTTACGTAAATTGGGTACTTTGGCATTAGCTCTGCAATAAATACCTTTTGGCCAATACCTGTTAGGTAGTCGGCTGTAGGAAAGTCCATTGAGAAAAAGTGCTCTTCTAACCACTGCCAAAAAGGGCTACTGCCGCTTTCGTCAGACACACCGCGCATTTCTGCGATTACGGTTTGTGCAAAACGCGCCTGATGTTGCTTAATAAACATAAAGCGCGCTTTTGAAAGAAGTTTACCGTTACAGTTTTTACGATATCCATCTTTTAAAAATAGCGTACATAATTCTGTTGCACCGGTGTAGTCGTTACATAGCGTTAAAATATCAACCGCTTTGTATACGTCTAATGTGCGTGATGAATGAATCACTTTACTTAAGTGGTAATGATAAAATGCATCATCAAGGCCAACAGCTGCTTCTATTGCAGATGTGCCAACTACTTCACCGGTTTCGCTATCTTCAAGAACAAACAAGTAGCCTTCGTCACCGGGTTGTGACGTTTGTTTAGCAAATGAGCTTACTGAATGGTCAATCTTCTTTTGTAATAGCTCTTCATTTAAAGGCAAAGACGTAAAACCATGCCCTGATTCGTGGGCAATTTTCAGTAATGCTGAGTAATCATTTTGCTGGATTGGGCGAAGGATCATCATGAGTCCGCTTGCTCCCTTATAAATAACGGTAAATAGGATTTACAGGGCAAACAGGGTTTGCCCTTAATTACTTGGCTAGAGTAGTTTATGCGTTTACTACGCTTGCTACTGCTTTTTCAAAGCGTGCCATACCTTCGCGAATGTCTGCTTCGGTAATGACTAGTGAAGGAGTAAAACGAACTACGTCAGCGCCTGCCACTAATGACATTAAGCCTTGCTCAGTACCCGCTACTAAAAACTCTTTAGCACGGCCTTTATATTGCTCGTTTACTACTGCACCAATTAATAAACCTTGGCCACGAATTTCGCTAAATACGTTGTATTTTTCGTTTACCGCTGCAAGTAGCTCGTTAAATAACGCTGCTTTTTCTTTTACGCCAGCAAGTACTTCAGGTGTATTTACGGTATCGAATGCAGCTTCTGCAACAGCGCACGCTAGTGGGTTACCACCGTATGTAGAACCGTGAGTACCTACTTTAAGATGCTGTGCAATCTCAGTAGTTGTGATCATAGCGCCAATAGGAAAACCGCCGCCAAGTGCTTTAGCTGAAGTTAAAATATCAGGTACTACGTTTAAGCCTTGGTATGCGTATAAATCGCCAGTACGGCCAACACCTGTTTGTACCTCATCAAAAATAAGCAGTGCGTTGTGTTTAGTACATAAATCGCGAACACCTTGAGCAAACTCATCAGTTGGCGAAACAATACCGCCCTCACCTTGAAGTGGCTCCATCATTACGGCACATGTTTTGTCGCTAATTAGTTTTTCAAAAGCAGCTAGGTCGTTGTAATCACAATGAACAATGTCGCCAGGCTTAGGGCCAAAACCATCTGAGTATGCCGCTTGGCCGCCAACAGTTACGGTAAAGAATGTACGACCGTGGAAACCTTTGTTGAATGCGATGATTTGTGATTTTTCTGCGCCAAATTTATCAAGTGCAAAACGACGCGCTAGCTTAAGTGCGGCTTCGTTTGCTTCTGCACCAGAGTTGGCAAAATAAACTTTGTCGGCAAAGGTAGCATCAACCATTTTTTTAGCTAGGCGAAGTGCTGGCTCGTTGGTCATTACATTTGAAAGATGCCAAATTTTTTCGCCTTGCTCTTTTAATGCGCCTACTAATGCAGGGTGGCAATGGCCTAGACAGTTAACTGCAATACCACCAGCAAAATCGATAAATTCTCGACCTTGTTGATCCCATACGCGAGAGCCTTCGCCTCGAACAGGAATTACGCTTGAAGGTGCGTAGTTAGGAACCATTACTTGATCAAATAATTCGCGATTGACTGTCATTTTATTTCCTCTTAATTGTGAGCAACACAAAACATCAAAATAGGTGTTTGGTTAATATTTGTAACCAACTTTATAGGCAAAATCAGACTCTGATAATTGCGCGAAATTGCTTTGTGGTTCAATTTTCAGACGCACATTATTTCAGAATTAATGAGTACTGTCTCGTTAAAAACTTTCATCTACCCCTTGAAAATAAAGGGCTTGGGATATTATTTCATAGATAGTGAATAACTATTAGCAAAGTGAATAAACATCTTTTTTTAGGCTCTTTGCGGCTGCGCATTGAACTGCGGCTAGCTTTGAGCGCTAATAAGTTACTATAGGAAAGCGTGTAGGATGAATGATTAGTCGCAAAAAAATTAACAAAAAATTCAGATTTTTAGTCAATTTGGATAGCTAAATTGGTAAAATTACTTGTTTGAAGGGTTTTTAGTTCCGTTTTAGTGAACTTAAAATACGAAAACCACGACAGTGTTTCGTCGGGCTCAATAAGTTGGTGCTCTTTTAAATTGAGATATTGAGAGTAACAACGTGCTTTTAGCATAATGTTGGTTAAAGGTAGCATTTCGTCATTTTTATCTACACCATGAACAAGCTGCTGCATTACTCCTTTAAACGGTAAATACTTAAACGCCATTTGCTCAATAACTTGAGCGCTTATCGCTAAAGACTTATTACTAAGTAACGTAGTTAAAAATAGCGGGTCGGGTTTTAGCTCTAATAAAGCAGTGTGTAAGTCTTTTTGTTGCTCTTGTCGTGCAATTTGTACTTTGCGCTGCCATACCTGCTCAAACGTTTTTAAATATAAACGTACTAATGCAATTCGCCCTACATCTAATAACATACCCAAAGTAAAAGCATGTATAGGGTTTACCTCGTTAAGCTCTGCTATTTTTTGTGCTGCAATAGCATTGGCCATCGCGCTGTCGCGTAGCCTGCGCTTTAAAAGTGAAAATGGATCAGTACTGTGTGGCATCCAATGACGTACTGCAAATGTAGGAATGACTAGCTGTAAGTTATCAAGCCCAATATAACGAAGCGCCAATGAGGGGCTGTCTACTTTAACTGAAGTGTTTTTACTGCGTTGATTACGGTAATAAGGCAAATTAACCAAGGTTACAAGCTCGCGACCTAGCCAGCTTAAATCGTTAACTAAGGGCTCAAGGCGCCCAACAGATGCCGATTTTACTGCAAGTATGTCGAGTATACTGGCAATGCCGTCTTCAATACCTATGGTGCTGTGTATAACACCGTCCATATCTTCGAGCTGTTTAAAAATTGCGGTTTCGATTACTTTATGCAGCTGTTCACTCGCTTGTGCACGATATTTATGATGTGCTGTACTGCTTTGCTGGCGCTTTTGTTGCGCGGCCACTTCAACCTGCAACAAGGTGCGCTGCTTCATCGGTTCGCCGTAATCTATATCAAGGGTATGAATGAAACCAATTTGCTGATGTGCAAAGCTGTGCCCAAGCAATAAATCATGTGCTCGTTGGTCTAATACTTTGGCAATACGCTGCTGGGTTACAAGTTCAGTCATGGCATCCATTCAATTAATATAAAATGCGTTTTGTATTATAACATTAGAAGCGAGTTAAAAAGTTATCAAGCAATTGCAGACCATGCTCAGTTAAAATTGCTTCAGGGTGAAACTGCACACCTTCTATTGCAAGCTCGGTATGAAGTAAGCCCATAATCTCGTCAAACTCACCTTGCTCGGTTTGGCTCCATGCTGTTATTTCTAATTCACTCGGTAGGCTTTGATGCTTAACCACCAGCGAATGATAACGACATACCGTTAATGGATTTACCAAACCTTTAAATACACCTTTATTAGTATGCACTATGGGCGATGTTTTCCCGTGCATTACTTTTTTGGCTCTAATTACGTCACCGCCTAATGCTTGCGCAATAGTTTGATGCCCTAGGCAAATGCCTAAAATAGGAAACTGCCCTTTTAGCTGCTCAACAACACTCAGTGATACGCCCGCCTCATTAGGCGTACATGGCCCAGGTGAAATAACAATATGCTGCGGGTTTAGTTGCTTTATTTGTGCAACAGATATTTCGTCATTACGCTTTACCAAAACGTCTTGGTCTAAGCGCTGAAAATATTGTACTAGGTTATACGTAAACGAATCGTAGTTATCGATCATTAACAGCATTACACAACAAACCTTATTAAATTATCGACCACTCATGTTACGTAGGTGGCGCCAAGCGTTGCATTCTATCACTATTAATTCGTCAATATAAATGAGGTTTGTTTTTCTTGCGTTAGGGCTAAATTTTGAAGGGCTATGAGGATTATAAAGAAGCCGGCTAAAAAGCCGGCCTTAATACATTATTGTACATTTATAACCACTTTACCTATTGCTTGGCCGCTAGCTAAACGGTCGTGTGCTTTAGCAGTATCGGCAAGTGTAAAGTCTTGCTCATCAAGTACTGGGCGCATGCCGCCTGCTTCAACAATTTGTGCAAGCTTTGCTAGTTTGTCGCCATGATCTTGACGGTTAAAGTCGTGGATCATGGGTATAAGCATAAAGATTACATTTAACGATAAGCCTTTAAAGTGCACAGGGCTTAAATCAAGCTCTAATAAAGAAAGCGTTGTAGATACCTGAGCATTTAATTTTGCCGCTGCAAAAGAGTTAGTCAGGTTACCGCCACCTACAGTGTCAAACACCATATCAAAACCAACGTTGCTTGTGTGTTTTTCAACGTATTGCTCTACAGTTTCGTCTTTAAAGTTAATGCCTGTTGCGCCAAAGCTTTCAATAAGGGCTAATTGCTCAGCGTTACCGCCTGTTGAGTAAACATCTGCGCCAAAATGCTTAGCAAGTTGTACCGCTAAATGGCCTACACCACCCGCTCCGCCGTGCACTAATACTTTTTCGCCTGCGCTTACATTTGCACGTGTTAAACCTTCAAGTGCTGTAATACCTACAAGTGGAATAGCTGCTGCTTCTTTCATTGTTAGGTTTTTAGGTTTGTGAGCAATTAAACGCTTATCTGCAAGCATAAACTCTGCAAGCGCACCTGGTAAGTCGCCTAGTCCACCCGCACAACCGTAAATTTCGTCGCCTACTGCAAATTCTGTTACGCCTTCACCAACTGCTTCAATGGTACCCGCAAAGTCCATCCCTAAAATACCAGGTAACTTTGGAGCAAATGGTAAGTCAGCACCCATTTGACGAATCATCATATCAATTGTATTTACGCTTGTTGCGGCAATACGAACTAACACATTACCTGCTGTTACTTGTGGTTTTGCAACCTCAGCTGCTACAAACTCTTCAGTGCCACCAAAATTATTAATTGTCATTGCTTTCATGGGTATTGCCTCTGTTATTTGTTGATGTGTAATCTTGTAATGAGGCTTCATTGTAGTTTTACTTGATATAAATGATAATAAAGCTAAATGTACAATCTGTTTCAAAATAATATTTATAATAGAGTATGAAAATTCTCGCACCACTTTTTTAAAAGTGTAGGCATTAAACAAAATTCTACCCAATTTTTGCGCTATATCAATTTAAGCGCGTTATGGTTGATTTATGATTGTGTAAACCCCAGAGTAATAGATGAAAAGGTAGTAATTCACTTAAGTAACTCATTTTTCCTACTAAGGAGCGAATATGTTAGGCGAAGACCACTCACTCACCAATGACTTCCCGCAATATCTAAATACCATTGCAGAGCTAAATAAAAGCGATACCGAGTTTGCAAAAAAAGCAGATAAGTACGACAAGCTAGACAAAGAAATAAGAGTATTAGAACTTAAAGATGCCCCGATCAGCGATGAACAAATGCACCAGCTAAAGCATGACCGTTCTGAGTTAAAAGATTGGCTCTACGAACGTTTACAACAAGAATAGTATTGTATAAACGAAAAAAGAGCTCACTGATGAGGTGAGCTCTTTAGATCAACAAAGGGTAAAACGTTTATTACTTTCTAATTTACAAACCCACCTATAGGCTTCATAAATACAGTGCTTGGACCTGCAAAGGCTTTGGCAAATTCTTCACTAAGCTGGCTATAAACAGTCACTCGCTGCATATCAACCACACTTAAAAATAACGGGCCGCTTTCGCCCCACCCTTGCAGGTGTAACTTTGCTGCGGCTTCATTTTAGTAACGCTCATAAATATGTACGCTGCGGCTATTCTCGCTAATCGTCCACTCATACATCACCGTACCTGCTTCACTTTTAGCTGAGGTAATAAGTTGCTGCATTACCTCTAAAAATTGATCGTACTTGCCATCTTTAATTTGGCCCTCTACGGTCCAGGTAATTTGCTCACTCACTATGCATTACCTAATTTAAGCTGCGCTAATACAGAATCTAAGGTATCTACAAGCTGCTGGTTTTTAGCGTTGTTAAGTGCATCAGGGTGTGGAGGAGCAAAGCGCTCTGCATCGTTATCAAAGTAAAGGCCTGTAGCCTCTTTAAATTCATCACTTAAAGCCGCACGACAAAAAATATCAGCGCCTAATTTTAGGTCGCCGCCATCAAGTCCGTATGCATCTTTTACCATTTTACTACCTAGTAACGATTTAGGGTTTACCGATACAACTAGTGGCCCTGTGCTTTTGAGCGCAAGCCCTAAATGACGTGACCACATAGTAATAGCCAACTTACTTTGTGCATAGGCTGCGCTATCTGAAAGTGGCTTATTACCTACTAAGGACTCAAAGTTAACGCTTGATTGCGCAGCAGATGATACGTTTATAACACGCGATTGCGCATTCATAGCAGGCAATAGCAATTTAGTAAGTAAATAAGGGGCAATAGTATTTACCGCAAAACGAGCATCTAGCCCTTCTTTTGTCGTTATATCAGCAAGCTTGTACACACCTGCATTATTAATAAGTACATCAAGTATTTTATCTGCTTGTTGTAAATCGCTCAGAACGCTTTGCGCTAATGTTTGTACTTGCGCCATATCGCTTAAATCAGCAACGTAGGTTGCAGTGCTTGCCTGCGGGTATTGCTCATTTAAGGCACTTTGTACGTTATTTAATTTATCTTGGTTACGGCCATGCAATAATACTGTGTGACCTTGGGCTAGTAACATTTTTGCTGTTTCTAGGCCTATGCCATCAGTAGCACCTGTTAATAAAATTGTTTTATTCATGTTGATCGTTCCTAATTTATTAAATGTTTTTTAACGCACAGTGCACTTTACGGGCAAACGTTTAAACGTATTGCGATGACTGCTGTTTATCAATTTATATTAGCACTGCTTATCTGTGGTGATAATTAGGTCGATAAGAGAATCAGTTTATAGAATTAATTGATAAACCTAAGTATTTGTAAGCGTTTATAAAACAATGTATTTGTATGCTTTACCCTCTGTAAGGTATGTACGTTTTTTAAGCTTTTATTTGTAATAATGCGCAATCATAACTATTGTTTTTAAACCACCTTAATAGTAGTATTTATCATATAAATACACTTTTCGAGAAAACACATGAAAGTTTTAGTTACTGGCGGTATGGGTTACATAGGTAGCCACACATGTATTGCATTACATGAGGCGGGTATTACGCCTGTTATTTACGATAATTTATCTAATGCTAGCCCTCGCGTACTTGACCAGCTCGAAAAGATTACAGGCACTCGCTTTGAGTTTATCCTAGGTGATATTCAAGACGAGCAGCAATTTAAACTTGCGCTTAAACACACCCAAGCTGAGGCTGTATTTCACTTTGCAGCACTAAAAGCGGTTGGTGAATCAACCGAGCAACCACTGCGTTATTACCAAAACAATGTGTCGGGCACATTAAGCATGCTACAAAACATGCAAGATGAAGGCGTTAACCACATTATATTTAGCTCATCGGCCACTGTGTACGGCGAGCCAGACTACCTCCCTATTGATGAAAAACACCCTATACGCGCTACTAACCCATATGGTTGGACTAAAGTGATGGTTGAGCAAGCCATGCAAGACGTATGCAATGCTAACAGCAAATTTATGGGTATAGCGCTTCGTTACTTTAACCCAGTAGGCGCACACCCAAGCGGTTTATTAGGCGAAAGCCCAAATGGTATTCCAAATAATTTAATGCCCTTTATTGCCCAAACTGCGGTAGGTAAACGCGAGGTGGTTAATATTTTTGGTGATGACTACGACACCGAAGATGGCACTGGCGTGCGCGACTATATTCATGTTTTAGATTTAGCTAAAGGCCATGTAGCGGCCTTTATGCAGCACAAAACAGATACCGCCTTTCATGCTTATAACCTAGGCACAGGCCAAGGTTATTCAGTGCTTGATATGATCAAAGCATTTAGTGCATCAGCCAATAAAGATATTCCTTATAAAAGTGCACCGCGCCGAGCAGGCGATATTGCCTGTAATTACGCCGATGCCACAAAAGCGCAAAACACCCTTAACTGGCACGCAGAACTAACACTTAGCGACATGACCAACGATACATGGCGCTGGCAAACTAATTACCCAAGTGGGTTGGAGAGTTAACATGGCTTTATTAGAAAGTACTCACAGACGTAAAAACCCGCTAACGGGGCGTTGGGTATTAGTTTCACCCCATCGTAATAACCGCCCATGGTTAGGCGCAACAGAAGCAGTAAACGAAAGCGTACTGCCAAAACATGATGAAAGCTGCCCACTTTGCCCGGGTAACACCCGTGCAAATGGCGATAGCAACCCAGATTACAAATACACACATGTATTTAGAAATGACTTTGGTGCACTGACGCCTAATGAGAGCGAGCAATCGCAAAGCTTAGAGTCAGACAACGATCTATTTATTGCCGACGAAGCAAGCGGCGAATGCCGTGTGATTTGTTTTTCGCCAAAGCATAACAAAACACTACCTGAGCTTGAGCACGATGCCCTGCACGAAGTAGTAAAAACCTGGAAAGACAACTACACAGAACTTGCACAGCACTATGAGTGTGTTCAGGTATTTGAAAATAAAGGCGAGATAATGGGTTGCTCGCAACCTCATCCGCATGGCCAAGTATGGGCACATTCGCACTTATCAACTGAAATAGAAGCCGAAGATACGCAGCAGCTTACCTATTTTAAAAAGCATGGCAGCGCAATGCTTGCCGATTACGTGCAAAAAGAGCAAGCAGATAAAACCCGCGTCGTATTTGAAAACGAACATTGGCTTGTTGTGGTGCCATTTTGGGCAGCGTGGCCGTTTGAAACAATGATCGTAACTAAAGATAACATTCAAAACTTTAGCCAGCTAAACGATGCGCAAACAGACTCTTTAGCACAGGCACTTAAAGTATTAACCACTAAATACGACAACGTATTTAATTGTAGCTTCCCGTATTCTATGGGGTGGCACAATGCACCGGCTAATCGTAGCTCAGATGAGCAACATTGGCGCTTACATGCTCATTTTTACCCGCCGCTACTTCGCTCTGCTACCGTAAAAAAACATATGGTTGGCTACGAAATGCTAGGCGAAAGCCAGCGCGATTTAAGCGCCGAAACAGCTGCCTCTATTTTACAAGCAGCCAGTACTACACACTATAAAAAAACAGCAGGACACACAGATGACGCTTAACGATTTTCAACAACACTTTTTATCACTGTATGGTGCGCCTGCTCAAGGTATTGCTGCTGCACCTGGGCGTGTAAACCTAATTGGCGAATTTACCGATTACAACGACGGCTTTGTGTTTCCGTGCTCGTTAGAGTTTCGTACTCAAGTTATGTTTAAAGAGCGCGACGACAACATTATTACCGTGCATTCATTAAATTACCCAGGCGAAAAAGACAGCTTTAGTGTTGATGAAGACATCAGCGAAGGGCAATCGCAATGGGGTAACTATATTCGTGCCGTGTCATTTGTATTAAAACGTGCGGGCCATACTTTACGCGGCGCCGATTTACTGATTGATAGTAACTTACCGCAAGGCAGTGGCTTGTCGTCATCGGCTGCGCTAGAAGTTGCTGTTGGTGGTATGTTTAACCATATTGCACAACTTGGTTTAAGTGAAGAAAAAATTGCATTACTAGGCCAAGAAGCCGAAAACGACTTTATGCATTGCCAATCGGGCATTATGGATCAGCTTATTTCGGCAAAAGGCGAAAACGGCCATGCTCTTTTAATTGACTGTGAAAACCTAGCAACTGAGTCTGTAAAAGTACCAGATGACTTAAACATTGTTATTGTGAACTCTAACTACCCACGTAAATTAGTAGATAGCGAATACAACCAACGTCGTGTTGACTGTGAGCAAGCAGCTGCAAAAATGAATGTAGCCACACTTCGTAAAGCAACCATGGCTTTGCTTGAAGCAACAAAAGGCGCATTGAGCGAGAACGAATACAAACGTGCACACCATGTAATTAGCGAAAACGACCGTGTAATTGCAGCAACTAAAGCGCTGCAAAATAATGACATTGACGCGCTACGTGAGCTAATGGCTGCATCGCACCAGTCGCTTAAACATTATTTTGAAGTAACCGTACCTGCGACCGATGGCCTAGTAGAAATTTGTAAAGAAGCCATGGGCGAACGCGGTGCAGTACGTATGACCGGTGGTGGCTTTGGTGGTGCTATTGTATGTTTATGTCGTGATGCAGAAGTGCCACTAATTAAAGCAGCAGTAGAGCAGCACTACTTTGAACGCTTTAACTTAAATGCCGACATTTACGTATGTTCAGCAGGTTCAGGATTACAAATTACGTCTTTTTAAATTAAATTAAGGAATAAGCATGGCAAAGGTTAATTGGGGAATTATTGGGTGTGGCAATATTGCTCACACCTTTGCTAAGAGCATTGCGCATTGCGCTGATGCTCAGCTTATTGGCGCTGCATCGACGAGTATGCAGCGCGCAAATGAGTTTGCTACACACTATTCAATTAAAGGCTATGAGAGCTACCAAGCCCTTATGCAATGCCCAAATATTGATGCCATTTATATTGCCAATACCCACGAGCAACACTTTAAAAGTGTTGCACAATGCTTAACACACAATAAGCATGTACTAAGCGAAAAACCCATTACTGTTAATGCTCAGCAACTCATTACACTTAAAGAACTAGCGCAGCAGCAAAACCGCTTTTTAATGGAAGGTGTTTGGATGCGCTTTTTACCAGCCATAGTAAAACTGCAGCAGCTATTAAGCGAAGGCGTAATAGGCAAAGTACACAGTGTTAATGCCAACTTTAGTCTAGCGGGTGAGTTTGAATCATCACACCGATTAATGAACCCTGCAACCGCTGGCGGCGCATTGCTCGATTTAGGTATTTACCCTATATCGATTGCCGATGTGGTATTTAATAAAACCCCTGAGCAAATTAAATCATTAGTACATAAAAGCACGACCGGCGTAGATGAGCGAAGCGTAACCCTTATAAATTACGGCCAAGGCCAATTTGCACAGCTAAGTAGTGCTTTACAACAAAATGGCCCTACTCAAGCCTGTATTTTAGGCGAGTATGGATATATTCGTATTGATGAATTTGTGGGGGCTCAGTCACTAGAGCTACATTTAAACGCACAACAAATGCAGCGCTTTGATTTTAGCTTTAATGACGATGAAAACTTTAAGTTTGAAATTGATCACGTTAGCGAGTGTATTTTACAGCAGCAAACACAAAGCAGTGTATTACCGCTCAGTACTAGCCTAAGAGTTATGAATATAATGGATGAGCTACGGGCGCAGTGGCAGCTCAAATACAGTGATAGCGTTGAGTCTAACAATCTAAATTAATAATAAAAAATACACACAACAAGGATACACAATGACAACCACACACACATTTAAGGCGCTTTCAAAAGCCTTAGTATTAGCAACGAGCTGCTTATCGGCAAGTGCCGTTTTTGCTGCTCAAAACACGCCAGAGCAACTCTACCCGCCAATAACCAGCGAAGTACTTCCAGAGCTTGCTGCCAAAGGAAGTTACAGCGTTGGCGTAAAAACGCTTGATTTAGTAAACCCAGCGCAGTTTGACCCAGCAACACAAACTCAAAAAGATCGTCCTTTAAAAGTAGAAGTGTGGTATCCCGCAGCGAACACGGCAAAGGCAGCACTAACTAGTTACAGTGATGTAACACGCACAGGTAAAGCATTTACCCTACAAGCCGATGCAATGCGCGATGTAGCCGTTAATAATAAAGAGCACTACCCTGTTATTGTGCTTTCGCACGGTTATACAGGCTATCGCACCATTATGTACTACCTTGGTGAGCACTTAGCGTCGCATGGGTACATAGTTGCTGCCCTTGATCATACCGACTCAACCAATGCTGATGTTGATTTTAAAAATGCACCGTTTTCGGGCTTTTTTAGCACGCTTATTAACCGCTCTCGCGATCAGCAATTTGTTATTAATTACTTTAATGAGCAAAACAACTTTGCCAGCAAGCAAGTAGATAACAACAGCGCAGGTATTATTGGCTATTCTATGGGTGGCTATGGCGCGGTAAATACAATTGGCGGTTGTTATGACTTTAATGAGCAAACAACAGCAATGTTTACGGGCATGAAAGACCCAGCACAAATTAAACAAGTTCAGCAATTACTAAATAGCTGTGCTGGTGGGCAGTATAAAAACCCACAAGTAGATACACGCATAAAAGCCATGGTGGCCTTTGCACCGTGGGGCGGGCAGCATAACTTATTTAAAGCCGGTGCTATGCAAAACATTAAAGTACCTTCGCTTTATGTAGCGGGCAGCTTAGATGATATATCGGGTTATGAAGGTATTAAAAACCTTTACAATCAAACAGGCAGCTCAGATAAGTACATGCTTACTTACAAAAATGCTCGCCATAATATTGCACCGCACCCTGCGCCTGCTATTGCACAAAGTAGTAGTGAACTAGATATTGGCCATTACTACGAGCCATCGTGGTCTATGCGCACTCTAAACGAGACCAACAAACACTTTGTACTTGCCATGATGGATTGCCATGTAAAAGGCATTACCAGTCAATGTAAATACCTAGATTTACCACAAAACGGCGACCAGGCGGTTGTTGATGGTAAACCATTGCCACAATGGCACGGGTTTGATAATCGCTTTTCAACGGGTATGGATTGGCAACAAGCTAAACCACACACCAAATAATATTAAGTTTTAAGCGGCTATTTTTATATATAGCCGCGTTCGCGCTTAAAATAATCACAAAATAAAACGCCTGTTATTTAAAAGAGTTAGCAAATAAAACCTGCGTGTTTATTTTTTAATCGGCTATTTTAAGAAAAAACCATTGCCATTAACCTTAGTTAAAGGCAATCTAGTCATATATAAGATAAGATAAATAACACAAATATCATGTCCAAATACATACTCTCAATTGATCAAGGAACCACAAGCTCTCGGGCCATCTTGTTTACAAAAGATGCAGACGTCTTTGGTACAGCACAACAAGAATTTTTGCAGCATTTTCCGCAAAATGGCTGGGTAGAGCACGATCCCAACGATATTTGGCAAACTGTGCTAAGTACAAGCCGCGAAGTGCTGGCTAAAAAAGACGTAAAGCCTGAAGAAATTATTGCTATTGGTATCACCAACCAACGCGAAACCACACTGGTATGGAACAAAAAAACAGGCAAACCAATTTATAACGCTATTGTTTGGCAAGACCGCCGCACCAGCGCTTATTGCGAAAGTCTAAGTACTGACGAGCTTTGCCAAACGATTAGCGATAAAACAGGCCTACTACTAGACCCTTATTTTTCAGCCACTAAAGTGCGCTGGATTTTAGACAACGTAGAAGGCGCACGCGAGCAAGCCCTTGCTGGCGAACTGGCTTTTGGTACTGTTGATACTTACTTGCTTTGGCAACTAACGGGTGGCAAAGAGCACCGTACCGATGCAACTAACGCATCTCGCACTATGTTATTTAATATCCATACTCAGCAATGGGATCAAGAGTTACTCGACTTATTCGAAATTCCTGAATCTATGCTGCCACAAGTCATGGACTCAGCAGACGAGTTTGGCTCAACCAGCGAAGATATTTTTGGCGCGCCTATTCGGGTTTGTGGTATTGCCGGCGATCAGCAAGCAGCCCTTGTTGGCCATGCATGTTTTGAACAAGGTATGGCTAAAAGCACCTACGGTACGGGCTGTTTTTTAATGCTTAATACCGGCGAAAAAGCGCTCACATCTGAAAACCGCTTACTGACAACCGTTGCATACAGGTTAAATGGTAAGCCAACTTACGCCATTGAAGGCAGTATTTTTATGGCAGGCGCCACTATGCAGTGGATTGTTGAAGGCTTAAAACTACTAAGCCATGCCGGCGAGAGCGAGTCATTAGTAAAAGATGTACCGCTTGATCATGGGGTATTTTTAGTGCCTTCGTTTACAGGTTTAGGCGCACCGTATTGGGACCCTAACGCACGTGGTGCCATTTTAGGTTTAACGCGCGACTCAGGCATTAGCACCATTGTTGCTGCTGCGTTGCAATCGGTGGGTTATCAAACCAAAGATTTACAAAAAGCAATGGAACGTGATGGCCTTCGCCCAAGCGTGTTGCGTGTAGATGGCGGTATGGTTAAAAATAACTGGGTGCTTACCTTTTTATCTAACATTTTAGGTGCAACCGTAGAGCGCCCAACAGTGACCGAAACCACCTCTTTAGGCGTAGCATACTTAGCAGGCTTACAAACAGGTATTTACGAGTCGACTGAGCAGTTGGCAAAAATGTGGACCTGTGACCGTCGTTTTGAGCCAACAATGAGCGCCGATGAGCGTAACGATTTATACGCAAAATGGCAGCACTGTGTAGCGCAAGTTCGTTTATCTAGTGACGATTGCCAACAACAGTAAAAACCAGCCGCTAATTAAGTTAGCGGCTTATAGAACACCTTTAAGGCTAGTCAAATAGCGCATTGTACACAGGGTGTTTTTAAAAAGATCAGGATTAAAAATTAACAAGCAAAAAGCGCGGTTATCTATTGTCAAATAAGAGCCACCGCTTTATGATGCTATATGTCTTATTTATATTACAAATAAAAAGGTTAGCTCGGTGGAATTAGCAGATAACGAATATGACTTACTAGTCATCGGTGGCGGAGTAAACGGCACCGGAATAGCAGCTGATGCAGCAGGCAGAGGATTAAAAGTACTTTTGTGCGAACAATCAGATTTAGCCTGCGCAACGTCTTCAAACAGTTCAAAGCTGATCCACGGTGGTTTGCGCTACCTCGAGCATTACGAGTTTAGATTAGTAAAAGAAGCGCTAGCTGAACGTGAAGTGCTACTTAAAAATGCACCTCACATTATGTGGCCGCTAACCTTTAGACTTCCACATCAAAAACACCTGCGCCCTGCGTGGATGATTCGCATTGGCCTATTTATGTACGACAACCTAGCTAAGCGCGAGACGCTTGCAGGCTCTCGTGGTATTAAGTTTGGTGAAAACAGCGTGTTAGAGCCTTCAATTACCAAAGGTTTTGAATACTCTGATGGTTGGGTTGATGACTCTCGTTTAGTTGTTTTAAACGCGCTGGCGGCTCAAAACAAAGGCGCTACCATTGCTACGCAAACTAAGTGTGTAAACGCTAAACGCGAGCAAGACAAATGGCAAGTGACGCTAGAGCAACAAAATAGTAAGGCTAAATATACTATTTCGGCTAAAGGTATAGTTAATGCTGCAGGCCCTTGGGTTGCTAAGTTATTTGACGAAGCACTTATTGAAAAGTCACCACAAAATATTCGACTTGTTAAAGGCAGCCACATTGTGGTGCCTCGCATTCATGATGAAAAACAAGCGTACATTTTACAAAATAAAGATCAGCGTATTGTGTTTGTTATTCCGTTTGAGGATGACTACTCACTGGTAGGCACCACCGATGTTGAACATAAAGGCGCAGCACAAGACGTTAAAATTAGTGATGAAGAAATCGATTACTTAATCGATATTACTAACAGCTACTTTAAAAACCACATTAAACGCGAAGACATAGTACATACCTTCTCAGGTGTGCGCCCATTGCTTGATGACGAGTCAGTTAATGCGCAAGCCGTAACACGCGATTATAAATTAGAGCTTTCAAGCGAAGGTAAGCAAACACCATTACTGAGTGTATTTGGCGGGAAAATTACCACTTACCGTAAACTTGCCGAGGCCGCTGTAAACAAGCTCGAAGAGTTTTACCCGCAAATGAGTGAAGCGTGGACTAAGCACTGTGCGCTTCCTGGCGGCGATTTCAGCTCGGTAGAAGCGCTTAAATCTGAACTTAGCGCTGCTTACAGTTGGTTACCAGAAGTGACTCTTAAACGCTTTGTACGTACCTACGGTACTCGTGCAAAACTAATTTTAGGTAGTGCAACACAGCTAAGCGATTTAGGCCAAGACTTTGGCCATGGTTTATTTGCAGCAGAAGTAGATTACTTACTAAATGAAGAATGGGCAGAAAACGCTTACAACATTTTGTGGCGCCGTAGCAAATTAGGGCTACGCTTTAATGACGCGCAAGTAGCGACGCTTAAGCAATACATTGATAACAAACAAGCAGCTATAAGCGCTTAATGACATTGCTGCTATAACAGCTTCCCGTTAACCCCTTTATAATTTAATCGTTATAAAGGGGTTTATTTTTTTGACTCTAAATTAAACAGGTAATTAAAACCACTCAAAGTGGCTGTTTTAATATCAAACTCAACGCACTTAACGCCTATTTGTTTAAGCGCGGTGGTAAAACATTTATTAAGCTGCTTTGTGCCAATAACTACGACTTGTGTATCGCTTAGTAATTGCCATTCGCTAGCATGGCGTGCTGCACGTACATCGCTGCCGATTAACACTCCCGATAAGTATGCTTTAGCTTGCACTGGCGTTAACTCTTTTGAAAGCTGGCGAGTTCTTACACTAAAAATGCCATGCGCTAAGTTACCGCTATCGCTGCCTAGGGTCAGCTCACAACCTTGCTCAAATGCCTTAAAGTCAAACTCACCCTCTGCACAGTCATTAGGTATTAATACGCTTTGATGGCAAAGTAAGTCATATAACTCGCCGGTCATCGCCGTTTTAAAATAGGTTATTTGCCCGTCATTTAGTAGCACCCACTTTGTGTGAGTACCCGGTAAACAAAGTAATATTTTGCCTTGCTGATACTCGGGGTTTTGCTTTAAAAAACCGAGTATTTGCAGCTCTTCCCCGCGCATAACGTCAAATAAACCATTTTGCAGCGTGCACTTTGTGCCAGGCAATGCCTTTATGGTGTGCCTGTTGCATTCAAAAGTAACAGCCGCACTAAGCAAACCTTCTGGGTTAATTGGGCATTCTAAATAAGGGGTTTCGTGCCAGCCAATACTTGAGGTTATTTGCCCGGCTATATAAATAGGCAAATTTCCATACTGCTGCATCCATACAGCAACAGTATCAATTAGGGTTTGCTCAAAGTTTTGATTAGCTTTAACAACACCTAACCCATCTCTTTGCGCTAATAGTTTAAGTGTTGATTGCGCGTTTACTTCGCACAAATAAGCCCTTAAATGGCTTGTGCCCCAATCAACAGCAATAAAAAAGGTTGAAGTAGCCAAGCTTTAAAGCCTCCCACCGTCAATTTTAATACTTTGACCGGTGATCATACTGCTTTCGTCAGCGGCTAAAAAGAGTGCTAAGTTAGCAACATCATTAGGAGTTACGAGCTTTTTAAGTGCCATGGCTTCCATCCACTTTACTTGCTCTTCTTGTGTAAACCAGCTTGCAAGCTGACGGTCGGTGGCAACCCAGCCGGGTAGTATTGCGTTTACGCGAATACCATGTTCGCCATAATCGCGAGCCAGTGCTTTAGTCATGCCTATTAAACCCGCTTTAGCTGTTACATAACCGGCCATTTGAGGTTGTCCCATAATGGCATTAATAGAACTAAAGTTAATAATACTGCCCGCGCCCTCGCCTTTCATAAAAGACATCGCAACTTGAGAGGCAAAAAAAGCTGGGTTTAAATTTATTTGTAAGCATTGATCCCAATCTTGTACGGTAACGTCTTCACTTGCTTGACGACGATCATTTGCTACATTATTGACCAAAATATTAATAGTACCTAAGGCTGCGCACGCATCGACCAATGATTGCTGGAGTGTGTGTGAGTCGGTTACATCAACCTGCCTGTACCATAAATTTGCATCAGGTAATTCGCTAATTAGCGATTGTGCTGCAGCATCGTCAATATCTATAAATGCCACTTTTGCATTTTGCTTTACAAAGGATTTAACCATTGCTCTGCCAATGCCTGATGCGCCACCCGTTATAAAAACAACTTTGCCAGAAATACTATGATATTGAGCTAGGGTGTCCAAATTAAACTCTCCAAACAACAACTTGCATCAATGTTTTGCTTATTAAAAACGCCAATAGTCGTTATAACGCACTAAAACACTGTGTTAAAATATTTAACTGATTAAAAGTTTATATCATATCCTTGAGTACATTAATATGATATATGATATATAATAAAGTAATGTTTCAATACGGAATCCTACGCAATGAAAAGCCAACCCCGTCAAAATTTAACACAACAATTAACCCATGATCTGGGCTTTGCTATTGTGCGTGGTATTTACCCTGTTAGTGAAGGACTACCGTCTGAAGCTGATTTATGTATAAAGTACGATGTGAGCCGCAGTGCAACGCGTGAAGCGGTTAAAATGCTCTCAGCTAAAGGGCTTATTTCTTCTCGTCCTAAACAAGGTATTCGTGTTTTACCAGAAAGTAGCTGGAATATGTTTGACACCGACGTACTACGTTGGATTTTAAGCAGCAAACCATCACTCTCTTTATTAAAAGAATTTACTCAAGTACGTGTAGCACTTGAACCACAAGCAGCCGCTTTAGCCGCTGTAAATGCCACAGCTGAGCAACTTGCTGAAATAGATAACGCACTTGCTCGAATGGCCGATGCAGATGAAGGCTTGGACGATCCGCTAGAGGCAGACATTGCCTTTCATACCAGTATATTAGTGGCCAGTAATAATCGCTTTTTTGTGCAGTTAACGGAATTTATTAGCACTGCGCTGCGTGTAAGTATTCGTTACACAAACCATATTAAAGGTGTGCCAGGTGCCGATGTAGCAAAACATGCTGATATTTTAGATACGATTAAATCACGTAATCCAGAACGCGCTAAAAAAGCAGTAGAAACTATCTTAGAAGAAGCCTTAGAGCTTATTGAATCTAAACTCGACTAATGGCTTAAAAAAACATCATTAAAAAAGGGAGCTAATTAGCTCCCTTTTTACTGCTTATTATATTTTAAGCTTTGTTAAGCTCAAAAATAAGTGATGTTTGCGGGAATGAAATTGGCATTTGCAGGCCAAATTCCATTAGTGCTTCACCGGTAAATGTTTGCCCGTTAACAGCCGCAATAGATGAAGGACGATACTCTTCAAATTTAACAGGCCATACTAAATTAAGTGTGTACTGTGTATCAGCATCTAAACCAACAAAACGAAGCTTATTAGGCGCTGTGCGCGGTGTTTCGCGCACGCTGTTATAAGCAAACAACGCTTTTGATTTTTGCTCGTCGATTAAACCAAAATTAATTGATAAATCGTCACTATCTAGGCGGTATAAATCGGCAGCATGAATAAATTCACGGTGTTCTTTATGCAGTGCAATAGCCGCTTTAAGGGTATTGTATTCGTGTTCGGTCAGTTCACGTGGGTCCATTTCGATTCCCATGTGGCCAAACATTGATACCGCAGCACGCATTTCAATACTTACATTACGACCAGTAATATGACAATCACGTGGACCTACGTGTGCCCCCATAACCGACGATGGGAAGAAGAACGAACAACCACGTTGAATTTCAAGGCGATCGAGCGCATCGTTAGAATCCGACGTCCAAACACGGTCTGTATGTGCTAGTACGCCGTAATCTACACGTGCACCACCTGATGAACAGCTTTCTATTTCAAGGCCTGGGTGCGCCGCTTTAATACGATCAATTAAACGATACAGTGCCAGTGTTTGTTGATGCACGGCCGGCTTACCATCAAAGTTACCTGCATGGTTAATATCGCGGTTCATATCCCACTTAATGTACTTAATAGTTGGGTATTCAACTAAAATGTCGTCAATGGCTTTGTATAAGTATTCAACAACCTCAGTGCGCGTTAAATCAAGCACCAGCTGGTTTCTAAAGCTTAATTGCTCGTTATTTTCTGAGCCTAATACCCAATCCGGGTGAGCACGGTATAAATCGCTATCTGGGTTTACCATTTCTGGTTCAAACCAAATACCAAACTCCATGCCTAAGCTATTTACATGATCAATTACTGGCGATAATCCATCTGGGTATATTTCGTAATCTACAGTCCAATCGCCTAAGCCTGCGTTGTCACCTCGGCGACCTTTAAACCAGCCGTCATCAAGTACAAAACGATCAATACCTAGTGGGGCTACTTTATCGGCTAACTGCTTTAACGTGTCTACATCGTGGTCAAAGTATATACCTTCCCACGTGTTGTAATGTACAGGTCGAGATTTTTCACGCTGTGCTTGAGTAAGTAAATTTGCTTTAACAAAACGGTGGAAATTGCGTGAAAGCGCACTAAACCCGTCGCTTGAAAACGAGCCGTAAATACTAGGGCTTTGATACGTTTGACCTTTAGCAAGCGTAAGCTCACCAGGTAATAATAACTCGCCCATTTGCACGTATCGACGACCTTCAGGTAGTAGCTCTGCACGTAGTTTGTTGTTACCACTCCAACCTAAATGAAAGCCGTAACATTCGCCGTGTTGCTCACCTGCACCTTCGTTATGTACTAATAAACCAGGGAATACATCATGTGACGTTTTACCTTTACGGTTTTCGCGTACAAAACTGCCAAGCACTAAATCAACAGATTGACGTTGGAATTCGTTTGACCAGCGCCCTTCAAAACTTACAATTTTGCTTACGCTATCTGGCAGCTGGAACGTTGGCGCTGCACAAAAGTTAACGCTTAGTGGTGAGTCACCTAAATTAGTTAATACAGTATGTGCACTTAAAACATTTGTGTTGTTATCAAGCGTGATGCTGTGAACGACTTCAATACCACGAAGCTCATCTACGCTTACAAACTCAAGCGTTGCTGATGATGGCTGACGAACCTCTTTTAGCTTTGGCCCTACAGACCAAGCAATAGAGTCGTTTACAAGCTCAAGGCCTGGCGCACCAGTAAAGCCTTCACCTAAAAGAGGAGAAAGAGAAATAGGTGCTTCTTCAACCACGGCACATTTTACTTCTTGACGAGTTGCAAGCTGAGTAAGCATTGTTTCAGTTGTTTGCACAGATAGACGCTTACCAAAGTACAGTAATGCCGGTGTTTTGCTCTGGCAGTCGAAAATAACGGTGCTGTTTACACTGTCCAATCGATAAAATGATTTAGTGTCGGCCATGATTTTCCTATCCTCTTCTTCATTGTGTGAGTTATAAATGTTACGAAAGTTGCCTAGCTATATTACTTTCGATGCTTGAGACACAATCTAGCAGATGGTGACATTCAATAATAATAGTATATATCATATAAATTAGATTTTGATAGTCTTTACAGCTTAAATTCCCAGATAAACTCACTGGAAGTACCACTACGACCTAAAGGTTAAGACTAACTTTAGCTTTAATACCAATCTGCTTATATATGAGGTCTATTTAATGTGAAGAAAATTACGCTAGAACCAGGCAAAAACCTTTGTATCTAGTTGTTCTAAATAAAAAATTTTTAACAACGTTATAGGGCAACTTAATTCCTTAAATTGATCAAAGATTTATGCCGGTTGGTATAAAGCCCTGCTACTGCTTTTAATAGATATAAAAAAATCGGCCAGAGTTGCCCCATGACCGATTTTGTCAGCTTAAACTTTTTATATATTATTTTTGTACTTGCGCTTGACCTGAATCATCTAAAGCAGGTGTTTTACCGGCCCATTGCGCGCTCAAACCAAATACTACTTTATTTACAGTTAGTGCAAAGGCTACACACACTATCAGTGTAATTGGCATTAAGTGAATGTAGTGCAAATCAGTATGCAGTGGTGAATTTTCAAAGGTTAGCATGCCATACATAACCACACCTAAAATCACGGCGGCGATACCCGCACGTGCATCAACATTTTTAAATAACAAGCCTACAACAAAGATTGAGAATATAGGCATACTTAGTAAGCCATTTAACTGCTGTAGTAAATTAATAATGCTATCTGCTTGCTGGTAAATTGGCACTAATACTAGCGTTAAGCTTGTAAGTAACAACGTAACGTAGCCGCTTAGCTTTACAACACTTGGCTCTTTATTAAAGTACGCTTCGTGAATGTCACATACATATAATGCAGTTGCCGAGTTTAATAAGCTGTTGTAAGTAGATAACACCGCTGCAGCCATTGCCGCTGCAAATACGCCGGTTAACCATGCTGGCATTACGTCACCTACAATTCGGCCATAAGCTGCATCACCAATGTCGCCATACAGTTTGTACGAAATAATACCTGGCAGTACTACAATTGCAGGGACGATTAAAAAGCGAATACCTGCTGCTGCAAAAATACCTTTTTGCGCTTCTTTAACATTTGGCGCAGCCATTGCTCGCTGTGTAATTGTTTGGTTAGTACCCCAGTAATACATTTGAATAAAGATCATACCGGTTAATAGTGTTGGCCAAGGAATTGGTGAATCAGCATCACCAATTAATGTTAAACGCTCTTGTGGAATACCGCTAAAGTCGTAATCAATTGCATTAAGCGCCAAGAACACAACAAGTATTGCCATACCGAGCACCAGTAGCCCGTTGTAAGTATCTGATACCGCAACAGCGCGTAAGCCACCAAAAAATGCATAAATAGCACCTACAAGAGCAAATGCGGTCGCTATATACATTAGCGGAATATCTACTTTAAACATGGTTTGCATAAATAGCACACCTGAGTAAATTACCGCTGGCATATAAATAAGTGCATTACCTAAAAAAAACAAACCACCAATAACAGCACGAATGTGCTTGTTGTTATAGCGTTTTTCTAGTAGCTCAGTGGTAGTAGTACAATTGTATTTGTAATAAACAGGAATGAAGACTTTAGCTAAAATAATGAGGCCAATAATCGCTGCTAATTCCCACCAAACAAGCAAGGCCATTTGGTTACCATTCATACCTACTAGTTGGTCGGTACTTAAATTAGTTAGTGTGATTGAACCGGCAACAAACATCCAAGTAAGGCCACCGCCCGCTAAAAAATACTCTTTTGTTTCGCTGTTTCCGCTATTTCTATTTTGGCCGCGGCACTTCCAATATGTAAGCCCACCAATTAAGGCGGTCACAAAGAAAAAAACCACCAACTGCAAAATGTTGTCTGACATGTGTGTGTCTCCTGCGCGTTAACGCAATGTCTGTGTAATAAAAAAGTGCACGCTACAGCGCGTGCGCATCTCGACTTAGTTCTAACTTAATTTGCTTTAAAGGCATAAGTTCGGGACGTTGGTTATGCAGCTTTACCAGTGCGTTGAGTTGAAACAATGAAATAAGCATGCTGTTAAGCACACTTAGGTAACCTTGCTTGTGTAAGTTTGCAATGGTATCGCTATCTAAAGTTTGTAGTTTGTCTTCATCAACGGTGCTTAAACCTTGAATAGTTTGCGCTTCGCCTTGCTCAAACTGCAAAACAATATCTATGTTTTTTATAAGCCCTAACCGCGCAGCTTCTTGGGTAAATTGATACGTTTGGTAATCATTTTTTAAATCGCTTTCAAGTAGCTTTTGCTGCGAATTTAAAAATAAACTTGGGTTACCTTTAGCATCAAATAGCGGCTCACCTTGTTCGGTGCTTAGTGCAGAGCTTTGCTCATTAAAGGCAATAAAATAATCGCTGCTATTTGCTTCACGAGTCATTAAATAAAGGGGATGTGTTTGTATACATACAGGCGTGTAAAGTGCCTGCCACTGGCTGTTATTAACCAATAAACTCTGCCCAGCACTAAAACTTGTTAAACCCGATACGGTATAACTGCCGTTTTGCGCATTCCGCGCTAAAAATATAGGTAAGTCGCACGCGGCTTTTGCCACTTCGTTAGCTCTTAGATTAACTAAGTGCTGCGTTTTTGCGTATTCAACACCTGCATTATGTTTAACTTTTAATGCTTGGTGTTGTGTACTAGATAGTTCACTAATAGCCATAGTTACACATCCTTAAACTGGGTTAGCCGCTAACCACTGCTCAATATAAGCGCGGTGTGGCGGCAAAGTTTGCAACATCTGCTGTGTAAGCTGGCTGTTACGTTCAATTATTTGTTTAGCTTGAGCATCTTGTGAGTACAAATATGCTTGCTTAGTAAAGTCTGGTTTAAAGCCCATGCCATACAACACGTACTGGTAGCTGGCAGCTGGGAATAACTCTAAAGCGCCATGAAAGTCTTGTATCAGTGGGCCACGCGTCCCCCAAAGTAGTAAGTCTTCTTGTAAGCTTTGTGGAATAGTTTCTGGCTGAACATGCGCCTGCCAATATGGTTCAGGGCGTTTAGTAAGCATATAGTGCAGCTTTAAAAAGTCGATAATGCGTTGCCAGCGGTAATCCATTTGTTCGTTAAAACGCTTAGCAACAATAGGCATTACTTGAGTATCGGCTGGCATGTGCTCTGCAACAAAGCGAGACGAAATTTCAACAAGCATGATTGCGGTTGCCTCAAGCGGCTCTACAAAACCTGCCGACATCCCTACTGCAACACAGTTTTTATGCCAAAACTTTTCTCGGTAGCCCGACTCAAAGCTAATTTTTCGGGCGGTTAAGCCGTTTGCAGCATCACCTAAATAGTTACGCAGGTTTTGCTCAGCTTCTTCATCTGATAAGAATTTACTTGAATATACATGACCTACACCACGACGATGCGTTAAGCCTATATCCCAGATCCACCCTGCATATTGCGCAGTAGCAATGGTATGGCTGGCCAAGGAGTTGTCGTTTTCATCGTAAGGTACTTGCATAGCAAGGGCGCTGTCGTTAAATAATACGTGATCCATTTTTTTAAATGGCACGTTAAGGGCTTGGCCTAATAACAGCGATGAAAAACCAGTGCAGTCTATGTATAAGTCGGCATTTATGGTGCGGGTTTGCTCTTTTAAAGTCAGCGTATCTATAGCGCCGTTATCATCAAGCTTTACTTGTTCTACTGTGCCAATAACATGCTCAATGCCAAGCTTGCTTTTACAGTGTTGTTTTAATAATTCAGCAAAAGCACCTGCATCTAAATGATAGGCGTAGTTACAATTACCTTGATATTCACCTTGAGCAATACCTCTTGGTGCTAGGCTTGCTTCGCAAATATCATGCTGAAAATTAGTTTGTTGTGCGTAATCTTCAACATTATCTAAATAAGGGGCTAAATCTATACGGCCGTATCCTAGCGGTACAGTAAATGGATGGTAGTAAAAGTCGTTATTGCCGTGTGTCCAATTTACAAATTTACCGCCTTGCTTAAAGGTGGCATTACAGGCTTTAAATACATCAACTTCTCGCAAACCAATTTGCTGAAGCGTATTTTTCATCGTTGGCCAGGTGCCTTCACCTACACCAATTGTTGGGATATCTGACGATTCAACCAACATCACTTTTAAGCCATCACCATTTTTACCTTGGTGATACGAAGCTATAATTGCAGCGCTCAGCCATCCTGCTGTACCACCACCAATTACTGCGACTGTTTTTATTGCTTTATTCATAATGGACTACTCTTTGAGTATTTTTTGATAACGTTTTATACAACAAATGCCCGGTAGGGCATTTGGATATAATGTGGTTTCATTTTAGCCAATTAGGTTAACATTACTGCTAAATTAACCTAATTGGTATTAGCACTAATGTGCTGCAATGAAACAAGAGGCGAGAAGTTCGCCTCAAACATTAATTAAAACGATCCGCGAATACCAAACGCGTAACGTGAGCCATTATCTTCTACTGAATAGATTTGGTTAGCAAAACGACCTGTTTGCACTAATTCTTCTTCAGTGATGTTGATGCCTTCAGCGAAAACAGTGAAGTTTTCGTTAATATCGTAGCTTGCGCTGATATCCCACTGACCGTATGTTTCAACGTTCACTGGTTCACCATTAAAGCCGTTATCAACTAATCGTAAAAAGCCTTCACGGTTGTTAAATGCAACACGTGCTTGCCAGTTTTCTTGCTCATAAAACAATACCAAGTTTTGCGAATCGCCTAGGCCTTCTAGCGCAAATGTTTGTGTCGTATCGTCACCTACACTGATGTCGCTATTCACAACCGTCGCATTAGCAATAAAACCAAAACCATTTTCAAACATGTGAGTAACACCCACTTCGAAGCCGGTTACAGTTGCAGACTCACCATTTTGAGGGCGGCTTACAGTGTAAATTTCTGAGCCACCATTTAGTTCGTCATCAGTTTGAACTGTACATGTAGTACACGCATAATCAGGGCCTGAACGGTCAGACATTTCAAATGTTTCTGCACCTGTTAGGGTAACAATAAAGTCGTCAACTTCTTTACTAAATACTGCAAAGCTAAATAAGTTAGCGTCGTTGTAGTACCACTCGTAAGAGATATCCCAGTTTTCTGATTGGAATGGCTTAAGTGCTGGATTACCACCACTTGCCGTTAAGTTTTGACGACGAGGCTCATTAAAGTTAGTTGCTGGAGATAGCTGAGACATAGTTGGGCGAGTAATACTGTCGTACGCGGCAAAGCGTAAAATCATATTATCTTGTAGCTCAAGCTTAACATTGAAAGACGGTAGTAAATTTGAGTAACTTGTACCTTCTTGGATGTTAGTTGCTGGGCCAAATACATTCTGAAACAGTGTTGCATCAGATGTTGGTACTACATCACTAATGAAGCTTTGTATTGCCTCTACTTCAATATCTGTTTCAGAGTAACGTGCGCCCATATTAACGGTTACTGGCATATCAGCTAGGTCAAAGCCAAGTGTAAAGTCCATGTATAAACTAGTAATGTCTTCGTTAATTGTGTAACGGTTATTTTGTAGTGTAGGTTCTACTGGGAAACCTTGATCGGCTAAGTAATCTAGCATTTTATCACCGTCGTAGGTGTAGAATGTATCGATTAAACCTGGGAAGTAATTGCTTGCTTGGTATGCTTCAAAATCAATCTCATCAAGCGGTGCTTGTGTACCGTAACCACAAAACTGACATTGGCTACCAAAAATTTGGAAGCTAGATTTTTCACGTTCTTGACGATAAGCACCAAAGTTAATGCGATCAACAGGGCCTTTATCTGGCACGTATTCAAAATCAGCTTTTAGCTCAGTGATTTCATCTTCATCAGTAAATTGGTTACCAATTTCGTTGTAATGAAGGCGTGCAAGACTAGGGTCTGGTAATGAACCATTATCAAAACCATCATGCTGAACCGTTGGTACACTGCCTGTGCCATCAAAGCTGTAGCTGTTAATGATACCTACAACGTTAAAGCGGTCATTGCCAGCACGGTCGTTTTCAGCCGTTGAACGAGATACATCAAATTTAGCTTTTAATGACTCATTTACTTGCCAATCAACGTTTATACCAAATGCTTTATTAGTTACATCACGTGAATTACGCGTATGAGATACAAAGTCACTTGCAGGGTCGCCACTTGGTGCGCCTAGGCCTACATCTTGAGAGAAAGTTAAAAGTGTCCCTGTTTCAGCGTCAATTGTTGCGCTGCCTACACGATCTGGTTCAAACCAAGATGCAAGGTCACGTACTGTAGAGTCAACTTCAAATTTTGAAATCATACCATCAACAGTAATTGTAATATCATCAGATGGTGCGTATTGAAGTACTAAGCTTGCGTTTGTACGTTCACGGTCTTGCCCATCAACTACTTGGTCCCAGTTACGTGGAATGTATGCATTTTCAAACAGTACACCATCAGTAGGGTTAGAAATTGTTTGGCTGCCGCGCCAACCTGCCGTTAAAATTTGGTTATTTTGAAGCTTACGTTGCTGATTAGTAATAGCAAAAAGCACACCTAATTTGTCATCATTAAATGTATTACTAATTAAAAATGATGCTGAAGGAGATACTTCTTCAGATAAGCTTTCGTACATGCCTTTCACAGAGCCTAAAACATGTAATCCGCCAAAATCAAAAGGACGAGCTGTAGTTACGTTTACCGTACCACCAATACCGCCTTCTTGAAGCGTTGCTGTATTACTTTTATAAATATCAGCACCGGTGATTTGATCTGCTGCTAATACATCAAAGTTGAATTCACGACCAGCACTGTCTGTCGCAATTTGACGGCCGTTTACAAGTACCGTATTGAACTGTGGGCCAAAGCCACGAATTGTTACCGCTTGGCCTTCACCACCACTACGGTCAATTGCTACACCTGTAATACGTTGCAGAGACTCTGCTACGTTTAAATCAGGGAATTTACCAAGATCTTCTGCTTTAATTCCGTCGGTTACAACGTTAGATGCTTTTTTATCTAACATTGATGAACGCAAGCTGCTGCGGATACCCGTTACTGCGATAACTTCAACATCTTGATTTACTGTAGGTGTGTCGCCTTCAGCGCCTTGAGCTGCAACGTTGCCGCTTGCCAATACACCAGTGATAGCAATACTGAGCGCGGTTTTCTTGTTGAACGATAACTTATTGTTAATTATCATTTTTTAAAAACTCCTGATTGTGTGTAGTCATTGTGTCGTTGTGGTAGTAAATATATTTCAAATACTATTTATATTATAAATACTTTAAACTAAGCAAAAGTGCAACCTTTTCCTTAATTATAGGTATCATTTAATTACTGTATTTTTGCTTTTAATTTTCTTTTAATTAACATTGGCAGGTTGAATTTACTCAGAAAACGCGTAAATAATAACCTGCTCATAATTTTCTTCTGGCAATAAATTTGCTTTGGGGAAGTTTTCACGATTTGGCGCATCAGGCCAATTTTGCGCTTCAAAACACACAGCTTGGCGTGCTTTAAAAGGCGCACCAACAAAGTTTGCGGTATAAAGTTGCATGCCTGGCTGCGTACTTTTAAGGGTTAAACTAACGTTCGTGTGTGGCGAAGTTAATGTAGCCATCGTTTTTAAACTGCCGTCATTATTGAAAATATAGCAGTGATCAAAACCATTACCCGCTTCTAACTGTGGGCTTGCTGCACAAAGTGCATCGCCTAACTGCGTTGCTGTGCAAAAGTCAAAACAAGTACCTGCAACTGTTTGGCCGTTATTAAGTGGAATACTGGTTTTATCTATAGGAAGAAAGTGATTGGTATTTATTTGTACAAAGTGCTCATTAATAGAATCGCTACCATCGAGGTTAAAATAACAATGGTTAGTAAAATTAACGAGAGTTTCTTTATCGGTAGTAGCTTTAAAGCGTAAAGTTAGTTCGCCATTTTTAGCACTAATAGTTTGCCATACCTTTAACTGCCCCGGAAAACCCTGATCGCCATCAGGTGAGCAATAATATAGCTCCACCTCACTTTCGCTTTGCTGAGTAACTTGCCAAAGCACTTTATTAAAGCCTTTAACACCGCCATGCAAGCTATTTGGGCCGTTATTAGTATCTAGCTGATATTCAGTACCCGATAGACTAAAACGTCCACCAGCAATGCGGTTAGCGTATCTACCAACAGTTGCGCCTAAGTAAAATGGGTTTTCAAGATAGTATTGCGAATCGTCAACGCTGAGCGTCATCTCTTGGTTATTAAATTTAATGCTTTTTATAATTGCGCCAAAGGGCAAAATTTCAGCTGTTAAAGATTTACCATCATTAAGTTTAATAACCTCTAAAGGTTTATTAATAGATATAGACGCCACACTCATTCTCCACCAAATTACCGCATTAACAATTCCTGTCATAACGGTGCAACAATATATATTATAAATAGTATATAAGTGAAGCCAGTAACTCAATCTAAATGCGTTAAAATACAGCCATAAAAATTTACAGCTGTCTCGGGCTGTTTACAAAGTGGTTGGTAACCGCTAATTGATAACGTTTAATTTAAGTGCTCATTTAATGCATTTTTTTCTTGGCTTGAAAGTGCTTGCTTAGTTTTAGCCACAAAGTCGTACCTGACCATAACTGCTTTACCTATTGCGCAGCATTTATCGTGCTGAAATGCCTCTTGTTTAAGTACAAAAGAGCTATTGCCTATATGCTCTACAGACGTTTTAATAGTGATCTCGTGGCCATAAAATAGCTCGCCTACAAACGATACTTCTATTTTAGCAATGATTAGTTTCCAGTCATGTGGGTTTAAATCTGGTGTAAAAAATTTAAAAATAGGTACGCGAGCGGCTTCAAACCAAACGGGGAGTACGGTATTGTTAATGTGTCCGAGTGCATCTGTTTCGCTAAATCGCGGCATCACTTTTTCAATAAACATATAAATCCAATAATAATTATATAAAGGTAAACCATGACGGACTTTATTCGCGTATACAACAACGCATTAAGCGATGACTTTTGCGATAGCTTTATTACGACCTTTGCGCAAAGCCCGCATGTAAAACAAGGGGTAACATCTGGCGGTGTCGATTTAAAAAAGAAAGACAGCCACGATCTGCATTTAAATAACCACCCCGAATACGAACAACAATTAAAACATATACAACAAACGACTGCACAGCATGTTTTTAACTATGTTGAAGAGCATATTTTTATGATGATTGGTGCATTTGGCTTAAAGGTTTATCATCCAAAAACTGGGGAAGTAGTAGATTTAACTCAAGAAAATTTTGATGAGGTAGGTAAACCACAGCTCCCTATATTAGTGCAGCAAATATTTAGACTGGGGAACATTCAAGCGCAAAAATACGAGGTAAATAAAGGTGGTTATCCTTACTGGCACAGTGAGGTGTATCCGCAGTTACAACACAATGAAGCGCTGCACCGGGTATTATTGTTTATGTTTTACTTAAACGATGTAGAAGAAGGCGGTGAAACTGAGTTTTATTATCAAAACCGTAAAATAGCTCCTAAAAAAGGCACTATGGTGATAGCTCCTGGCTACTTTACGCATACCCACAGAGGTAATAAACCTGTCTCTAACGATAAGTATATTTTAACCTCGTGGGTGCTATTTAACCGTGCAGAGCAAATATATGGTGCGCCTAAAAGTTAGCGCACCAAAATTAGTATCATTTAACCGAGCAGTTCATCAAATAAATTAAACAACTGATCTAGCTCTTCAATGGTGTTGTAGTGCATACAACCAATACGTACTACACCGCCTTTATCAAGCACACCTAATTGCTTACACAAACCTTGCGCGTAAAAATGTCCATCCCACACACAGATATGTTGCTTACCTAAAAATTCAGACACTTCACGTGGCTCTAAACCTTCAAACGTTAAAGCAAAAGTAGGTGTACGCTCGTTTAAGCGATCAAAATCATCAATACCAAACAATTTAATACGCGGGTAATTAACCAAACGTGTTAAAAAGTGCTCACTAAGCGCCATTTCATGCTGCTTAGTTTTAGCAAAAGCCACGCTTAACTTTTCGCGGCGTGAATGACTACCGTCAAGCTCGCTTATTGCCGCAATGTAATCAACTGCCGCAATAAAACCAGCCATTGCTTCAAAGCTTTGAGTACCGGTTTCCCAGCGACCTGGCGCTACGTCTTTAGCAGGTTCTACTTTATAAGGAGTAAACCCGTCTAAGTGCTCTTTCTTACCGTAAACCATACCTAAGTGTGGGCCAAAAAACTTATACGCCGAGCAGGCTAAAAAGTCGCAATCAAGTGCTTGTACATCAACCAGTTCATGTGGTGCGTAATGTACCGCATCAACATAAACAAGAGCATCTACAGCGTGGGCAAGTTCTATAATACGTTTTATATCGTTTATAGAACCTGTTGTATTTGAAGCGTAAGTTACCGCTACAAGCTTAGTATTACTGTTTAATAAGCTCTCAAATTGCGCCATATCCAAACTACAATCAACTTCGTTAATAACTGCGGTGTTAACTTTAACGCCTTTATCTTCTGCAGCTTGCTGCCAAGACGACACGTTTGAGAAGTGATCAGCGTTGGTTACAATTATTTCATCGCCAGCCTGCCAATTGCGCGAAATAGCTCGGCTAAAACTAAAGGTAAGGCTCGTCATATTTGGGCCAAACACAATATTTTGTGCACTTGGCGCATTAAGTAAATCTGCTGCGGCTTGGCGAGCATTTGCCATTAGTTCTACAGTTTTATCGCTTGAAAAAAACGCGCCACCTAGGTTTGAGTTGTAGTGCCCTAAATAAGCAGACATTGCATTTAGCACTGACTGAGGCACTTGAGAACCACCTGGGCCGTCTAAAAATATCGGCGATTTACCATCAACGCTCTGCATTAATGCCGGAAACTGCTCACGTAATTGCGCTATGTTCATGCTTATTCCTTAAGACGTTAATACAAAACAATCCAGGTAACCTGGTTTGCTAGCATCAATTTTATTCATTGGTGTGGCGTTGTGCCACACTTGACGGTCGTTTATTAGTGCAAACATTCCGTCTTTAATTTCCATTTTAAAACATGGTTCAGCTTGTTTATTTTCGTATACAAGTAGCTCGCCACCTTCTAGGTTTTCGTGCGAAACACCGCATATACATACATGGTCAAAACCATCTTGATGCACACCTTCAGGCGCGGCCGGCGTATCACTATCAATAGCTAACATTCTAAATTGGTGTATTTCAATATCACGGTCTTCATCAATACCGGTAAGCTCAAAAAACTCACTTACAATGCTTTGCATACCTTGAGACTCTAGTAAGCTTTGCTCTAAGTTCTCGTAAGTACGCTCTACGTTACCCTGAAAAGTATTAATTGAATCGTCTTGAACAAATGCTTTGGCAGCTTGTAGTTTTAGCGCACCATTTTGAAATTTAATTACTGAGTAACGACGTTTACGAAATTCGCCATCTGCATAAGGATTTGCAGGTAGGTTATCAAAAGAAGGCTTAACCAAATCAATATTTGCTTGGTTAACAAAACGTAGTTGCAGTAAATTCTGGTTGTTTAATGCAGTCATAAAATCTCGCCTAAAATAATGAGAATATTAAAAGAGATTTTAATGCATATGGGGAGGAATATTTGCTTTATTATTTATCTAAAAAGTTACTGACTGCTATATTTAATCCAATATAACTTTATTAAAACATGAACTATTCAAATTAAATAAACCCAACAAAAAACCCGCCTAAGCGGGTTTTTTTTAAAACAGGTTTAAATTATACAGCTTGCTGAATAATTACGTTGTCTGCTTTTTTAGTGTACTGAGGCATACGGTGGAAGTTCAAGTAACGGTATGTATCTGCAGCCGTTGCATTGATTTTCGCAGCATACTCTTGGTATTCAGCTGGCGTAGGTAATTTACCTAAAATAGCAGCAATTGCTGCAAGCTCTGCTGAAGCTAAGAATACGTTCGCACCATTACCTAAACGGTTAGGGAAGTTACGTGTAGAGGTTGAAACAACCGTTGCTTTATCTGCAACACGTGCTTGGTTACCCATACATAGTGAACAACCTGGAGTTTCGATACGTGCACCAACACGACCAAAGATACCGTAGTAACCTTCGTCAGTAAGCTGATCTTTATCCATCTTAGTTGGTGGAGCAACCCAAAGTTGTGTTGGGATACGACCGGTGAAACCATCTAGTAATTTACCAGCAGCACGGAAGTGACCAATGTTAGTCATACAAGAACCGATGAATACTTCATCAATTTTCTCGCCAGTAACATCAGAAAGTAAACGTGCGTCATCAGGGTCATTTGGAGCACAAAGGATTGGCTCTTTAATCTCTGCTAGGTCGATTTCTACAACGTGTTTGTATTCTGCGTCAGCGTCAGCTTCCATAAGTTCTGGGTTAGCTAACCAATCTTGCATTGCTGTAATACGACGCTCGATTGTACGTACATCGCCGTAACCTTCAGAGATCATCCACTTAAGCATAACAATATTAGACTCAAGGTATTCGCTGATAGACTCTTTAGAAAGCTTAACAGTACAACCTGCTGCTGAACGCTCTGCTGATGCATCTGATAATTCAAACGCTTGCTCAACAGTTAAGTGCTCAACACCTTCGATTTCTAGTACGCGACCAGAGAACTCGTTGATTTTACCTTTTTTCTCTACTGTTAATAAGCCTTGCTTAATACCGTAGTAAGGGATTGCATGTACTAGGTCACGTAAAGTGATACCTGGTTGCATTTCACCTTTAAAGCGAACCAAAATAGACTCAGGCATATCAAGCGGCATAACACCTGTTGCTGCTGCAAATGCTACTGCACCTGAGCCCGCTGGGAACGAAATACCTAATGGGAAACGTGTATGTGAATCACCACCAGTACCTACAGTATCTGGTAATAACATACGGTTTAACCAAGAGTGAATTACACCGTCACCAGGGCGAAGTGAAACGCCGCCACGGTTCATGATGAAATCAGGAAGCGTATGGTGAGTGTTTACGTCAATTGGTTTAGGGTAAGCAGAGGTATGACAGAATGACTGCATTGTTAAATCTGCAGAGAAACCTAAACATGCTAAGTCTTTAAGCTCATCACGTGTCATAGGACCTGTAGTATCTTGCGAACCTACAGTGGTCATTTTAGGCTCACAGTATTGGCCTGGGCGAATACCTTCAACGTTACATGCTTTACCAACCATTTTTTGCGCTAGTGTAAAGCCTTTATCTGAAGCTTCAGTTACCGCTGGTACTTTAAATACGTCAGTTGCACCTAAGCCTAGAGATGTACGTGCTTTGTCTGTTAAACCACGACCAATGATTAGAGGAATACGGCCGCCGGCACGTACTTCATCTAAAATTACGTCTGATTTAAGTTCAAAAGTAGAGATAACGTCATCAGTACCGTGACGCTTAACAACACCTTCGTATGGGTAAATATCAATTTGATCACCCATGTTGAACTCATCAACATTTAATTCGATTGGTAATGCACCAGAATCTTCCATTGTATTGAAGAAGATAGGCGCTATTTTGTTACCTAAACATACACCACCAACGCGCTTATTTGGTACAAATGGGATATCGTCACCCATAAACCAAAGTACAGAGTTAGTAGCAGACTTACGAGAAGAACCAGTACCTACAACGTCACCTACGTAAGCAAGTGGTAAGCCTTGAGTTTTTAACTCTTCTAATTTAGTGATTGGACCTACTTCACCCGCTTTATCAGGAACAATACCATCACGCTCATTTTTTAGCATTGCTAAAGCATGTAGTGGGATATCAGGACGTGACCATGCATCTGGTGCAGGAGATAAATCATCTGTGTTTGTCTCGCCAGTTACTTTAAATACAGTAACTGAGATTTTTTCAGCTACTGCTGGTTTATTAGTAAACCACTCAGCTGCAGCCCAAGACTCGATGATTTGTTTAGCATATGCATTGCCTGCTTTTGCTTTTTCTTCTACATCGTAAAAAGCATCAAACATTAATAATGTGTTTGAAAGGCCTTTTGCTACGATTGGCGCAAGTGCTTCGTCATCAAGAAGTTCAATCATAGGAGCGATATTGTAGCCACCTAACATTGTACCTAATAACTCAGCTGCTTTTTCTTTTGAGATTAGTGGAGACTGCGCTTCACCTTTTGCAACTGCCGCTAAAAAGCCTGCTTTGATATACGCTGCATCATCAACACCTGGCGGTACACGGTTGATTAATAAATCTAGGATGAACTCTTCTTCATCTGCCGGTGGCGTTTTGATTAGTTCAATAAGATCAGCCGTTTGCTGAGCATCTAGTGGCGCTGGTACGATACCTAACGCGGCACGTTCTTCTACGTGTTTACGATATTCTTGTAGCACAATATTGCCCTCTTGGTGACGTGAAAGTATTCGGTAGCGCTTCATGCGCAAATAAGTTACCCAATACTTATAGTATTCTAACGCGTGATTATAAAGCTTTTATGATTAGATGAAAATCCATCCAACTAAGCAACTGATTATACCGACTATAAATATTATGAATAGTGGCTTTAATAAAATCTATTTTCGTGAATGTTTGTTAAGTAATAATCATTACTATTTGATTATTTGTTCACTTTATTCCGCCCATAAAAAAACCCAGCACATGGCTGGGTTTCTAGATTTAGTAAATTACTATTAACGCTTAACTTTTACACGTTCAATAGATTTTACATGCGCTTCTACACGACGGTTTTCTGCGTGAGCTGCTTTAGTATTTGCTGTATTCTTAAGACGCTCTTCACCTAGACCTACTGTAGTGATACGGTCTTCATCGATACCATCTTTAACTAATTCTTTCGCTACGTCATCAGCACGCTTTTTAGAAAGCATTTTGTTGTAGTTTGCATTACCTACAGCCGATGCATGACCTTCAAGAAGAACTGTTGTATCTGTATGCTCTTTTAAGAACTCAGATACTGATGCGATATCAGTGAAGTACTGTGAACCTACTTCTGCAGAGTCATGTGGGAAAGTAACTAATAGGCTAGTTGTTACTTCACGGTCTTCATATAATGTACAACCTGTACCGTCTACAGCATCTTCCATAGGTGTATTTGGGCATTGGTCATCAGCATCTAAAATGTTGTCATTATCGCTATCAGCAGGAACTACTGCAACTTCAACAACTTCAGGCTCTGGAGCTGGTTGAACCGGCTCAGCTGGCGCTGCATTTTGACCAAATAAGTAGTTAATACCAATTTTTGCACCAACATCTGTGTAACCACGGTCAAGGCCTTGGTATACAGCTGTTTCTGCATTAACAAATAAACCATCTGTAATAAAGTGTTGGTAACCAACACCCGCATTTAAGAATGTGTTGTCATCTACAACATCAATTTCTTTAATACCAAATAATCCGTAAAATGGACCACCATCTAAGTGGTATAGTGCATCAATACCATAACGCTCGCCGTCAATATTATTGCGATTGCCAGCTACTTTGTCAAAAGCGTTAAAATCCATGTCTGCATACTCAAGGCGTGCGCTCCAGTAATCGCTGAAACGGTAACCAGCTTCAACACCCCAGCCTGTAGACTCATTTACGTCTAAGCCAGCTTGGTCACGCATGTTTTTCCAAGATGCGTCGTAGTAATCGCCAAATGCGCCAATGTAGAAGCCTTCTTCTTTATCAGCAGCGAAAGTAGATGCGCTAGTTGCAGCCAACGCGATTGCAATTGTAAGTGATTTTAATTTCATTGTTTTCTTCCCATTTTAACAACCAATAAATTGTAGCTAATCAATTCTAGCTCAACCAGTTTTTTACAGACTACCTGAGCTTTTGTTAATCGATACTTAACGAAAAATAAAGTTTATAAATTTTTTCAATGGTCTATGACGACATCCAACCATTTATTGTAGGTGAGATTAAACGCTTTACCTAACCTGCAAACAATAAATATAGTGGTTTTATTATAAATCGCTTACTTGTAAGCTAATACAAGGTAAATTCAACTATATGCACTGTATATACGCAAAAAATTACTTGGCTTTACGGTCGCGGATATTACCACTTGAATATACTTTGCTCAATCAATGAACACTATTTAAAGCCAAATATAGCCGTATATAAGTAAATATGGCCATTTATAATCATGAACTTATGAGTTAACCCAGCACTTAAGTACCGCAAAATGTGCGGTAATCTTTGTCCTCTTTAGGTACTTCCTGATACTGAGCTATGTTTTTGCTAGTAAAGTATGGATCACTAAGCACTTCCATAAACGGTTTTAGTAATTCACTAGTCCCCATGTTTGTATATTCATCTAAAATTGTTTCAATAATATGATTACGAGGGATCACTCGAGGATTAGCAGCTCGCATAATTTCATAAGAACTGTTATCTGTTCGACTTTTCCAAAGCTGTGCCCATTGCGTTAATGGCTCAGGTATTACAGATTCACCTTTTAATGACTCAGTAAGGGCATCAAAGGTGTTGGTGTAATCAAGCTTATGCTCTTGAAATAAGAGTAATAACTTACTTACTAGTTCAACATCATTTTCACTTTGGCCAGCTAAACCTAGTTTTTGTGCCCACATTTGATTGTATCTATCGTTAAATAGCATTGAGAACTGGCTGATTATGGGCGTCATTAAGTTTACGGCTTGCTCGTCATCGTCATTAATAAGCGGTATTAAGCTCTCGGCTAAACGAGCGCAGTTCCAGCTCGCTATATTTGGTTGATTACCAAATGCATAACGCCCTTGCTTATCAATAGAGCTAAATACGGTATCAAAATTAAATACATTCATCATCGCACACGGGCCATAATCTATGGTTTCACCGCTTACTAGCGTGTTGTCGGTATTCATAACGCCATGAATAAACCCGACTCTCATCCAGCTAATTATTAAGTCTAATTGGTTTTTTATCACTGCATCTAAAAAGGCTAAGTAACGCTCTGGCCCGGTTATGTTAATTTCAGGGTAATGGCGCTCAATGGCTGTATCGGCAAGCTTTTTAAGACCCTCAGTATCCCCTTGGGTCGCTAAATATTGAAACGAGCCAACCCGAATATGACTACTTGCTAGACGAGTGACAACTGCGCCAGGTTGCGGCGGATTACGATAAACGACTTGGCCTGTCCCAACCACAGCCAAACAACGCGTGGTTTTAATACCTAAGCCATGCATTGCCTCGCTCATAATATATTCGCGAATAGCAGGACCTAGTGCACACCGGCCATCGCCTCCTCTAGAATAAGGCGTAGCGCCTGAGCCTTTTAATTGAATATCCCACAGCTGATTTTTATCGTCGCTTACAGCACCGAGTAAATGTGCTCGCCCATCACCCAAGCGCGGCGAAAAGTGCCCAAACTGGTGCCCAGAATAACCAAGTGCTACCGCCTTTATTTGCAGTGATTCGTTGCCTGCAAACGTACTAGCACGCAGCTGCGGCTCAATATCTATATTAAACTGCTTAGCTAACGATGCGTTCCACAGCAGCAATTGCGGGGCAGCAACGCTTGAAGGTTGATCCTCTATTGCAAAGTTATCTGCTATGTCTGTATATCTTGGCACTAGTTTCATCATTAATCCTCTGCTTGTTGGCTTATACCTACACGATTGTCGCCCACACCATAGGCCACAATTAAACTCAGCTCTTGCATGCTTAAACCACTTTGCTTTTGCATTTCGTTAAAAAATGCCTGTGCAGCAGTGAGTGATTTTTTAGTTTGCAGGCCGCCATCGATAATTTTGTGCGCTCTTAGGTAACTTTCTACATCTCGCGAAAGTAAAAAAGTATCTTTACCAAGCGCTCTTAAGGCATACGGGCCAGTATTTCCACCCAAACGGGCGCCTTGTTTTTTTAAATGTGCCCACAAGCCAATAATATTATCTGTTGGCCACTCAGCAATAAACTTGCTAAAACTGCCATGTTCCTGTGCTATTTCGTGGATCATGTAGGCATTTTCAGGAATCGTTTTCACTTTTTTATAATTACGAATAATGCGCTCATCCGTTGCCTTTTGCTCTAGCATATCGGGCGGCATCATTAGTAATTTATCAACACTAAACTCCCAAAAAACCTCTCTAAAGCCCGGCCATTTGCTGTTTATTACCGACCAATAAAAGCCACTTTGAAATACTTTTCGAGTAAATTCCTCAAGCCAGTCGTCGTCACTTAATGCGCTTAATGCTTTTTTAGATAAGGGTTTTGCGAGTAATAACTTAAGCATTTTTTCAGAGCCTTTTCGCTCTACTGCTCGCTTATAAATATCGCTAAATTTTTCCATACTTATTAAATACCTCATCACTGCTCATAGGGTTAGTTTACGAGAAAAGCAGCCAATACGTAACCACCCACATTTTCGATGAACTAATCTGTATCCTGCAACTTGACACCTAGACGGCTAAAATGTTTTAATCGTCGCATTACCCTATTTAAATTGTATTTTGTTAAACCTTTTGCGGTTAAACAAAATACAAAGGGCTAGAAGAGGTGCGTTATTCAGGTAGCGTATGTTAGGAGCGCAAACTCCAGTGAGCATATGTGAGGGGAATACCGCCGAGAGGTAAACGCTTTTGCGAAGCAATTACTTCGGGCGACTAGGTTGAATCCTAGCGACTGTCACCAATAGCTGTTTTAAAACAGCTTATTAGTTTGGTGGAGAGCTTCTGGTCTTAAATAATAAGGCCGTGCGCCCTATTATTTTAAGCCCATTCGCTCTTCGAATACTGTTCGAACGACGTTAATGCGGCTAACATCATACAGCCTCCTTAATATCTCGAACACCTTATAGGTTCGTAAGAGATGATTCACAACTTCAATTTAGACGACTACGCACTGTGGACAGCGCTTGTTACGCCGTTTGATCAACAAGGTAATGTTGACTACGACACGCTCACAACACTTGTTAGCGAACAAGAAGCGGCACACAACGGTATTTTACTGCTCGGTAGCACAGGTGAAGGCTTAGCCCTTACGCTTAAAGAGCAGCAAGGCATTGTTGAGCACGTGTGCCAATTAAAACCCAGTGTACCGCTTATGGTTGCTGTTGGTGGTAGTAATTTGGCCCAACAAAAAGAATGGGTTAGCTACTGTAACCAATTACCTATTCACAGCTACTTATTAGGCTCGCCTCTTTATGCAAAACCAGGGGCTGTAGGTCAAACACATTGGTACGAAAGCTTATTAAACGAAAGCGCGCATCCGTGTATGTTGTACAACGTACCTGGGCGCAGCGGTGTAAGCATTCCTATCGAAACCATTGAAAACTTAAAAGCGCACCCAAAACTGTGGGCTTTAAAAGAAGCCAGTGGCAACATCACCCAATTTGAAGCATACCGACAAGCCGCGCCTAATTTAGCGCTATACAGTGGCGACGATGCACTTATGCCCTACTTTGCCCAAGCAGGTGCAAAAGGCTTAGTTTCGGTTGCGGCCAATGCATGGCCTTTGCAAACACACGAATTTGTAAAGCGCAGCCTAAGCGGTCAACACCCCAATTTATTTGCTCAGTGGACTCGCGCTATCAATAGCCTATTTGCTGTAGCAAACCCTATTCCCGTTAAAGTGCTAATGCACCAGCAAGGGCGTTTAAATAGCCCACTGTTGCGTCCACCTTTAACGCATCTTGAGTTAACGCAAACCGATTGCATTACCACTGCAAACGACACCATTTTATCTTGGCATTAAACACAGGTTTTTATAATGAGCTGGTTAGAACTACTAAATAATTTAGAATCGGGCGCAGTACGCGCAGCATCACAAAACGAAAGCGGCCAATGGGAAGCTAACGTAGAAGTAAAACAAGGCATTTTAGAAGCCTTTAAAAATGGCACTAACACAGAGTTTGCAGGCGGTTTTGTAGATAAACACAACCTTGCACCACAAGAATTTAGCACTGAAGATGGCGTGCGTATGGTACCAGGTGGCACCAGTGTTCGCCGCGGTGCCTACGTAGCTAAAGGCACTATTATTATGCCACCAGCGTACGTAAATATTGGCGCATACATCGACGAAGGTACTATGGTTGATAGCCACGCATTAGTGGGTTCGTGTGCACAAGTTGGTAAAAATGTACATTTAAGCGCAGCTGTTCAACTTGGTGGTGTACTTGAGCCAATTGGTGCAAGCCCAGTCGTGGTTGAAGACGATGCGTTTATTGGCGCAGGTTGTGTCATTGTTGAAGGCGTAGTGGTTAAAAAAGGCGCTGTACTTGCACCAGGCGTGCGTTTATCTGCAACTATTCCGGTTTACGACTGTGTTAACGAGCGCCAGCTAGATAAAGGCGAACCAATCCCAGAGTACGCTATTGTAATACCAGGCTCTCGCCCAGCGTCTAACGAATGGGCTCGTGAGCAAGGCTTAAGCATGTCGTGTGCACTCATTGTTAAATACCGCGACGAGCAAAGCGATGCATCGTTATTGCTAGAAGAGGTTTTACGATAATGAGCTTTTTGAGCACGCCTATCAAGGCCGCCGTAAATACACTTACTCAGCAACTTGATACACCTTTTTTTGTTTACGACTTAGACAAACTAAACGCACACCTTACCCGTTTAGTTGCGCAAACCGATGTAAAGCTTTGGTATGCGATAAAAGCCAATCCGCTTTCTAAGGTTATTCAATGCCTAGACAGCGCCGGATTTAACTTTGACGTAGCAAGTAAAGGTGAGCTTGAACAAGTCCTTGCACAAGGTATTAGTTCACAGCGCGTGCTCAACACAGGGCCTGCAAAGAGCCCTAAACAAATTAAACACTTTATTGGGCGCGGCGTGCGTATTTTTGTTGCCGAAAGCCTCAATCAAGTACGTTGGTTAAACCAGCAAGCGCAGCTGCAAAATACGCAGCTGCAAGTATTACTGCGTGTGCAATTACGCTGGCCAGAAGGTGAAAAAAACCCATTAGGGGGTGACAGCCTTACACCGTTTGGGCTTGGTTGCGATGAATGGCAAGCGCTCAATACTGGCGATTACCCAGCACTTAATTTTGATGGCCTACATATTTTTCAGTGGGGCAACATGCTTAGCACGCAAAAGCTAAGTGAGCTGTGGTCGCAAATGATTGCACCGCTTACCACCTTGGCTAATAACTTAAATATAAACCTGAAAATTTTAGACTTAGGCGGCGGTTTAGGTATTCCTTACACACCAAATGATGCAACACTTGAGTGGGATGGATTAATCACCGCGCTGGCAAAAATTAAAAAAGATGCGGGTGTAGACGAGCTTTGGATGGAGCTTGGACGTTACGCTGTAGGCGAATGCGGTCATTACGCGAACCCAGTCGTTGAGTGCAAACAAAACTACGGGCAACAGCAAGTTATTTTAACCGGTGGTATTAACCACTTATTGCGCCCTGCTGTTACAAGCCAAGATTTTCCTGCGGCGTTACTACGCGAGTCAACAGCGCCAGAACAAGCAATGAGCTTATACGGCCCATTATGTACTGCCCTTGATTGCTTAGGCGAGCATACCCTACCAAGCGATTTAAACGAGCAAGACTGGCTGGTGTTTAGCCAATGTGGCGCCTATGGTTTTACCGAAAGCATGCCCTATTTTTTATGCCATGAACTAGCTGCAGAATACGTGTTACAAAATGGCGAGCTCACGTGTGTGCGCCAAGCAGAAGATGCCAGTCACTACTTAAGGTAATAAACATGAGCATAACAACACCCATTAGCCAAGAAAACATTATAGTAGGGGAAGTAGCAAACGGCTTGCCTCTAACTATTCCGGTGTATCGCTTAAAAGGCGATGGCAGCGGGCCAAGCGTGTATATTCAAGCCAATATGCATGGCGCCGAGGTACAAGGTAACGCGGTTATTTTTCAGCTGCTAGAGCAGTTAAAACAGCTCAATTTAAAAGGCGATATTACCTTAGTACCTTATGCTAACCCTATAGGTTGTAATCAAAAATCAGGGGAATTTACCCTTGGCCGATTCGACCCGATTACTGGCACTAACTGGAACCGTATGTATCACTACAATAGTGATTTAGTCACCCAGTTTGCCAAAGATCATAGCCAGTACGACGATGCAGCTTTAAAAAATAACTTTAAACAAGCCCTGATTGATGAAATAGATACCAAACTTAACGGCCCAGCTTATTTACTTAATACGGGTAAACGCATTGCGCTTAATTTGCAAAAGCTTGCGCACCAAGCTGACATAGTCCTTGATTTACACACAGGGCCTATTTCAAGTAAGCACCTATATTGCCCAACATATGCAACCGAGAGCGCCAGTTATTTTAATATTGAACATGTACTGCTGATCCCAAGCGACTTTGATGGCGCCATGGACGAAGCAAGCTTTTGCCCATGGTGGCACCTAAGTGATGCACTTGGCGCACAAGACAGGGACTTTAACGTACAGGTAGAAGCCTTTACGGTTGAGCTAGGTAGCCAAGAAAAAATAGACTTAACAGAAGCACTCAACGATGCAAATAGCATTTTAAGTTACTTAAATCATAAAAATGTATTGGTAGACGCACGACACAAACCGAGCAATATAACCCGCTACGCATGCCATTTAGATGACTACTTTGCTTACTACGCCCCTATTGGCGGCATGGTTGAATATGTAGCCCCACTAGGTGGGCATATTAAAGCAGGCGAGCCCATTGCACATGTTTTACGCATGGAGCGCTACTTGAGTGAGCAGCCACTACAAACGCTCAGCCTCGATTGTGATGCTATTGCAATTTTGCACTTTGCCTCGGCAAGTGTTAACCAAGGCACTGAACTTTATAAGTTTTTTACAAACGTATTTGAGCTATAGCTCACCCTTCTCATTGCGTGAGAGTAAATTAATGATTTAAAAGTTAATTTACATTAGATAAGCGGCTTAGGCCGCTTTTCTTTTGATCTAAACACTACAAGCAAACGTAAATAACATGGTATAAACGTAAATTCAGTAAAAGTTCACCGTTACAAATGTAAAAAGACGTTATAATTTATAAATCTACCCTACTCTCAAAGGAATAAACAATGAGCTGGCGTTATTGGATTGCACTCACGGCTTTACTTAGTACCCCCTCTTTTGCCCAAGAAGAGGTAAAAGAAAACGAACAAGACAACGATATAGAGCTTGTTAAGCAATGTATTTTAAACGAAGTAATTGGTGGCGACGGAAAGCAAACCTTAGACGAACTCCGTCAAAAGTGTTCAGCTCTTGAAGAAAACAAACAACTTACCGCACTTGATAAACGTAAAGCCCGCGAAGAAGTAAGCAAAAAAAATCGTAACGTAATTACACCGCATAAACGTAACTACATTTTGCCACTGTCGTATGTATCGCATCCAAACGATCGCCCGTATGATGGCTTTGACGAGCTAACAGATGAAGAAAATGGCGAACCACTTGATAACTTAGAAGCTAAATACCAGCTGTCTATTAAAGTGCCACTATACGATGATTTTGCTGATGACGACCAAGCTATATTCTTTGGTTTTACACTGCAGTCATATTGGCAGATTTATAACTCAGAGATTTCATCACCGTTTCGTGAAACCAACTACGAGCCAGAAATATTTTGGGTAAATTACCTAGATGAAGAGCATGTGCTTTGGGGCGACGAAATGGCAATTGCACTGGGTATTTCGCACCAGTCTAATGGCCGCAGCCAGCCAAACTCTCGTTCATGGAACCGTATTTACGCCGATTTCATTTGGGAAAACAGAGGTTTTGTTTTTAGCTTTAAGCCTTGGTACCGAATCGCTGAAGATAAAAAAGAAGATCCACTAGAAGCCGATGGCGATGACAACCCAGACATTTACAAATACATGGGTTACTTTGAATTTAGCGGCGCGTACCGTTACCAAGATCATGAGTTTAGCTTTATGACACGTAATAACTTAAATTCAGATAACCGTGGTGCGATTCAATTAGATTGGTCATTTCCTATGTGGGGCCGTTTACGTGGTTACGCACAATACTTTAACGGCTACGGCGAAAGCTTAATTGATTACAACGCCGATATTGAACGTATAGGTGTAGGTATATTATTAACTGATTTGTTATAAAATCAGCGCATAAAAAAGCCAAGCATTAATTACTTAGTGCTTGGCTTTTTTAATGAAGCATTGCCCTTATTTCTTAACGGCAAATACACCTTCAAACTCTGCAACTACGTTGTCACCATCATAAATAGTTACTGGCACTACGTAACTTGTTTTACCATCGGTTTCTAAGTCGCTCAGTTTACCTTTACATGTTTGTAATTCTACACAGCCTTTAGGGTCCGTATTAAGTGGTTTTAAGTACTTAATGCTCGCATCGGCCAGTACAATATTACCTTCAAGCCCCGCTTCTTTAAGCGCTAAATACGTTGCCCCCCAACCAGTAAGCGTTGCTAAACTATAAATAGAACCTGCAAACATGGTGTTATGTAAGTTTAAGTTAGCATCTAAATCTGCACTAGTTGTAAACTGCCAATCTGTGTAGCTTTCTACTTTAATACCCATTGCATCACTAATAGGAATTGATTCGCGCCAAATATTTTGCAGTACTTGAGTCCAATTTGGGTGGCGGAACCAACCCGGCTCACTAGGTTTTTGCTTAATCATTTTAAAATGCTGCACATCGCCATACGCAAGGTGAGCTTTTTCTTTTAGCTCGTAACCATGGCGTTTATAAAACTCAAGTGCACGTTCGCGAGCAAATAGCACCAGTTCACCTGCATTTTGCGTCCACGCTATTTTTTCAAGCTCATGCAATAAACGGCTACCAATATGCTGGTTTCGGTTACCTTCAGCCACAGCCATGTAACGTACTTGCGCTTGTTCATGGTTATTAAAGTGCAAACGTGCAACACCCAATACATCGCCTTCTTTATTTTTTATAAAACGATGCTCAGAATCTTGCTCCATGTCGTCTTGTTCAGAGCCTCGAGGCTCGCCCCAAGGCGCACGTAATACTTCCCATCGTAATTGATAATACGCTTGCCAATCTTCGCTGCTTTGCGGTGTACTTACCTGAAACATACATACTCCTGTTGTTTGGCCGTAAATAAAAAATAAAGGCTACGGCATGTAATCCAACTGAATAACTCTTTAACCCACGCTCTGGTTATTAAAAAATTAAAGATTAAGTTGGTTGGAATTATTATGGCAAATACCATACTCCATCTTTGAAACACTGCCAATACGACTTTGGTAAGCGAGTGAAAAAATAACTAATTTAAAGTGTGAACACTAAATCCACCTTTAACGCTACTTTAAGCGCTAGCTAGATTAAATAATTTGGCTCATAGCTAAAATTTTAGTTAACTATTTTACCCAGTGCACCATGTAGTTTATGCTAAATGTTATGAGCGATTTTATAAACCCTTTAACGGGTGTAGTTAGTAGCCACTTTATTAACCACAGCCAAGATATTGGGCAACTAGTTTACTGGCATAAATATGCAGGCGATCACATACAGGTTCGCCAAGCCGGACAGCTTCGCTGGCTGCTGATTAACGATACTTTGCAATCGGTGATAGAGCTTAACAATCCACAGCGCCTGCTATTTCCACATTTAACCTATTTGGCTAAGCAGTGGCAAACCTTAGCACCACCAAATCGTGTATTAGAGCTTGGCCTTGGCGGCGGCGCTATACGTAATTACTTACAACACACCTACCCGCAGGCACAAGTAACATCAGTTGAAAAAAGTGCTGATATAATTGCCTGTTATACAGATTTTTTTGCGCTTAAAAACCAAAGTGATGTGCAGTGTGATGACGCGCAAAATATACTAAAAAAAGCACATAACAATGACTGGATTATTCTTGATTTATTTAGCCAGATAGACGCGCCACGGTTTTTATTTGAACACGCTTTTTATCAAAAAATATATAACGCCCTCAATGGTGGTGGCACGCTATTTATTAACTTTTTATCGCAGCATGAGTCGCAGTTAATTCAGTTACAGCAATTACTATTTAATGTATTTGGGGTAAAAGTAAGCCCGCATAAAGTAGCGGGCTTTGTGAATCATATTGTTATTGTTACTAAGTCTGATAATTAAACCGATAAGTTAAAGGTGACAGGCCCATCGTTACATAGGCTCACTTGCATATCTGCGCCAAACTCACCGGTTGCCACGTTAATATCGAGTGCTTTAGCTTGAGTTACAAAGTACTCGTAAAGCGCGTTAGCCTGGCTTGGCGTTGCTGCTGATGAAAAGCTTGGGCGCATGCCTTTTTTGGTATTAGCTGCCAATGTAAATTGCGAAACCACTAATAACTCTCCACCTATATCTTTTAGGCTTAAGTTCATTTTGTCGTTTTCGTCAGTAAAAATACGATAATTGCTTACCTTATGCAGTAACTTATCGGCGGCTTGCTCATCATCTGGTTTTTCTACACCTAATAACAATAAAATACCTTGGCTAATCTCACCTATAATTTGGTCATTAACTTCTACTTTGGCATTTTTTACACGCTGTATTAACCCTTGCATTTAGTGCGTACCCTTTAAGTTTGGCTCTTCTTCAAGTTCAATTTCTGGGGTATCTTCGATATCATTTGGGCTAATACACGCTGTAAATTCAGCGCCTAGCAACACCACTACCCAAGACAAATACACCCAAACAAATAAAATAGGTATGGTAGCAACAGCACCATAAATAACTTCGTACGATGGGAAATGGCTAATATAAAGGGCAAACCCTTTTTTAGTTAACTCAAATAGTATAGCCGCAAAAAGTGCGCCGGGTACAGCCGCCCTAATAGAAACAGGCGTATTAGGTACTAAGGTGTATAGCATTAAAAAACCAATCATCGAAAAACCATAAGGCACCAGCTTTAACAAAAAGCCGCTAAACCCAGGTATTCCCTGATCAGCAAACGAGACTAAAGATACAATATATGATGTAACACCAATACTTGCGCCAAGTAGTACGGGGCCTAGGCTTAATACCATCCAATACACTGCAAAAGAGATCATCATTGGGCGTTTTTTCTTAATTCGCCAAATCCGGTTTAGTGTGGCATCAACATTACGGATAAGCAGCAATGCAATAGCTGCTAAAAAGCCAATACCTACTGCGGTCATTTGATTAGCATTGCCTGCAAAGGAGGTTATGTGCTCTTTAATGACATCGGACGAGGTAGGTACAAAGTTAGTAAACAAAAAGCTCTCTATCTCCATACGAGTCGATTCAAACCCCGGAAACGCCGAGAATATAGCTACACCCACTGCTATTAGGGGTATTAATGAAAGCAACGTTACGTAAGCAAGGTAGCCTGCATTAACCGTTATTTGATCGTCTATACATCGATTTATATATTGCATCCACCAGCTAGGCTGCTGGCGCATAAAGGACTTAACTTGCTGTTTGTAATGGGAGAGCTTATCATTCATACAATTGACTTGTGCTTATCGAGTTTTGATTATAATAACAATCAGTACCATAATTTACAGCACTTACACGTAAATAGGGATCCAAATGAAAAAACAAACACTACTTAGCGCCTCTATGCTCGCACTTACGTTAGCATTATCAGGCTGCCAATCAGCTTACTATTCTGCAATGGAAAAAGTAGGTGTTCACAAACGTGATATCCTTATTGACCGTGTAGAAGAAACAAAAGACTCACAAGAAGAGTCACAAGAAGAGTTTAAATCTGCGCTTGAGCGCCTAACTACATTAATAGATTTTAACGGCGGCGAACTGCAAGAGACTTATAATCAGCTAAACGACGATTACGAGTCGAGCTTAAAAGCCGCAAACGAAGTATCTAGCAACATCAATAAAGTAGAAGACGTAGCAGAAGCACTTTTTGATGAATGGAGCGATGAGCTAGAGCAATATAAAAGTGCCTCACTTAAACGTGAAAGCAGTAAAAAGCTAGCCGCTACTCAGCGTCAATTTAGCCAGTTACTTAGCTCAATGCGCAGCGCAGAGAGCAAAATGGAGCCAGTACTAACGTCGCTTCATGATAATGTTTTATATTTAAAGCATAACTTAAACGCACAAGCGGTATCGGCTATTAAAGGTGAGTTCACTAACCTTAAGCGCGATATACAAATATTAATGAACGACATGAACAAATCGATTGCCGATTCAAACAAGTTTATAGAGCAAATGAATAGCGCAGGCTAATCACTTTAAACGCACTTATTAAGCCTGCAAAATTGCAGGCTTTTTTGTTGTTACTTTTTGTTACCTTTGAATTATTCGTTAATCTGCTGTTGTTGTTATACTTTTACAAAATAATAATTAAATTACGACAATGAAACTAACTACTTTTAGCCTCATCACTACCTGTATGCTGCTGAGCGCGTGCCACACACCCAATCAAATTGAAGTTATTGCAGGGGAAGATACCATAACTCCACTGCATCAAGATGGAGAACGAAAAGGACGCTTTCATAATCTCTATCCTGGTAAAAAAACGTACCCGACCACCTGCGAAGCCGACTGCTACCCAACGAGCCCTAAACTACAGTGCGAACAAGACAGCGAGAACTGCCAATATATTGCTGAGCAAGAAACGCCAAAATTAAATACTGGCTACACTGTTCGCTGGCTTGGTCATGCCGGATTTATGATCCGCACGCCTAACGGTCAAAAAATGCTATTTGACCCTGTCAAAGAGCAATTTGATTCACCTGTTGATTTAGCCTTTAGGCTAGCCTCTGGGTTTTACAGGCAGCCGGGCGATTGGCTAACGCAAAGTGAGCTCGAGAACTTAGACGCTGTGATGTATTCGCATATTCATTACGATCACTTTAATAAAGCAGATATAGAAGAGCTCGGTAATAAACCTCGCTACTTAACTCCACTAGGTATGGCCGACAACTTCCCTACTGGCGGATTTAACATTAGCGAAATGGCGTGGTACGCAAAAACAAATATTAGTGATTTAGCTATTCATGCCTTACCTGCCCATCACTTTAGTAGCCGAGTAATGGTACCCTTCATTTATGAAGATAACGATAAAGACCTCTGGAACGGCTGGCTGCTTGAGCAAAACGGTAAAACCCTATTCTTTGCAGGCGATACAGGTTACTCAAAGCATTTTAAGGACATTCAGCAAAAATATGGTGATATAGATATATGCTTAATGCCAATAGCGTCTTATTACAGTGAAGAGAGCCCTAATTGGTATCGTTACGTACACACAACACCAGAGGATGCACTAAACGCCGCAAATGATCTTAATTGTAAAGTAATGATACCTTGGGGATTCGGTAACTCAACGTGGAAAATGGGCGACCGCACTAGTCATTCAGCCTTACTGCGGTTATTGCATATGGTCGATGAAATGAACTCTCAAACGCCACTATATATTCTTAACGAAGGCGAAAGTATTTCACTGTAACTCATTGCTTAACTGTTTTAGGATGGTTGTAATATCAAGATAAATAATAAAATTGAGAAATTAATGAAAAAACAAGCATTAGCTTTAAGCTGTTTATTAAGTGCTCCGGTAATGGCCATTGATGTAGCGCATACCTCAACTCCTATTACCATTGATGGCGTATCTGAAAGCGCCTGGGATAAAGCCACTTGGCACGACATGCCGTATTTGATGGATGGCACGCTGCCCTCATCAGATGCCGATTTTAAAGGCCGCTATCGTTTGCTGTGGGATCAAAATTACTTATATCTACAAGCCGATATTGTGGATGATGTATTAATTGATACACACGCAGATCCAACTGTAAAATACTGGGATGACGACGCGCTTGAAATATTTATAGACAGCGATGCATCAGGCGGTATTCACCAGTTTAACCACTCTGCTTTGGCGTACCACATTGGCCTTGATAACCAAGCCGCCGATTATGGACCTGATAAAAAAGCCCACTTGTATACCGACCACCTAGTTAGTAACTGGAAACGCAACACCAGCGCACCTTTTAACATCACGTGGGAAGTTGCCATAAAACTCTACCCTAATGATTATAAAGAAGGGGCTACTAACACTCCGCTCACCCTAACGCCAAAACAAGTAATAGGCTTTATGTTAGCGTATTGCGATAACGATGGCAGTGACGTGCGCGAGCATTTTATGGGTTCGCACGAAGTACAACCAGTAAATGGCGACAGAAATCGTGGCTTTATAGACGCAGACGTATTTGGCAAAATCACTTTGCTACCAAAAAAGTGATGTAAGTTAGCTGTAGGTTGGTTTAAGCGCAGCGAAACACAACGAAAAAAACCAAAAAAAAAATAAAAATAGGGGCTTTGAACTATCAGTTGTTTTAGCGCTTGCTCTTTTACTCCTCATTCTCTTCTCTTTGTACAAATATTTTTTAAGTGTATTTTTCACAAAGAGGATAAGAGGCACTGCGCTTTTAGAGCTCAATACTGATAACTAAAAACTGAAAGCTTCTCTTGATTTAAAAACAAAAAAGCCGCTGTATTTTGCAATACAGCGGCTTTTAAAATCATTATTCTAAATTAAGAGATTATGACTTAGGAGCACGACCCGCACGTTTACGCTCATTTTCAGTTAAATGACGTTTACGAATACGAATGTTCTCAGGTGTAACTTCTACTAACTCATCATCAGCAATAAACTCAAGCGCTTGCTCAAGTGAATAGTTAAGTGCTGGTGTAAGTGTTTGTGCTTCATCTGTACCAGATGCACGAACGTTAGTAAGTTGCTTACCTTTAAGCGCGTTAACTGTAAGGTCGTTATCACGGCTATGAATACCGATAACCATACCTTCATAAACCTCAACACCGTGACCGATGAATAAACGGCCGCGCTCTTGTAAGTTAAATAATGCGTTAGTAAGTGCCTTACCTGTAGCGTTTGCAATCATTACGCCGTTCTTACGAACACCTAGCTCGCCACCTTTGTGCGGACCGTAGTGATCGAACGTATGGTAAAGTAAGCCAGAACCTGAAGTTAGCGTCATGAACTCAGTTTGGAAACCGATTAAGCCACGGCTTGGGATCATAAAGTCCATACGCATACGGCCTTTACCATCTGGTGCCATGTCAGTAAGCTCACCCTTACGAAGACCAATTTGTTCCATGATAGAACCCTGGTGCTCTTCTTGACAGTCAATTGTTAGTGTTTCATACGGTTCTTCTAACACGCCATCAACAGTACGTAAGATAACTTCTGGACGAGATACAGCTAGCTCGTAACCTTCACGACGCATGTTCTCGATTAGGATACCAAGGTGTAATTCACCACGACCCGATACGCGGAAGCTATCTGGGTTGTCAGTATCTGCAACGCGAAGTGCTACGTTGTGTACTAATTCTTTGTCTAAACGCTCACGGATATTACGTGATGTTACAAACTTACCTTCTTTACCACAGAACGGAGAGTTATTTACAGAGAACGTCATCGTTACTGTAGGCTCATCAACGCTTAGTGGAGGTAGTGCTTCAACATTGTTAGGACAACAAACTGTGTCTGAAATCTTAAGTTCGCCAATACCTGTTACAGTTACGATGTTACCAGCGTAAGCTTTATCAGTTTCGATACGCTCAAGACCTAGGTAGCTTTGTACTGCACCAATTTTACCGTTACGTTTTGAACCATCTGCACCGATGATTGTAACTTGTTGGTTAGGAGCAACAGAACCACGTTTGATACGACCAATACCAACTACACCAACATAAGAGTTGTAATCTAGTTGAGAAATTTGCATTTGGAAGTCACCTTCAGGATCTGCATCCGGTGGTGATACTTCTTCAACGATCATCTTGAACATAGGTTCCATGTTTTCTGATGGCTCGTCTAAATCTAATGTTGCCCAGCCGTTGATAGCTGATGCGTAGATTACTTTAAAGTCTAACTGTTCGTCAGTTGCACCTAGGTTGTCGAATAAATCAAAGATTTGATCCATAACCCAATCAGGACGTGCACCTGGCTTATCAATTTTATTGATAACTACGATTGGCTTTAAGCCTTGCGCGAATGCCTTTTGCGTTACGAAACGCGTTTGTGGCATTGGACCTTCTTGAGCATCAACAAGTAATAATACTGAGTCAGCCATCGAAAGTACGCGTTCAACTTCACCACCGAAATCGGCGTGTCCCGGAGTATCTACGATATTGATATGGTAGTCGTTCCAAGAAATGGCTGTGTTTTTAGCCAAAATGGTAATACCACGTTCTTTCTCAATGTCGTTTGAGTCCATCACGCGCTCTTCGTTACCGCCGCGTGTTTCTAATGTACCTGATTGCTCAAGTAGTTTGTCAACCAGAGTTGTTTTACCGTGGTCAACGTGCGCGATAATCGCTATATTTCTTAACTGTTCGATGCTCATATATTTACTCAGAGAAATTAATTCTCATTGATCCTGCAAGATCTACGCACTCATCTGCGTTTTCACGAGATGTCCAAGCATAGGATTTAAAAGGGCGCATATTATCCCTCATTAATGACATGGATGAAAGTTTATCCAATACAATTTTCAAAACTTTCTCAATACTTTTACTAAGTATCTGTTTTATATATGACAATTATATGAATTAAATTTCAATTAATTTTTGAAAAACAGCCTTTTTTGCTATTTCGGTGATATTTTTGGCACTCTTTTGCATTTAGGTTATGCTAATTTGAAGCGATTAAATTAGCAGCAAATTACACCCTGTAAATTTTGCACCAAAAGGGATTTTTTACGCACCAAATGGGTGCGTTTGTTTATTCCATTTTGATGCAACTATAAAATTTCAAAGTATAAACAGCCAGTTACAATCATGGCACAAAATCAGCTTACTAAATATCAAAGCAATTATGCAGCAATAATAAAACCCAATAGTTGGAGGACACATGTCACAATCGGTTTTAGATTTTATTAAAGAAAATGACGTTAAGTTCATTGATTTACGCTTTACTGACACTAAGGGTAAAGAACAACATGTATCTATTCCTCATCACCAAGTTGATGAAGACTTTTTTGAAGACGGTAAAATGTTCGACGGTTCTTCAATTGCAGGCTGGAAAGGCATTAACGAATCAGACATGGTGCTAATGCCAGTACCTGAGTCTGTTAAATTAGACCCATTTACAGAAGAAACAACGCTAATTGTTCGTTGTGATGTTGTAGAGCCTTCTACACTACAAGGTTACGAGCGTGACCCTCGCTCTGTTGCAAAACGCGCTGAAGATTACATGCGCTCTACTGGTATCGCAGATACTGTATTATTTGGCCCTGAGCCAGAGTTTTTCCTTTTTGATGACGTTAAATACAAATCAGACATGTCTGGTTCAATGTACAAAGTTGACGCTGTAGAAGCAGCATGGAACTCAGATAAAGATTACGAAGGCGGCAATACTGGCCACCGTCCTGGTGTTAAAGGTGGTTACTTCCCTTGTTCACCGGTTGATTCTTCACAAGATTGGCGTTCAGCTACGTGTTTAGTTCTTGAAGAGCTTGGCCAAGTAGTAGAAGCGCATCACCATGAAGTAGCAACAGCAGGTCAAAACGAAATCGCTACTCGCTTTAATACAATGGTATTAAAAGCGGATGAAATTCAAGAAATGAAATATGTTATCCACAACATGGCTCACTTGTACGGTAAAACAGCCACGTTTATGCCTAAGCCAATTGTTGGTGATAACGGTTCTGGCATGCACTGTCACCAGTCTTTAGCTAAAGACGGTGTTAACCTTTTTGCTGGCGATAAGTACGGCGGTCTTTCTGAAGACGCACTGTACTACATTGGCGGTATTATTAAGCATGCTAAAGCAATTAATGCTTTTGCAAACGCATCTACTAACTCGTACAAACGTTTAGTACCAGGCTTTGAAGCACCAGTAATGCTTGCATACTCTGCACGTAACCGTTCTGCTTCAATCCGTATTCCAGTGGTTCCATCTGAAAAAGGACGTCGTATTGAAGTACGCTTCCCAGATCCAACAGCTAACCCATACCTTGCTTTCTCAGCAATGCTTATGGCTGGCCTTGACGGTATCAAAAACAAGATCCACCCTGGCGATGCAATGGATAAAGATTTATACGACCTTCCAGCTGAAGAAGCAGCAGAGATTCCAACTGTTGCAGCGTCACTTGACGAAGCACTATCTGCACTTAGCGCAGACCGTGAATTCTTAACTCAAGGTGGTGTATTCACTGATGACTTAATTGACGCTTACATTGGTCTTAAGTCTCAAGAAGTTGAAAAGCTTAACATGACAACTCACCCAGTTGAGTTTGAAATGTACTACAGCTGTTAATTTAGCTGTTAAAAAATGTGTGTTCTCAAGCCCGCTTTGCGGGCTTTTTTAATGGTAAAGTTAATCAAACTCCACTAGAGTTAAGTTACCGATAAAAATGCAGGGCTGCAGAGTGAATTACAAGATTTTATTACTATTAATTGCTTTAGGATTAAGCAATTATGGTTATGCGGGTGAAAAAAAAATATACGCTTGGAAAGATAAAAATGGCGTATTAGTGTTCTCAGACACACCCCATAAAGGCGCTACCGAGGTAAAACTCACAAGCCAAAGTCTTAATATGCCTGCAACGAATACTGACGTTTTTAACGAGCCAACCCAACCTCAACAAGCGGCGTTTAAAATTGCCATTTCCTCGCCTGAGCATAACCAAACTATACGTGAAAATACCGGTAGTGTTTATGTTACTAGCCGAATAACTCCACGCTTTGAAAGTGGTTTTACTATTCAGCTTTTTATAGATGGTAAAGCTAATGGTCCCGCTAGTGATAGCTCAACCTTTGCAATCAGAGATGTAGAAAGAGGCGAGCACACACTTCAATTAAAACTGTTTAACAGTAAAAACCAAATTATTGCCGTTAGCCAACCTTGCATTTTTTTCATGCACCGAAAAGGGCTAAACTTAGGTAACTAAATAGTGGCTTTACTTATAGGTGCAGTAGGTATTTGATTCAAATAACTTGCTTGCAAATATCAACGCACTAAAGTGGTGCAATCATGATTGATAATAAAAATTTTAGCCCCGAGCTACTCGATGCCATTTGGCAAAACCAAACAACAGCTATCATGCTTCTTGATAAAAAATTTAAGGTTGTTTACGCCAACACAAGCACCAGCGAACTACTTGGACTTGGTAATAAGCGCTTACTAGAGCAACCTTTTGATAGCCTTTTTAATTACCATTCAATTGATTTAAAGCGTATAGAACAATATTCATTAGTTGAAGGTGTAGATTGCCAGCAGCACAGAGCTGACGTGGTTTTTAGCGACTCTCGCCATGCAAAAGTAGCCGTAAGTACAAGGCAAATTAAGTTTAATAATACACTGTATATTTTATTTGAGTGGCGCCAAACAGACGACGAAATTAAACACGACCAAGCATCTAATCAAATGCATCAATATCAAGCAGCCCGAAACTTAATTAGAGGGTTAGCGCATGAAATTAAAAATCCTTTAGGGGGAATTCGCGGAGCGGCGCAGTTATTGCAGTATGAGGTTGATCAACAAGAAAGAGATCAATGTGCCGAGCTCATTATTGAGCAAGCAGACAGATTGCGCGAATTAGTAGATAGGCTCTTAGGGCCAAACCAACTCCCGCAGAAGTCTTATGGCAACATACATCAATCACTTGAGTCGGTAGTAAGACTCAGTACGTTAGACAATTGCTCTAACATTAGTTTGGTAAAAGACTACGACCCAAGCATTCCTGATGTATTCATTGATCAAGGCAAAATACAGCAAGTTGTATTAAACATTGTTCGTAATGCTCAACAGGCACTTGTAGATGGCGGTGAAATAAAAATAAAAACCCGCATTAATCATCAACATCGTCGCCCAGGTAAAGCGCCTAAAAAAGCCTTGATGATCCAAATATCTGATAACGGACCAGGCATTGATCCTAGTGTACGTGAAACGCTCTTCTACCCTATGATCACCAACAAAGAAGGTGGCTCGGGTTTAGGGCTTTCAATAGCGCAAACACTCATAGATCAGCATGATGGCTACATAGAATGTGATAGCTGGCCTGGACATACTGAATTTAATATCTATCTGCCCTTTGCAGATTAATGTTTGGAGTTTTCATGAAAACAGTTTGGCTTGTAGATGATGATGCATCAATTCGATTTGTACTCGAAAAAGCACTTACCCGTTCAGGGTTTACCACGGAAAGCTTTGCTAATGCGCAAGATGTATTAAGCGCATTAAAGTTTAGCCAACCAACTGTTTTGGTATCTGACGTTAGAATGCCAGGCATGGATGGCATGGCATTGCTTGAACTTATTGCAGAGCAAAACCCTGGGTTGCCGGTTATTATAATGACCGCCCATTCAGACTTAGACTCAGCAGTTAATGCGTTTCAAAAAGGCGCATTTGAATACCTAGCAAAACCGTTTGATTTAAACGAAGCCGTAGCTTTGGTTGAAAGTGCATGCAGAGCAAACTCCACTAAAAAAACAAAACGTAAGCAAGCTCCACCTAAAAGCGCGCACATTATTGGTGAAGCACCTGCCATGCAAGAAGTGTTTAGAGCCATAGGTAAGCTTTCGGCCTCTAGTATGAGTGTGCTTATTAATGGTGAATCAGGTACTGGTAAAGAGCTGGTAGCCAGCGCATTGCATAATCACAGTCCGCGTAAAGAAAACCAATTTATTGCTCTTAACATGGCCGCAATTCCAAAAGAACTCGTTGAGTCTGAATTATTTGGCCACGAAAAAGGCGCGTTTACCGGTGCCGATAGCGTTCGTAAAGGCCGCTTTGAACAAGCAAACGGCGGCACACTGTTTTTAGATGAAATTGGCGATATGCCACTTGATGTACAAACTCGTTTATTGCGCGTACTGGCCGATGGGGAGTTTTATCGTGTTGGCGGTCATCAAAGCATAAAAGTAGATGTACGTATTATTGCAGCAACGCATCAAAATTTAGAAGACTTAGTAAAACAAGGTAAATTTAGGGATGATTTATTTCATCGCTTAAATGTAGTGCGCCTACGCTTACCTGCGCTTCGTGAACGTACTGAAGACATTGGGCGCCTTGCACAGCACTTTTTACATAAAAGCGCTAAAGACCTGCAAGTAGACAGCAAAATCTTAAGCCCAAAAGCCACTGATCAATTACGTTTATTTAGCTGGCCAGGTAATGTTCGCCAACTAGAAAACACATGCCGATGGCTTACTGTTATGGCACCGGGGGAGCTTGTAAGTGAGCAAGACTTACCACTTGAAATACTTGATGCTTCACCTACTCAACAAGAAGGTGATTGGCTTGATGCATTTCAACAATGGCTTAATCAAGAGCTTAAACAAGGCAAAGAAAACATATGGCCTGATATTCAAGCCCAGCTTGAAACTCGATTAATAAAAACAGCCCTCGCTAATTGCTCTGGCCATAAACAAGATGCAGCCATAAAAATAGGCTGGGGACGCAACACGTTGACCCGCAAATTAAAAGAGCGCAATATTAACTAACACTCCTTATTAATTTTGGTTATTGATGAAGTTAATTGAACATATTCCTTTGTTTAAACAAATGGAAATTATAAATAGGCTGCACTTTTTTAAAGACTTCACACTTGGTGAGCGCCAAGTGCTTTTAGAATCGTTTGGCCTTTTATATTTAGTTAATCAACATCAGTTTTTATTTAAACAGTTCGATAATGACAAGCGCTTATATATTGTATTAAGCGGCGCATTATTAGTATTTAAGCACAACCACTTATTAGAGCTAGGTACTATTGAGCCTGGTGAGTTTATAGGTGAAGGTGCATTTATTAATAACCGAGAGCGTAGCACCAGCGCTCGTGCTAAAACCGACACCATAGTACTTGCCATTACCCCAGAGGCACTTACTCGCTTGCCTAATGTAATACGCGAAAAAATTAAAGACCGAATTATTGAAGGTATGAGCCTGCGCATTGCTAAGCTTAGCGAGCATATAGAAACGCACGGTTAGCTCAGTCCATATAAACAGTTTGTAATGAGCAATCAAGCCAGCCGGGGTTATTAACGTGCGCAGTAAACGTGTAAGTATCTGAAGGCTTGTCACCAAAGGGGGTATTTACAAGTGGCTGTGAATGGCTATATGTTTGCGAATAGGTTTTATAATAAATAACAACATACCCATACAAATACTCCCAACTGAGCCTCACAACCGCACCACTTGGTAATGTAAATTCAACATGTTCATTTGCAAATTTGACCGCTAAATCATTGTACTTATCGTCGCTGCAATGGGTTGTTCGTAACCGAGAGGGCATAGCGAACGCGTCTTCCCCATCAGTACTCTTTAAATAAAAACCAATATTCCCATCACCATAAAAGTGATTTGATCGTGTGGTGTAGTTAATTTCGGGTTGATAATCTAGGGCGTGTTGACCTTTCGTGGTTGAATTTGCAGCAGACTGTTTGGTATTTAAGCAAGGCAGAGCCTATGTAGTGTGGTTGCTCCCCATAAATAGGCGATAACGCAGCATAAAGACCAAACATGCGCTGCCCAAAGGGTTCTTTCTAGGGACGATTGACTCTTTGTTGCTCGGTTTTTACTTAGCCCACTAGGTTACAAACCTCGCGCCGCAATTAAATCGACCCTAGATTGAACAAATTTCAATCCACAAAGGTCAACACGCCCTGGCTCTTGCATAATAATAGCTAACTGCTCAGTCTCTTTTTGGTAAATTTTATCGCTTGATAAAAGCAATGTGGCTTCACCAAAATTAGATGGAATTGCCAGCGGTACGTATTCATAAGGGAGGTTTTGTGCGCTTAGTGCAGCATCTAGTTGATTGCGTTGCTCATCTTGCAAGTTTTCACTAAATACATACACGGTAGGTTGTTGGCACGCAGCTAATAATAATGCCAACACACATATCAAAATTCCATTTTTCATAGTTCCCCTCCAATGATTACACTTGTAGTCTATTAGAGAACACTATCAATAGCAATTTAATAACAATTCGCTTAATTAATATTATTACTGATTGATATGACTGGTTTGGCTATCTAACCATGCATCAACACTTTGTCGAGTGTATAAAACTTCGTTAAACAAGCGGTGGCGTTCAAATTCAAGCTTTGATTTTCTAAGCGGATCGCCACTAATTAAACGGCTGTGCGTATCATTAAATTTTGAAATAACCGAAAAGCCACTGTCGCTAAGTTGTGTTTGCTCTTTTACCAAACTCGCTAGATGCGATCTTACGTCGTCAGCAGTTAACATATCAGAATTATCTAAACCCATTAGCTCTTTTTTCATTGCTAATCTTACGCCCATTTTCTACTCCGTTTTATATGTATACATTACACATCAGTTAATCCGCCAGAGTTTTAGCAATTAGCGAGCCATCAATGAAAATCATTTGCCGTGAAGCTTAACCTGCAATTGCTTCAGTTTTCTTAAAGATAGAGAAAAAGGCATAAAAGTTTCAATATAATTAGCCAATACCTTCTTAGTTTTATATTTGCTTTGGTGCAAAATGCTCTACAAGCCTTTATACTAGGGGACTATGCGTTACCCCACTGGAGCTAACATGAACGAAGAATACATAGAGATTGAATTAGAAGAAGAGCCAATAGAGCTTTGCAAATTATTAAAAGTACTTGATTTAGTTGAAGGTGGCGGCCAAGCAAAAAACCTAATCGCTGAAGGCTACGTGGGTGTTAACCATGAAATTTGTACAATAAAACGGAAAAAATTATACAGTGGCGACGTATTAGAATTTGATGGTGAGTTTTTTCAATTATCATTAAGTGAAGATGCAATCCCTGCAGAGCGAGTAGTAGTGCAAAGTACACCAGAGCCAAAAACAACGCCTGAAAGCACTTCTAATCAACCTGCTAAAAGTAAGCGTAAGCGCACTAAAAAGCCTAAAAGAGATGAAAATACAGGGCGACGCCCAATTTCATTTGGCTAAAATTTAGGCGTCATTGCAATTTTTAAATATAAAAGCCAGCTTGTAATGCTGGCTTTTTTACTCTTTAATTACCTTGTAAATAACAATAAAAACAAGGTCATAACATGTCTACACCCACTTGGTTGAAACCGCTTGCTTGGGCTGCACTTATTTGGAACTCTCTAGGTGTTATTGCATTTGTGATGCAAATGATGATGACCCCTGAACTGATAAGCAAACTGCCTATAGATCAACAAGCTGCCTACTCTGACATTCCCCTTTGGTCTACCATTGCTTTTGCTATAGCCGTATTTGGAGGCTTGCTAGGGTGTATTTTTTTACTGAAGAAAAAGGCGCTCGCCATACCGACATTTACAGTGTCTTTAGCGGCTATTTTACTGCAGCAATACTATAACTTTGTTGTTATAAATAGTATTGATCTGTTAGGAGCAAGTGCTGTGTTTATGCCTATTTTAGTTATTATTATTGCCATAGGCCTGCTTTATATAAGTATTAAAGGTAAGCAACAAAGCTGGTTAAACTAATTACGTTTAAGGGCTAATATTTTTTGGCCCTTTATCACCCTTGAAAAACCATTCTTCGCCATCACCTCTATACTTATTACTGTACAAATTTCGCACTTTTAACCACGTAGTTTACGCTGGTATATACTTTGCACATAAGAAAATAAAAGAGGTCATCTTTTCAAGGATATTTACCTAATTACCAAAGGGGCAAAAAATGAATAGTTTCGAAACAGAACATCAACTAACTATTAATGGCGAGCAATATCATATTCACTCACTTAAAGGATTAGGCGATAAAGCTAAGCGACTGCCCTTTTCCCTCAAAGTATTACTCGAAAACCTGCTACGCAATGAAGATGGCGTAAATATAAAAGAACAAGACATTCAAGCCCTCCTAAATTGGGATTCTAAAGCTAAACCATCATCTGAGGTCGCTTTCACACCAGCACGTGTCGTTATGCAAGATTTTACAGGTGTTCCTGCAATTGTCGATTTAGCGGCCATGCGTGATGCTATGGAGAAGCTAGGTGGCGATCCTGCAAAAATAAACCCGCTATCTCCTGCTGAACTTGTTATTGACCATTCAGTACAAGTAGATGGTTACGGCAATGATGGCGCATTTGATTTAAATGCAAAGCTAGAATACGAACGTAATAAAGAACGCTATGAGTTTTTACGTTGGGGGCAAACAGCGTTCGATAACTTAAAAGTTGTGCCACCAGCAACCGGGATTGTTCATCAAGTAAATTTAGAATACCTAGCACGTGTTGTATTTAACGAAGACAGTAATGGTAAAAAGTTTGCTTACCCAGATACCTTAGTAGGCACCGACTCCCACACCACTATGATTAATGGCTTAGGTGTTCTTGGTTGGGGCGTAGGCGGCATTGAAGCCGAAGCTGCAATGCTTGGCCAGCCAATTAGCTTACTCATTCCACAGGTGGTTGGCATGAAGCTAAATGGTCGCCTTCCTGAGGGAACAACAGCAACCGATTTGGTATTAACAGTAACCGAAATGCTACGTAACCATGGTGTTGTAGGTAAGTTTGTAGAGTTTTATGGTGACGGCCTGGCTGATCTACCTCTGGCGGATAGAGCAACGATTGCTAATATGGCACCCGAGTACGGCGCTACGTGTGGTATTTTTCCTATTGATGATGAAACCATTAATTATTTACGCCTAACAAACCGCGATGAAAAACACCTTAAAGTAATTGAAGATTACGCCAAACACCAAGGTTTATGGCGCAACGATGGCGACGAAGCAAATTATACCGATACCCTTGAACTTAAACTTGATGATGTCGTGCCAAGCCTTGCTGGGCCTAAACGTCCGCAAGACAGAATCGCATTAGATAAAGCCGGCGAAGTTATTGGCCAGCACTTAAAAGGCTTTCAAGATGAGCGCATGGAGCGCCGTGATAAAAGTGATATAGAGCAAGCTCGCATTGAAAGCGAAGGCCCTACCACTAATCCAGATGAGCCAGTAGACGAAGCGCAGTTTATGGGGGCTGCAAAAGTTAAGTTTAAAGGACAAGAATTTGAACTTAACGATGGCGCCTGTGTTATTGCAGCCATAACTAGCTGTACAAACACCTCAAACCCAAGTGTAATTTTAGCCGCTGGTTTAGTAGCAAGAAAGGCTAAGCAACTCGGCATTGATGTAAAACCATGGGTTAAAACATCACTTGCGCCGGGCTCCCAAGTTGTAACTGACTACCTGGAAAAAGCAGATTTGATGGATGACCTAGAAGCACTAGGCTTTAACTTAGTCGGTTATGGCTGTACAACATGTATTGGTAATTCAGGCCCACTAGCAACAGAGATATCAGATGCCATTCAAAAGCATAAGCTGGTTGTAAGCTCAATTTTATCGGGTAACCGTAACTTTGAAGGGCGAATTCACCAAGATGTCAAAATGAACTTTTTAGCATCACCGCCACTGGTTGTTGCCTATGCAATTGCAGGTCGAACAGATATAGATGTATATAACGAACCCCTTGCGCAAGATAAAAACGGTAACGATATTTACCTTAAGAATATTTGGCCAAGTGTAAGTGAAGTGAATGAGTTAGTACAAAAAACGGTAACTAAAGAAATGTTTGAAAAAAGCTATGCCAATGTATACGAAGGCGATAGCCGCTGGCAAAAAATTCAAATTCCAAATGGTAAACTTTACGATTGGAATGATGAATCAACTTATATCAAAAAAGCCCCATTTTTTGATGGCATGAAGGTAGAACCGCCTGGCGTTCCTACAATTGAAGGCGCACGCTGTTTAGCTAAATTAGGCGACTCAGTAACTACTGATCATATTTCGCCTGCTGGTGCGATAAAAGCAGATGCTCCTGCTGGCCTATACTTGCAAGAAAAAGGCGTAGAAAAAGCGCAGTTTAACTCATATGGTTCACGCCGTGGTAATCACGAAGTAATGATGCGCGGTACATTTGCAAATGTAAGGCTTAAAAACTTGCTCGCACCGGGTACTGAGGGTGGTGTTACTCGCACGCAACCAGAAAACGACCTAGCTAGCATTTACGATGCGGCTATGGAGTATCAAAAAAATGAAACGCCATTAATTATTTTGGCAGGTAAAGAATACGGTACAGGCTCATCGCGTGACTGGGCAGCTAAAGGCTCATTGTTACTTGGTGTAAAAGCAGTAGTAGCGCAAAGCTATGAGCGTATACACCGCTCTAACTTAATTGGTATGGGGGTTTTACCTCTGCAATTTAAAGATGGCGAAAGCTATGAGTCGTTAGGATTAACGGGCCAAGAGCAATTTGATATTGAAGGCCTTTACGATAAAACTGACGAAGTAAGTGTAATAGCCACTAATGCTGAAGGTAAAAAGGTAAGCTTTAGTGCCGATGTACGTATTGATACCCCTAAAGAGTGGGATTACTACAAACACGGCGGTATTTTACAATATGTACTGCGTAATATGCTTGATTAATTTGCGCCGTAATTAATGCATTTAAAAGCCCAGCTTAGTAAATAAGCTGGGCTTTTATATTTGTTAATCAATATTGAGCTGCACTGGCTTCTCTAGAACGCAATAACTAAAGCGCGCTTAAGTTGTTTATTTCTTTATTACGCTTTTCTAGTTTTTCTTTTACGTTTTCCGCATCATCAAATAACTTTTTAACCGAGTCAGGATTAAATATTGATGGGGTTTCTGGGTTTGCTGTCATTTTGTTTGTATTAGGTGCAGCGTTTAAAATAGACGTGTCTTCAGCAGCAATAACAGTAATATCTTTAGGGTCTAACTTTACCTCAATACTTGTTACATCTGGATTTGGCGTATCTGAAAAATGCCACTGGCCGCTTTCATCTTGCCACTTATAAATTTTATTACTTGATGTAGTAGAAGGAATTGGCTCATCAGAAATGCTGCTCGCAATTTTATCGCCAGCTTGCTTTACACCCTGTACTGCTTGGTCGAGTGTATTTGTAGAAAGTGCGAGCATTTTTTCTTTAATTTGCAGGGATTCGTTGCTAATTGAGGATGTAGAAAGCCATGTTTGGCCGTCGGGCTTTTTTAAATAAAACAATGAGATAACAGCAATAACCATGATTGATATTGCTAAATAGGTAAAGTATTTCATAGCGTTCCTGCTTTAGTTAATCCTTTATTGTAATGAGTCTAATAAAAAATTCTTAAACAGGCAATTTTTTTGTAATAAAAACGCAGCTTAAGCTGCGTTTAAAATATACATTTTTTAGTATAAACGATTAAATACCGTCACCATCAATGTGCAAGCCACATTCACGATTTAAACCAAAAAAGCGGGTTTCCTCTTCGCTCATTCCTGGCTCTAGTTTACGCGTAGTATGTACATCACCCATCGACACATAACCTTGCTCCCATAATGGGTGGTAAGGTAAATCGTGTTTAGTAAGGTATTGATATACATCGCGGTTTGACCATTCAATAATTGGGTACACTTTTACCGTACCACGGCTTATTTCTACAAACTGCTTATCAGCACGAGTAGATGATTGATCGCGTCGCAAACCACTAAACCAGGTGCCTGCTTCAATGTCTTTAAGTGCGCGGGTCATCGGCTCAACTTTATTAAGCTGGTTATATTGCTTAATACCCTCTTCGCCTTGTTCCCACAGCTTACCAAATTTGGCTTCTTGCCATGCGGGGCTTAGCTGCGCTTTGTACACTTTTAGATTAAGTGACAGCCGTTCACTCATTTGCTCAATAAACTGATAGGTTTCAGGAAACAAGTAGCCCGTATCGGTTAAGACTACAGGTATATCTGGGCGTTGTGAGGTCATTAAATGCAGCATTACCGCTGCTTGAATACCAAAGCTAGATGATAAGAATGCCGTCTCAGGCAAGTTATCAAGCGCCCATGCAACACGCTCCTCAGCGCTCATATTCGCTAGTAAACCATTAGCATCAGCTAACATAGCCGCTTGGCTTTGTTTATCCTGCTGTAAAATATTTTTAAATTCACTCATGGAAAATTCCAAGCCTCACCAGCGCTAAAACGCTGGTATTTAATTATGCGTGAAAATCGGTTACTGACACTTTAACTTCAGCAACAATGCCTTTGCGAATAACAAAGTCACCAAAACATTCACCGTCGTTGCGCTCACTTGCCCACTGCCCAATTAGCTTATCAAACGCGTCTAGGTAAACATCTTCGCCTACGTTTTCTAGGTACAATTTAGGAATGCGTGTACCTTCAAGGTTACCGCCTAGGTAAACGTTATATTTACCCGGGCCTTTACCTACTAAACCGGCTTCTGCAAGCATTGCGCGGCCACAACCATTAGGACAACCAACAACACGCATAATAATGCTGTCATCCGGAATGCCGTGTTTAGCTAGCAGTGCTTCGGTTTTTTCAATTAAGCTTGGTAAGTAACGCTCAGCCTCAGCCATAGCAAGCGGACATGTTGGTAATGCTACACATGCCATAGAGTTTTTGCGTTGCTCTGTATCTTTGTCATCAATTAGGCCGTGATTACGGGCAATCTCTTCTATCACTGCTTTTTGATCTGCCGGTACACCCGCAATAATTAAATTTTGGTTTGCCGTCATGCGCATGTCACCTTGGTGAACTTCTGCAATTTTACGACACCCTGTTTTAAGTGGCTTACCTGGGTAATCTAAAATACGGCCGCTTTGAATAAATAGTGTTAAGTGGTGCTTACCATCAATGCCTTCAACCCAACCAATACGATCGCCACGATGAGTAAACTCAAACGGACGGCTTGGTGCAAATTTAACGCCTGAACGCGCTTCTACTTCTGCTTTAAATACATCAGTACCCACACGGTCTAGTGTGTATTTAGTTTTTGCATTTTTACGGTTTGACCGGTTACCCCAATCGCGTTGTACAGATACAACATGCTCAGCAATTTTTAAGGTATCTTCTAAGGCAATAAAACCAAAGTCATCTGCTTTACGCGGATACGTTGCGGTATCACCGTGAGTCATGGCAAGGCCACCACCAACAAGGACGTTAAAACCAACAAGCTTGCCGTTATCGGCAATTGCCACAAAGTTTAAATCGTTAGCGTGAACATCAACTTCGTTATTAGGCGGAATAGTTACCGTTGTCTTAAACTTACGAGGTAGATAGTTAGACCCTAAAATTGGCTCTTCTGTAGTTTCTGCTTTTTCGCCATTTAGCCAAATTTCAGCATACGCTTTGGTTTTTGGTAATAAATGCTCAGAAATTTTTGCAGCCCAGTCGTAAGCTTCTTGATGTAGCTCAGACTCAACAGGGTTAGTAGTACACAGTACGTTACGGTTAACATCGCCCGCAGTTGCAATAGAGTCTATGCCTACACTGTTGAGCATTTGGTGCATGCCTTTAATATTTGGCTTTAATACACCATGAAACTGAAACGTTTGACGCGTAGTTAAACGAATGCTGCCGTAGCTTGTTTTGTCATCAGCAAATTTATCGATTGCTAACCACTGCTCCGGCTTAATAATACCGCCAGGCATACGCGCACGTAGCATTACGTTATGAAGCGGTTCTAGCTTTTGCTTTGCACGTTCACCACGAATATCACGGTCATCTTGTTGATACATGCCGTGAAAGCGTATTAATTGAAAGTTATCGGCTGTAAAACCACCGGTAATTTCGTCTTTTAAATCTTGCTCTATGGTGCCACGTAAAAAGTTACTTTCTCTTTTCAAACGTTCATTATCAGAAAGTTTTACGTTTTTATCTTGTTCGCTCATTTTAAATCCTAAATTTGTTACAGTGACGGCTGCTAGCTGTTAATAAAATAAGAAACGTGATTAATACACGTCTTTCTGATAGCGGTTAGCGCTACGTAAGTCTTTTAAATATTGCTCTGCGTCTTCATTGCTCTTGCCTGTGTTTTCTTTAACAATATCAACAAGTGCATTGTGTACATCTTTTGCCATGCGGTTTGCATCGCCACAAATATATAAGTGCGCACCCGCTTCTAGCCATTCAAATACGTCTTTGCTGTTACTGCGTAATTTGTCTTGTACATATACTTTTTCTGCTTGGTCACGGCTAAATGCAACATCTACTTTATTAAGTAAACCTGACTTTAAATAACCTTGAATTTCTACTTGGTATAAAAAGTCTTGAGTAAAGTGTGGGTTACCAAAAAACAGCCAGTTTTTACCTTGTGCTTCACGCGAGTCACGCTCTTGTAAAAATGCGCGGAATGGCGCAATACCGGTGCCAGGGCCAACCATAATCACTGGTGTATTGTCGTCTGTTGGTAAACGGAAGTTATCATTATGTTCGCTAAATACTTTAACTTTACAGCCTTCTTCAGCACGACGAGTTAAGTAACCAGAACAGCCGCCTAAGTGCTCGCTATCAAATGCATCAAACTGCACTAAACCTAGTGTTAAATGTACTTCGTCTTCAACCTCACTTTGACTAGAGGCAATCGAATATAAACGAGCTTGTAATTTACGTAAGCAATCTACTAGCGTTTGCGCATCAAGCTTTGCTGGGTTTTGACGAATGACATCATATATTTGGCGAGGCTCAATGTATGCTCGCATTGCAGCTTTATCTTCAACTAGCTTAAGTAACTCTGGCGTGCCCGTAGCAATTGCGTATTTTTCTACAAATCCTGGGTATGACTGAGTTAGCTCTAGCTTCTCAATTAAGGCGTTACGTACGCTTAGCTCTTCTTCGCCTACTTTTACAATGCTTGTTGCATCTATTTGAGTAAGTGTAAGTACTTCATCAACTAATACATCGTCATTTAAAAAGTACACACCTAATGAATCACCTGGTGTGTAGGTAATATCAGAACCTTCAAGCGAAATTTCAACATGGCGTACGTCTTTAGTAGAATCGCGGCCAGTAATTTTTTGAACTGTTAAAAGCTCTGCTTCAAACGGATTCTGCTTGGTGTATTGGCTTGCTGCAGCCGTTGGCGCACCAAACGGCATTGACACAACTTGGCCGCCCGCCGCATCTTGCTGCGCTTTTAAATCTGGCTCAAAAGCGTCTATTGCGCCTGCAATCCACGCTGCAGCTTCATCATCGTAATCTACGTCTAAATCAGCACGTTGATAGATAGTTTGCGCACCTAGTTTATTTAAGCGTTCTTCAAAATCTTTGGCTGTTTGGCAGAAAAACTCATAGCTAGAATCACCCAAACCTATAACAGCTACTTTTACATCATCTAATTTAGGTGCTTTTTTAGTGGCTAAAAATTCATGTAATGTTTCTGCATCTTCTGGCGGCTCGCCCTCACCGTATGTAGATACAACGATGGTTAAAAACTTTTCTTTTTTCAGGGCTGTTGGTTTGTAATCCGACATACTTACTAACTTAACAGCAAGTCCACGCGACTCGGCTTGCTCTTTTAGCTTAGTTGCTACGCCTTTTGCGTTACCTGTTTGAGAACCATATAAAATAGTTAACGGTGCAGCATCGCCTGCAGCAGGTGTATTTGCAACTGGGCCACCTAATGCAGCCGAGTTAGCATTAGCGGCTAAGTAACCACTTACCCACGCTTGTTGAATTGGATTAAGTTCAGCCACTAAGCCTTGCAGCTTCTGTACTTGCTCTTGCGTTAGCGGGCTTGCCGCAGCGTTTAGTTGACCTAACAACATGAATCTATTCCCCATAACCCTGAAAAATTAAACACAATGCAATTTAAGCATTGTTGAAAATGAGTTTCCCTCTTGCAGAGCGTCTCTGTTGAGGTTTTCTAAGTCTGAAGGATAACGGGCTATGCGTTTATAAAAAAAGAATAGAATCTGCTTTGTTATTCCATTTAGTTATTAATTTATATAAAGACCTTCAAAAACAGCTTAAAGGCTTATTATTGCTATTTCATTAAGTTTAAATTTAACAATTTTGTAACCAAGCGCCGTTAGTGTATGTTATTTATTCAACTATAAAAATAGGAACAACCATGTTACACGGGAAATATAAAACTAAATTATTAGGCAGCGCTATATTATTAGCAGCCCTACCCACTATGGCTAACGTAGCCAATGGTGACTTTGAACAATGGACTGGCAATACACCTAGCTCTTGGACCACCATTGATAGCGGAATCAGCTTAACGCACTCAACCAGTACAGTTAAAAGCGGTAGTAGCGCCGCAGCTATAAATGTAACGACAGCTTCGCAAAGCAATACCGATCTACTACAACAAATAAGCGTTGAAGCAGGTAAAACATATGAATTTTCTGTGGATGTTTACCACACCGAAGGTAAAGTTAAAGCACGCTTGTATATAGATGGTTATCAAGGCTATTCAAACCAAGCACAAACTAATCAATGGCAAACTATAAGCCATAGCTATACGCCAAGCAGTAATAAAATAATTAATGTAGGGCTTCGCTTTTATGATGTAAGCGGCTTTGATGGTAGTGAAACCGTTTATATCGACAACTTTTTACCTAATACCGATGGCGGCTCCGCAACTAGTTGCAACGACAATAGCCTCACTTTAACGTTGAATACAGATAACTACGGTAGCGAAACCAGCTGGGCGGTTAATAATGACCAAGGTAGCAGCGTTGCTAATGGCAGTGGTTATGCATCAAACACCCAATACAATGAACAACTGTGCTTAACTGATGGCGCATATACACTTGTTGTAAGTGACAGCTACGGAGACGGCATGTGTTGTAATGTTGGCAATGGTAGCTATACGCTTACTCAAGGCTCTACAGAGCTTGCAAATGGTGCAAGCTTTAACAGTACCGACAGCACTTCATTTACTTTAGGCGGTGGCTCCGGTGATGGCGATGGAACAAACCCAACGCCTACGGGATACTATGTTACAACTCAAGGGCTATCCGGTTATGCTTTAAAAACTGAGCTTTACAACATTATCAACAACCACAGCTCGCAAGGTTACTCTGCTATTTGGAATTTTTACGATTCATCAGCACGCGATAAATACTTTGAAAACGATAACAGCATTTTAGATATGTACAGTGAAAAGACTAACGGCAGCGATAGTTACACATACACTGCTGTAAGCGATCAGTGTGGTAATTATAGTGGAGAAGGTAATTGCTATAACCGTGAGCATTCGTTCCCTAAAAGCTGGTTTGGCGGCACAAATGAGCCAATGAATTCAGACGTGCACCACATTTACGCAACTGACGGTTATGTAAACTCAAAACGTAGTAACTATCCATTTGGTGAAGTAGCTAGTGCATCATTTACATCAACTAACGGTAGCAAGGTAGGCACAGCAACAAGTTCATTAAACTACTCTGGTACTGTATTTGAGCCAATAGATGAGTTTAAGGGTGACTTTGCGCGTGCTTATTTTTATATGGCTACGCGCTACGAGAACGTAATAGGTTCGTGGCAAAATAACACAACGGCAAGTAATGCAGTACTTAATGGTACAAGCAATCAAGTATTCGAGAGTTGGGTTGTAACCATGCTGCTTAATTGGCATAACGCAGACCCTGTTAGCCAAATGGAGCTTGACCGCAACCAAGCCGTTTATGAGTTTCAAGGGAATCGTAACCCGTATATCGACCACCCTGAATTTGTAGACATGATTTGGTAGTAAATAGTTTATAAGGTTTTAGCCTCAGCACTGACTGGGGCTTTTTAATACCTGTACTTTTTGCTCAGCAATAAGTGACTCCACATACAGCTTTTCTAGATTCCAGGGGTGGCGTTTCCACCCCTTAAAACCAAAGCCGGTAATATACACTTGTGCTTGTTGCTTTAAAAAGTACTCAATAGCTAACACCCCAGAGCTTGGCGCTTTTGGTTTAAAAGCGGGTTTGCCAAAAATATGCAAATGTTTTAAAAAAGCATTTTTTTCGCGCTGAGGAATTCGCTCTACATTTGCATATTCACTATATTTGAGCGTTATTTTATTACCATGATCAATACAGCCCTTACGCTGAATTAGCTTGTAAAAGGTTTGAGTAAATAAATTAGGTTTAGGGTCGGTGATCATGACATTTTGCAGCCGCTTTATATCTATAGCTGGAAATGCCGTGGTAAATTTTAAACCTTGCTTACCCCTACCGACTAACCATAAATCAGTACATTTAAGACCTAAGTGTTCTGGCATGTTTGCACACATATTAAAACGCACCACTCTATCAAAGCTGTTTATCGATTTACTGATATCGTCTTCTACAGGGCCATTACCTATAATTAAAACTAACTGCTTGGTCATGCTACTTTCCATGTATATTTATTGGAGCATACTAGCGCGCATATTTGTATTTTCCAAATAAGTAATATGAAACTTTTATTGTAGCAAACGAGCCTCAAACTCAACGTAAGTATGCTTATCTACCAACTATTATTACTTAGTGCCTGCTGTCCTAACTCTAACGACTCGTAGCGTTTACCTGTAATTTTAATAAGCCAAACCTTATCTGTAAAAGTTCGGCTTAAATAGACTGTTTGACCGTTTGGGATCTGCGGCATAAAAGAAGAGATAGATTGCCACTTCCCATCAACTTGCTCTTTAAGTTTCATACTGGCATTAAAGTAGCTGCCATCTTTATTTGGTTTTACCTCTAGCGCTGTTAGCTTCTTCTCATCACCAATTTCTATCAGCGCACTTTTGTCTAACAAAGTAAGTAACTGGGGTTGATGGATAGGACTCAAGCTTTTTAGGGTTTCTTCAATTTTACTATCAACGGTAACTTGGTTTTTAAGTTTATAAATACTGGCTTTAATTGCAAAAACAGGCTCAGCATAACTAGCATTCGTATAAAAAAATGCTCCTATAAACACTAAAATAGCGCAAGTATATTTGTTTAACATTTTATAGCTCCTTAGTAGCGTTAGGGTTGAGCATAACTGAAATTGCGCTATTTAATATATAAGCTACTAATATTCATAATATTCTTTGTATTAATAGGTATGAATATTAATTATTAGGGTATTTATAAATACAATTTTTAGCGATAATAAAATTGTTTACTAATAATAAGAGCAAGGTTTATGCAAGCGTTGGGAATGGAGTTAAAGCGCCTAAGATCAGATAAAAAATGGACTCAAGCTTTTGCTGCACGCGAAATTGGAATTCAACAATCATATCTATCAAAACTTGAAAATGGGCAGTTCATACCATCTCCCGAAGTACTTGAAAAATTAAGTAGCTGTTATGGCATTAGCTTTAATGAATATTTACCGGCTTCTCCCATAAAGGCAGCACAAACTCCTAAGTTAGCGATAGTGTGTACTTTGATGTTAATTTTGGCTATTACCGTTTGGCTTTGTGCCCACTACGAGATTTTTTATCCAGAAACCTACTTTACCTATCAGGCAAAACTAGATGATTTTTTAGCGTTTAATGTAAGTCAGCAATATCAAGGTGAGCGGTTTATTGAAGGAGATGTTACCTACCAAATTGTAGGCGAAAGGCAAGTAAGTCGAATCGAGAACCGCATCCTAGTTGTAGCCTCTGTAGTGTGCATATTAATATCTATTGTTACCGCCCTATTTACACAAAGGCATAGGTTTATTAATTTATAAACCCCTTATTTTTATTTAATTGTTCTCAGCAATTGATCCTGCATTGCTCTACCTTCAGCATCCACGCAGTCGTATATCAGAAATTTTTAGCGCAGTTAGCGTCAAATTTAATCCCTCAAATAGATTTAGTACTATTGCGGGTTGGTATTACCTACTCTTACATATTCGTGGCGCTCTTTCTCCTCGGGACTTCTAGACTCACCAAGTTACGGCGCTTTATACCAATCTGCTTATATATGAGGTCTATTTAACGTTAAGAAAATTACGCTAGAACTAGGCAAAAATTTTTGTATCTAGTTGTTCTAAATAAAAAATTTTTAACGACGTTATAGTGCAATTTAATTCGTTAAATTGATCAAAGATTTATGCAGGTTGGTATTACTTCACTTAGAACAGCTGACAACTGAAAGCTTCACACCTACAGCTTTTTTAAACGCAAACAAAAAGCCCCAGCTAATGCCGGGGCTTTTTTACAAAACTAACTTAATTAAAAATTAAGCTTGTTTTGGACTAGAAACAACGTCTACTAAAGTCCAAGATTTATTCTTAGAAATTGGTGCACATTCACGGATAGTAACTACGTCACCCGCTTTTGCTGTGTTGTTTTCGTCATGTACGTGTAGCTTAGTTGTACGTTTAATGAATTTCCCATAGATTGGGTGCTTCACGTAACGTGCGATAGCGATAGTGAAAGATTTTTCCATCTTGTCGCTTACTACACGGCCTTGAAGAGTACGAATTTTATCGCTCATTATTGACCTGCCTTCTGGTTAATAATTGTTTTTACACGCGCGATATCGCGACGTACTGTTCTTAGCGTGTGTGTCTGAGCTAACTGACCAGTGCTTGCTTGCATGCGCATATTAAATTGCTCACGAAGAAGTCCTAGAAGTTCAGCATTAAGCTCTTCTACGCTTTTATCTTTTAGTTCGCTTGCTTTCATCACATTACCGTCCGAGTTACGAAAGTTGTTTTGAATGGCAGTTTACGAGCTGCAAGGTCAAACGCTTCACGAGCAAGCTCTTCTGAAACACCTTCCATTTCGTAAAGTACTTTACCAGGCTGAATTTCAGCAACCCAATATTCAACAGAACCTTTACCTTTACCCATACGAACTTCAAGAGGTTTTTCTGTGATCGGCTTGTCAGGGAAGACACGGATCCAGATTTTACCTTGACGTTTCACGTGACGCGTCATAGCACGACGAGCTGCTTCGATTTGACGAGCAGTCATGCGGCCACGACCAGTAGCTTTCAAACCGAAAGTACCGAAGCTTACTTTGTTACCGTTTTGCGCTAAACCGCGGTTGCGGCCTTTGTGCATTTTACGGAATTTTGTACGTTTTGGCTGTAACATTACTCGCTACCTCTACTTAGCACTTTTCTTGGCTTTCTTTGGTGCGCGTTTAGCTGGCTTCTCTTGCTCTTGTACTAGTGGTAAACCACCAATAACTTCGCCTTTGAAGATCCAAACTTTAACACCAATGATACCATAAGTGGTTAAGGCTTCAGAAGTTGCGTAGTCGATATCAGCACGAAGAGTATGTAGAGGTACACGACCTTCACGATACCATTCTGAACGTGCGATTTCTGCGCCGCCAAGACGACCGCTAACTTCAACTTTGATCCCTTTAGAACCGATGCGCATTGCATTTTGTACCGAACGCTTCATAGCGCGACGGAACATAACACGACGCTCTAGTTGAGAGGCAATACCGTCTGCTACTAGTTGTGCATCAAGTTCTGGTTTACGTACTTCAGAAATATTAATCTGAGCAGGTACACCAGCAATCTTAGTTACCGCTTGACGTAATTTTTCTACGTCTTCGCCTTTTTTACCGATAACAACACCCGGACGAGCCGTATGAATTGTTACACGGATAGATTTAGCTGGGCGCTCAATAACGATTTTAGACACAGAAGCCGCTTTTAATTCCTTAGTAAGGAATTTACGTACTTTGTGATCGCCAAAAAGCTGATCAGAGAAATCTTTTGAACTCGCGTACCAGGTAGAAACCCAAGGTTTAGATATACCTAGGCGAATACCAGTAGGATGAACTTTTTGTCCCATTACTTATACTCCTAGCTATCTGAAACCACAACAGTGATGTGGCTTGTACGCTTAAGGATGCGGTCTGCGCGTCCTTTAGCACGTGGCATAATACGTTTCATTGTTGGACCATCGTCCACAAAAATCGTAGTTACACGAAGCTCATCAATGTCAGCACCTTCGTTATGCTCTGCGTTAGCAATAGCAGACTCAAGTACTTTCTTAACTAATACAGCCGCTTTTTTAGGGCTGTACGCCAGGATTTCTAATGCGCGGTCTACAGGTAGTCCGCGAATTTGGTCTGCAACTAGACGAGCTTTTTGCGCCGAACCAGAGGCGAATTTATGTTTAGCTAATGCTTGCATTTATCTTCCCCTCTTATCGTTTCTTCGCTTTCTTATCCGCAGCATGGCCACGGTAAGTGCGAGTTGGTGCAAATTCACCTAGTTTGTGACCAATCATTTCGTCAGAAACGAAAACTGGCACGTGCTGGCGACCATTATGGACAGCAATGGTCAATCCGATCATGTTAGGTATGATCATTGAACGACGGCTCCAAGTTTTAATTGGCTTCTTTTCACCGCTTTCCAAAGCTTTCTCTACCTTCTTCAGCAAGTGTAGGTCTATAAAAGGACCCTTCTTGAGAGAGCGTGGCATGGCTATTCCTCAATATTACTTAGTACGACGACGTACTATAAATTTATCCGTACGCTTGTTCTTACGCGTCTTCGCACCCTTAGTCGGTTTACCCCATGGAGACACAGGATGACGACCACCAGATGTACGACCTTCACCACCACCGTGTGGGTGATCAACCGGGTTCATGGCAACACCACGAACTGTCGGACGAATACCACGCCAGCGATTTGCACCTGCTTTACCAAGTGAACGAAGCATATGCTCAGCATTGCCTACTTCACCTAGAGTCGCACGACAATCAGATTCAACTTTACGAACTTCGCCTGAACGAAGACGTAATGTTACATATTGACCATCACGAGCAAGGATTTGAACGTATGCACCAGCAGAACGTGCGATTTGAGCACCTTTACCTGGTTTTAATTCTACGTTGTGAACAGTCGAACCTACAGGCATATTGCGCATAGGTAATGCATTACCAGGTTTGATTGGTGCATCAACACCAGACTGGATTGCATCACCAGCTTTTAAGCCTTTAGGTGCGATAATGTAACGACGCTCACCGTCTGCATATAATACAAGAGCGATGTTTGCGCTACGATTTGGATCATATTCTAAACGCTCAACAGTGGCTGGAATGCCATCTTTAGTACGTTTAAAATCGATTAAACGGTAATGCTGCTTATGACCACCACCGATATGACGAACCGTAATACGACCATTGTTATTACGACCACCTGATTTAGAGTTTTTCTCTAAAAGTGGTGCGTATGGCTTACCCTTATGTAAATCTGGGTTAACCACTTTAACTAGGTGACGACGGCCCGCAGAAGTAGGCTTACACTTTTGAAGTGCCATAATTCTATCCCCTTATTACTCGGCGCCGCCGACAAAGTCTAGCTCGCTGCCTTCTTTAAGAGTAACGTAAGCTTTTTTCCAGTCGCTACGACGACCGAAACGTGCGCCAGTACGTTTTGTTTTACCCTTAACGTTAAGTGTGCGAACACCCGTTACTTCTACTTCAAAAAGCTTCTCAACTGCCGCTTTAACTTCAGCTTTAGTTGCGTCATTTACTACTTTAAAAACAATCGTGTTGTTTTCTTCAGCAGCAATTGTGCTTTTTTCAGAGATATGTGGAGCAAGGATCACTTTTAAAAGACGTTCTTCACGGATCATGCTAGCGCCTCCTCAAGTTGCTTAACAGCAGCGGCTGTAATAAGTACCTTGTCGAAAGCAATTAAGCTTACAGGGTCGATACCAGCTACATCACGCGTGTCAACCTTATAAAGGTTACGTGCCGATAAGAAAAGATTTTCATCTACTTCTTCAGTCACGATAAGAACATCTTTAAGCTCAAGTTCTTTAAGCTTAGAAACTAATTCTTTTGTCTTTGGTGCTTCTAAACCAAAGCTTTCAACAACGATTAAACGCTCTTGACGAACTAATTCAGATAAGATGCTTTTGATCGCACCGCGGTACATTTTACGGTTTACTTTTTGGCTGTGGTCTTGTGGTTTAGCTGCGAAGCTAACGCCACCTGAACGCCAAATTGGACTACGGATTGTACCAGCACGTGCACGGCCAGTACCTTTTTGAGCCCATGGTTTTTTACCACCACCGCTTACTTCAGAACGTGTCTTCTGAGCACGAGTACCTTGACGAGCACCTGCTGCGTATGCAACAACTACTTGATGTACTAATGCTTCGTTAAACTCACGTCCAAAAGTAGCTTCAGAAACTTCAAGAGCGCCAGAAGCGTCTTTAATTGCTAATTCCATCACTAAATCTCCAGGACTTATGCTTTAACAGCTGGTTTAACGATAACGTCACCGCCGATAGCTCCAGGTACAGCACCTTTAACTAATAGCAAGTTACGCTCAGCGTCAACGCGAACTAGTTCTAAGTTTTGAGTCGTTACACGCTCAGCACCCATATGACCGGCCATTTTCTTACCTTTAAACACCTTACCAGGTGATTGGTTTTGACCGATTGAACCAGGAGCACGGTGAGATAGAGAGTTACCATGTGTAGCGTCTTGCATGCTGAAATTCCAGCGCTTAACACCACCTTGGAAACCTTTACCTTTAGAAGTACCGGTTACGTCAACTTTGTTGATTTCGTTGAATAATTCAACAGTAAGCTCTGCGCCTACTTCAAAATCGCCTTCACCACCATTTAGGCGGAATTCCCACAGACCGCGACCCGCTTCAACACCAGCTTTAGCGAAATGACCCGCTGAAGCTTTGTTTACACGGCTTGCTTTTTTAGTGCCTGCGGTTACTTGAAGCGCGTTATAACCGTCTGTTGCGTCAGATTTGATCTGAGCAATGCGGTTAGGAGTCGCTTCAATAACTGTCACAGGGATAGATACACCATCTTCAGTGAAGATACGTGTCATACCCACTTTACGACCGACTAGACCTAATGCCATTTTCCTATAACCTCTCTAATCTTTCGATTAACCCAGGCTGATTTGAACATCAACACCAGCAGCAAGGTCTAAACGCATTAGAGCGTCTACAGTCTTGTCAGTTGGTTCTACGATGTCGATCAGACGTTTATGGGTGCGGATCTCGTACTGATCACGCGCGTCTTTATTAACGTGCGGTGATGTAAGTACAGTAAAACGTTCAAAGCGTGTAGGTAGTGGAATTGGACCACGTACTTGTGCGCCAGTGCGTTTCGCAGTTTCCACGATTTCCGCCGTTGATTGGTCAATCAAACGGTGGTCAAAAGCTTTTAGGCGAATACGAATGCGTTGATTTGACATTCTTAAACCTCAATATAAAGAGCATTTAAAGAGCATAAAAAAACGACCGAAACAATCTCAATAATTAAGATGCCGGTTGTTAATCTATATCTACGTTGAGTTCCAAATCGGAACTCCTGTTTATTAGCTTGAAATCCAAGCTTAATTTATCCTTTCAAGTTCCCGGGGGAATTTTGAAAGCCTGCGTATTATAGTGATATTGGTGATAAATGCAACAACTAATTAGAAAAGAATTATAACCGAGTATTCGATTAAATAAGCTACAGCCCATTATGTACTAGATAATAAATAACTATACTTGAACCTATACTGTCACTTGCGGTCAATTATTAGCTCATAACCAATTACGCAAAATAACGGATTGAGCAGATATTATGGTATCCTATGGGCTTATTTTGCTTTTAATACTCTCAATATGGTGAGGCGATGCGTATTTTTAATTATTGTTTAAATGTTCTTTCTGCTGGAGTAAGCCGCTTACTAGTTAAAAGCAAAGTGCTTCCTGAGAATCCGATTGAGCAGTATGAGCTAAACCCTCAATATCCTACATTTTATATAGTGCGACTAAATTCACGCTTTGACTTAGCGGCACTTGCTCGTGTGTGTAAAAAGCATGGCTTACCTAGTCCAACTGAAGAACAAGTATTAGGTAATAAACAGCTAGATCGTTTTATTGGCATTAAAAATCCACCGCCACTATTTGGTGACGAAGCTAAACCAACCAATGCGCTTGCACAAGGCAAAGAGATTGTTGAGCACTTATTAAATAGTGGGCAAAAGAATGTGCAGGTAGTGCCTGTTACTATTTTGTGGGGGCGCGATCCTGGTAAAGAAAAGCCAGGGCTACGTACTTTAATAACACACTCTCTTACGCCAAGCTGGTTTAGGAAGTTTTTTGTTGTGTTGTTTTCTGGACGAGATAACTTTATTAGATTTAGCCAACCGCTCGATTTATCATTATTAGTTAATGAAAAAGCTGACGTAAGTGAGCTGCCACATAAACTACTGCGTGTTGCACGTGTACATTTTAAGCGCCAAAAACTTGCGGCAACTGGCCCTAAAATGCCTTCTCGTGAGCAATTGTTTAACTCTCTTCTTGCTTCACCAACAATAAAAAAAGCCATTCAAGATGAAGCTAAATCTAAAAATATAAGCCAAACAGAAGCGCGCCAAAATGCACTTAAGTTACTGGATGAAATAGCCGCAAATTACTCTGAAGCAATGATACGTGTGGCAGAGCGCTTTTTAACATGGTTATGGAACAAGCTATATAACGGTATTGACGTAAAATACACAGAGCAAATCCACGAGCTAACTAATAAAGGCCACGAAATTATTTATATGCCGTGCCACCGAAGCCACATGGATTATCTGCTTCTTACTTATGCGATTTACCATCAAGGTCTAGTGCCACCTCACATTGCAGCGGGTATTAATCTTAACTTTTTCCCTGCAGGGGGGATTTTTCGTCGCTCGGGAGCATTTTTTATTCGCCGTTCGTTTGCTGGTAATAAACTATATTCGGCCGTATTTAAAGAATATTTAAGTCAGCTATTTATTAAAGGCTACTCAGTTAAGTTTTACACTGAGGGTGGACGCAGCCGAACTGGGCGACTACTACCGCCAAAAACAGGCATGCTCGCTATGACTCTACAAGCTATGTTACGTGGCATAGACCGCCCTGTTTCTATTGTACCTGTATACATTGGCTACGAGCACGTAATGGAAATAAATACATACCTTAAAGAGCTGGCCGGTAAAGACAAAAAAGGTGAGTCTATTTTTGGTATATTTAAAGCCATTAAAAATCTTAAAAACTATGGGCGTGGTTATTTAAACTTTGGCGATCCAATTTCTGTAAACCAATATTTAAATGAGAACCAACCAGATTGGCGCGATGCAATCCATCCAACTGATGTACAAAAACCACAATGGTTAGGCCCTCAAGTAGCCGCCCTTGCCGACCAGGTAATGGTTAAAATAAACAATGCAGCTGCACTTAATGCCGTTAACTTACTAGCAATGATATTACTAGTTAACGATAAGCACGCACTGAGTAAACCAAAGCTTTTAGCTCAGCTAGATTTTTATTTACGCCTTCAACGCGATGCCAGCTATAGCGAAAAAGTAACCGCACCAGATGAATCACCTGAGCAGCTATTAACGCATGCTTTAAAGCTTAATAAGTTTGAAGTAATTAGCGATGAATTTGGTGAAATCATTGCGATTAGTGAAAAAGAAAAAATCTTATTCAACTACTATCGTAATAACATTTTACACTTGTTTGCCGTACCAAGCTTACTTGCACTGCATTTATTCAAGCAACACACCACAACCATTGGACAATGTGAGCAATTAGTAAAAGCGTTTTACCCTTTATTCGCTAAAGAGTGGTACTTGCAAGAGCTGGATGAAAACTACATTACACGCATTTTAGCTAACTTTGCAGATCAAAACTTAATAGAAATTGATGGTGATAATATTCACATCACCAACACAAATGACTGTTTAGCTAAACTAGAAATGCTAGGCAGAGCACTTAGCTTTACACTGCAACGCTACGCTATTGTTATTGGCTTTATCCAAACCAGCAATGGTATTGAAAAGGCGGAACTAGAACGTGAAAGCCAAGTACTTGCAGAGCGCTTAGGGACTCTTCATGGTATTAAAACACCTGAGTTTTTTGACAAAAAAGTGTTAGTTGGCTTTATTGATAACTTACGCGGTGAGCTTTTAATAACAGAAGGTGAAAACGGTTTAGTGGGTAGCACACAACTTTGTGAAACTTACATGCACCTTAAAACGTTATTGCCAGCTCGAATTTGGCAATCAATCAGCGATATAGTGCAAGGTCAGTGCAACTAGCACTTTATCGCTGTGTAAGGGTTAGCGCTGGCGCATAACCCCTTCTTGTATTGTTGAAGCGACTAAATTGCCCTGGCGATCAAAAAACTGCCCTCTAACTAATCCTCGGCCTGAGCTAGCGCTTGGGCTGTCGATTGTATATAAAATCCAATCATCTAATCTAAACGAGCGGTGAAACCACATAGCATGGTCAATTGTCGCCACTTGCATATTTGGCTGCATAAACGATACACCGTGCGGCTGAAGCGCAGTTGGCAAAAACTCAAAATCTGAAGCATAAGCAAGTAAGTAATTATGAATGCGCTGATCGTCTGGCATTTCACCATTAGCTTTAAACCAAATGTGCTTTACCGGCTCTATTGCTTCAGGCTTAAATGGGTTATGAAAAGTCACCGGGCGCATTTCAATTGGCATTTCGCGAATAAACTTATTACGAATTACCTCTGGAATATGTGCAGCATTTTCTTGGTAAAACTCAAGTGATGAACGCAGCTCTTCTGGTGGCGGCACATTTGGCATAGTTGCCTGATGCGATAAACCCTCTTCTTCACCTTGAAAAGACGCAGTCATGTAAAAAATAGGCTTACCGTACTGAATAGCTTTTACACGGCGCGTACTAAAGCTTTTTCCATCACGTATGGTTTCTACATCGTAGACAATGGGTTTAGCTGCATCGCCTGGGCGTAAAAAGTAAGAATGTAATGAGTGAACTATTCGCCCTTCAGGTAATGTTTCTTTTGCAGCAGAAAGCGCCTGCCCCATAACCTGACCGCCAAATACAGCACCAAAACCTAAATCTTGGCTTTGTCCGCGATATAAACCTTGCTCAATTTCTTCAAGCGTTAACAACGACAATAAATCATCTAATACTTGGCTCATTATTTCTTCCTCAATCCCCTGATAAGTTAATGATACTATAGACTACAACTATGTAAATCTTTGTTAGGAATGACGCTATGTCTTATTGGTTGTTTAAAACAGAACCCGATGCATTTTCAATTGATGATTTAAAAAACGCACCAAACCAAACGACACTTTGGGAAGGTGTACGTAATTATCAAGCGCGTAATTTTATACGTGATGATATAAAGCTGGGCGACCAAGTAATGATTTACCATTCAAGCTGCAAACTTGTAGGGGTTGTAGGTATAGCCACAGTGACATGTGAGGCCTATCCAGATCCAACACAGTTTGATTTAAGTAGCGATTATTACGATGCAAAGGCCACTAATGATAAACCGCGCTGGTTTGTTGTTGAAGTAACATATAAAAACCATTTAAATAAACGAGCTAGCTTAAAAGATATAAAAGCTAACAATGCTATAACCGAGCTTGCGCTTAAAAAAGCTGGTCGCCTTTCAGTTATGCCAGTTACCAAAAACGATTGGAACGAAATAATTGCCATGAGCAATTAAAAACACTTACCTAGCTTACAACCTGGCTATGTTTGACCTCTTTTAGCCGGGTTTGATACGATCCCCGCCAAGATATAATTGGGGGATTAATGAAATTACTGTATTGGTTAGATGAATGGTTAACACTTTGTCGTGATGAACAACAAACTAAGCTGCCTATAAACGGCGGTGACTTACTCGGTGATGTGTACGTAAAATATGACTTTGTTGATATAAATAAGCCCCTGCTTTTTACATTCTCCCCCGCAGGTACCAACGTACAAGAGCAAGATCTGACCGATAACTTTGCCCCTTGGGGTTTTCATTTAGCACAAAAACAAAACGTTAATGTAATTTCATTTCAGCACTTAGGTACAAGTAATTGGTTTAGAAGCCGTAATTTTATTTTCTTTTTAGAACAACTATCAACCTTACTTAGCCCATTTAAGTGCCGTTTAGGCTATGGCTTAAGCCGTGGTGGTTTTGCTGTGGGCGCATTTGCAAAATTATTAAAACTCGATCACGTGCTATTCTTTCACCCTGTCAGTACCAAAAATACCGAAATAGTCCCTTGGGATAACCGTTCAAGCACTGCGCTTGCACAACAGTTTGATTGGCAAAGTGAGTATAACGACCTCGATTTAGGCCACGCTAAAGGGTATATAATTTATGACCCTACCAATAAAATAGACCGCTTACATGCTAAGCGTTACCCGCAGCTGACTCATTTGCGTGTATTTGGTATGGGGCACGGCACTCATGCTACTTATTTGAGTAAATTTGGTTTTTATAAACAAGTTGCTGTCGATTTTATTCGCCACCAGCAAATTGATATTGCGCAGTTTCGCCTGCAAACCAAAACACTGCGTTTAAAAGAAGAGTATTATCAGAGCCTAAATAAGACTAATGCAAGCTCTCCTCATCGCTTAGCATTGTTAAGTACCGCTCATAAAATTTTAGCCGATGAAAAAGAAGTGCACGTGCAGGAGCATCAGGCCAAAATTGATATTCAACCATTAATTGATGTGGCGCTTAAGCATCAAGATGATCACCCCAACGATGCAATTCAGCTATTGGAGATCGCACAGCAAATTGTGCCTGACGACCCACTAATAGAGCATAAACTTAAGCAATTAGAATAATATTATGACGATTTTTTCTTCTTTCTTTTTTTGCGACCATGCTTTGGCACAATAGCAAAGTACATTACAAGCCCAAGCCACGAAAATATAATAACGCCTATTAGCCAGCCGTTTTTTTCGTGGCCTTGGGTGCGCTTACTATTTACTACTATAACGACAGGTAAAATATAAGCGCTTAAAATAATAATTAAAAATACAACTTCATTCATTATTTTGCCAAGCTCTGCCAATCCACTTCGCTAGTTAAAACGCGCTCCAGCGCGATATAGTGTAATATATCGCCTTCACTTACTTTGTAATCAAGTGGTGGGTTTAAATCCATATTCTGTGCACTTAAGTTATGCGCTACGCCTAATAAAATTGCATCGTAGTCATGCTTAAAATGATGAAATAAAGTGCCAAATTCCATATCACTACAACCCTCGGGGATCGCTAAGCTAAATTGAGTATCGCCATGCAAAGTAGAAAGCAGTTCTTCTTGTACCCGGCTTGAGCCAGGATCTTGCATTGAACGCACTAATATCTCTGCCGATTTAGCACTGCTGCACTCTACATTTTGACAATGTTCAAGCAGCATATCTACTTTGGTTTCATCTAAAAAGTGAGCACTTATATGGCACTCTTTTTTGACTAAACGACTAATACGCAGCGCCGTTGTAAATGTTTGGTCGTCGTCTTGGCCATCAATAATTACTTTATCAGCGCGGTTTATTGCAACACGCTCTAACTCTTCTAAATCAGTAAAGCTAGTAAGACGGGCAAAGTCGACGTTTTCGTTGGTTAAAAATGGGTGATCCATTTGCTCAGTAACCGCCAATAAAATACGGCGGTCAGTGCGCTTGGTATCGGCAAGAATATAATCAATCATCTTTTTTGTACGAGTATCGTGCCAACCAAAAATAATGATGTGGTTGTTACTGTGAGCAAAGTTTTTATCACCAGTCATAGCGCGCCTAATTAAGTAAGTTACTGTTTGCCCTGTTTTTCCTAACAGAACGCCAAATAAAGCTAAACCAAACGGAATTTGTATTAATGCTACAACCCAGCGGCCGAGCTCGCTAGTTGGGCTAAAATCACCATAACCCACCGTTGAGGTTGTAACTGTGTAGTAGTAAAAAAAGGTAGTAAACGATGTAAGCGCTTGCTCATTAGCTACATACAATAGCCCCCACGTTATTAACATGTGAGTTAATATTGCAAGTGCTACTGCCTGCCAACTCAACTGATCAATATGAGCACGAACAAGTAGCGCTAGCCTCTTAAATATTACCGGCATAATACAAAATCTTTGTTAGTAAATTATCTATAAACAGTACGTTACTGTAAGCCATGCTTTTAAGCAATGTTTAAGCTTTTAAGTAAGAGCTGTTGGCCTTCTAGGATTAAAATTCGCTCAACTTTTATAGGTAAACCACCCCGACCAATATAAGACTAAATGCGGGTTTGCTAATCAGCTAAGAGCATGATTAATTATATTAAGAATAAAAAACACACAGACACACTATGCTAAATAAAATTGCCACATCATTTACTAAATTAGTAGAGCGCTACTTACCCGATCCCTTTATATTTGTAATATTGCTAAGCATTATTACCTTACTAGGCGCTAGCCTATTTACCCCCTCAACCAGTATTGAAGTTATTAACGCATGGGGGAGTGGTTTTTGGAACCTACTGAGCTTTGCCATGCAAATGCTGTTAGTGCTTATTACCGGCTATATACTCGCAAGTACACCGCCTATAAATAAACTATTAGAAAAACTAGCTACGCTTGCCAGTACGGCGCCAAAAGCCATTATTTTAGTCACACTTATCTCGCTCTTAGCAAGCTGGTTAAATTGGGGGTTTGGCTTAGTGGTTGGCGCTTTATTTGCTAAAGCCATTGCTAAAAAAACAAAAGTTGATTACAGGTTGTTAGTAGCCAGTGCCTACTCGGGCTTTGTAGTATGGCATGGCGGTTTAGCAGGCTCTATCCCGCTCACCATTGCTACCGAGGGGCACTTTTCACAAAGTAGCATTGGTATAATTAGTACTGAACAAACACTGTTTGCTGGTTTTAACATAGCAATATTAATTGGCTTATTTATTATTATGCCGCTGGTTAACCGCTACATGCTACCCAGTGATAAAAACAGCGTATATGTAGACCCAGCGCTAATAAAAGAATCCCCCGCTCATAATGAAAACATAACCCGCCCGGCTCAACATTTAGAACACAGTAAACTGCTTGGCATAGCAATTGGCTTGCTCGGCCTGTGTTATTTGGCGTATTACTTTATATTTGTAGGCGGTAGCTTAAATCTTAATAGCGTTATTGCGGTGTTCTTGTTTTTAGCCATTACATTACACCAAACACCGCATAACTTACTTAATAGCTTACAACAAGCAATTCCTAGCGGCGCAGGCATTGTTATTCAATTTCCGTTTTATGCAGGGATTATGGCCGTTATGGTCGATAGCGGTTTAGCGCAGCAAATATCGCGTGGTTTTATTGCCGTAGCAGATGCCGATAGCTTGCCATTTTTTAGCTTTATAAGTGCAGGACTCGTTAATATGTTTGTACCTTCTGGCGGCGGCCAATGGGCAGTACAAGCACCTATTGTTATACCCGCAGCGCAAGAGCTGGGCGCCGATATATCACGCGTTGCTATGGCTGTTGCGTGGGGCGATGCGTGGACCAATTTAATTCAACCCTTTTGGGCATTACCCGTATTGGCAATAGCAGGCTTAAAAGCAAAAGATATCATGGGTTTTTGTGTGGTGCAGCTATTTGTAACGGGGGTATTTATATCGCTAGTATTGAGCTTTTATTAATGAAGCTTTGCGCGCAGTTAAAAGTTAACTGCGCGCACAATCATTAGCTCGATAAAATCGTCATAGGTAAACTAAGTATTGGATTTTCAGAGTCTGCAAAATGCATCATCACTGCCACATGGCCTGCAACTACAATAGCGTACATAGCGGCTGAAAAGCCTTGGCCGTATTTATCAAGCGGCAATAAATGCGAGTAATGTCGGCCTCGCCATTCAAATACAATTTCCAGTGCGCCTACAAACAAAAAGAATACCAGTAACATTAAACCAAATGTATAACTAAGCCATAAGCCAAATAACACACCGAGTAAACACACACTTAAACCAACCCAAGAGCGCATAGAAAAGCTGATACTTTTTAATACATGTCCGCCATCAAGGGGTAAAATGGGTAGTAGGTTAAATAAGTTAAGTAGTGCGCTTAATACCGCAACACCTGCAAATATGTCCATCTCCGTGGCGTAATACAAAACAACGCCCAGTACAGAGGTGAATAAGCCAAATGCAGGACCCATTAGTGATATAACCACATCTTGCCAGCGAGTTGTTATTTTATCGTCGCTTACAGCAAGCCCGCCTACAAAGGGAATAAGGTAAATACCTTTGGTTTTTATGCCAAAGTATTTCATGGCTCTTACGTGCCCATATTCATGTACTACTAAACACGCAATAAGCATCAGCGCAAATTCGATGCTAAATAGCCACGCATAGCCAGCAACTGATGCCCCCGCTAGCGCCACCTTAATTACTTTTGCACTTTTAAATAACTTAAAGCCTAGTGCCGCCAGTCCTAAAAAGCCTGTTTTAGGTGTGTTATTTACCGGTGCAGGTAATGCAAGTTGAGTAGCAAATACATCATCAACAAATAACGACATTGATTGATTATTTACCTCTGTACTGTCGATCCCTATAAGCTTGTTATCTAAATTAAATTGATAATAATTCCCTCGAGGGTTGTCAAAAGAGATTGCTTGTTGATTATGAAATATTTGTACTATTTGTTGCCCCGAAAACATTATTGTAAAAGGCTGTTCGGCTAGCATTAAGTCTATTTTTATCATCTTTATGGCCGTTTAAAACAATACCGCTAGTATACCTGTTCAACTTAAAAACACGAGAGGGCTAGGTTATAGGTTATTTAATTACTCTAGGGCGTGTTGAACTTTGCGGATTGAAATTTGTTCAATCTAGGGGCGATTAAATCGCGGCGCGAGGTTTGTAACCTAGTGGGCTAAGTAAAAACCGAGTAACAAAGAGTTTATCGCCCCTAGGCAGAACCCGAAGGGCAGCGCATGTTTGGCATTTATGCTGCGTTATCGCCTATTTATGGGGAGTAACCACACTTCATAGGCTCCGCCTTGCCTAAAAACCAAACACACTGCTGCAAATTCAACCATCAAAGATCAACACGCCCTAAATAAAAATAAGATTATAAATACTGACAAATGCAGCTCTCAGTACTACTTTTATAGTAACCAAATTTTTAGATTCACTATTGGAAAGGATAACAATGAAAAAAATAGTGCCGAATATTTTAGTAGTTGATGATTCAATGGCTATTTTAATTGTTATGGAAGCCATTCTCAAAGAATTAGGGCTATCTGAAACTATCACTACTTGCCTAAGTGCTAAAGACGCTTTAGCAAAAGTACAGGCTGAACCAAGCTATTATGACGCCATTTTTACTGATCTAAATATGCCTGAGATGGACGGCATGGAATTAATACGCCACTTAGGAGAGTTAAATTACCAAGGCGGAATTATTATTGTTTCAGAGATGGATCATAAAGTAATTAGCTTAGCTGCAAACCTTGCTAAACAGCACAACGCCCACCTAATCGGTAATATTCCTAAACCGGTGCAACTAAGCCAAGTAGGTAATTTGCTGCATAAAATTGCACACCTTAATAGCCACACTTTAACTAAAGAACCTGCTATCACAAAAATTGAGCTAATTAAAGCATTAGAAAACGATGAAATCACACCTTACTATCAACCCAAGGTAAACGCTGAAACCAATATTATAGAAAGTATTGAAGTACTAGCCCGTATTGTTTCAAAAGAAGATGGCAGTGTAATAATGCCTAACCGATTCATTAGCCTTGCTGAGGAGCAGGATTTAATAAATCAAATTACATTCTCATTATTTGAAAAAGCCACCAGCGACTTTGAAAATATAAAAAATCAGCTTGGACACAGCTTAAAGCTAGCATTTAACTTATCTCCAACTCAGCTTGACGACTTAAATTGCCCTAATAAGTTGCTTCTTATTTTGCAGTTAAACCAGCTCACACCTAGCAATGTCATTATTGAAATAACAGAGCAACATGCCCTATCAAGCCTTGCCCAATTAGAAACATTAAACAGATTGCGTATGCATGGCTTTGGTATTTCACTTGATGATTTTGGTGTAGGTTTTACCAATATGAATCAGTTAAGAAGCTTACCATTTACAGAAATAAAAATAGACCGCTCACTTATTAGTAATATAGAAACTGACCTTTTTTCTCAGGTAGTCGTTAGCTCTTTAATTAATATAACAAGCGGTGAGCATTTAGATTTAGTTGCCGAAGGTGTTGAGCGCCCTGAAGAGCTAGCCTATTTGAAGCACTACCGCAGAAACTTAGCTATTCAAGGCTTTTTATTTAGCCGCCCCAAACCTAAAGAAGAGTTTGTATCGTGGGCTAAAGAATGGACTGAAACGCCCCACTCATAACATTAAAGTTAAACACGCTCGAGCAGTTAATTATCGCCTCGGGTGTGTTTATCTTCATCACTGACTATATGGCCGCTGTTTGCCAAGCGTTGTCGCCAACGCTGCTTTGCAACCATACGCATATTAGTAGATTGGTCTCGCTCATCAACAATTTCGAGCCCCATTAATGCTTCTATCATATCCTCTAGCGTAACAATGCCTTGTACATCACCATACTCATCCACAATCAAGCAAATATGTGTGCGCTGTGTAAGTAATGTTTGCAATAAAGACGATACATTATGCCCCTCTGGCACGGTGTGAATTGGCTTAATTAATTTACTTATTTTACAGTCAGTACCTAAACGATGATGCGCAAGCATAATATCGTTTTTATGCACAAAGCCTACAATGTCATCGGCGTCTTTATCAAATACCAATACACGAGAAAAAGATGATGAGCCATGCTCATTTAAATACTGATTTACGGTTAAATCTTTATGGATTTTAAAAAGTACGGTTCGCGGCGTCATTAAATCACACAATTTAGCATGCCTAAAGTGCAGCAAATTACGAATAATTTCAGATTCATCTTCATGAAGCGCCCCCGACTCTGTACCAATATCTGCCATGGCTTCTATTTCTTGGCGAATGTAATAAGCTTCATCGTGCTTAGAGCCCATTAAATTAGTTAATTTTTGGGCACACCATACAAAAGGTTTTAGTAAAATAACTAAAAAGCGCAAAGAGTAAGTAACGCTGGGTGTTAATGCTCGCCAATAATTAGCGCCCAATGTTTTAGGTATAATTTCAGAAAGCACTAACACAAGTAGAGTCATTATGGCTGAGGCAATACCGACTGCGGCATCGGAGAAAACAACTGCCGCTTGTGCCCCCACACCAGCAGCACCAGCAGTATGCGCTACTGTATTAAGCGTTAAAATTGCAGCTAATGGCTGATCTATATTGTTTTTAAGTTTTTCAAGCTGCTTAGCAAGCGCAGGCTGATTTTTACGAAGTAAAGCAACATAGCTTGGCGAAATACTCAGCAGTACAGCTTCCATAACCGAGCACAAAAATGAAATAACTATGGCAACCACCATATAAATAATCAGTAAGGTCACTTTTTCTCCGATGCGTTGAACGTATGAGCATGGTAACAATACATGCTATATTTGGCCAAATTACCAAATAATAGGCACAAACATGAAATTTAGCTCACCTTGGTACAAACAAAATAAATTATTAAAACAAGCTGCTAGCATAATTACGTTGGGTAGTTTGAGCTTTACGGTAAATGCTGCTGCGCTCGATAAATCAAAAATACAATTTATAGGCCCACTTGCCGAAGATATGCAATTAAAGCCTTTTCAAACGCCACACGGCAACGCTATAGTTAATAATTTACTGCCACAATTGCAAGCTAATTCAGCTAGTTTGTCGGTATTTGGTAAAAAGCAGAGTTGGCAGCCATTTAATAAAATAAATGCACTCACTTTAGGTGGCTTACAAGCGCTTAAATTTAATATTGAAACCACCCGCTTTAGCCAAGGTACGCTTACCTTAAAAGGGTTAGAGCAAGGCCAACTATTTATTAATGGTGAACTACAAAAAGGCGATAAAAGCAGCTATAAACTTGCGCTCACCAACGGCTCTCATACTGCTATTTTAGTAGCGCAACAAGTCGCTAATTGGAACGAAGTTAGTCTCGACTTTGTACCAAAAACTGACATTGACAAAATTACGCTTAGTACATCACAGCAAAAGCGCTTATCAGCCAAACAGTTATTCGATGCACCTACTATCAGCAGCCTAACTATTGCGCCCAATGCTAAGCAATATATTACAGTAACACGCACTTACAGTGATAAAACCGCAAATCAAGCAACTACAATTACCGAACTTAAAAACGACAATAACGAAACACTTTATCGATTTGAATCGGGCCAACCCAGTAACATTATTTGGAGCCCAGATAACCAATATTTAGTGTACTTATTAAATGGTGAGCTTAAGCAATTAAACCGTAACAACTTCTCTATAAAAACCCTTGCTGAAGATTTAGAAGGAGCTAGCAATTTTACCTTTTATAACACTAACAGCATTGTTTTTAGCTGGTCTAAATCTGCCGACGAAAACCACAGCTTAACTAAGCATTATAAAGGTCTGCAAGATCGTTGGTCGTACGCACGCACAAAAAGCCATGTTTATATGCTCGATACTAAAAGCAGCTTAATTAAAGCACTAAGCCAAGGGCCTATTTCGTATAGCCTTGAAGATATAAACAGCAACCGCGGCAAAGTTTTAATGAGTCATTCTGTTATGGCCATGCAAGCATCAACACACCCAGAAACAGAGCTTGTGGAGCTTGATATAAAATCAAACAAGTTAAGTTCTCTCGGTAAGTTTAAAACATTTAACCAAGCTAAATATGCAAATAAAGATGTATATGTAGTCGCTGGCCCAGATTTTAAAAATGGCGCTGGCCGTGCTTTACCTAAAAATATGCTTGCCAATAATTACGATGGCCAACTTTATTTACTTACCGATAATGGTAAAAATGTAAAAGCACTCAGCAAACAATTTAATTCTGCCATTGGCCAGCTACATGTACTTGATAACGGCGATGCACTAATAAAAGTCACCGAGCAAGACACTCAGCCTCTTTATTTATTTGATTTAAGCAAACAACGTTTTAAAAAGCTAAATACAGGGCTAGATATAGTTGAGCAATTTAGTTACTCACACGATAGAAATACAGAAGTACTTTTAAGCGGCACAACAGCTTCATCACCACAGCAACTTAAACGTTTAAATATAAGCAAAAACAAATCGGAACTAGTCTGGGATTCAAAGCCGCTTGCATATACAAACACACAAATACCAAGCCTTGAAGAGTTTAACTTTACCAATAAAGATGGCGTAGAAATAACTGGCCGTGTTTATATACCTAGTAATTTAGATAAATCAAAAAAACACCCTGCACTCGTTTATTATTACGGCGGCACATCACCTGTTACTCGTGGTTTTACAGGGCGCTACCCATTTAACTTGTGGGCTGCAAATGGTTACGTTGTGTATGTAGTACAACCTACGGGCGCAACTGGCTTTGGACAAAAGTTTTCAGCCCAACATGTAAATGCATGGGGTGACTATACAGCTAACGATATTATTGAAGGCACGCATGCATTTTTAAATAAATACCCATATGTAGATAGCAATAAAGTTGGTAATTTAGGCGCGTCTTACGGTGGCTTTATGACTATGCTGCTGGCAACTAAAACTGATATATTTAGCGCATCAATTGCTCATGCGGGTATTTCAAACTTAACCTCATATTGGGGCGAAGGTTGGTGGGGATACTTATACTCAGGCGAAGCCTCTAAAAATAGCTTCCCGTGGAATAATACTAAGTTATATAGCGACCACAGCCCAGTATTTCATGCAGATAAAGTAACCACCCCTATGTTACTCCTTCACGGCGACAGCGACACTAACGTACCGGTTGGCGAAAGCTTAACAATGTACACCGCCTTAAAACTTTTAAACAAAGATGTAGAGCTTATTGAGTACAAAGGCGCCAACCATCAAATTTTTGCTCGCGATAAGCGATTTGATTGGTGGAATACTATGCTAGCCTATTTTGATAAAAAGCTAAAAGACGAACCCCAATGGTGGGATTCAATGTATTCAAAAGACTAATTTATAAGTTATTTTAAATATTTAGCACCTTTTAATTAGTTTAAAGGTGCTAATTTAATCCTTACGTAACACCCTACATGCCTTTGACATATTAAGTTACCTAAAACTTACAAACCCCCTTCTCAGCATTTAGTTAATGGTGCTACCATACAGAGCTATAAACACTCAAAATAAAGTACTATGGCTATTAATGTTTTATTGGTTGAAGATGACGAGCTACTCGTTAAACGCATCCAAAATCACTTCGCAGAAACTGAGTTTACAATTGAGGTTGATCCCACTGGTGCCGATGCACTTAGCATTGTTAGGCAACGAGTAAACCTGCGCAGCGCTTTTTCGTTAGCCATAATTGATATTGTTTTACCAAAGCGCGATGGCCTTCAACTTGCTAAAGAGCTGAATACACTCACTGATATAGGCGTTATTGTACTATCAAGTAGAGACTCGCAGGCTGATCGTATTGCTGGTCTTGCCCAAGGTGCCGATGACTACATATGCAAACCCGTCGATTTATTAGAGCTTGAGCTACGTATGCGCGCTTTATATAAACGTGTTGCAGTAACGCAAGAAGACGATGAAAGCGAAGAGTTTATAGAATACGCCGACTTTAAATTACATCCAGATAACCGCACCCTTATTACTGCCGCAGGTGTGGAGTCACGATTAACCGAAGCCGAACACAAAGTGCTTATTTGTTTAATTAGTAATGCAGGTAAAGCCACCTCGCGTGAAAAAATATCTGAAGAAATTGGCCAGCCCGACTGGAGTCCAAACGATCGTACCGTTGATGTTTTAATTGGCCGTTTACGCAAAAAGCTTAACGATGAAAAAGATCAAAAGCGCATTGTTACTGTACGCGGTAAAGGCTACATGCTCTCGCTATAAAGCATTCAATATATAACCTGATTTTGGAATAAATTTATCTTAAACGTAGCTCAGGTTATTTAGCTAACTGCGCTAGAAGTCGTTCAAAAGCGCGATAATTTAATGCTTCTTTTAGCTCATCTAAACTAATGTTTTCAGCCCCTTTTAAATCACTAATAGTACGCGCCACTTTTATTACTCTATGATAAGAACGTGGCGATAACGACAGCTTCTCACTCGCTCTGGCTAAAAATTGCAGCTCTGGGGAGGCAAGCTCACAATGCACATTCATTTCTTTATTATTAAGCCGCGCATTTACTTTGCCTTGTCGCTTTAACTGAATGTAATAAGCCGCCTCAACTCTTGCTCTAACTTGTGCACTGCTTTCTTCTGGTTTGGTGCTTTGCAACTCTATACTTGTTAAGCGCGGCAGCTCAATTTGTAAATCTATACGGTCAATAAAAGGGCCTGATACTCGGGATAAATAACGCATTACCTGATCGGGCGTAGCACGTTTATCTGTATGGCTACCTGTAGGGCTAGGGTTTAATGCGGTAATGAGCTGAAACTGCGCCGGAAACTCCATTTGCCTAGCTGCTCGTGAAATAGTAACCGTACCGGTTTCCATTGGTTCTCGCAGTGAATCCAGAACCTTTCTTTCAAACTCAGGTAACTCATCTAGAAACAAAACGCCGTTATGTGCCAACGAAATTTCACCCGGCTTAGGATTTGAAGATCCCCCCACTAAAGCAACGGCCGAGCACGTATGATGTGGATTACGAAAAGGCCTTTGCCGCCAATTAGTTAAGTCTATGGATTGACCAATAATCGAATAAAGTGCCGCCGTTGATATTGCTTCATCGTCCGACATGGTTGGCATAATTGTAGCCATTCTCTGAGCAAGCATCGACTTACCCGTTCCAGGTGGGCCTAAAAAAAGTAAATTATGCCCGCCAGCAGCTGCAATTTCTAATACCCGCTTAGCGCCGGGCTGACCTTTAACATCACTTAAATCGAGTAAAAAGTCGGGAGCTTGTGTGCAATCGGGATATTCTATATTTAGTGGTAAAGGCTGCTGATTAAGTAAATCTCCCCATACTTCTTGTAAAGAGCTAACAGCTTTGCGTTTAACACCATTAACCAAACTAGCTAAGCTGTCGTTTGCAAAAGGTAAAAAACAGCAGCGGTCTTGCTCTTTTGCAGCAAGTACCGAGGGCAAAATAGCGTTAACCCCACGCACTTCACCATTAAGGGCAAGCTCGCCATAAAATTCATATTTATGAATATCAGGACAAACAATCTGGCCAGAGGCCACTAAAATACCTACTGCAATAGCTAAATCAAATCGGCCGCCATCTTTAGGTAAATCAGCAGGGGCTAAATTTACGGTTATTCGTTGATCGGGGAAACCAAACTGAGAGTTTTCAAGTGCACTGCGTACTCTATCTTTCGACTCTTTAACAGATGCTTCAGGGAGCCCAACAATATGAAAAGCCGGTAAGCCATTTCCTAGGTGAACTTCTACAATAACTTCAGGAGCATTAATGCCTACTTGGGCACGAGAATAGATGCGAGCTAACGACATTCCTTATCCTAGTAAATGGTGTGATTACACCAGTTTAGTCAGGATAATTAAAAACGTGTACTGTGATTTGCCATTTAATCGCGGCAATACGTAGCGATAAAGTGGTTAGCATCGCTAACACCATGGCCAATTCAGTTGCTAATCCAAAATAAATCCCAAGTGTATAAACAATACCGCCCGCTATACAGGTAATAGCGTATAGCTCACCTTTTAACAGCATAGGAATTTCGCGCGCCAGTACATCACGGATCATACCGCCAAAACAGCCCGTAATAACCCCCATAATAATAGCGGTCATATGTGGCATGCCGGCTAGTAATGCTTTTTGAGTGCCCATTACAGCAAAAAAAGCCAAACCAAATGCATCTGCAATTTGTAAAGTATAATGCGGAATCGACTTTTGCTTATTAATAAGTCGAGTAGTGATCAAGACTGCGGCTAAAATGGCATAAAAGTAACTTTGGTCATGAAGCCAAAACACGGGAACATCCAAAATAACATCACGAACTGTCCCACCACCAATCGCTGTGACAGTTGCCAATACCACAACACCAAAGCCATCCATTTTCTTTTCGTGCGCAACTAAAGTGCCCGTAATAGCAAACACTGCAATGCCTATTAAATCAAACCAATGGTAAAGTTCAGTCATGTGTAACAGCCTAAAAATATTTGTGCCGTTTTAACACAAACAATACGAAGTTTTAAGTAATAACTATTTTTTAGAGTATTTTATAACATTTATAAGTTATTGCTTAGGAAGGTATCAATTTATGTTGGCGGTTTATTCAAGGGCAGGAGTTAATTTCAGGCATAAAAAAACACGCTTTAAGCGTGTCGTTTCATTTTTATTTCAGTGGTTGCGGGAGCCGGATTTGAACCGACGACCTTCGGGTTATGAGCCCGACGAGCTACCAGGCTGCTCCATCCCGCGCCTGAAATATGTATACTTATTTAGCGTTGCTTACATTACAACGTGGCTGCCAACTTTCTACAGGAAATTGGTTGCGGGAGCCGGATTTGAACCGACGACCTTCGGGTTATGAGCCCGACGAGCTACCAGGCTGCTCCATCCCGCGCCTGTATATTTTAAGTCTATCGACTACTTAGTTTCATCTCTTAAGTTAGAGCTTTACAGTAACCTCAATCCTATACAGAAAATTGGTTGCGGGAGCCGGATTTGAACCGACGACCTTCGGGTTATGAGCCCGACGAGCTACCAGGCTGCTCCATCCCGCGCCTGTAATTTCTTTTAAGCAGTATCGTGTTAATCACGAGCCAGCTTTGAAGAGAGCGCTACTATATAGGAATAAACTTATAATGCAAGGCTTTAACTACTTAAAACCGTTCAACTGAACAAAAAGCAATCAAAGCGCTATTCTGCGCTCAATCTTTGGTGTGGACTTATCATTTTTTGAAACTCCCAATCGGGGTGTCCCATAACAATAAAATCTGGATTTTCTGTGCTCTCGCGCTGGTTATAAGTAAGTGGATTAAACTCCGCGTCGGTAATACAACCGCCCGCCTCTTCTACAATAACCTGCGATGCACCGGTATCCCACTCACCAGTTGGACCAATTCTTAAAAAGCAATCGGCTTTACCCTCTGCAACAATGCACGCCTTTAATGAACACGAGCCAACGGCGATAGTGGCAAACTGAGTATTTAAGTACTGACTTACTGCCTCAATTTTTTGCCTACGACTAACTGCAAGCGTTAAGTTGTCAGGCGTTGCCACCGACATTTTAGTGTCGTTGCCATTTTCACGCTTAAATGCCCCATTGCTTGCTGAAGCAAAATAAGTAATACCTTTTGCTGGCCAATGAATCACACCTAAAACAGGATGATTATTTTCAATAAGCGCAATATTTACGGCAAAGTCACCACTTTCTAAAATAAATTCACCAGTACCATCCATAGGATCTAGTAACCAATAACGCTGCCAATGCTGTCTGTCTGCTAATGCAGGAATAGGTGTTTCTTCCGACATAATAGGAATATCAGGCGCTAGGGCTTTTAAACCAGCAACCAGTACATCGTTAGCAGCAAGATCTGCCTTGGTTACTGGTGTGTTATCAGACTTTTCTTGTTTGCCAATATCGTCTTTTTTATAAATAGACATAATGGCATCACCAGCACATTGGGCTAATTCAATACATGGCTCTAATAATTTATTCATTGGCAGCTCCAGACGCTAAATACTTATTTAATAATAGCAAAGCTGCAACACTGCGTGCTTCGGTAAAATCTTCTTGCTCTAATAATGACTGCCAATCTGTTAATGGCCACTTAACAACCACCAGTGGCTCTGGTTCATCACCAGGCAATGTTTGCGGGTATAGCTGCTTAGCAAACAAAATATGCATAGTGGCGTTAAAATAACTTGGCGCCATAGACACCACTTTAAGCGGCTCAAAAAACTCAGCGCCAAAGCCAACTTCTTCTTTAAGCTCTCTGTTCGCTGCTTGCTGGGGTGTTTCGCCCGGATCTATCAACCCTTTAGGAAACCCTAACTGATAGTCGTTTGTACCAGCGCAATACTCACGCACCAGTAGCATTTCGTTATCGGCAGTAATAGGCACAATCATCACTGCCCCTCGGCCACCGCCGCGAATACGCTCGTACTGGCGCTCTTCGTTATTAGAAAATTTAAGCTCTAGAGATTCAACAGTGAATAGGCGGCTTTTAGCGACGACATCATTGCTGATAATTTGGGGTGGAGTTGGGTGCTTTTTCTGTGTCATTGGCGTTATTTTGCTATCATGGCAGTTGTGCTTAATCATAAACTTTTCACAAGGAAAAGCCCATGCTAAATTGGTCAAAAATCGATACCGTTTTACTCGATATGGACGGAACATTACTCGATTTACATTTCGATAGTCATTTTTGGCTTAATGTTGTTCCTGAGCAGCTTGCGCTTACTCGTAATATAACCCTTGATGAAGCAAAAGCCGATATGCACAAACGCTATCAGGCGGTAAGCGGCCAAATACAATGGTATTGCTTAGACTACTGGGAAGAGCAACTTAATTTGCCTATTATGGAGTTAAAGCGCCAAACACAGCATCTAATACAAGTGCGTGAAGATGTGCCTCATTTTTTAACAGAGCTAAAAAAAGCAGGTAAAGAGTTAATACTATTAACTAACGCCCACCCAGAAAACGTCATGCTTAAATTTGAGCATACCGCCATAGATAATTATTTAGATGGTGTGGTATCGACTCACCAATACGGAGTGAGTAAAGAGCAGCAAAGTTTGTGGCATCAAGTACAAAAAGACTTAGGGTTTAATAAACACCGTACCCTGTTTGTAGATGACAGCGTGCCGGTGTTAAATGCCGCAAGAGAATACGGCATTGAGCATTTACTTGCGGTTGCTAACCCAGATAGCCAGCAACCACATAATGAAATAGCCGATTACTTAAACGTTACCGACTACCGCACTATTATATAATTAACCTGAACTTTGGATAATTAGCTTTTTGGGTAACGCGCTTCTAGACCTTGGTATACTAACTTTGCAAAATCAGCATGTTCGGTATCAAGGCTTTTAACTACTTCAACTAAATGTTCGTTATCTTCTTGGCCGTTCCACACTTTAATATAGCTACCATCTTTATAACCATGATCTTGGCGGAAGAAGTTTAAGGTATTTTTACCTACGTAGCCACGGTATAAATCGTCTATATTCATACCGATTTGCACCATACAGCCTGCAAATGCAGCGGCGTTAAAGGTTTTATCAGCAACTGCTGATGCTGCTAACATTTCAAGTGTTTGTTTAAAGTCATCAGCTTGCTCAGGCGCATTAAGTTGCTGCTCTAATTGCTTAGCTAACTCTTCATAACTTGTAGTGCCGTCTATTCTTAGCGACAAACCAAAGTGAAAAATATCAACCAATTCTAAAATTACTTGCTCTGTATCGGGCGTTTGTTTTTTCCACCACTTCCAGCCGTAATGATCTAACATTTCTGCACATTCGACCCAAATGGCTCTGTACCATTCAAATCCTTGGCTAAACCATTGATCATGAACCTTAGTATTCATGGCATTTTGCATTTCTAGCATGACTACTAGCTTGTTTAAATTGGCAGACATATTCATTCCTGACGTTTTTGATTAGTGTAATAGTACAGATAAAAAAAGCGTAATGCATCTGCACTATTTTAATAAATTTGGTTTTACTTTGATCCGCTAAATTCAGCCCACGACTCAATTAAATCAATAAAATCCTCAAAGCCACAGCCGCTGCTTAAGCCGTTTTCTTCAAGCATTAAATCATCATCTTGGTAGGCTACCAGATCTTCGCTGTCTTGATGCAGGGCATGCGCTTCGAATAAGGCTTCGTCTTTAGAGAGTATTAAATCGATCTCCTGGCCTTTTAGGGTAACTGGCTCGTAGCTTGTTTTTACCGAAGTAATAAGCGCTTGCACCATGGCTACTTTGTCTTTGCCAATCTCTTCATTTAACCAACGGCCAATTATTGCGTGCTCGCTGCTTATTTTAATGCGTAAGCCACTAATAGGGTCACGTATAAATTGATATTCCATAACTGTTACTTTTTAAACGCTAATAACGCGATTATACCCGTAAATTAGCTTAAACGCCGACTCTAAAAAGCAAAATAGCGCCATTCGGGCGTGTTGAACTTTGCAGATTGAAATTTGTTCAATCTAGGGGCGATTAAATCGCGGCGTAAGGTTTGTAACCTAGTGGGCTAAGTAAAAACCGAGCAACAAAGAGTTTATCGTCCCTAAAAAGAACCCAAAGGGCAGCGCATGTTTGGCATTTATGCTGCGTTATCGCCTATTTATGGGGAATAACCACACTGCATAGGCTCTGCCTTGCCTAAAAACCAAACATACTGCTGCAAATTCAACCATCAAAGAGCAACACGCCCTAAGCGCTATTTTTATAAAACGTTAAATACCTAACTTCGTGAGCGGTAGCGTGCTGCGTCTATAATCGACCATAAGTAAATAATGGGCACAAGTACAAAGCCTACTAATACATATATAAGCGCATAACTAATTATAATCGCTAGCGCAAAAAATATAGCGGATAAAATACGCCCTTGAACTAGTTGCCCTAAACCAGGAAAAAAGATATTACACAACGCTGCAATTACATTACCGCCAGAACCTTGATCAGCCATACTCACCTCTGTAGTTAATTAATTTTAAATTTTAGTTATTTACTTACTATCACACTTTATGCCAATTTATTAAAGCTTAAAAATCAAATAGTTAAATTAATACTAAATAAATACTTTAGTATTTTTTACTAAATATAGGTCAATTTGATTATTTTTATTCTTAAATTTAGTTATTTATACATGCTAAAAACTAGCCAGCTAATTGGTTTTAGACACTATTTTTAGAATAGCTGTTCATAAAAACAGTATTTTATTTAGCCTAACAAAAACACCTGTTATACTGCTCTCATTATTGATTGAAAAGGCGTAACGATGGACGTTTCTGAATTACTCGATGGCTTAAATGACAAACAACGCGATGCCGTTGCAGCCCCACTACAAAACATGCTGGTATTAGCAGGTGCTGGGTCTGGTAAAACACGAGTGCTGGTTCATCGTATTGCGTGGTTAATGCAGGTTGAGCAAGCCTCTGCTTATAGTATTTTTGCGGTTACTTTTACCAATAAAGCCGCTAAAGAAATGCGCTCTCGAGTAGAAGAAACCTTAAAAGCACCTGTCGGTGGCATGTGGATTGGTACTTTCCATGGCTTATCACACCGTATTTTGCGCGCTCATCACCGAGAAGCAAACCTGCCAGAAGCCTTTCAAATATTAGACTCTGACGATCAGCTAAGAATGATCAAGCGCTTATTAAAATCAATGAATATTGATGATAAAAAATGGCCAGCTAAACAATTTGGCTGGTACATAAGCGCTAAAAAAGACGAAGCTCTTCGCCCTAAAGATATTCAAGCTTACGATATAAATGAGCAAATGATGCTGCGTGTATATGCCGCGTATCAAGAAGCGTGTGACCGCGCTGGTTTAGTCGATTTTGCTGAAATACTGCTACGTAGCTATGAGGTGCTTAAAAATAACCCTACACTGCTTCGCCATTACCAACAGCGCTTTGCACACATGCTGGTAGACGAGTTTCAAGATACCAATACCATTCAGTACGCATGGTTAAAGCTACTCGCAGGCGATACACAAAGCATTGGTATGACTCCCACTGTCAAGTTAAACGCACTGATCCCTGCCTAACTTTTTTAAGCCATAATTACTTTAGCTCGAATTAGAGCGAGTTAATACATAAGATGAAGCAAGTAATTTCGTCGGTTATCTTGCTGATATTCGTTGGTTATTACTATTTCTAGCAACAGAGCAGACCTTACTTATTCCGTCGTGGCACCTGTCTTCAGTCTATGTTCGTGGTTCAATGCAGCGTTAGCTGCATTGCCATCCTAATGCCGTCGGTGGTTGTGCCACACCCGATGCTTGATCCCATGCATTAACTCTAATTCGTTTATCATGCGGGTACTCTTGCCAATCTAAGTTTTGCGTTCACTGGCGTAAGTACCACTTCTTTTGCAATGGCCCATATGTACGCAATCATTTCTCGGGCAATTGCGGTGACAACAAGGTTGTAGTGTTTCCCTTTGGCTATCATTTTTTTATAGCGCTTGCAGAGCCTAAGTTGTGCTTTCCACGCAATATCAATAATGTCCTTTGGTAAACCTTCTTGTCGTTTTTGCATATCTGTCGATATATTTGCCGCATACCGATAAGTGTGTGCACCTTCAACGAGAAGGCGTCTTGCTCGGCCGTTTCCGCATTTTGTGATAGCGCCAATATGGCGTTTGCCACCACTCGAGTGTTCACTGGGTACAAGACCGAGATAACTCATTAATTTACGGGGATGGTCGAAGCGCGATAAATCACCAAGCTCAGCCACAACGCCGGTGGCGACCAACAAGCGAACACCTCGCATTGCTTGTATTGCTTTAACAACGGGATAATAACGCCATTGATGGACGTGATGTGTTAGTTCATTGTCTAGTCTTTCAAGTCGGCTTATTCGCTCGGTAATTGTTTGTAAAAACTCTTGTAAGACAATGTGCTGCGCGGGATGTGGCAGCACAAGCTCAGTGAGCCAACGTAAATGTTTTTGTGACCAATTTGCGGTGCCTTTGTAATTAATATTATTGCGAAGCATCAACGCTTTTAATTGATATTTAGCATCTTTTAAATCTTCCATGGCTATTTCGCGTGCGCGAGATAAATCGCGTACGGCTTCATCTTCAGGCTCGGGAACATAGATAGGTGTTAAATCTTCAGATTTAAGTAATTTAGCGAGCTTAAGGGCATCACGTTTATCGGTTTTAATCTTCTCGCCTGGTTTTTTAGGAATAAGAGATGGGGCAACCACATAACAGCAATGGCCAAGGCTTGTGATTAATCTGTAAATCCAATAACCACAAGGGCCTGCTTCATAAACAAAGTGTAGCGTTGCGCCAGGGTATTTAGATTCAAACTGACGAACAAGCTTTTGAACGGCCACTTTGGAAGAAGAAAATCGACCAAGGTGAACAGGTTGAGAGCCTCTATGTTCTTCAATATAGGCGACTTCATTGAATTCTTTATGTGTATCAAGTCCGATAAAAAGTATGCTATGTTTGTTCATGTTAGCCTCTGCTGTTTAGTTAATTGACAAACTAATTATGGCTCTGGCTTTGAATTAAGCTAACCCACGAAAAGCGGAGGCTAACACCGTGTGGGAGTCATTATGTCTATGATTGTGGGCGACGACGACCAAAGTATTTATGGTTGGCGCGGCGCTAAAATAGAAAATATAAAACGTTTTTTAACTGACTTTGACGCCGAGACTATTCGCCTTGAGCAAAACTACCGCTCAACCGCAACCATCCTAAAAGCATCTAATGCGCTTATAAAAAATAACTCAGAACGCATGGGTAAAAGCTTATGGACCGATGGTAACGAAGGCGAGCCTATATCAATTTATGCAGCGTTTAACGAATTAGACGAAGCCCGCTTTGTAAGCAGCAAATTACGTAGCTGGTTAAATGCCGGTAATGCATTGCAAGACGCCGCCATTTTATACCGTAGCAACGCGCAATCTCGTGTACTCGAGGAAGCCATGCTACAAGAAGGCTTAAAGTACCGTATTTACGGTGGTATGCGATTCTTCGAGCGTCAAGAAATTAAAGATGCGCTATCGTACTTACGCTTAGTAGGTAATCGCCAAGACGACGCCGCATTTGAGCGCGTTATTAACACCCCTGCGCGTGGTATTGGCGATAAAACATTAAGTCATATACGTGATTGTGCACGGGCTGAATCACTCCCGCTTTGGTACGCAGCTAAAGCTATTGTTGAACAACAGCATTTATCTGGCCGCGCGGCAGGTGCAGTATCTAAATTTGTAGAGCTGGTTGAGCACATAGAAGACAAAATTAGTGACCTTACACTGCACGAACAAGCTAAATACGCTATTCAAACCTCTGGTCTTATGGCTATGTACCAAGCTGAAAAAGGCGAAAAAGGCCGTGCTCGCGTAGAGAACTTAGAAGAGCTTATTAGTGCCTGCGATCAGTACGAACTCCCTGAAGAAGAAGAGTTTAGTTCGCCACTTCAAGGGTTTTTAGCTTATACATCGCTTGAATCTGGTGAAGGCCAAGCTGATGAGCACGAAGACGCGGTACAAATGATGACCCTTCACTCAGCTAAAGGCTTAGAGTTTCCGCTTGTGTTTATGGTGGGTGTTGAAGAAGGCATGTTCCCTTCACAGCAAAGTAATGAAGAAACAGGACGCTTAGAAGAAGAGCGACGTCTTTGTTACGTAGGTATGACCCGCGCAATGGAAAAACTATACATAAGCCACGCCGAAAGTCGCCGTTTATACGGTCAAGAAAAATACCACAGTCCTTCACGCTTTTTACGTGAAATACCAGAAGACTGCGTAGAAGAAATTCGTATTAAAACGCAAGTGTCGCGCCCGCCAGCTGCGGGGCGTTTTAGTGCCTCAGTAAGCCATGCTGTATTTGAAGAAAGCGGGTTTAACTTAGGCCAGCGCGTACTACACGCTAAGTTTGGTATAGGGACTGTGCTTAATTACGAAGGTAGCGGCGCGCAATCGCGTGTGCAAGTAAACTTTGACGACCTTGGCAGTAAATGGCTAGTAACCGCATATGCACGACTTCAAGCTGTATAAAGAGTTAGTTACAAAACTAACTCAGCAACTAGCTGGTGCAAACCATCGCCAGCTAGTGCTTATTACAGGCAACTCTGCTTGGTGCTATAGCTTAGTTAACTCTTTTATAAATAACGACAATACAGCTGCGTTATCTAAATCAGAGACTTTAAAAAATGCCATTTGGCCCTCTCATAATCATCAAATATTGGGTAAAGAGTTTAACGATGCTGTTTACGATGGTTTTAGTGGCCTATATCCAGATAAATTAGCAGCGCTCGCAGGTACTGTTAAAGCTGGCGGAATTTTATTTTTAATGCTGCCAACGCTTAATTCGCTCGATACTTGGCCCGACCCTGCTTTAGCTAGCATTGAGTCTTTCGGGCATAACACTTCACAAAGCTTATTTAATAAACGTTTTAGCTCTATTATTCATTCTCTGCCCGCTTTACATTTTAGTGAGCTAAACGGGGTAACAAGTAATATTAAGCCTTCACCGAGCAATACTATTAATTATCAGCCACAGCAAAACTGTGTTGAGCAAATAGTAAAAGTAGCGAATGGAAGAGCAAATAGACCTCTATTGATAAATGCAGATCGCGGGCGAGGTAAATCAGCAGCGCTTGGGCTTAGTGCAGCACAACTTAGCGATAAAAAAATAATTCTTTGCGCCACTCAATTCAGTGCAACACATTCAAGTTTTAAACATTTAGCAAATGCACTAAATGTAAATTACGACCCCACACAAAAGCAGTTGGCTAACTTATCTTATATGCCGCCAGATGCCTTACTCAATAGTTTACCCGAATGTGATTTATTACTTGTTGACGAAGCTGCAGCAATACCAGTGCCTCTATTATTAAAAATATTAACGCATTACCCAAAAGTTGTATTTGCAAGCACACTTGTAGGCTACGAGGGCAATGGACGAGGTTATACAATTCGCTTTAGCAAGTACGTTAAAGCACATTATAAAGCAGCAAAAGTAGTTACGCTTGACGAGCCACTGCGATTTGCCAAACACGATCCTCTTGAGCAGCATATACGCACACTATTGGCATTAGACGCTCAATTTAGCGAAACCAATTGTGCTGATATATCTGCTTTAACACACCGTGAAATTAGCCAACAAACATTAATTAATGATGAGCTGCTACTTAGACAGGTTATTGCATTACTTGCCCAAGCACACTATCAAAGTAGTGTTAACGATTTACGACACCTGCTTGATGCACCAGCACAACGAATATTTATTAGTGAAGAGAACAACCGCTTAGTAGCCGTTTGCTTAATTGCTATTGAAGGTGATATCGATACTGATTTAGCAGAGCTAGTTATTTCAGGAAAGCGTCGACCACAAGGTCATTTAATGGCGCAAACGCTTGCACAACTTAGCTTCAGCGCTGACTGTTTAACCCAGCTAAGTGCCCGCGTAGTGCGTATAGCCGTTGACCCTAGCGCTCACAATTTAGGGCTCGGAAAAGCACTAATTGGCTATTGCGAATTAAAACTTAAACCACAGTGCAAATTTTTTGGCGCAAGCTTTGGAGCTACGGCGCCCTTACTCAATTTTTGGCAAAGCCAGGGTTTTGTACCTGTAAAACTAGGATTTAAACAAGATAAAAGCACTGCTGAGCATTCAGTGTTAGTGATCAAATCGTTACATGATGGCTGTAATAAATTAGGCGATCTAAGCAAACAATTTCAAAATGAATTTATGTACGGACTATTAACTCACTTTAAAACCATTCATTGGCAGCTTGTCAGTATATTACTCAATAGTTTTTCTGATGAGCCACTTACACCACATGCGCTTTTTCAACTAACGCAATTTAGAGATAAAAGCTTAAATAGGTTTTCGGTATCAGCTGTAGTTTGGCATGCCATAAATAAAGCGCCTTCAAATGTAAGAAAGTTAAACACTCCTCATAAACAGCTTATTATTCAAAGTGTGCTGCAAAATTACAGCGATGAGCAATTATTAAAGCAGTTTTCTTTAACGGGTAAAAAACAGTTAGATAATAGCCTCTCTAGTGCTTTTAAATCACTGATTGCACAATTTAAGTAATCCTACTTTTAAAAATCGTAACTCTATAAGCTATTTATTTATTTTGTTCTATCCTTTAAGCATTAATAGGTAAATAAAGTTAAAGGCATGGAATTAATAAACTTTAAAGTTGGCTGCAAAACAATTTCACTTAAAATTCTCGATATATTACTCACAGAGCGTTTTAACAACGACCTCACTACTCTGCCAAATAATAATAAAAGCTTTATTGGCGTTAAAGACTATATGGAAACGCCTACTCCGGTATTTGATTTAGGGATTATTCTAAACGGTAATTCTACAGAGCAAAGTAATAAGCACGCCTTAGAGCAACTTCGCAAGTGGCAAGAGTCACTTGAGGTTTGGTTTACTCATCTTGAAAAAAGCCTGACAAAAAACAATACAGCCATCTCAACAAACAGTACTCAATTACATAACTTTGAAGTGTTTTATCAAGAGTTCCAAACAGATAATGAAGACTTGCAAGCCATAATGGAAAAATTTGACCAGCCATTCAAGTCACTGCTACAGACCATGGATAAAGCAGCTGAAGCTAGTAGCGATGACAATAAAAAACAGGTCAGTAAATATATAATCAATATTAAGCAAAATAGCTTAATGCAACTAAATCGATTATTTGAGGCTGCAAAAGAGCAAATTACACTCGACTATAAACCTATCATAGTCTTTACCACTAAAGATGGCTCAACTCCACATGTAGGGCTGTTAGTAGATAAAGTAGAGGATAACGTAGATTACAAAAAAGAAGATATTAAGCCTTTGGATAAGCTAACAGAGGTTGGTTTTGATATAGACCCGCAAACTAAAAATATGATGCGCGGTTTAATAAAGCTAGCCGAAAAGCACAGTGTTTTAATTGATCCAAGCGCCATTTTTAGCCCTGTACGCGCAGCGCAAGAAGACGTTCAAGAAAATGCAGCATATGGCTTATTTTAAAAACAAAGAAGCCGAGAATATTCTCGGCTAATTATTTATAACAGTAAGTTATACCGTAGTAATAATATCTCCTACAGCTAAACGAGCCTTAGGTAAGCCATGGTTCCAGTCTTCCTCTTCAAGCGGGTAACCCATAGCAAGCGCAACTTCACAAATGTGTCCATCAAGCTCAGCGCTAAACTTTTCACCAATTAAGTCTGGGTCTACACCCTCCATAGGTGTAGAAGCTATGTTTAAACGCGCTAGAGTATGCATTATATTACCTAGCGCTAAATAAACTTGCGCTTTAGTCCAACTACCGTTGTAGCCATTTTCATCTGTGTTCATTTCAGCAAATGCATATGCACCCATAAAGTTATCACGCATATCTGCTGGTAGGTGGCCTGAGCTTACCTCTACGTCAACACGCTTCGAAAACTTCTCTTTAGTGAACTCAGGGTCATAAGCAAGTAAAAGCGTGTGAGATGCCTCTTTAGCATGGTGTTGATTAAACTGGTGCTTATTAGCAAATGTATCGTGTAAACGGTTCTTACCTTCTTCACTTTCTACTAGAACAAATTTCCAAGGTTGAGAGTTAATTGAAGAAGCAGACAGACGAATAGCTTCTTTTATTACTTCCAAATCATCTGCTGAAATACGCTTAGCAGAATCATATTTCTTCGCAGTATAGCGATTATGTAAGTCTTTAATGATTTGATGAGACATGCTCTTCCCCGTCGTGATGTAAGTATGTAAATACAAGATGGAGCTAGTGTAATTGCAAAAAGAAGGTTTGATAATTAGCAATAAAGTTAAAAGACTTTATAAAATAAATTGATAATAGATGAACCATATCTCTCGACTAATTGACCTGACTTTAGCTTTTAGCGTTGGGAGTCGCTGCGCTTGCCCAACACTGGTTGAATGTGTATTAATTATGCATATTTTACTTTTCTGCAGACGTAAAAAAGCCCGACTATTTCTAGTCGGGCTTTATACAATTTGAAGTCGGTGCGCTACGCAGTAGAATGTCGTGGTGTCCACAGCGCTCGAGAGTCACAGTGAAATGCTACACTATCTTTGTGTCGGGGCGGCCTTGTGCGGGGCTCGCCTTCGAGCTGTTTTGTTTGACTACTGAGTTTGGCATGGGCTCTTGGCTATTTACTAAATCCCAGATAGCAAAAAACCCGTCACATTGCTGTAACGGGTTTCTCTTATTTGAAGCCTGGTAATGTCCTACTTTCACATAGCAAATGCTACACTATCATCGGCGCTGTTTCGTTTCACTACTGAGTTCGGCATGGAGTCAGGTGGGTCCAAAACGCTATTGTCACCAAGCAAATTTGGGGGTCAGTTCGTATCTCTACGCACTAACTGAATTTGGAAAATATCTGATAATATTTTTTAAGTCTTTCAGTAACTATCTACTCTAGTTATTAACTTCTGTCGCTTCACTGTCACAAAACGCGTTTGGCGTTGTATGGTTAAGCCTCACGGGTAATTAGTACAAGTTAGCTTAATGGCTCACACCACTTCCACATCTTGCCTATCAACGTTGTAGTCTTCAACGGCCCTTCAGAGACTTTAAAAGTCTAGTGAGAAATCATCTCGAGGCCTGCTTCGCGCTTAGATGCTTTCAGCGCTTATCAGTTCCGAACGTAGCTACCGGGCAATGCCATTGGCATGACAACCCGAACACCAGCGGTTCGTTCACTCCGGTCCTCTCGTACTAGGAGCAACCCCTCTCAATTCTCAAACGCCCACGGCAGATAGGGACCGAACTGTCTCACGACGTTCTAAACCCAGCTCGCGTACCACTTTAAATGGCGAACAGCCATACCCTTGGGACCGACTTCAGCCCCAGGATGTGATGAGCCGACATCGAGGTGCCAAACACCGCCGTCGATATGAACTCTTGGGCGGTATCAGCCTGTTATCCCCGGAGTACCTTTTATCCGTTGAGCGATGGCCCTTCCATTCAGAACCACCGGATCACTATGACCTACTTTCGTACCTGCTCGACGTGTCTGTCTCGCAGTTAAGCTGGCTTCTACCATTACACTAACCGTACGATGTCCGACCGTACTTAGCCAACCTTCGTGCTCCTCCGTTACTCTTTGGGAGGAGACCGCCCCAGTCAAACTACCCACCAGGCACTGTCCGTAACCCCGATTCAGGGGCCAACGTTAGAACATCAAAACTACAAGGGTGGTATTTCAAGGACGACTCCAACAAAACTAGCGTCTCATCTTCAAAGTCTCCCACCTATCCTACACATGTAGGTTCAATGTTCAGTGCCAAGCTGTAGTAAAGGTTCACGGGGTCTTTCCGTCTAGCCGCGGGTACACAGCATCTTCACTGCGATTTCAATTTCACTGAGTCTCGGGTGGAGACAGCGTGGCCATGGTTACACCATTCGTGCAGGTCGGAACTTACCCGACAAGGAATTTCGCTACCTTAGGACCGTTATAGTTACGGCCGCCGTTTACCGGGGCTTCGATCAAGAGCTTCTCCCTAAGGATAACCCCATCAATTAACCTTCCGGCACCGGGCAGGTGTCACACCGTATACGTCATCTTGCGATTTTGCACAGTGCTGTGTTTTTAATAAACAGTCCCAGCCACCTGGTCACTGCGGCTCCCGTCCGCTTAGAGAGCAAGTCTCATCACAGATAGGAGCGTACCTTCTCCCGAAGTTACGGTACGATTTTGCCTAGTTCCTTCACCCGAGTTCTCTCAAGCGCCTTAGTATTCTCTACCTGACCACCTGTGTCGGTTTGGGGTACGATTCGGTATAATCTGAAGCTTAGAGGCTTTTCCTGGAAGTATGGCATCAACAACTTCATCACCTTGGTGACTCGTCTCGTGTCTCAGGTTTAATGTTCGTCCGGATTTACCTAAACAAACGCCCTACTCACTTTCACATGGACAACCATCGCCATGCTTGCTTAGCCTTCTCCGTCCCCCCATCGCAATTATACCAAGTACGGAAATATTAATCCGTTTCCCATCGACTACGCCTTTCGGCCTCGCCTTAGGGGTCGACTTACCCTACCCTGATTAACATGGGATAGGAACCCTTGGTCTTCCGGCGTGCGGGTTTTTCACCCGCATTATCGTTACTCATGTCAGCATTCGCACTTCTGATACCTCCAGCATGCCTCCCGGCACACCTTCAACGGCTTACAGAACGCTCCCCTACCACTCAACGTAAACGTTGAATCCGCAGCTTCGGTGCATAGTTTAGCCCCGTTACATCTTCCGCGCAGACCGACTCGACCAGTGAGCTATTACGCTTTCTTTAAAGGATGGCTGCTTCTAAGCCAACCTCCTGGCTGTCTGGGCCTTTCCACATCGTTTCCCACTTAACTATGACTTTGGGACCTTAGCTGGCGGTCTGGGTTGTTTCCCTCTTCACGACGGACGTTAGCACCCGCCGTGTGTCTCCCGGATATTACTTTACGGTATTCGGAGTTTGCAAAGGGTTGGTAAGTCGGGATGACCCCCTAGCCTTAACAGTGCTCTACCCCCGTAAGTATTCGTCCGAGGCTCTACCTAAATAGATTTCGGGGAGAACCAGCTATCTCCCGGTTTGATTAGCCTTTCACTCCTAGCCACAAGTCATCCCCTAACTTTTCAACGTTAGTGGGTTCGGTCCTCCAGTTGATGTTACTCAACCTTCAACCTGCTCATGGCTAGATCACCGGGTTTCGGGTCTATACCTTGCAACTAATCGCCCAGTTAAGACTCGGTTTCCCTACGGCTACCCTATACGGTTAACCTCGCTACAAAATATAAGTCGCTGACCCATTATACAAAAGGTACGCAGTCACCTAACAAGTAGGCTCCTACTGCTTGTACGTACACGGTTTCAGGTTCTATTTCACTCCCCTCACAGGGGTTCTTTTCGCCTTTCCCTCACGGTACTGGTTCACTATCGGTCAGTTGGGAGTATTTAGCCTTAGATGATGGTCCACCTATATTCAGTCAAAGTTTCACGTGCTCCGACCTACTCGATTTCACTTAAAATGTCTTTTCATGTACGGGACTATCACCCTGTATCGTGGCACTTTCCAGAGCCTTCCATTAACACATAATAAGCTTAAGGGCTGTTCCGATTTCGCTCGCCGCTACTTTCGGAATCTCGGTTGATTTCTTTTCCTACGGGTACTTAGATGTTTCAGTTCTCCGCGTTCGCCTCGTTAACCTATGTATTCAGTTAACGATACCTGCAAGCAGGTGGGTTTCCCCATTCGGAAATCCTAGTCTCAAGCGCTTTTTACTAGCTTGACTAGGCTTATCGCAAGTTAATACGTCCTTCATCGCCTCCAACTGCCAAGGCATCCACCGTGTACGCTTAGTCACTTAACCATACAACCCAAACGGGTCTTTGTTCGTGACAGTTTAACTTCGCCAGAAGTTAATATTGAATACTAAAGTAGATACCAATCAATCAACTCAAAGAGTGATTAAATGGCACTGAATGATACTGCTATCATTCTTTTTTACTTTTGAAAACTCTTGATAAATACGAATATTTATCAGAATTTTATTATCAGCTTTTCCAAATTTTTAAAGAGCATATTAATTAGTAAACCCAAAGGGCACTACTAACTAACAATCATCTGTGTGGACACTACGAACAAATAAGTTCTAAATCGTATAAGGAGGTGATCCAGCCCCAGGTTCCCCTAGGGCTACCTTGTTACGACTTCACCCCAGTCATGAATCACTCCGTGGTAAACGTCCTCCCGAGGGTTAGACTATCTACTTCTGGAGCAACCCACTCCCATGGTGTGACGGGCGGTGTGTACAAGGCCCGGGAACGTATTCACCGCGTCATTCTGATACGCGATTACTAGCGATTCCGACTTCATGGAGTCGAGTTGCAGACTCCAATCCGGACTACGACGCACTTTAAGTGATTCGCTTACTCTCGCGAGTTCGCAGCACTCTGTATGCGCCATTGTAGCACGTGTGTAGCCCTACACGTAAGGGCCATGATGACTTGACGTCGTCCCCACCTTCCTCCGGTTTATCACCGGCAGTCTCCTTAGAGTTCTCAGCATTACCTGCTAGCAACTAAGGATAGGGGTTGCGCTCGTTGCGGGACTTAACCCAACATCTCACAACACGAGCTGACGACAGCCATGCAGCACCTGTATCAGAGTTCCCGAAGGCACCAAACCATCTCTGGTAAGTTCTCTGTATGTCAAGTGTAGGTAAGGTTCTTCGCGTTGCATCGAATTAAACCACATGCTCCACCGCTTGTGCGGGCCCCCGTCAATTCATTTGAGTTTTAACCTTGCGGCCGTACTCCCCAGGCGGTCTACTTAATGCGTTAGCTTTGAAAAACAGAACCGAGGTTCCGAGCTTCTAGTAGACATCGTTTACGGCGTGGACTACCAGGGTATCTAATCCTGTTTGCTCCCCACGCTTTCGTACATGAGCGTCAGTGTTGACCCAGGTGGCTGCCTTCGCCATCGGTATTCCTTCAGATCTCTACGCATTTCACCGCTACACCTGAAATTCTACCACCCTCTATCACACTCTAGTTTGCCAGTTCGAAATGCAGTTCCCAGGTTGAGCCCGGGGCTTTCACATCTCGCTTAACAAACCGCCTGCGTACGCTTTACGCCCAGTAATTCCGATTAACGCTCGCACCCTCCGTATTACCGCGGCTGCTGGCACGGAGTTAGCCGGTGCTTCTTCTGTCAGTAACGTCACAGCTAGCAGGTATTAACTACTAACCTTTCCTCCTGACTGAAAGTGCTTTACAACCCGAAGGCCTTCTTCACACACGCGGCATGGCTGCATCAGGCTTGCGCCCATTGTGCAATATTCCCCACTGCTGCCTCCCGTAGGAGTCTGGACCGTGTCTCAGTTCCAGTGTGGCTGATCATCCTCTCAAACCAGCTAGGGATCGTTGCCTTGGTGAGCCATTACCTCACCAACTAGCTAATCCCACTTGGGCCAATCTAAAGGCGAGAGCCGAAGCCCCCTTTGGTCCGTAGACATTATGCGGTATTAGCAGTCGTTTCCAACTGTTGTCCCCCACCTCAAGGCATGTTCCCAAGCATTACTCACCCGTCCGCCGCTCGTCAGCAAAGTAGCAAGCTACTTTCTGTTACCGCTCGACTTGCATGTGTTAGGCCTGCCGCCAGCGTTCAATCTGAGCCATGATCAAACTCTTCAATTAAAAAGTTTTATGTCTTTCGACAGCTCAATGAATTCTGAATTTATTTAATATCTTTCGATATTGAATTGACTGTGCTGAATAACTACCTAAGTAATTACTCTGTTGGTCACTCAGTTTCAATTGAGACTCTAATTTGTTTGCCTCGCTACCGAAGTAGGTTGGCTGTTAGAACTCAATCTGTACGAGTGCCCACACAGATGATTGCTTTATATTGTTAAAGAACGTTGCGATTAAAGCGTTAAACTTTATCTCGCTAGGGCTGCGCATATTACGCTTTCCTATTTTTTTGTCAACACTTAATTTTGTTAAACTTGAAAGTTTTCAGAGCTAAGTTTTACTCGACTCACTAAGTGGTTTGCTTGCCTCGCTAAGCGTTGCCTGCTCTGCCGTCTCAGTGGGGTCGCATTATAGGGAGATCCGAAAACAGATCAACCCTTTTTTGAAGAAAACGTGAAATAAATGACTGTTCGCGCAATTTTACATCGAAGTGATTACTTTAAACACTAAAAAGGCCCTTTCGGGCCTTTTATTCTAGTTAACTATGAGTTTCCAACCGAGCTTACTTTGTTGTTTAGACTCTTGTTGTAGCTCACTTGCCATTAATGGGTGATCTTTTAACCAATTAGTTTCAAACTTAAGGTCTAAGACTTCATTTTCAGCAATTAACTCTATTTTAGGTAGCACGTCGTCTTGGCGACGCATTGATAGGATTACAGCAATACGGAGTAATCGCACCAAATACTGCGCAAGTATGCTGTTAGCTCCTAGCGAATCAAAGCACCCTTTTTGGATATCTGAACGATGCGCATTAGCTACTGCTGCAATAACTTTATGCTCTGATTGTGAAAAGCCAGGCATATCTGTGTTTTCTAAAATATAGGCTGTGTGTTTATGGTACTGCTTATACTCTATTAGCAATCCAATTTCGTGAAGTTCAGCCACCGCTTTTAACAAGGGCAATCCATTTAAGCTTTCTATGGGCCAGCTTTGGTTAATTTTACCCGCTAACTGCATTGCAAGACTCGAAACACGATATGCTTGCTTTTGATCAACATGGTAACGATCCATAAAGCCATCGATAGTGCGTTTGCGAATATCGTTATTGTGAAGCTCTGGCACCATACTGTACAAAACACCTTCTCGAAGTGCTCCGCCTGCAAGGCCCATTTTTTCTATTTCAAGTGATTCAAATAACGCAATTAGAATGGCAAGCCCAGATACAAACACAAGCCTACGCTCTTCACTTAAACCTGGTAGGTCTAGTGCTGCAATAGTGCTAAACGCAATAGATTGCTCTTTAATAGTGTAAAGCTTTTCGAGAGTAAGGAGATCATCAAGATTTTGAGCGACCATAATCTCTTGGATAGCTTGCACAGTACCCGAAGCACCAGAAGCAACTTGCCATCCCGTTGCTTTATATTCATCGGCAATATCATCTATTACATCTCGCGCCGCTTTGATTGCTGCATCAAAGTTGCTAGTACTTAGCTTGCAGTCTTTAAAATAGCGCTCTAAATAAGTAACACATCCCATATTTAAGCTTTTATAGTGCAGTGCTTCAAAGCCCTTTCCTATAACCACTTCCGTACTTGCACCACCGATATCTATAACCAGCTGCTTACCATTACATGATGATGTATGGGCTACGCCCTTATAAATAGTTCTCGCCTCTAGCTCACCACTAATAACATTAATAGTGTGGCCTAGTATTTTTTCGGCTTGAGTTTTAAATACATCGGCATTAGTTGCCAAACGCAGTGTAGCGGTTGCCACTATGGTGATATTTTGCTTTGGAATGTCTTGCAGACGCTCAGCAAAAAGAGCAAGGCATTCCCAGCCTCGCTGCATTGCTTCAGTGCTTAATACGTTATCTTTATCAAGCCCTGCTGCTAATCTTACTTTGCGTTTTACGCGACCTATTGTTTGTAGGCCGCCAGCAATTGATTTGGCAATAAGCATATGAAAGCTGTTTGAGCCCAAATCAATAACTGCATACACATTTTTTTGCGGTATAAGTTGCCCCACCGTTCAAAAACCTCTAGTTACTACTACTTATAGTAACGGCCGAATTACGACCGTCCTTTTTGGTAACTATTATTTGGGCGACGTCCGTTGTTATTACTACGATTACGTGGGCCTGAAGAATAGTTGCGCTTTCTTTGAATAGTAGGCTTTGTTAAATCATCTAGCAATGCTGTTTTATCATAATGTGATAAAGGAATGCTGTGCTCTATATATTCTTCAATTTCATGCAAGTTATAAGCATATTGCTCACAAGCAAAACTAATTGCATGGCCAGAGGCACCTGCGCGACCGGTACGGCCAATTCGATGAACGTAATCTTCACAATCATCAGGTAGATCAAAGTTAAACACATGACTTACTTCAGGAATATGCAAACCACGTGCTGCAACATCAGTTGCTACTAAAAAGTCTAATTCACCTTTAGTGAATTGAGCTAAAATAGACTGACGTTTTTTCTGATTAACATCGCCAGTTAGCATACCTACGCGGTGCCCGTCAGCTTTTAGCCACGCATAAACTGTTTCACAGCTGTGCTTTGTATTAGCAAATACAATGGCTTTATCTGGCCATTCTTCCTCAATTAAGGTTAATAACAGCTTAATTTTGTCTTCTTGCGAAGGATGGAATAGCTCTTCTTTAATACGCTTGCCTGTTTTTACGTCTGGTTCAATTTGCACGTGTTCAGGGTTAGTCATATGTTCAAACGCAAGCTCTTGTACACGGTACGAAAGCGTTGCAGAGAATAATAAGTTTAAACGCTGCGATGTATCTGGCATGCGGCGGAACATATAACGAATATCTTTTATAAAGCCTAAATCGAACATACGATCGGCTTCATCTAGCACGACTACCTCAATTTCATTAAGGGTGTAACAGCCTTGCTTGTACAGATCGATAAGGCGACCTGTAGTACCAATTAAAATATCAACGCCTTTTTCTAATTGTGCACGTTGTTTTTCGTAATCTTCGCCACCATATACTAAACCTAAGTTAAGATTACAGTGCGGCGCTAAAATTTTTGCATCTTTGTGTATCTGAATCGCAAGCTCCCGAGTTGGGGCCATGATCAGGGCTCTTGGATGTTTACTAGGTGCTTTGCTAGATTGTAATAACCGATGGCACGTAGCTGTTAAAAAAGCTAACGTTTTGCCTGTACCAGTTTGAGCTTGGCCCGCAATATCGCGGCCATCACAAATATAAGGTAGGCATTTTGCTTGAATAGGTGTGCAATATTCAAACCCATTCTCGGTTAAACCGGCAACCACTTCCGGTGCGATAGCAAAGTCTGAAAACTTTTTATCGGTTAAATGTGTCTTAGTCATAGCGTTTAAGCATAACGTTTAAACTTGCAATAAGAAACAAGAGTGTTTAAATACGCACTAAATATTTCGCCTAACTAAATCGGAGAGCGCAATGAGCGAGAAAATTATCCAAATTACTGACGATAGCTTTGAAGCTGACGTATTACAATCAGACAAACCAGTACTAGTAGATTTCTGGGCTGAATGGTGTGGACCTTGTAAAATGATCGCCCCTATTCTTCATGAAGTTGCTGATGAATACGACAGCCGAGTGACTGTTGCTAAACTAAATATTGACCAAAATGCTGGTACACCACCAAAATTTGGTATTCGTGGTATCCCAACATTGCTTCTTTTTAAAGATGGCCAAGTTGCTGCAACGAAAGTTGGTGCACTTTCTAAAACTCAACTAATTGAGTTTTTAGAAAACAATATCTAGGTTAAAACCATAAAAAAGGGCTTTTTGCCCTTTTTTTGTGTTTATTTTGTATAAAGACTGGACGCTATGCCAGTGAACTGCTAGTTTATAAAGCCAACTAATCCTTAGTTATATTCAACAAACCTCACTCAACTATCAAAGCGATTTTGAGTATGACAATTGTAATAAAGAACCCACCAATATGCATTTACGCGAATTAAAAGACAAGTCTATAAAAGAACTTGTAAACTTAGCTGAGTCCATGGGGCTCGAAAACGTAGCCCGCTTAAGAAAGCAAGATATTATTTTTGCCATTCTTAAAGCCCACGCCAAAGGCGGAGAGAATATCTTCGGCGGCGGTGTATTAGAGATTTTACAAGATGGCTTTGGCTTTTTGAGATCATCAGAAGCCTCTTACTTAGCTGGCCCAGATGACATTTATGTTTCACCTAGCCAAATTCGCCGTTTCAGCATGCGTACTGGCGATTCTATCTCAGGCCTTATCCGCCCACCTAAAGACGGCGAACGTTACTTTGCTTTATTAAAAGTAAACGAAGTTAACTTTGATAAACCTGAAAACTCTCGCACTAAAATTCTTTTTGAAAACCTTACCCCACTACATGCAAACGAACGTTTTCGTATGGAACGTGGTAACGGCAGTAAAGAAGATATTACCGCCCGTGTACTTGATTTAGCATCTCCAATTGGCCGCGGCCAACGTGGTTTGTTAGTAGCACCGCCTAAAGCGGGTAAAACAATGCTACTGCAAAACATTGCACAATCAATCACTCATAATCACCCTGATGTTACATTAATGGTTTTACTTATTGATGAACGTCCGGAAGAAGTTACTGAGATGCAACGCCTAGTTAAAGGTGAAGTAATTGCATCAACATTTGATGAACCAGCTTCTCGCCACGTGCAAGTTGCCGAAATGGTTATCGAAAAAGCAAAACGTTTAGTTGAGCACAAAAAAGATGTCGTTATCTTATTGGATTCAATTACACGTTTAGCACGTGCTTATAACACAGTTATTCCTTCATCAGGTAAAGTACTTACAGGTGGTGTTGATGCTAATGCACTTCACAAACCTAAGCGCTTCTTTGGTGCTGCACGTAACGTTGAGGAAGGCGGTAGTTTAACTATTATCGCAACAGCGCTTATCGATACTGGCTCTAAAATGGATGAAGTTATCTACGAAGAGTTTAAAGGTACTGGTAATATGGAACTACACTTAAATCGTAAGATTGCTGAAAAACGTGTATTCCCTGCTATCGACTTTAACCGCTCAGGTACTCGTCGTGAAGAATTACTTACTAAACCAGATGAGCTACAAAAGCTTTGGATTTTACGTAAGATTGTTCATGAAATGTCAGAGATTGATGCGATGGAATTTTTAATCGATAAACTATCGATGAGTAAAACCAACGATGAATTCTTTGATTCAATGAGACGCCAATAAGCGTGTTTTAGTTGAATAAAAAAAGCGCCTAGGGCGCTTTTTTTATGTGTAAATTATACCGCTTATGTTTACCAGCAAGCTTATTTAAATCAGCAAAGCATTTAACTTTCATTATATTTTTTAAGCACACTTTGTAGTGCATCAACCAGTATTTTAAAGTCGTTTGCGGTGTTGCTTTTCACTTTATTTAATAATGCTCTATCTAGATCTTTAGCCGCTTGGGCAATTTCATCTAAGCCAAACATTTGTGCAGCCCCTAAAATACGGTGGCTATCTTTTTGTAATGCCTCTAAGTCTTCACTAATAAAGTGCTGAGTAATTGTTTCGCTCTCTAAAGCAAAGCTTTGTTTAAAGCTAATAACCAAATCACTCATATCAACTTCACTGTGTTTAAGTGAAGGTTGATTATTACTGTCTAAATGTGCACTTAGCGCTTTATAGAATAAGTCTTTATCAATAGGCTTGCCTAAGTAACCAGTAAAGCCTAGTGCTAGGTACTCATCTATTTCGTGACTCATCGCATTAGCGGTTAATGCAAATATAGGCTGCTCAAAACCGCACTTCTTAAGGAGCTGAAAAGCAGCTCGCCCATCCATTACTGGCATTTGAATATCTAACAATACTAAGTCAGGATACTCTTGTAAGCACTGCTCTACTGCTTGCTCACCATTTTCAACCGCAATCACCTGAAGCCCTAAAGAGCGTAGGTAACGACTTATAAGTCGTCTATTATCAGGATGATCTTCAGCTAGGACAATGCGACCAGATAATTGTTTTTTAACTTTAGCAGATGTGTTTGTTTCGACCATGCTTTGTGATTTATCAACTTCGGCGCACGGTAAAAAGAACGAGAACTGGCTCCCTTTTTTGTATTCGCTTTGCACACTTATATAGCCGCCCATCATTGACGCAAGTTGTTGCGATAAGCTCAAACCTAAACCCGTGCCTCCAAACCGGCGGCTAATGCTGTTATCGGCTTGACTAAAGCATTCAAAAATAAGTTTTAACTGCTTTGAACTCATACCAATACCAGTATCTTTTATAATTATAACCAGCCCTTGCTCTGTTTTATTTAAGGCGATGATAATTTGCCCAGAGTGAGTAAACTTAATAGCGTTAGCACATAAATTTATAAGAATTTGCTTAACACGAATAAGATCAAGCTTAGTGTAAAACTCATTACCCACTTGGTTATCTAAAATAAGCTGTAAGTTTTTAGCTTTGGCCTGAGTGTAAAACATAGCGTGTACATCGTTTACAAGCTCGACAATATCAAAACACGAAATATTTAACTCTAAACGGTTGGCTTCTATTTTACTTAAATCAAGTACATCGTTAATTAAACTTTTTAAATGATCGCTATGACGCTGGATTACCCTAAGCTCATCTTTAAGTGATTCTGGCTCGTACAACTCATTAATTAAGGCATCGGTTTGCCCTAAAATAGCAGTTAAAGGAGTACGGATTTCGTGGCTAATATTAGCTAAAAACTGGCTTTTAACATCATTAGCTTCTCTCAGCTCTTGCGCCGTGGCTTGTAGCTCAGCAGTTCGCTGTGCTACTTGCTCCGTTAAGTGTTGCTTAGCTCGTTTTTCAGCCCCACGTCGTGAAAGAGCAATACCTGTAACAACAGCTAAAAATAATACTAAAAATATAAATAAAGTAAGTTGAGAACGCTGCGACATTTTAAGCTCTTGCACTTTACGATCTTGCTTGAGCTTTTCTATTTCTTGATTTAATTGAGTCGCTTTAAACTGATGCTGTAAAACAGCTAGCGCATTAATAATAGAGGTGCTTCTGAGCTTGCGCTGTTCACTAATATATTTTTGCTGCTGAGCCATTGCGCTTGAATAATCACCTTTACTCGCATCTAGCAGGGCTTTTGTGCCATAGCTGTCTCTAATAATTCGATCACTGCCATATTCTTGAGCGAGTAAAATAGCTCTTTCTAAGCTTACCTGCGCTTGCTCTAAATCACCTTTTACAAATTGTATTTTGGCTAGTGCATGTAGCGCATTCAATTCTAAATTATGGTTATCTATTTTAAGCGCATAAAATTCACCTAGCTTAGCTTGCTCGTATGCCTCATCTGCTTTTTCTAAAATTAGATTAGCATTTGCTAAATTAGTGTATTGTGTAGACAACTTATTGTAATCATTGGCTGAAATATAATAACTCAACGCTAATTGATAGTAGTGAAGCGCTAAGTCAAATTGATTACTCTCTCTATAAGCAACGCCCATATTATTATAAACTTGCGCTATTCCACTTTTATCACCAAGGCGCTGATAAACTTTAAGCACTTCTTGATACAAACTAAACGCACTGTCATAACGAGATAAACGTATATAAACACCCGCTATATTTAGCAAAATATCCGTTTGGTCTTGCTCGCTGCCATGCTCTTCATAAATTGCTTTGGCTTTTAAGTAAAACTCTAGTGTTTCACCTAGTTTATTCATATTAAAATAAGCTAAACCAATGTTATTAAATAGATTAGCTTGCTCTAATAGTTGTTCGTTTTTTTCAGCTAAGGCAAGAGTGCGAGTATATTCAATAATCGCTTTTTGAAATAATCCTTGATAAAAAAGCACAACGCCTTGCATTTTAATGGCGCGAAAATGCTCTTCAGGAAAAAAAGTATCTGACGTGTACTGCTCAAGTAATTTAAAGTAACGTAAAGAGTCTTTAAAATTGTCGTTCGATAACGCAGTATTACCTAACGCAGAGTAAACAGCTACACGCTGTTTTTTAGATAGGCTTTGATCAGCAAGTAAGGTATTAGCTAGTTGTAATTTTGGCTCCCACTGCTCTTCGCTTTTGAATTGTTCAAATAGTGAGTCGGCATTTTGGGCATAGCTTGAAGCCATTAGTACACAGCATATAGTAAATAAGAGGCACTTAAACTTGCCCAGCATAATTTTAATCCTTCAAACCGTTACTTATATCAGTGTAATCTTTATTGAAGATACACCAATTACTAGGCCCTAAACAATGCTTAACCCACTGATTGATGAGATTTTTGAGCTAATATTAACAAAGCAAGTTTGGCAAGTTCATACTTTAGCCGCGCAGTTGTCCCATCAAGGAGCCATAGCAACGCTTGATCAAAGCCCTGAGCGCGATTTATTTAAGCGTAACTTTTTAATTATGAACGCACTGTACCAACTGCAGGCACAACTAAAGCCGCAAAACCTAATTATTTCAACTTTACATATCGAGCTATTAGAAAAAGAGATTAAGCACTTACTCGTAACTAGCAATAATTTACGAGATTACTATTTAGATTGGAATAATTACGATACGAGTGAGCAGCAAGTAGAAGAGTTATTAAATAGTTTTTGGCGTCGTTTTAAAGTAACACCTAAGCAGCATGCATTAACAAATAAAAAATACAACGAGCTGATTTTAAAGTGGGATTTACCTGAGGATTTTACACTTAAGGCCTTGCAAAAGCGCTGGCGACAACTTGCGCTGCAAAACCACCCCGACAAACTAAATGGCTGTGCGGAAAAGTTTAAAAAAATAAAGTTGCAATACGAGCAGCTTAAAACAGCTGCTCGTTAATCTGTTAATTTAGTCGTTTAAATTAACGCGTAAGACGACGAGCGCGAATTTTACGGCCCTTAATGTTGCCTTCGGTTAGCTTACGAAGTGCTGGCTTTGATGAATTACGCTCAACAGCAACAAATGCAACGTTATCAAGCACATTAATTTTACCTACTTGGCGACCTGCAATACCATCTTTACCCGTTAAAGCACCTAAAATATCACCCGCGCGCACTTTTTGTTTTTTGCCTGAATCAATCATTAGCGTAACCATTTCAGGGCGGTAAGGTGGTTTATCTAATAAATTAAACGGTGGCATTTGTTCAGGCGTGATATCACGTTCGTAATGATCGCCAATTTGCGCAATTTTAAACGCTTCAGCTTCACCATAAATAGAGCATGCTATGCCCTTTTTACCGGCGCGGCCAGTACGCCCAACTCGGTGAACGTGCGTTTGCGTGTCGTGTGCTAAATGGTAGTTAATTACCATATCCATATCATCAATATCTAAACCACGGGCAGCTACATCCGTTGCCACTAATATAGATGCACTTTTATTAGCAAAGTGAATAAGTGTACGCTCACGATCGCGCTGCTCTAAATCACCATGAAGCGCAACTGCACTAAAGCCTTCGTCGGCTAAATCGTCACATACTTGTTGAGTTTCTACCTTGGTATTACAAAACACAACACAGCTTTGCGGTGTAAATTTAAGTAATAATAATTTAAGGGTTGGGTAACGCTGTTTATTGTTATCCATTTTGTAGAAGTATTGTTTGATAGTACTTTTTGCTTGCTCTTCTTCTACTTTAATCATTTCTGGATTTTTTAGTACACGCTTTGCTATAGCTTCTATTGCGCGCGGGAACGTAGCGCTAAATAGTAAGGTTTGACGATTTTGCGGAATACGTTCAATAATGGCATCAAGGGTATCTTGAAAACCCATGTCTAACATTTGATCGGCTTCGTCAAGTACTAGCGTTTCAACATCATCTAAACGTAACGTGCCTTTTCTAATGTGGTCATCAACACGCCCTGGCGTACCAACAATAATGTGTGCGCCATGCTCAAGCGAGCCAATTTGTGGACCAATTGATACACCACCACATAACGTTAATATTTTAATGTTATGAATACCGCGCGCAAGTTTACGCATTTCTACTGCAACTTGCTCAGCAAGCTCACGGGTTGGACACAAAACTAACGACTGAATACGAAAACGTTTAACGTTTAATTTAGCCAATACACCCAAGCTAAACGCAGCAGTTTTACCTGAACCGGTTTTTGCCTGAGCAATGATGTCTTTACCTTCAAGTACAGGAGGCAAACTTTGCGCCTGTACAGGTGTCATTTGCGAATAGCCGAGTGTTGATAAGTTATCAACTAAACCAGCAGGTAAAGCCAAAGATGAAAATGCAGTAGAAGTCACAGTTAGTTCCAAAATAATAAAAACAACACAGGGCATAGCCCACAAATATGGTCCATATAATAGCAGAATTCATATTGGGCAACCATTAATACCCAATTTTCAGATAGCTTGTTAAATCTTGTTAATAAAGATGTTGAAAATGATACTAATTTTCATTAAGATCCATGAAAAATTAACACAATGACATTGGATGTAACGAATGAAACTGAACTCTTTATACCTAGCACTTGTAGCTGCAAGCTCAAGCGTTTTTGCTGCCCCCGCCGATATAGAGCGAATTCAAGTTAAAGGTAGCTACTTCAACGACTACAAAGTCGATAACGCTAATGGTGCTATGAGAACATCAGCTTCATTATTAGAAACAGCCCAATCAGTAACTGTTATTAGCGATACAATAATTAGCGAGCAATTAGCAACCACGCTTGGCGAAGTGCTTACCAACGATGCAAGTTTAACGGCAGGATCACAGCAACGTAACCGTGAAGTATTTAACCTTCGGGGTTTTGAGTTAAGCTCAGGTACCGGCTATCTACGTGATGGACACCAGCATTGGTCGCACTATCAACAACCAATCGAAATCCTTCAACAAGTTGAAGTTATTAAAGGTCCTTCAAGCATTTTATATGGTCAATCAGGTCCTGGTGGCTTGGTAAATATGGTAACAAAAAAACCAACGGCGAAAACGTTACTAAACGCCTCAGCTGATGTTGACCAGCATGGTTCAACTCGCTTTATGGTTGATGCTGGCGGCGCACTAACAGAAGCTGAAGATTTACGTGCACGCGGCATATTAGTAAAGCAAGATGTAGACTACTGGCGTGAATATCAAAATGGTGAAAACCGTGAGCGAGACCGCTTTTTAGGTGCTGTAGTCGTTGATTATGATATTAGCGATAATGCACTTGTACGTGTTCATTATGACCGTACAGATGACAAAGCAGGCCTAGATACGGGTGCATGGATTGATGATAACGCCAATGTTATTGGCGACGATAAAACTATTCGTGATATGTCATGGGCATTTACTGATATCACTGTAGAAAACGTAGGTATCGATTTTAACGTATTCTTATCTGACAACTGGAAAGTAAAGCTAGGTTATAATGAGCAGACTTTTGAGCGCCAACGCTTTGAGTCATCTCCTAGTCGCAACTCTTACGACACTCAAACTAACACATACACTTCGAACCCATACGATCGTTTTGATGATTGGCAATTCACCACTGCATTTATTGATTTTATTGGTGAATTTGAAACGGCTAGCATACAACACCAATTTCTAATTGGTGCTAATTCGCTTGACTACTATTATGGTCAACTACGCACATCTGCTGATTCATTTAGTTTTACAGCAGGCCAAAATGAACCTGCGCGCCCAGATGTCAGCTATAAAACTGATCTCACTAAAAGCGAAACTGAATATGACTACTACGGTGTATACGCCCAAGATTTAATTACTTTTTCACCACAATGGCAAGTGTCTGTTGGCGGCCGCTTTGATAAGCAAACACGTGAAGGACAAAATAACGAGTCGTTTTTGCCTAAATTCGGCGTACTTTATCACCCGAATGCATCTGCAACTATTTATGCCAGTTATACAGAAGGTTTTGAGCCACAAAACGAAACCATTACTGACGAAGAAGATATCAACTTTGGTATGAAAATAGATGCTGTCACCTCTGAACAAAGAGAGCTTGGTATTAAATGGCAGCTATTTGATGAGCGTTTAATGCTTAGCGGTGCTATTTTCGATATAAGTAAAAATGGAACCTTAGTTACAGAGCAACTTGAAACACCTATCGGTTCAATTACCTCTGAAACAAACCAAGTTGGTGAACAGCGCCATAAAGGTTTTGAAATGGCAGCACAAGGTGCAGCAACTGACCGCTTATTTGTTATGGCATCAACTATGTATTTAGATGCTAACTATGAAAGAGCGAACGAAAACCTACAAGGTAAACGCCCTGTAGATGCCCCTAAATGGTCAGCATCTCTGTGGACTCGTTATGAGTTAAATGATGCAATTGCTTTTAATGCGGGTGCCTTTTATGAAGGTGAACGCTTTGCTGATAGCGATAACTCTATTACCAAAGATGCCTATACACGTGTAGATGTAGGTGCAACTTATAAATTTATTATGAGTAATACTGATATAAATCTTCGCCTTAACGTTGAAAACCTATTTGATACTGATTACTTAGGTGGCGGCGGCAATGGTAATGTAACTATTGGCGAAGGCACTAACTTACGCCTAGCGGCACAATTTAATTTTTAAGATTAAATACGTTAAAAAAGCCCGCACTTTGTAAAAAAGTGTGGGCTTTTTGTATTTTGTCTCATTGTATTTTTTAGCCAAGGTATTTAATGGTTTAATAGCTATTTAGTTTCTTACAAGCCAAGGTTAACAATGAATAAAATAATTACAACAATACTGCTCGCCAGCAGTTTTTTAGCCAGTGCCGCTGAGCCCGAATTTAGCACTGAGCAATTAAAACAAGTGACGCAGGTTCGAACAACTGCTCTTAATAGCAGTTTGAGCTATGAACTGCTTGAGTCTTTGACTACTGAAGTTGGCCCGCGCTTACCCGGTACAGACAACGATAAAAAAGCAGTGGCATGGGCCAAAGCAAAATTTAACCAACTTGGTTTTGATAAAGTATGGCTTGAAGAAGCAACCTTTCCTGAGTGGCGTCGATACAGCGAAAGCGGAAAAATACTAACCCCAAGCGAGCAGCCGCTTCATTTAACTGCACTTGGTAACAGTATTAGCACACCAAAAGAGGGAATTACAGCCACCGTAGTGTTGTTCGAAACGCTTGATGAGCTAATCGCAGCCCCAGCAAATAGCTTAAAAGGTAAAATAGCCTATATTAATTACCGTATGAACCGCCATATAGACGGTAATGGTTACGGCCCTGCGGTAAAGGCACGCGGTACAGGTGCTATAGAGGCGTCTAAAAAAGGCGCTGTTGCCTACATGATGCGCTCAGTAAGTACCGGCCATCATCGTTTTGCTCACACTGGCGGTAGTTACTATAAAGAAGGCGTTAAAAAAATACCTAACGTGACAATTGCCAATCCCGATGCAGATCAAATTGCACGCTTAGTGGCTTTAAACAAAAATGTATCGGTAAATATAAATGTGCAAACCGAAAATCTAGGTGAAGGCACAGGCTATAACGTAATAGGCCAGTTTAACGGTACTGAAAACCCTGAACAATATGTATTAATTGGCGGCCATTTAGATTCTTGGGATTTAGGCACAGGTGCATTAGATGATGGCGCAGGCGTTGCCCTTACTATGGCAGCTGCTAAACATATTAGCGATGTAAAACGCCCTAAGCGCAGTATTCGCGTTGTGCTTTTTGCAGCAGAAGAACTTGGCCTTTGGGGAGCAAAAGCTTATTTTGCAAAACATAAAAACGATTTACACAACATAGTTGCAGCTGCTGAGTCTGATTTTGGCGCTGATGTAGTATACGGGTTTGAATCGAATGTAGATGCGGCATCACTCCCTGTTGTACGTGCTATAGCAAAAGAACTGGTGCCATTAAATGTTGAGTATATTGGTAAAAATCAAGCCAATGGGGGACCTGATTTGATTCCGCTTAAAAAGGCAACATCGGCACCTATATTTGAACTTGCCCAAGATGGTACCGACTACTTTGATTACCACCACACAGCAGATGATACGCTTGATAAAGTAACACCTGCAAAGCTGCGCCAAAATACAGCTGCTTACGCGGTATTTGCTTTAATGGCAGCAGATGCAAAAACAACAATTAAACCAAAAACTCAAAATAAGTAATAACAGACATACTTGCTTACAGTTTGCAGCTTTAATTAACACGCCCCTTGATTTACCTTTATATAAATTAATTAGGTAAAACAAGGAGTGTGTTTGTATGTTGCTTTTCAATACGAGTCAATCTTTCCCTCACTTTACACAAACACAGTGCTGCCCTAGCTGTAATAGCGATGCATATCACTTGGTAAATCAAAGCCGCTTTTTACGCTTTACTATTATACCTGTCATTCCTTTAAAGCTAAGCTATAAACATGAATGCTATCAATGTGGATACAGTGAGCCGACTCAAGTAAAACAACTTCCCTTAATTGAAAAACTCAGTTTACCTAAATACTTTATTGGGATTTTTTTAATAGTTTTAGTTATTTGTTTTTTTTATCAACAGTATTTAGATGCACAAACGCAAAAACTAGAGTATTTAAATAACCCTAAAGCCTACGATACCTACTTGGTTCAAGCAGACAAATTCACACACGAACCCTTAACGCTAACCAACTTAAAAGTGGCGCAAGTTTTAAGTTTTGACGAGCAGTTTATTACTTTTCAGATAAGTAACTACAGCTATAAACGTAATAACGGCATTACTACAGCACTGCGTACCAGCTTATTAGTACAAAGGGGTTACTTCTCGAAAGACAAAATTACGTTGCCTCGTAGCGAAGTAAAAAGGCTTTATAACGACGATGTGATTTACGACGTGCTACGCCCATCAGCAAATAGTTTATATGGTGGGTTTGTTATGTTTCCGCCTAAACCAAAGCCCCTATATAAAGGTTTAAAGCTCGACAAAAATAACCAACAAGGCATTACGTATTTTAAAAACGCACAATATAAAGAGGCACTTGAAAGCTTTTCGTTAGCCGCAAATGCAGGCTCGCAATGGGGGCAATTAAATCTTGCACAAATGTACCGAGATGGGCAAGGCGTAACTAAAAATGTGCAAACAGCAAAGCATTGGTATGAGCAGGCAATAGCACAAGGTAATAGCAAAGCTAAATATGAGCTAGAACAGCTTTGTGAAATGGTAAAATGCTAAAAATACAGCCAGCCAATAGCTGGCTGTAAAAACTTTAAAATTTCATATGTTTTTCTAAAAAACTAACCAATTTATTATAATACTTCAATTGATGTTCAGGCTTGTAAAAACCATGCCCTTCATCTTCTAACAACTCCAACTCATAAGGGTGATTTGCTTTTTTTAAGGCTGCGATTAATGATTCTGCTTGCTCAATAGGAGCTCGCTTGTCTTCACCACCGTGCACTATAAGTACTGCGGCTTTAAGCTTATCTATATTATAACTAGGCGAATAGCTTTTAAGTTGTACTTCATTACTACCGATCACACTTTTTAAGTAACGTTGACCGCTATTGCGCTCAGAAATATCACCCTCTTCAAACATTAGTGGTAAATCATAAATTCCAACAACGCCTACCGCACATTTAAACATATCAGGCTCTAAAATAGCGCTTTGTAAAGCGGAGTAACCTCCAAAACTTGCTCCCACAATACAAATATTATTTTTGTCAGCGATCCCTTTTGCGATTAAATGTTTAACGCCATCTATAATATCGAACTGTATTTCAGCTCCCCACTTTTTGTGTCCAGCATGCTCAAAGTTACGTCCGAACCCACCCGAACCCCTAAAGTTAACTTTAAGTACAGCAATACCGCGACTTGCAAGTAATTGCGAGTCAGGATCAAACCCCCACCAATCTCTAGGTCCATGAGGCCCCCCATGAGGCATTACAACCAAAGGTAAGTTTTTCTCGTCTGTATCATTAGGTATGGTTAAATATCCGTATATTGTTAAGCCACCTCGAGTTTTATAATGGATAGGTTTCGTAATTGCCATTTCTTCAGGCTTCAACCAACCTCTTGAGGCAAACAAGTATTTAAGCTCATTTTTAGATGCATCATATAAGTAATAACGTCCAGGATTAATATCGCTGGAGGCATATATAATATTTGCATTGCCGTCTGCTGTGCTACTAATTAGCTGAACTTGATCACCTTTCAACGCCTCAATTAAAGCCTTTAAACGCTCACTTTTTTTAGAACCTGTATCAATAAATGAATAATTCGGGTATTGCAGTTCTGTCTCTATAGCAAAAAGCTCTTTTGATGCTTCATCAACCCAAACCCGCTTTGGAGAAACAAACTCATCTTGAAATATTAACTTAACTTCTTTTTTCGCTATATTTAATTTATATAACCCTTCGGCTTCGCCTGATTTAGAAGCGGTCATATAGATATTATTACCGTGCTTATCAAATGCTTTTAAACTAATATCCGAATAATTCTCGTTGCCTAAAGAAAGTTCTTCCCAATCATCACCGGACTTATTTTTAATGTGTATTTCGGCGTTAATATAATTATCAGTAGATACAGCAACGCGAACATTACCCTCATGATCAGTTAGAAACTGTGCCATACGCGAAGGTGATAAAGTGACCCTTTTTCTTTTTCCTGTATAAACATCAACTTCATAAACCACTGTATGCGGCTCATTGCTAGAAGTCCAAGGAATGGTCATCACCAGCATTTTTCGTTTATTTTTAATTAGGGGATCGAGTATGAAAGAAGTCCCGTAAAGAGGTGTTTGTTTTTTTATTCTGCTTCCTATCTGTTGCTCACCTAAGTAACCAATCAAGTATTTACTTTTTTTTCCATCGACGTTTACACCATAAATTTCACCATAATATTCAGGGTGATCTTTCCAACCTCTCAAGTACTCTTTGGCAATAGCGACTCTTTCATTATTAACCCAGTGGTAATCGCCTACCTGGGCATCTCCTCTGAATGATACAGCATGAAGTGTCTTAAATGTTTGAGCATCAAGTATCACTAAAACATTTTTACCTTTTACTTTATTAACTACAGCCAAATACTCACCACTTGGTGAAATAGTAACTTGGCTGTACTCGGTGTCTTTACTAAAACTCTCTATAGGTATTCGGGCACTATTTGCATGAGTATAAGAGCTAAAAAGACTAAGCAGTAAAAGTGAAAATATAGCCAAGGGCTTGTTCATTTAAATTTCTTTTATTTATTATCAATGACTTTTAGCTTACATAGCTTTAACGTTAATAAACATCATCTTTTTTATATTTTATGTAAACAAGCGTAAACTCAAGCCCTATAATCTAATGCCTACTTTTAGTAATCTTACTCCATATAATGTGTAGTACAACAACACATAAACCAGCTATCACACCTAGCAAACCATCAAAAATTAGGGGAGCTAAAACCTCTCCAGTGCCATTAAATAAAGATTTACCAGTGCTAGTGACTTCTAGCTGCCAATGATGAAGTAACTCAATACCGTGAGATAAAATACCACCGCCCACTAAAAACATAGCAACTGTGCCAGCAAATGCTAAAAACTGCATTAACCTAGGTGCCGCTGCTAGCAAGCCTTTTCCAAGTAGCTCTTTAAACTTATTTGCCGACTCTTTAGATTGGTTAAGTAAATATAATCCCGCATCATCAAGCTTTACAATACCTGCCACTAAACCATAAACGCCTATGGTCATTATAATTGCGATTACGCAAAGTACTAATGCTTGATTAACTAAAGTAGCTCCGGCAACAGTGCCTAAAGTAATGACTATAATTTCGGCTGAAAGAATAAAGTCCGTGCGTATAGCTCCCTTTACTTTTTGTTTTTCATACTCAACTAAATCAAGTTGCTCACCTTCGTTTGTTACTTCTTCATGATGAGGTAAAAACTTAGCAAATACTTTTTCAGCACCTTCAAAACATAAAAATAATCCACCAATCATTAAAAGTGGTGTTATTAGCCAAGGCAGCCACACGCTAATTAATAGTGCAGCGGGTACTAAAATAGCTTTATTTAAAAATGAGCCTTTAGCTACTGCCCACACAACGGGCAATTCTCGCTCTGCAGCCACACCTGTTACCTGTTGTGCATTAAGTGCTAAATCATCTCCTAATACGCCAGCGGTTTTTTTAGTCGCGACTTTACTCATTGTTGCTATGTCATCAAGTAGCGTTGTTATGTCATCTAATAAAGTTAAAAGGTTAGTACCTGCCATAGGGCTTCCTAGCTCAAAAATAATACCCTCAACATATCTTAAACCACGATTTTCACCAACGGTTAATTTTGCTTTGTTACTCTTACGCTGTTTAGGGGATTACTTGATAGCTTTATCAAGATTTACTGCAAGAAGGGAGGAATAATGAAAGTACACATAGCAATAATTGCAGGCTTACTAAGCTTAACCGCATGTAGTGAGCAACAAAACAGCGCTACTTATAATTGTGGCAAACAAAATGCTGTACTTAATATAATTAATAGCTCACAAGCCAAGCTGGTCTTTAACAAAAAGACTCACCTACTTAGCCACGAAGAAAGCGCATCTGGTAATAAATATATAAATGAAAAAGTGCTTTTTTGGGGCAAAGGCAAAGAAGCGATGTTAATTATTGAGGGTAATAAATTACAGTGCAATATAGTATAAACCAGTTAATAAATAAGCCGAGTAGTAAAGCTAAAATATACTCCACCTTATTAAAAGCATAAAAGCTTCCTCGCATCAGTATAAGTAAACTGAACTAACTCATGCCGTTAAGCGTATTAAAGCCACATTACTGTTGGGGAATACATAGCTAACATCAGGCCAGCTCCAACATTAAAAATCAGTCACTCGAGGGCGGGGTAAGTTTTAAGTGCAAATAATGACTTGCCTTGCACGAACTGGGTATAATACTTTAACTTTTTGCATAATAGCGGCCCACAATGAAATACAAAGATTTACGTGATTTTATCGATTTGCTTGAAAAAAAAGGCGAGCTTAAACGTATCACCCAAGAAATCGACCCGTATCTTGAAATGACCGAAATAGCCGACCGTACTTTACGCGCTAAAGGCCCGGCTTTACTGTTCGAAAATCCTAAAGGGCACAGTATTCCGGTACTTGCTAATTTATTTGGTACCCCGCAACGCGTTGCTATGGGAATGGGCCAAAAAGATGTGAGCGAATTACGTGAAGTGGGTAAGCTTTTAGCTTTTTTAAAAGAGCCTGAGCCACCAAAAGGTATTAAAGAAGCACTAGGGCAATTACCAGTATTTAAGCAAGTACTTAATATGCCAGCTAAAGAAGTTAAAAAAGCGCCTTGTCAGCAAGTGATTTTAGAGGGCGACGAGGTTGATTTAACTAAACTGCCTATTCAGCACTGTTGGCCAGGGGATGCTGCTCCACTTATTACATGGGGCCTAACCGTTACTAAAGGGCCTTATAAAAAACGCCAAAACCTAGGTATTTATCGTCAGCAGCTATTAGGTAAAAACAAAATTATTATGCGCTGGTTGTCACACCGTGGTGGCGCGCTTGATTTTCAAGAATGGTGTAAAGAACATCCAGGCGAGCCGTATCCGGTATCGGTTGCATTAGGCGCTGATCCTGCCACTATTTTAGGTGCAGTTACACCCGTGCCAGACACATTAAGCGAATATGCGTTTGCAGGCTTATTACGTGGTAGTAAAACAGAAGTAGTAAAGTCTATATCTAACGATTTACAAGTGCCCGCCAGTGCTGAAATAGTACTTGAAGGCTACATAATGCCTGGTGAAATGGCACCAGAAGGACCGTACGGCGATCACACTGGTTACTACAACGAAGTTGATGACTTTCCTGTAATGACGGTAACTCACTTAACTCACCGTAAAGATCCCATTTATCATAGTACTTTTACTGGCCGTCCGCCTGATGAACCTGCAATTTTAGGCGTGGCACTAAACGAAGTGTTCGTGCCTATATTACAAAAACAGTTCCCTGAAATAGTCGACTTTTACTTACCGCCGGAAGGATGTTCGTACCGTATGGCTGTTGTAACTATGAAAAAACAATACCCAGGCCACGCCAAACGCGTAATGATGGGTGTTTGGTCTTTCTTACGTCAATTCATGTATACAAAGTTTGTTATTGTTTGTGATGACGACGTAAATGCACGTGATTGGGAAGATGTTATTTGGGCTATTACTACTCGTATGGACCCTGCACGTGACACCACATTAATAGAAAACACCCCTATTGATTACCTCGACTTTGCATCACCGGTATCAGGGCTCGGTTCAAAAATGGGGATGGATGCTACCAATAAATGGCCTGGCGAGACCACTCGAGAATGGGGTGAGCCGATTGTTATGGATAAAGCCACTAAAGATCGTGTAGATGATATTTGGCAAAGCTTGAATATTCTGTAAACGTTTATATGTAAGTACATAACAGGCTATAAAGTAACCCTGCAGATATGCTAGAATCGATGCATTCTATTGCGTATCTGCTGTTAAAAGCGCTGCTAAAAGGTAAAAAATGCAAACATTAAAAGCTGAAGTTGTAGCTATCAGCCCACTTACAGAATTTGTACATAAAGTAATTTTAAAGCCTCAACAACCTGTTACGTTTGAAGCAGGCCAATACATGCAATTAGTATTAGGCGAAAAAGACAAACGTGCGTTTTCTATTGCTAGCCGCCCTTCACAATGTGACGAAATTGAATTACACATTGGTGCCTCAGGTGCAGACTCATATGCTATGCAATCGCTTGAACATCTTCGTAGTGCCTATACTAATAATACCCCGGTAGATATTGAAGCAGGCCTTGGTGTATCGCAATTACGCCTTCAGTGCGAACGCCCTATTATTTTACTAGCCGGTGGTACTGGTTTCTCTTACGCAAAATCAATGGCTGATCATTTAGCTGAAATTAATTGCGATCGCCCGGTATTATTCTACTGGGGTGTAAAAGAAGAATCGGCTTTATATGCACACACTGAAATGCAAACCTGGGCAGACAGTAACGAAAACTTTAAGTTTATTCCTGTTGTAGAAAACCCATCAGCTAATTGGCAAGGCCATACTGGCTACGTACATAAAGCAGTAATGCAAGATATTGTGTCGCTTGAACCTTACGATATTTACATGGCGGGTCGCTTTGACATGATAGGTATTGTTCGTGATGACTTTATTACTCATGGTGCAGTACGCGAAAACATGTTTGCTGATGCATTTGCTTTTATAAAGTAAGTAAAGCACAACACATTAAAAAACAGGCACCTAGAAGGTGCCTTTTTTATTTGTAAATTTTAGATAGTTAATTGGTTAAATCTATCAACCTTATCAATATAAACAATTTCCTAAAAACAAATCTATAAACCATACTTTGTATAGAACATCAGCGGGAGAGACCCAAATGCTAAATACAAAAGTAAAAGACTTTATGCAACGCAAGTTGCCAAACATAACACCCGATACAGAAATGACGAGTGCCATTGCAGAGCTACAAAAATTTAAATTACTTGGCGCCCCTGCATTTGACGAGCACAAATCACTGGTAGGATTTATATCTGAGCAAGAACTACTTAAACCGCTTACGCAAAGCAGCTATTTTTGTGATGGCGTAGTTAAGGTATCTCAGCTTATGCAAACTAATGTGGTCACCGTTAGTGGTGATACAAATATTATTGAACTAGCAGAGCAAATGAAAACAGGTAAACCTAAAAATTACCCTGTGGTCGACGGCTTTAAAGTGATAGGCATGATCAGCCGAGCTGATGTACTTAAAGCACTTTACGATAACTACATTAGCTGCCAAACACACTAAATAACAGTTACAAAAATGCCGCTTTAAAGCGGCATTTTTAATATTCTTAAATTAACGTGCACAAACGAGTGCTGAGAGTGCTTTTTTATCACCGTCACTTAAAAAGGCGATTTCTAGCGCGTTTGCTTGGGCTTTTTCCATATCGGCTTGCGATAGGCCTGCTTTTGGGGCTGCTTCTAAGTACTCATGCTCAATTTCAATTCCTTCAACCGCAGGATCATCGGTGTTGATACACGCTAAAATCCCATGATCTAAAAATTGTTTAAGCGGATGCTTAGTTAAATCGTCTACCGTACTTGTTTGAATATTACTTGTTAAGCACGACTCAATACCAATTCGGTTATCGCGTAAATAATCCATTAATTTAGGATCTTCGATTGCTTTAACGCCGTGGCCTATTCTGCTTGCACCTAGCTCATTAATTGCTTGCCAAATACTTGGCGCACCTAGCGCTTCACCCGCGTGTATAGTGGAAGCTAAATAAGCATCGCGAACTTGCTTAAAGTGTTCAATAAATAGCTCCCCCGGAAAACCAATTTCGTCACCCGCTAAATCGACTGCAACTAAATCGTTTTTAAACGCTAAGAGGGCATCAAGTTCATACTGGCATGTTTTTACGCCATAAGTACGCGATAAAATGCCAATTAAATTAGCTTTAATATTCTTACCATGTGTTGCTGATTTAATACCGTCAACAACAGCCTCTACAACGCCCTGAGGGTGCAGACCTTGGCTTTGTGCCATGTAGTAAGGGCTAAAGCGAAGCTCAACATAATCTAAGCCCTGTGCCTGAGCATCTTCAATGTTTTCAATTGCTATGCGTCTACATGCATCGTAATCACCTAAAACCGTAACGCCCCAATCTAGTTTTTGTAAGAAAGCCATTAAGTTTGGTTCAGGATCAATTACTTGTACGTGAGGAATAAGCGCCTCTACGTTATCGGCTGGTAACTCTATATTAAACTGGCGACCAAGCTCTAATATCGTTTGCGCACGGACATTACCATCTAAGTGGCGATGAATATCTAGCAAAGGTAGTTTTCTATTAATCATAGTAGCAACTCGGTTAGGTTAAATTTGCGCGCATGATACGCAGATACAGTTATTTTTCAAGTTTATACGATTTGCTTTAAGTTTAAGCGGTCATATGTCTGCTTTTTGTGCAAAAATCACTTAATGAGGTAAGTAATGCCAAAGTGTTTTAAAAAGTGTATTTGCATCAATAGGTTTCGTGATGTAACTATTCATTCCACAAGCTAAAGCCTTTTTAACATCATCATCGTGTGCATTTGCAGAAAGGCCAATTATGGGTAAATCAATCAACCCTAGATCATTACGTATTACTGTTGTTGCTTGTAGGCCATCCATTTTAGGCATTTGAATATCCATAATTACTATATCGTAAGTGTTAGCGGTGAGCTTTTCTATGGCTTCAAATCCATCATTAGCAATATCGGCGTTACACCCTTTTGTTTTTAAAATCGCACTGGCAACATGCTGGTTTAGCGGGTTATCTTCAACTAAAAGTAATTTATAATGTGCAAACGATAGCGTACTTACATCAATGTCATTGTACTGCTGCAAAACCTGCTCTGCTTTTGGTAAAGGCGAGCAAAGTGGCAAGCTAAACGTAAACGTTGATCCCTTTCCTTCAAAGCTTACTAAATCAATTTCACCACCCATTAAATGCACCAGTTTACGGCATATACTCAACCCTAAACCCGTACCACCGTATTGACGAGAGGTTGAGCTATCGGCTTGTGCAAACGGCTTAAATAATTGCTTTTGCGCTTCGCTACTAATACCAATACCCGTATCGTTAATACTAAAGTAAGTCATTTTTTTAGATTGCCAAATTTTTAACGTGATCTCTCCCTTAGCCGTAAACTTAACTGCGTTATTTAATAAGTTTAACAGCACTTGTTTTAAGCGAATAGGATCTGTATTAATCACTAAATTTGTCGATTGATCAAAATCGAGATTTAATTGTATTGATTTAGCATCAGCTTCAAATTGAAGTAAATTAAGCATTTCGTCAGCCAAACTGACTACATTAATTGGCTCTTGCATTAAATCGAGCTTACCTGCTTCCATTTTCGAAAAATCGAGCACGTCGTTTAAAACCCGTAATAAAACCCCTAATGCGCCATCAGCTTGTTCGATATAGCTCCTTGCTTGTGGCCAGTCATTTTGCTGTAGCGCTAAATAATGTAGCCCTTTAATACCATTAATAGGCGTTCGTACTTCATGGCTCATATTTGCTAAAAAGTGACTTTTAATTTGGCTCGCTTCGTCTGCCTTTTGCTTTTCTAGACGAAGGCTGCGCGTTTGTTTGGCTACTTGCTCACGTATTTGTATATTGGTACCTGTAACTGAGATTAAAAAAGTAATCAGCAACCAAACAAATAACATCCCCACTATTTGGGCCAGCCAGTATGCAAACCAAGACGTTCTTACTATTGGCTCATGTAGCTCTACTTGCCACATACGCTTACCAATCAGTAATTGATATTGCTTAAACAAAGTATAAGAGGCATCTATATCAGCAGTATAAATAGGCAACTTTTTACCCGCTACCGTTGTATCAAAAAAGCTCGCTGCAATTGAGTTATTATGATCAAACAATAGCGCTTGAGAAAGCCGTTTAAGGCTAACAACGGCAGCTACAAACCCTTTAAAGTCACCCTCAGTGGATGAATCACCAAATACAGGGTATAAAAATAAGACACCTTTTTCTGATGTGTTTTGTACTAAGTTGATAGGCTCACTTAACACAAGTTCATTAAGCACTTTAGCTTTAGCAAGTGCTGCGCTGCGTACTTTATTTGACGCTAAATCAAACCCAATAACATCTTCGTTGCCCTCTAAAGGGTATGCATATTTTACCGGAAAGTAATGACTACGAATGCCAACCTCTTGCCATCCACCACCTAAGGCCTTTTCTTTTACATAAATGGGTGCGCCTGATGCTAGATTTTGATTCGCTTTAAACTCGGCTAATTGGCTAGACGATACAAATGGCACCCATTCAAATGCTAATATTTCTTGGCTGTAAGTTAGTTGCTTTGAAGTAAACTGCTTAAACTCTTTAAAATTTACGTCGTCGCTACTAGCAAAATAAGTCGCTAATAACCCTAAATGAGAAGTCACTCCATCTAACTTTTGGCTAATTGCATTTTGTACTGCAAGTATTTTAGTTTCTTGTTTTTGAATGTCTTTTTCTTTTTTTACACTTGCTGCGCCATAAAAACTAACGCTAATAAGCGTATATATTAATAGTGAAGGCAAAATCACCTGTAAACGGTGGCGGACCTGCGTGTAATTAAACGCAGCGAGCATTAAAGGGGTAAATATTAAAACGCCAATACTGTCGCCAATCCACCACGCTATAAAATTATCAAAAATAGCATCTGTTGGTATCACGTTATTTAGTGCTAGTAAACTTGTACCAACACCTGCTGCAATAATGCAGCACAATGGCCCGGCTACTACTAAGCTTTGAACACTGCGTTTTAATGAAGATAGATCCAAGGGGGCTTTTATTACATTAACAATAATTTTGCAGCCAATCCAAGCCTGCAAAACAGAAGCTAAAGTGATACAAAGAGCCTGTAAAAAAACGCTAGAATTGAGAATATCTACAGCGTTATCAAGATGAATTAAGTTAGTACAAAAAGCCCCTATAATAAGGCCAATAAAAGACTTTCGGCCCCAAATTAAAAAGCTAGCTAATGCAATACCTGAAGGCGGCCAAGAGGCGACCGCATAACCATCAACAGAAAGAAGTGAGTTACTAAAATACCCAGTGAAAAAATAAGCACAGGCCAAGCTTAGGGTTAATATTAAAAGTTTTCTCAATACTTGGCTCCAATATCATAAAAATCAATTGCTAATAGTGTAGACCTTTATTGATATAAAACGAGCGCCTTTTCTGCTTGTGCACTATTTTTATAACTTAAAGCAGCCTGTTCAAAAAACTGTTTTTTATTATCGCTATTCAGGGCTTTATCAAATATTCGCGCGGCTAAATCATAATCACCTTGGGCGTTAGCAAGGCATGCCAATGCTAATAATAAAGCGTTGTTCGAGTCGTCCTTTTTAAGGCGTTCTTGAATAGTTGTTTGTAACTTAACAGCATCGGCGGCAGTGGTTTTGCTTAATATATTAGCGAGCAATAAGTGCTGTTCATTATGTTTAACCATTTTAATTAAGTCGCTTTCAATCACGCTTAATTGACCAGCTTGTGCCATTTGCATTAAATATGCATTGTGGGCATGAGCCTGTAGCTTCTTAGGTAACTGTTTATACTTTCCGGTAAGTTTGTCATCATCGAGCGCACTAAAATAAGCATTAAATAATTGTGTCCATTGCGTCTCATTAAGTGCTTTTTTACGAAGTAAACGCGGTAAAAACTCTTCAAGGGCAGTAAAATGCTGTTGCTGGACAAGTACTTCGGCATAAAGTTTAAGCTCCAGAGGTGTTGCTTTTTTAGCTTCTGCACTGGTTCGCATTTGCGATTCAATCGCGCTACTATCACCGCTTGCAAGCCACAGCTTTGCAACTTTCAGCTGGTTTTCTGGGCTTATTTCAAATAATCGCTCTAGTGCTTTATCTGCTTGGTTGTTAGTGAGCGCTGCTTTTGCAAGTAATGCTAAGCGAATATCCTCAAATTTACTTGGCACGCTATTACCAGACAATGCCTGCTCCATATGTTCGTAATCATCGTTAATAGCACTCCAAAGGGCTTGCTCTATGGCAGCGTGCTTGCGCTCTTGGCTACGCGCAAAAAAACCATGTTTAGTATTATGATAAATCGATAATAAATAGCGTACTAACTTATAAGTTAAGTACAACACAGCTGCTGTAATCGCCGCCATAATACAAAACGACACTATAGTGCCTTCAATCGTTGTATTGTTAAACGAAATCAGTACATAACCTTTTTCATCTAATACAAACGGAGTTACCGCCAGTACCACAACAATAGCTACAATTAATATAATTATCCCTATCATTGCGCCCACTCCTTAACCTTTTGTGTACTTTTTAACGTTACTTTAGGGCTAAAGTTTAATTGCTCTTTTTCAAGATTTGCTAGTGCCTTAAGTACCGCTTTAGTAGCGTCATCATCTTGCTTAAAGTACTCAGTGACCAAACGCTTAGCTTCACTTAGAGCATTAAAATAAATACTCGCTTGCTTACTCATAAGCGCATCTTGTGCTTGAGATAAATTAAGTTTAATACGCTGGTTAATTAAATGACGCTCTTGATCTGTTAGTAGTGGTTCAATTGCTGCGCCTTCGTGATGGCGAATAGTAATAAAACTATCAACTATTTTATTCCAGCTATTGCTTAAGTTTTGTTGCCAATCGCTTATATCTTCACTTAATACATTTTCGTCAACTTCAGTTGTGTCTGAAGGCACATTAACTGCGTTAAAAGCTAGATCATCAACACTCGTTAACACACTGCTTAGCTGCAGATAAATAGCTTCTGTTGCTATTGGCTTTAAGCTGTCGAGCATTTGTATGTCTTGCATAATGGCTTGGCGAACTTCAACAGTACCTGCATGCTCACTTAGTAACGCATCTAAACGCTTAAGTACAGCACGTGTACCTTGGTAGTCTTTTTCAGCCCACAACTTAAACTCAGCCATGCGTTGTAAGCTGGTTACTTCTTGCGGATTAAGCGAGGCTCCTTGTTGTTGAGCTTGCTGAAGGGCTGCTTTTAATTGCTGCTGATTGTTTGCAGCACTTTCGCTTAGTGCTGTTGTTACCTTTTGCTCACTATTAAACAGCGCTTGCTGCAAGTTAGATTGTGCAGATTTAAGCGCTTGTAACTCTTGAGCAAGTAGCTTATTTTGCTCATTAAGCTCGTTAACCGCTATATTTTGGGCCTTACCTGCATTTAGCTTTTGGTAAAACTCATAACCCACACCACTTGCTACAATAAGAGAAATAATAAGTGCGAGAACCGCTACTTTACTAATTTTTTGCTTAGTATTATTTGGCTTATTAGCTGTATTTACAGGATCTTTTTTACTTGAAGGCACAGCTGCTTTAGCTGGATTTTTATTATCTGCCGTTACAGGCTTTGACTGTTCGCTCATGTTGCTACCTTGCTGTTTAATACAGGAAAACATAGCGTCATCGCTTGCCCCTGCTGCAATGTGTATATTAGCCGAACTTACCTGTTGCTGCTTTAAATAAGCGGCAATGCGCTCGCTAGCAACATAAAATCGGCACTGTTGTAACCACTGTAATTGTTCTTGAATTAGGTTATTAAATATTGCATCTACTGCTGCATTACTTGTAATGACTATACCTTGTACTTTCAGGCTTTGCCAGTGGTCTGTCCAGTTGATTTTTTCAGCGGCTATTGCCTCACGCTTATACACCACACAATTATTTAAAAAAGCGCCGCGCTCTTTAAGTGTTTTTGCAATATCGGGGCGTCCTGCTTGGCCTTTTACTAACACAATATTACTGCCATCAACTTCCGCTAACGATTTAAGTGCTAATAGACCTTCTGAATCATATTGTTTAGGTACGGCAGCCCTAACACCAAACTGCTCATAAATAGTATCGGCAGTTTGTTGGCCAATGGCATAAAACTGCGCTTTAGTATTAATATTTGGTTTTAACTGGGCGAGTGCTGTTACTGCATCTTGAGATATAAATATTATTTTATCTGCATTTAACAGAGGGCTCAGCTCGGTACTTGAGGGCGTTAAATGGGTAATTTTTAAAACAGGAAATAGCGACGCCTGATAACCCGCTTCCTCAAGTTGCTGAGCAAGGGCTGCGCCTTTTCCTTCGGGCCGAGTTATCAGGATATGTGTCATTTATGCGTCTCTATAAACTTCAGCTAATATTTTATCTGCACCTTGAGCTAGTAGCTTTTTAGCAAGCTCAACACCAATTTTCTCTGCATCATTAATATGACCAGTAACTTCATCGTTTAAAATTTCACTACCATCAACGGCACCAACTAAACCACGTAAATGCACTTGTTCGCCATCAACTAATGCATAAGCGCCTATTGGCACTTGACATCCGCCTTCTAAGTGACGGTTCATGGCACGTTCTGCATTTACACGTATACGTGTTTGCGTATGCTCAAGCGGTGCAAGCAACGCTTTTGTTACTTCATCATCAATACGACATTCAATACCTACAGCACCTTGGCCATTTGCAGGTAATGATACTTCTGGCTCAATATAATCGGCAATACGCTCGCCCATTTCTAAACGAATAAGCCCTGCTGCTGCTAAAATAATAGCATCGTATTGGCCGTCATCTAATTTAGCCAAACGTGTATTGACGTTTCCGCGCAAGTCACGAATTTCTAAATCCGGGCGTAGTGCTCTAATTTGACACTGACGACGTAAACTCGAAGTCCCTACAATCGCACCCTTTGGTAACTCGCTTATGTTAGCAAAGTTATTTGAAACAAATGCATCGCGCGGATCTTCTCGCTCACAAATGGTGTGCAGCGCTAAGCCTTCAGGAAAATCAACAGGTACATCTTTCATAGAATGTACGGCAATATCGGCACGTCCATCTAACATAGCTTGTTCAAGCTCTTTAACAAATAAGCCTTTACCGCCAATTTTAGCAAGTGGGGTATCTAAAATAATATCCCCTTGAGTCGACATAGGGACTAATTCTACGCGCACATCACTATGAAAATGCTCAAGCTGTGCTTTAACAAATTCAGCCTGCCAAAGCGCTAAAGCGCTTTTACGAGTGGCTATGCGTACTAGTTTTGTTTTTTCTGTCATAGGGGTATCCAATTAGTTACTGCTGAATAGCTAAGCTTAGTCAGCTAAAATTCTAAATTCTTTTTGAGCAATTAAATTACTTTTCTCATCAACAACATCAACACGCCAGTGGCCTGTTTGTGTGTCCATAATATTTTTTGTAGAGTACGTTCTGTAACGAGGCGAAGTAACATTAAGCGTAATTTCAGCCATGGTTTCACCCTCATAAGACCAAACATGCTTAACTTGTTGGCCTTGTAAGTTTTTAAGCTCACTAAAAAACGATAAACCTTCATCAAACTGGCTTAACCTTATGTCGGCAGCAAATACATTTGTAGGCTCACGTTTACTTACTTTACGAGTCAGTACTGCACGGCTAATTTTACCTGTATCAATTTGCGCCCCTAAGGCTACACTCGCTACATGTGCATCAGCAGAAAACCCTTCAGTACCTGTTAAAGCACCATCATCACTGTCTAATTCTACCAGTAAATCGCCAGCACTTGCTGCTTGCACCGTACTTTGCAGCTCTTCATTTTCAGGTTCTTGTTGTACTTCATTATCAAGTTCAGAGTTTAACGCTGTATTAATGCTAGCGTTTTGCTGTGCATTATTATTTACCGCTAACGTATTCTTATCATCTATAAAATCGGTACCCTCAGAAGCCGCAAGTTGAGGCGCTTCATTTTGCAAACTCTGTGAGGCTAACAGCGGATCAATACTCGCTTGGGTAATGTCATTAGGCTCATCAAGTAAATCACTTTGTTGTGCTTCACTATTTATGTTTGCCTCATCATCGCTTTCGCTATTTTGCGGACTGTTATCAAAGCTTAAAAATTGCTCTTGCTCGTTAGCATGCTCACCTTGCTCGGCATTTACCGATGCAGTTAGCCCATACACCACAGCGGCAGAGGTCATTGCTACCAACATAGAAATACTCACAATACGACGCCAGTGCCACTCATAACTAACTGTAGGTACAGTATTTTGTGGTTCACGTTTAACATTTGCTTTAATTACTATTTTTTGACTCATATTGACCTCAGCGGCTCCAAAATTAGCTTAAACGGGCAATTAACCATTGACGAATAGCTTGCAGTTCTTCTGCGCAAACCTGATGAGCCATTGGGTAATCTTGCCAGCTTACATCCATGTTATGTGCTGTTAATACTTCATACGCACTTCTTCCCGCACTATGCGGCACTACGTTATCTTGGCTACCATGCGCCATAAAAACATTTAAATCAGCATGTTTTGCTTCGTCTGTAAATTTTTGTGGCACACACATATAAGTAGAAAGCGCCATAACGCCACCAAGCTTATGCTCAAAACGTGGCGCTAAATGCAGTGAAACAACGCCACCTTGTGAAAAACCAGCCAAAATAATTTTATTAGCAGGTATACCACTTTCAATTTCTTGATTAATAAGAACTTGAACTTTGTCAGCTGAATCTCTTACGCCTTGTTCATCGGCACGCTTATCTAATTCTATAGATTTAATATCGTACCAAGAGCGCATTTCCATACCACCATTTATGGTGACCGGTTGCACTGGCGCATGCGGAAATACAAATCGTATCCCTAGCTCACTGGGTAAATTAAGCTGCGGTGCTACAGGTGCAAAACCATCACCTGAATCACCTAGGCCATGTAACCAAATTACCGTTGCTTTGTGTTCTGATTGTGCCGGGTATTCTACAAATTCTAAACTCATAGTGATGATTGCCACTTAATTTCTTGGCCTGCTTGGCGAGTAGATGCTTGGTTCATAAATTCCCAAAATTCAGCGCCAGAACGATTATCAATCCATTGACCGTCACGCATTTCAAAGTGGTGGCCATTAAATTTAGTTGCCACCCATACTTGATGCAAAGGTGCTTGTTTATTAATTACAATTTTACTTTTATCAGCAAATATAATTTCTAAAATACCTTGTGCCGACTCATAATCTAAATCAGCTTCGCAATCATCAACTTGCTCTTCAATTGTGAACATAAGAGCTTCGGCTAATTGGTGATATTCGTGTTCAGTCATTGTAATTTTCCTTTGCAGGCGAGCCGCCTAATATTGGGTACATTTTAGCTTAAAATTAGCTTTAAAAGTGTGCAGCTAGTGTAACAGGAATAAAATCATCCGCGAATAGCTGCATTTTTTAGATATTCTGTTACTCTGCGATTATAAAGCCAGCAACCATATTAATCTAATGAAAGCGACACATACCTTACAATTAAAAAAACTATTAATAAGCACTGTACTGCTAAGCGCATTAGCTGGTTGCGGACAAAGTGGCCCTCTTTATTTACCAGAGCAAGAAGTTGATCAAAATCAACCTCAAGAAACAGTAACTGCTTCAGAGCAAAACAACACGCAACAAAGTCAGGAGCAATAAATGGATTATTTTAACTACCAAAACAACCAATTATTTGCCGAAGACGTAAGTGTGGCCGCTATTGCTCAGCAATATGGTACGCCTTGTTATGTGTATTCGCGCGCGACCTTTGAACGTCATTATTTAGCCTTTGCTAATGCCACTAAAAACCATAAAAGCTTGGTTTGCTATGCCGTTAAAGCAAATTCTAACATTGCAGTATTAAATATTTTAGCGCGCCTTGGCTCAGGTTTCGATATTGTATCGAAGGGTGAACTTGCACGTGTAATAAAAGCCGGTGGCGACGCCTCTAAAGTCGTTTTTTCGGGCGTGGCTAAAACAGCAGACGAAATAGCTTATGCGCTAAAACTAGGCATTAAATGCTTTAATGTTGAGTCGGCCTCTGAGCTTGAGCGTATTTCTGAGGTTGCTTGCGAGTTAAATTTAGAAGCGCCTATTTCTATACGTGTTAACCCTGATATAGACGCAAAAACGCATCCGTATATTTCTACCGGTTTAAAAGAAAATAAATTTGGCATTGATATTCAAACAGCTGTGAGTGTTTATCAACATGCAGCGTCTTTACCGGGTTTAAAAATTACCGGTGTTGACTGCCATATAGGTTCGCAACTAACAGAAGTAAGACCCTTTTTAGAAGCGTTAGATAAATTAATGGCGCTAATTGATGAGCTAAAAACATGCGGTATTGAGCTTACGCATTTAGATATTGGTGGTGGTTTAGGTGTGCCGTATAACAACGAGCAACCGCCACATCCAAGTGAATATGCAGCGCAAGTAACTGAGCGTTTAGCTAATTACAAACATCTTGAGCTTATTTTTGAGCCTGGCCGCGCTATTGCAGCCAATGCCGGCATTTTAGTAACCCAAGTTGAATTTATTAAGCAAAACCAAGATAAGTTTTTTGCCATTGTAGATGCGGGTATGAACGACATGCTGCGCCCTTCGCTTTATCAAGCATGGCAAAAAATTATTCCGATATCGGTGCGAAACGACGACACCCCAACACATAATTTCGATATTGTTGGCCCAGTATGTGAAACCGGTGACTTTTTAGGTAAAGACCGCGAACTTGCACTTAAGCAAGGCGATTTACTAGCTCAGCGTAGTGCAGGCGCATATGGCTTTACTATGAGCTCAAATTATAACTCTCGCCCACGTGTTGCAGAAATAATGGTAGATGGCGAGCAGCACCACCTTATTCGCCAACGCGAAACGATAGAAAGCCTTTATCAGGGTGAGAAAATTTTACCATAAACGTTTTTGCCAACTCGCTGCTCTGTGGCATGATTGGCACAGAGCAAAACCGAATTAGAGCGCTATGTTAGTTAATTTTTCCAAAATGCACGGCTTAGGCAACGACTTTGTTGTAATTGATAACATTACACAAAATGTGTTTTTGTCACGAGATCAAATAAAAAAACTGGCTGATCGCCACTTTGGCATTGGTTTTGACCAACTGCTAATGGTAGAAGCGCCATACTCACCCGATCTCGACTTTCATTATCGTATATTTAATGCCGATGGCACCGAAGTAGAACAATGCGGAAATGGCGCACGCTGTTTTGCCCGTTTTGTGCGAATGAAAGGCTTAACCAACAAGCATAAAATTAGCGTATCGACTAAATCGGGCAACTTAACGCTATACATAGAAAAAGATGGCCAAGTTACCGTAAACATGGGCCATCCTAATTTTGAGCCGGCCAAAATACCGCTCAAAGCCAGCAAGCGTGAACTTACCTATATTATAAGAGCACAAGAGCACACAGTATTTAGTGGCGCGGTGTCTATGGGTAACCCGCACTGCGTGTTAGAAGTTGACGATATAACGACCGCACAAGTTGATGTACTTGGCCCACTGCTGGAAAACCACGAACGGTTTCCAAATCGTGCCAACATCGGCTTTATGCAAGTAGTATCGCAAGATCATATAAAGCTAAGAGTATGGGAGCGCGGCGTTAGCGAAACCCTTGCTTGTGGTACTGGCGCATGTGCAGCTATGGTTATTGGCCATATTCAAAGCAAACTTAACACCACGGTACAAGTTGATTTACCAGGCGGTACATTGCAAGTGCGCTGGAGCGGCGAAGGCCACCCTGTACGCATGACTGGCCCAGCCGAGCATGTATTTGATGGACAAGTAGCATTATGAGCGAGCTAACTAAAGAGCAAGTTGCTGAGTATTTAACTCATCATCCTGATTTTTTAATAGATCAACCACACTTACTTGCAAAGCTTGAGCTTCAACAAAAAGAGCAAGGTGCTACTTCACTGGTGCATATACAGCAGCGCCAGCTACGTGAACACAATACACTGTTAAAAAATCAAATAGAGAGCATGAGTAAACATGCAAAACAAAACGAGCTTGTATATAGATTATTTAGCCAGTGCCATAGCCAGCTTTGGAGCAATTACGACTTCAATACACTTGCCAGTAACTTAACCAATATAATTTGTACAAGTCCAAATATAAGCGACTGTAAGTTAATTAAATACACAGCGCAGTATAACGACCTTATTGAACATCGTCTTACACATTCTACGCATTATTTAGGGCGTATTAATCAACAAGAATGCGAGCTATTATTTAGCGATAAAACCCAATCGGCAGCTATCTATTTAATTGGTGATAGCAAAAAGCCAGTGGCTATTTTAGCCTTTGGTAGTAACGATGCTAACCACTTTGAACCCGCACAAGACAACCTCTTTGTACTGGACTTTGTACGTGCCCTACAGCTAAGGCTGTTGGAACTTGCATGAACGAAAACCCCACGCCAAATATTAGCGATTTAAGCGGTAACTGGCGTACGCCTATAACTTTATTTAGCGAATATTTAAAATACGAAAAGCAATATTCCGCGCACACTGTAAATCAGTATGTAAGCCAACTTGGCTTTGCAGCGCTTTATTTTAGTAAATTATGTGATGACTGGTTTGGCGTGCAAGGCGAGCATATTCGTCGCTACAGTATGGCGCTTCGTTCAAAGCAATTAAGCGGGCGAACAATTAGTTTAAAATTAAGCTGTATTCGTAGTTTGTATAAATTTTTGAAAGCCAAAAATATTGCACAGCAATCGCATTACCATAACCCTGCACAAGGGATTAAAGGGCCTAAGTTTTCAAAGCCACTTCCAAAAAACCTCGATGTAGATCAAATGGCAAGCCTGCTAGAAATAAACGACGACGACCCATTAGCTATAAGAGATAAAGCCATGATGGAACTAATGTATTCATCTGGGCTGCGCATTAGTGAGTTAGTTGGCGCTAATATGCAAGATATAAATACTAAAAACGGAGAGATTTTAGTACGTGGTAAAGGCAACAAAGAGCGCTTAATTCCGGTTGGTAAAAAAGCATTAAGTGCACTTCAAAGTTGGCTTACTATACGCTGCCAATTTGCAAAACCTGACGAAATAGCCGTGTTTTTAAGTAGTAAAAAAAACCGTATCTCGGTGCGTCAGGTTCGCCTTCGTATGCAAGAGTGGGGAATAAAACAAGGTATTAGCTCGCAGGTTCATCCGCATAAATTACGCCATTCATTCGCTTCTCATATTTTAGAGTCCTCTGGCGATTTACGCGCCGTACAAGAACTACTAGGGCACAGTAGTTTGTCGGCTACACAAGTGTATACGCATTTAGATTTTCAGCATTTAGCCAAGGTGTACGACAACACACATCCTCGCGCTAAAAAACAAACCGATTAGGAAAATAACTATGATCCGATTTAATCGTGCTCTTCGCCCTTTTTCTGTTATGAGCTTTGACTTAGACGACACTTTGTACAACAACCACCCAATAATAAAAGCGGCGGTTAAAGCGCAGCAAGATTACTTAAGCGCACTGCCGAGCTACCTAGAGCAAGGCCCCAAATATTGGCAGCAATGTCGTAACGAAGCAGTATTACAATCACCTGAGCTTGCCGATAACGTGACCAAATGGCGCCAACATACACTGCGTTTAGCGCTTTCTAAATTAAATTTAAACGCCGATGATATAGAGCACCATGCAAATGCAGCATATAACGCTTTTGCTGACGCCCGTAGCAAAATAGTCGTCAGTGACGACGTACTAAAACTACTTGATAATTTAGCTCAGCATTTTACGCTTGTTGCCATCACGAATGGTAATGTGGAAATAGAACGCTTTAATTTACACAATAAATTTTCGCTCGTGTTACAAGCGGGCATGCACGGTAAAGCAAAGCCTCATAAAACATTATTTGATAAAGCCGCGGCGTATTTCGATATCCCTAAAAGTGAAATTTTACACATTGGCGATAGCCTAGATACCGACGTACAAGGTGCTAATAATGCTGGCTGCCAATCGGTATGGCTAAACGATCAAGGCGCTACCTATGCCTATAAAGGACTTGCCGATGTTGAAATTGCGAATATTCATACCTTAGCACATTTTATTAAATAACCTAAAATACAACGACGAGATTGCAATGAGCCATTATACCAAGCTAATAACCTTACTATTAATTGGCTCACTTAGCCTCAATGCTTACCTGTTATGGCCAAAACAAGTAGCGGTTGTTGGCAAACAAGAAATCCAAAAAACCTCTACTAAACCAATTAAAGCGCCTAATAATGAGCTGCTTACTAAGGCTAAACAACAATTTGAGCAACACCAATTTGACGAGGCGTTTAATACTTACCAGCAACTAAAGCAACGCTCCCCAGCCCTTGCTCGCACACTTTACTCTTCGTGGATTTTGCAATTAAAAACATGGCTAAATACGAACTTATTTCTTAGCGAGCCATTGTTAAACACACTATTAGATCAAGACCCTTACAATACAGAGCTACTTACATTGCAGGTCGATTACTTAATAAATAGTGGGCAAATACAAAATGCAATTATTGCTTTATTTGAACTATACCCGTTGTTAAATGAGCAACAGCAAAGCACTGCAAATGTGCGGTTGGAAAATTTGACTAAAAACGAGCTTCACAGTTTAAGTGAGCAGCAAAATTGGCAAGCAATTATCGAACAAACCCAAATTTGGCTCGATTATCAAAACGACAATAGTCATTTTTTATACGCACTTGCTTATGCCTATTACCAGCAAAATGACTTTATAAGCGCATTAACCACTCTTGAGCGTATGCCACGTAATAACCCTCTTAAAACAGACATAAATACACTAAAAACACTAATTAATAAGGCTCAATCGCAAGATGACTTTATTGCGCTTACCCCCTACGGCGCACATTACTTAATTAGCACCGAGCTAAATAGCTCAACCCAAACAGAGCTAATGATAGATACCGGCGCAAGTATTACTTCTCTTTCGAGTGACGTGCTTAGCCAACTTTCACCAAGACCACTTTATTTAGGCGATGTAATCGTAAACACTGCAAATGGGCAAATTAAAGTAAAACGCTACCAAATTGAGTCGTTTAAAGTGGGGATGCAAATTATTTACGGCTTTGAAGTGCTCAGTATCGAAAATACCCGCGGCCAAGGTTTGTTAGGAATGAACTTTTTATCGCGATTTAAATTTAATATAAATCAGCAAACAGATGAGTTAGAGTTGAGTGCTAAATAAACAAAAAATAATACAAGGAAGTTTATGCGTACTCTACTATTTACACTACTTTGTTTTTGGCAATGTAGTGCTCAGGCAGCAAATTATTTTGTAAAAGACAAAAGTTGTGAGGCTATTTCAGAGCAACTTACAATTAAGACTCAAATGTCATTATTTCAGTCAGATAGTGAAGTTAAAGCACAGCAAGACTTAAGAACCGAAGCTTTATTTGAGTACAAAAAAATTAAAAATTCATTAGCTGCTAACTCTCAAATCTACGTTAAAGAAAGGTTCGTAATGAATAGGGACGTTAACCAAGAATCGACCTCTTCTAACTCAATTAAAAAACGTTTATTTTATACCGCTCACTTCACACCTTCCAAACATTGCAATGAAAACCAAGCAATGTCTGAAGCTACTTTTATTGCAGGAGAACATACCTTCAGAATTTTGAAATCAAAAGAAAAAAAGATAACAATTCTTTCAAATAGTGATGACCGACCTGCATTCAAAAAATTTGATAGTAAGTTAATTACATCAAAGCACTTTTTTGACACCAAATTTGGGCAAAGCACACAAGAAGTAACTCAGCTGCTGGGGTTACACAGCCTTGAACTAAAAAATGAAAGTAAAAGAATACGTGTATATGGTAGGCACCATGCTTTTCACTTTGTTAATAATCAATTAGTAGGCTATCAGTTCCATTTAAACTTATTACCCATGCAAATTAATAATGTGCTCACGTTGGAAAATAAAGAGCTTAAAATCAAGCTTAGTAATGATGAGATTGTAGAAGCGGCCACTCCTATAGCGCCTTTACAAATAACGGCATTAAAGAAAGAGTTTGCAGATGTTGAAACCGCATATTATAAGTCATCAGACACAGAAGTTGATCAAAGGCTAATAGGGCTTTCTCAAGGGCAGCTAATAGGAGAAATCGCATTCAATAAGCACTGCATTAAAAGCTTTATCGCCAAAAACGATGGTAATATCGATAAAAATATAAACACATCATTAAAGCTAACCAGTTCATCTGAAGACAATATCAGTGTTACTCCATGCAGCGAGTTCTTATATAAAAAGGCTGACTTTATTGCCAAATTAAAACTTTTTGAACCTATCTCTACTAACAATATAAAGCTCTCGGCATTAGCTAATTACTTTAAACAAGGACACAGTTGGGAGTTTTCAGGTGTAAAATACAACGACCCTATTGCAAGCCTTGCTAAGTTAGGAAATTACGATGAGTTTTTTGATTCAGTAGAATTTACATCACAATACTGGAATGGTTATTTTTATATTTATGACGGAAAGCTTTTAAGTGCAGAGCTTACAAGCAACGACTATTAATTTTTCTCTTTGAATCTTCTGTTAGAAAAGGACAAACATGTTATTAAACGATTTTTTACAGCAACTTGCAGACAACCCTAAAAGCATACAATTTAGCGATACCATGGCGGTAATAGAAGCTAATTACGAGTTTACCGCGTGTGAATTTAATAACCACGGCTTACTTAGCTCTGCAAGCGAGAACAACGGCTCATGTAAAATTTTTGCGTTTGCTAAATTAAACGATTTAAGCAAGCAAAATACATTGGATTGCTTTGGTAAGTTTTACCGCGAAGACGTACTACAAAACCCTAAAGGCGATGATCACATGAACATTCGCACATTTATGTTAGCGCCAGAGGCAACGCCATTTTTGGGTGTTACCTTTGAAGGCGAGCCGCTAAAAGCAAAATAGTAGCAAAAATTAAAGCGACTTTTCCATAAAGTAGCGCGTCCCAGAGCGCGGATAATTATTAAGTTGATACTTAACCACATATCCGCGTTTTTCGTAAAAAGGCTTGGCCTGAAAATCAAGCGTATCGAGCTGTGCGGTATTAGCGCCCCGCTCAATAGCAGCAAGCTCAAGCGCATTTAAAAGCTTACCTGCTAACCCCTTGCCCCGAGCGGTATCGCTACACCAAAGCCAATTAATCATTAGCCAATTACCAAACACGTAACCACTAACACCCGCAATTAGGTTGCCTTTTTCATCTACAAATTTATAGCCTAGCGGCACTTTAGGGGCATCAAAATGTTGCCCGTTAAACTCAACTATTTTACTACGCAGTGCTGAGTTTAATGCATCGCTGTGATCGGCTTGTAATTGGTACATGCAATGCCCTTAAAGGAGCAGATATTAGCAAATTAGCTCTATCAAAACAGGTTATTTTTACCATAAGGAACTTCTAGTAAATTACTGCTTGTTTTTTCGGGTTGGCCACACATTTCATCGTAGGCACTAGTGTGTCGTAGCACCATTTCGGCGTAGGCTATTTTTTCAAAACGTTTTTGAATATGCAGCGGGCTGAGCGCTTTTACAAATTCGCCATTTTCTTCAGTAATGTAATACTCTACGTTATTTATAATAACAGACACCTGATAGAGCGCCATTTCAAGGGAGTGCGCCACCACTTTTTGTAATGGTTCGTGTTTTTTTAGCTCAGAAAATTTCATACCCATAACAATCGCCTTTTTATAAAAAGTAACTTTATAGATACGCACCTTTGCTATAATCGCGATCAAATTATTACATCACTGCCTTTTTAAGCTTATGAGCAACAAAATTCGACTCGCTAAATATATTGCTCACGCCGGTGTGTGCTCAAGAAAACAGGCATCGCGCTTAATAGATGAAGGGGTAGTAACGGTAAATAATCGCCCTGCTAATCATATTGATCACGTTGATGAGCAAGACGTAGTAATAGTTAATGACCAAGCAGTTAAAGGCGCAGCCGAGCTAGTTTATTTTGCGTACCACAAACCTGTAGGTATTGACTGCAAATTAAATAAAAATGACCCTACAAGCCTTATTCACCATTTGCCTACACTTACCCGTGTTTATCCCATTGGCCGATTAGATAAAGACTCTCGAGGCTTGCTTATTTTGACCAACGATGGGGATTTTTGTAATCAACTTATTCACCCTGACTTCCACCAGCCTAAACGTTATTTAGTCACGGTAGATAAACCTATTAATAACGCGTTTTGTGAAAAAATGGCTGCAGGTATCCCCGTTAATAAACAAATAACCTTACCGTGTGAAGTAACAAAAATAGCTGACAACCAGTTTAGTATTATTTTAAAGCAAGGGCTTAACAGGCAAATACGTAAAATGGCGCATTACTGCGGCTTTAAAGTAATTGATTTATATCGGGCACAATTTAGCGAACTTGCTCTTTCAAAACTAAACCTCCCTGAAAACCACTGCATACAAATTAATAAAGCTGATATTTCGAAAATCTAATACCAAATCGCTTAATTACACCGCAAAAAGTTAAAAAATAACCTTGCAAAAATAGATTACAGGTGTAGTCTTAAATTAAAGATTACATTTGTAGGCAATAAAATGATTGAGTTATCAAAAGCAGAGTTCGACGTGCTTGATGCGCTTTGGATTAATTACCCAGCAACCGCCAGCCAAATTATTGAGCGCTTAAGCGATGATAAGCAATGGCACGAAAAAACCATTAAAACCCTACTGGGTCGATTAGTTAAAAAAGGCGCACTGACCTTTGAAAAAGACGGCCGCCAATATATTTATACTCCCTGTATGGATCGCGCCGACTACACATTAAAAGAAAGCAAAAATTTTATTGAGCGCTTTTTTAGTGGCCGTATAGCGCCGCTGGTAAGCGGGTTTGCTAAATCAGAGCAGCTTTCACAGCAAGATATAAATGAGCTTAAAAAAGTCATTGATGACTGGGAAAAAAACCAAAAGTAAGGGATTAACATGGTTATTCAAACTGGGTTTAATTGGTTAATTGAGCAACAACTACTATTAAGCATTTTGTTTTGTGGATTTATTTTTCTCGAGCGATTTGGTTTAAAAATCCTTGGCGCGCGGTTTGTATACAAGTTAGCGTGGTTACTGCCTTCGGCATTAGTTATCGCTAATTTACCCAATGCGATTAAACCACTGCAAAATAGCAATTTTAGCCATTACTTAATTACCCCTAACCAGCCTTATACACATGAAATGGGTATTAGCTGGGCACTTATGTATGTACTTATTACCGCGGGGTTATTAATAGCCAGCTTTATTACACATACTCGTTTTGTTAAAAGCCTGCAGCTAACTGAGCTAACACACTTTAACCATACACTTACTGCTAAAACTTATATCAGCCAACATGTAGCCACGCCAATGGTGGTGGGTATTTTAAACAGTAAACTAGTGTTACCGAGCAACTATAATACCCAGTTTGATAGAGCCACATTGGCGCTTATTTTAGAGCACGAAAACGTACACATTAAACGCAAAGACAACTTAACAAACGCATTCATGCTGCTACCCACTATTTTACTTTGGTTTAACCCATTTGCTTGGTTTTGTTACGCAAGCATGCGCCGATTACAAGAGCTGACTTGTGATGAACGGGTACTTGCCAATAAAACCACACACCAACACATTTTATACAGCAAAGCCTTAGTTAACTGCGCGGCAACAACGCCCGCAGGCCTAATGGCTTATTCACACTACGGAGATAAAAAAACCATGTTACAACGACTTACCAATATAAAGCACAGTGGCAGTAGCTCTCGCTTTGCCAAAAGTGGCTTACTGCTAATAGCAGCAAGCATGCTTAGCGGTTTAGCCATTGCAAAACAGCCCCAAGCTGAAATAACGAAAGAGGATCATATTTCACCAACAATACGCATTGAACCTGTCTACCCTGCCCAAGCAGCTAAGCAAGGCATTAGCGGCTCAGTTGTATTAAAATACGATATTGCCGCCAATGGCAGAACAAAAAACATTAGCGTAATTCAATCTAAGCCGTCAGACGTTTTTGATAAATCAGCGAAGGAAGCCTTGGCAAAGTGGGAATATAAAATGTCTGAGGAAGGCTTTAATGATGTACTCGTACAGTTAGATTTTGCCATAAACAGTGAGGTTGCTAATACCGATTTAATCGAGCGAATTAAAGTATCGCATTAATACTATTTAGTTATGCAAGAGCACAAAGCAAGCGCCCTTTTAGGCCGCTTGCTTTGTGGTTTTAACAATAAAATTAGATACTCACTACAATCATAGAAATGGCAGTGCCTAAGCCTATAAACCATACAAGCGAACGTATAATATCTAGGTTCATATAATAAAAAACACAGTATAAAATTCGCGAGATTATATGAGTAACCGCCAAGGTCTCAGTTACTGCATTTACCGAGTTAGTACCGAGTACAACAGCAATAGCAACGGCAAAAACAGTAAGTGATTCAAAACAATTTTGATGGGCAGCGAGCGCCCGAGCACCAAAGCCAGTTAGTTTTGCTTGTTGGGAACGTGGGTGTTTATTGTCGTATCGGCCGAGCTTTGCCATCGCAACTGCCACAGGTACTTTTGCAAAATAAGGCATTAATACAGCTAATAATGCACACACCACTAATGTTGTCATAGTTTATTCTCTTATTATAAATCCTGATTATTTGAGCAATACATATAACATACACACATAAAAAAAGCCGCCCAAACGTTTTATGACATACGTTGGCGGCTAAACAATAACATCACACTTACTATAGCTCAGTTTACTTACAAAGCAGTGCGGCATAATGTCGCAGGTGATGAATATTCACTATCACCCTTAATGCATCGCATTAATCACTAAAGCTTGTTAACTTTATTGCCTTACATTTTAACGATGACAATCATGACTTGGATATTTTTCACTTTTTTAGCTGCCTTTATGCAAGCCTGGCGAAATGCCCTGCAAAGTAAATTAAGTAACAATGTGAGTGTAGCTGGCGTAACCCTTTCACGTTTTATTTTAGCAGGCCCTATTGCTGCAGTGTATTTGTATGGCTTGTATCAATATAAAGACACAGCAATGCCTACCTTTAATAATGCCTTTTGGGGGTTTGTTATTGGCGCAAGTGTTATGCAAATACTCGCCACCGGCTTAATGGTAAAACTGTTTAAAATGAATAATTACGCCGTAGGTGCAGGGCTTGCTAAAAGTGAGGCGTTAGTAGCGGCTATTTTAGGCGTATTATTTTTTGGCTCTGCGCTTAGTGTATTTGGCTGGTTGGGGGTGTTTTTAGGGGCCATAGCAGTACTTTTACTTAGCGGTATAACCAGCGTAAAACACTTTGATGCTAAAACAGCGTTACTTGGCCTTGCCTGCGGCACAAGCTTTGCCCTTACATCCCTTTGGGTACGTGAAGCGAGTTTAAATTCAGGGTTGTTATTTCCGCACTCGGCTGCATGGGTTTTACTGTTTGTAATAAGCCTACAAACACTTATATTACTTGGCTATTTATTACTAAAAGAGCCGCATACTCTTAGTAAACTTTGGCAATATAAAGGCATTACAACAGCAATTAGTGTTTTTAGTTGTGTAGGCTCTATTGGCTGGTTTAGTGCAATGAGTTTACAGCACGTGGCGTATGTTAAAACGCTTGGGCAGGTTGAAGTATTTTTTACGATGCTAATTGCTGTACTTTGGCTAAAGCAACCACTTAAAAAACAAGACACCGCTGGCCTAATACTTATAGCCATTGCCGCTATTTTGGTGATGCTGCCAAATTGAGAACACAAAAAAGCGCAGGCTTTTAACCCTGCGCGACTATAAAGCTGCTTATAAATTTTAAAGCGAGTTTTAAGCGCTCTTTTTAAGAGCTAATTTTTAGCGTTATCACACCGCAAATAATCATGAGTACACCCGCAATACGGCCAAACGTGGCTGCATCACCGTAAAATAATATACCCACTAAAAACGTTCCTGCAGCGCCAATACCGGTCCATACTGCGTAGGAAGTGCCCATTGATATTTGCTTTTGTGCAAGCCACAACATAAAGCCACTGGCTGTTAAAAATGCCACAGCCATTGCAATACCCTGCCAGCGAGTGTCGGGTTGTTGTGAAATTTTTAAGCCAATTGGCCAACCTATCTCAAGCAGGCCTGCAATGACTAAATAAACCCATGCCATTAAACATCTCTCTTTTTCAAAATTACGTCGTATAAATCTTCGCGGCGATCTTTTAAATTGCGCACCGTACCTTCGCTATGAAGAATTTTTAGTTTATCCATATCAAGGTCGCTAAATAATAACATTTCGGTATTAGGTGTGGCTTCATTTAATGTTGCATCATGCGGAAAAGAAAAGTCAGACGGGGTCAATACTGCCGATTGCGAGTACTGTACGTCTAGGCTTTCTACCTCAGGTAAGTTACCCACTGAGCCTGCAATAACTACATAACATTCGTTTTCGATTGCGCGCGCCTGCGCACAATGGCGAACCCGTAAATAACTATTTTTAGTGTCTGTCCAAAACGGCACAAAGAGTATATCAAGCCCTTGCTTAGCTAGTATGCGCGAAAGCTCTGGGAACTCTACATCGTAACAAATTTGAATACCTACACGCCCAGCATCGGTATCAAACACGGCAATTTTGTCGCCGCCTTGAATAACCCAATCATTTTGCTCATGCGGGGTTATGTGTATTTTGCGCTGCTCGTCTATTTTACCGCTACGGTGGCATAAGTAACTTACGTTATAAATTTTATCGTCTTCGGCAAGCGGCATAGAGCCAGTAATAATATTGGCGTTGTATTCTATTGCCATACGCGACATCGCGTTTTTAAACGTTTCGGTATATTCGGCTAAATAGCGGATTGCTTCGGTTTGATTATTTTGATCGCCTAAGCCCATAAGTGGCGCGTTAAAAAACTCAGGAAATAATATAAAATCGCTTTTGTAGTCAGATACCGTATCTACAAAGTATTCAACCTGCTTTAGCATTTCTTCAACCGACTCGACACAACGCATTTGCCACTGCACCGCACCTATACGCACTATCGATTTAGTTGATTCGAGCACGGTGTCGGTTGGCTCATACATTATGTTATTCCACTCTAGTAACGTGGCGTAACCTACAGACTCTTGATCCTCCGGCAGATACTTTTTTAGTAACCGCTTTACCTGAAAGTCGTTAGAAAGCTGAAAGCTTAAAATTGGGTCGTAAAGCTCTTTTTGGTCAACCTTTTCAATGTACTCCATTGGCGTCATTTCACTGCTGTGATTGTAATAACGTGGAATACGGCCACCGGCTAAAATAGCGCGTAAGTTATATTGGCGGCACAATTCTTTACGGGCATCATAAAGACGGCGCCCTAAACGCATGCCTCGGTGAGTTTCGCTAATAGCAACATCTAAGCCATATAAAGCATCGCCATCGGTATCGCTAAATACGCGATCATGGCCATCGGCTATGTCTTCGTAGGTATGTGGGTTTGAAAAACGCGTGTAGTCTACTTGCACGCTCAGCGCTAAGCCCACCAGCACGCCATCATCCACTATGCCTATTTGCCCTTCAGGGAACTGATCTATCAATCTAAAAATAGTATGGCTTGGCCATGCGCCACCTAAATCGGGATAAGCCTGGTCCATCAAGGTTTTAATTTGCGGATACTGCTCTTTTGTTAAGTTACAAATTTCTAGGTGGGTTTTTTCTGCCGACATACACAACTCCTTTGGGCATAATAAAATAAAAGCCGAATGTACGCTAAAGTACACTCAGCTTTGTATCATGTTTTTTACGTTACGCGTACTACTTTAAGCTGCGATAAAAAAGTGTAGTCACTTTCTCTTTTGGCAACCAGCCTGCGTATTCAAGGCCAAGTTCTGCCAATGGATCGGCTTTGATTACTTGCTCTAGGCTTGCGTTATTTTGCATTGCATTTAGCATTAAATCTTTGGCTTTTTTAACTAGTTTAGCATACGTTTCCAGCCCTGAACGGTCACTTACCGGCCCATGCCCGGGTATCACTATGGTGCGCTCGTCTATTTGCTTAATAACATCATTTACGGCTGCTAGTATTCCGTCAACACTGCCGCCGCTATCTACGTCAACAAATGGCAAGCTGCCAAAATTAAAATAAATATCGCCCATGTGCACTATGTTATCGTTATTAAAAAATATAACCGAGTCACCGTCGGTATGTGCATGCGCGTAATGCACTACATGCGCGTGTTCGTTATTAAAATGCAGTTTTAAATCGTGGCCAAAACTAATGCGTGGCAGGTAATCTGAGTTTGCACCGTGTTTTTCTTCTAATCGCTTATGTACGTTGTCGTGCGCAATGACATGCGCACCGGCCTTAGCAAAGTTTTCGTTACCGCCGGTGTGGTCGCCATGATGATGCGTATTAATTACAAATTCCGCGCTACCGGGTTTTAAATCACTAATGGTTTTTTTAATGTCGTCTGAGAGCTTAGCAAATTGGTCGTCAATAATATAAATACCATCGTCCCCAACACTTGCAGCAATGTTGCCGCCTTGCCCAAATAATACGTATACGTGGTCACTTAACTTTTCAGCGGTTACTGGGCTTTCATCTGCATGCGCTGCACTGCTGAGTAATAAGCCTGTGATTAATGCGGGTAGTATTTTTTTCATTATTTTTTACCTGTTATATGAATTAATAAATATAGAACGTGTTTAGTTATATTTTAGTTCATTGAGCGGGCTCTATTATTATTTGATGTATAAGCGTTTGTGGCAATAAAGGCGTGTGTTTACCTTCTATGTAATCACTAAAGCCTGCACGGTAAAACTCAGATAGCGGATGCCCCGATTGCCCACCAGGCACTGCCATTATGGCATTTTCTAAATGCCCAGGCTGGGCAATAAAGCGCTGCGATGCACCAAAGCTTTTACCTTGCACTGCGGGCATGTAGCTATCGCCAAATCCAGGCGCAATTGGCATATTTAAAAATTTAGCTAGTATTGGCATTTGTTTAGCAAACGGGTGCTCAATGTTAAGCGCATTTACTTTGCCCCACTGCCAATTTTGTAAGTTATCCCCATACTCAGCCCTAAGCGCTGTCACTGTTTGGTTAAATGCACCTGATAACTGCTCATCCCAATTTTTATACTCAGGGTTTACCCACGAATCGGGCCGTGTATTAATAAACTGCCATATTGCCGGCTCAAGATCGCGTTTTACGTATTTAAGTGTACCGCTTTGCTCATTGAGCTTATTCTCCATGCTTGCAAAAACAGTATTTATTAATGCACTTCTATAGCGCTTAACTAAGGTATAACCTACAGAGCTTGCACATGCGCACTGCTGCCAGTTTTCAAGCTCGCTAATGTATTGCTTGTTTTTGCTTTTATCTTTTTTAAGCTGATTAAGTAGTAATGTATGCCAAGGCATTAGAAAGCGGGCTTGATTATCAAGCTGTAGCGCGTAAAAGTCGCTCTCAGCAAAGGTTTGCTTTTCAAATAATCTATCGCGTATTTGGCTTGAACGTGCTCCTAGTGCATAACCACCGTTACCAAATCGGCTGTTATCTATGGCCGATACAACACGTGAGTTACCCGTCCATAATCGCCCACTTTGCGGGTTTTTAACAAACGGGCGTTCATTTTCATTTTGCTCAAAAAGCGCAGAATATTCGTTTGTGTTTATACTTAACTCGCTTGGCATTTTACGCGCTGGTATGCCGCCCATATGCTTCCACGCTGCACTGCCTTTATTATCAACCACCATTAAGTTTTGCACCGGAATACCCACATTGCTCGCTATTGCTAATGCATCATCAACCGTATTTGCTTGTTCAAGTTTTACTAATTCCATATTAACCGCGTAAGGCTTATGTGCAGCCCAGCTAAGTGCGTAGGGTTTTTTATTAATGTATTTTACTGGGCCATATTCGCTTAACGTTAATGGGTAGTTTTCAACTTCATTATTTGGTAGCGCTATTGTTTCATTTACTTGCCATGTTTTACTGTCATCATTTAGCGCTATCCAATCAGCGGTATCTATGTAGCCATTAGTAAAGCCCCACGCAATTTTATTATTGGTACCCACCACAATAGCGGGTGCGCCAGGCAGCGATACGCCTGTTATTTGAAATTGCTTAGCATTTTGCGTGTAATTAAGCTGCGCTCTGTACCAAATAACCGGCACCGCCATCGATAAATGCATATCGTCAGAGAGCATTGCTGCGCCCGTTTGAGTATGCGCACCGGTTACGGCCCAGTTATTACTGCCACGCTCTTGGTTAGCTTGAATATTTTTAACCATGTGTTGTTCTTGCGCTGGAAGTGTAGGTATATCGCCTGTAAAAGGCATAAGTTTACTGCCATCAAGCGCCGCTTGGTATTGGCTTGGTTGCGTTAAAAACTCAACCATTTTTTGCCCGTAAGCTTGCTCAATCTGTATTAGCGTTTGGTCACGCTCAAACGTTGCACTTTGTAAATCAAGATACATACTAAATATAATCAATAAGCTGTCTTCACTTTGCCATGGTTTTTGCGCCCCGCCTGTTAGTAGGTACTCAAAGCTTGCATACCCTACTTGTGCTAATCCTTCGTTAACGCCTTGTGCGTAGCTTTTTAATAATTGCTTATCGGCTTTTGGGAGGGTTTTTAAAATAGCGCGGCTGCGTTTACGTAATTGATGAAAGCGCATTTTTTTATCAAGCCCAATGGCCGCTTTGCCAAATAACTCACTTAGCTCACCTGCGGCGTTGCGCCTTAATAAATCCATTTGAAAAAATCGGTCTTGTCCGTGCGCATAACCTAATCCATAAGCGGCATCGTTTCTATTATTGGCATTAATAACAGCCTGCCCTTGTAAGTCGCGCGATATTTTAACGTTATTACTTAGGTGACTACTTTGACCTTTGCCATCAAGTGCAGGCAGGCTCAAAGTCAACACACCATATACCACCGCTGTGCCTGCAAGCGCTAAGATCACAGTTAATAACAATAACCGTTTGATTACTTTAAACATCAACCTTCCCTATAAAAATTTATACTACGCAGTATGAGCATATAATAACCACAGTTTTATTAAATAATAATGTTCTTGCTCACAAAGGGTGAAATAAACATCAAAATCCACGATAATGTCGCTTCCACATCATGTGCAGAACTAGTTGAGATTAATATGACTGAAAAAACATTTATCAAAGGTAAAGACCGCGACCTAGAATCGTCAATCTCTACCATGCAAAACAAGCTTAAAGCCCTTAACATTAACGTTGAGGAAGCGCTTTGGCTTAACCCTGTAGCTAACTGTTATTCGGTTCATATTAAAGACAGCGACTGCGGTGTTATGTTTACCAATGGTAAAGGCGCAACCGATAAAGCATCTATTGCCTCTGCGCTAGGTGAATACTTTGAGCGTTTGAGCTGTAACTACTTTTTTGCTGACTTTTACTTAGGTGAAGAATTTGCCAACGGCGAGTTTACTCATTACCCAAGCGAAAAATGGTTTAAAGTTGAAGGTGAAGAAGTACCTAAGGGCATAATGGACGAAAGCCTGTGGGATTACTTTGACCCAGAGCGCGAACTTAACGCATCACACCTTTTTGATTTTAACTCGGGTAATAACGAGCGCGGCATTTGTACATTGCCATACACGCGCCAACGCGATAACCAAGACGTGTACATTCCAGTAAACGTGATTGGTAATATTTTTGTATCTAACGGTATGAGCGCAGGTAACACCAAGTTTGAAGCGCGTGTACAAGGTTTATCAGAAGTATTTGAACGCGCTATAAAAAACCGCATCATCGCTGAAGGTATTTGTTTACCAATCGTGCCTGAAGACGTTGTTAAACAGTACCCACAAATTCACGAAGCATGTGAAGAACTACGCAGCCATGGTTTTCATTTACGCATTGCCGATGCATCACTAGGCGGTAAATACCCAGTAATGAGCGTAACGCTGATTAACCCAACAGATGGCTCTGTATTTGCCTCGTTTGGTGCTCACCCTTCATTTGAAGTAGCCCTTGAGCGTACGGTTACAGAACTTTTACAAGGTCGTCGCCTTGATCAGCTTGATGTGTTCCAACCAGCCACGTTTGATAACGACGAAGTGGCAACGCCTGAAAACATTGAACTGCACTTTATTGATTCTAGCGGTTTGATTTCGCATGATTTCTTCCGTGCCAAAGCAGATTTTGACTTTGTACACTGGGACTTCAGCGGCACAACAGAGCAAGAATACAATTTCTGTACTGACCTAATTCACAGCATGAACCACGACATTTATATTATGGATTACACGCACCTAAACGTGTATGCATGTCGTATTTTAGTACCGGGCATGTCAGACATTTACCCAGTAGATGAGCTTATTTGGCGTAACAACAACGAAGGCGCTAAATTCCGTGAAGCATTCCTATCGCTTGATCAGTACGATGCTGAGCAATGGATGGACATTTACGACAGCTTAGAAGAAGCCGGCCACAGCGATATTATTCGCGCAGCAGAGTTTATTGGCCTTGCAACCGATGCCGATACACCTTGGCATACGCTACGTATTGGTGAGCTTAAAGCGCACCTATGTTTAGCCGCAGGCAGCGAAGAAGCAATTGATTGGGTTGATTGGATACTCCATACAGGCCAAGTAAACGAAGAGGCAATGCGCCATTTCCGCTGCTTAAAAGCCATTCTTGAAATTAAATACGATGACGAGCGTGAATACGCCGACTACCAAGATGCACTTGGTTTAATGTTTGGCAGCGATAACGTAAAGCTTGCAATTGAAATTGCAGAAGGCCGTAAATTATTTAATGGTTTAACCTTCCCTGGTTTATCGCTTGAAGGCTTTAAAAAGCACGCAGCTTTACTTGATGGCTACCGTAAGTTACATGTAGCAAAACAAAACTATTGGGCACGTGAAGTTACCGATAGCTAATACTAATTGTTGAGCTAATATAGCTAAACTACTAATTACAAAAATAAAAATGGCGCTAATTTATTAGCGCCATTTTTATTTACGCAATAAATTAGCTATAGTTAAATTGCCTAAAATAAAAGCACGATGTAATTAATGTCGCCACCAAGAAATAATAAAAACAAAGTTCATAACTTTAAACGAACATTTTGGTTATCACTTACTCTTATAGTATTAGTGAGTTTTATACTTGATCGTATTAATTACAATCGCGTAAAGGACGCGCATAGGTTACAAACACTTTCTGAAGTAAGCACCTACCGCGCACAACTCGAGTCTATTTTAGTTTCTAATATTCAACTAGTTCGAGGTTTAGGGGTTGCAGTTGCTGCAGAGCCTGATTTACAACAAGCTCGATTTGAACAAATTGCTGGGCCACTATTTAAAACCTCTAATGAACTTCGTAATATCGGTGGCGCTCCCGATATGATCATTCAAATGACCTACCCCTTAAAAGGTAATGAAAAAGCACTCGGCTTAAATTTTTTAGAAGCAAAAAACCAACGCGCTGATGCAATTAGAGCACGTGATACCAATACGATTGTCATGGCGGGTCCACTTAAATTAATTCAAGGCGACATTGCGCTTATCGCACGTGTACCTGTGTATATACCACCGGAAAACCGCTTTTGGGGGTTACTTTCTGTTGTTTTAGATATTAACAAAGTGTATAAAAACTCAGGAATTAACGAGCTCGAAAGCGAGTATAACGTAGCGTTACAAGGTCGACATGGGCTTGGTAAGAAAGGCGAATTTTTCTATGGTGATAAAAGCATTATTGAGCAAAACCCTCTTGAATTTACTTTAAATTTTCAAGGTGGTAATTGGCAACTTTATGTTGCACCAAAAGTAGGTTGGAACCCACCAAACTCAGCAATTTGGCCACTGCGCTCTGCTATTATAATAATTTGTGGGTTGTTGATTTGGGCTTTTTTCTTTTTTTTAAAAATGCTAAATCGCCAGCAGCAAAACGAAAAAATGCTTGAGGCAATGAGCGATCTTGCACAAATAGGTGCATGGTCATTTAATTTAGATACTAAGCAAGTTTACTGGTCAGATATGACCAAGAAAATTTTTAAATACTCGCTTGATACACAACCGGAGTGGCCTAGTGATCTGGGCTATTTTAAGCCGGGTGAAAGCCGTGAGAAAATAGCTAAATTAATTGAGCGTGCCATAAAACTTGGTGAAAGCTACGAAGTTGAACTTGAAGTGATAAACGCAGAAGGTAAAACAATATGGGTGCTTGCACACGGTGAAGTTGAGCGTAGAAATAGTCGCAGCATTCGTATTTTTGGCTCAATTCAAAATATAGATACCCGTAAAAAAATCGAACTCGAAAATAACCAAATTGCATTACATAATGAAATTTTAGCCTCACTAACTGTAAATAAACTCATATTAAGCGGGCAATTAAGCCAAGCAAAAGACGTAATTACGCAGGCAATTTGCCAGGCATTTGATGTAAAACGTGCCAGTATTTGGTTTTTTAATGACGATAAAAGCCAATTAAATCCTTTTGCGATACACAGCACTCTATCCTCGAGTGATAACAGCGACCCTATTTGGCTAAGAAAAAACACTAAAGACTTTTTTAACGCTATAGATCATCAAGCTGTATTTAGTGCACCCGATGCACTTAACCACCCTATTTTAAAACCCTTAAAAGCCCATTATTTAGACCCTTTACACATTCAGTCTATGTTATGTGTGATTATTCCTGGAGGCTCGGGGGCACTTGGTATTGTATGCGCCGAGCAATGCCAAAGCACTAAACTATGGTCTCGTAATGAGGAGAGCTTTTTAATAGCTGTTGCGGCACTTATTGGTAGCCTACATTCAAGCCAAAAACGTATTGAGACAGAAGAGCAACTCGTTACAGCTAAGGATGCTGCAGTACAGGCTGTAGAAGCTAAAAGTGAATTTTTAGCGAGTATGAGTCACGAAATTCGTACTCCCATGAATGGGGTACTGGGTATGCTTAATATTATAAAGCAAACCCAACTTAACCAGCAGCAAGAGCATCATATAGAGCTGGCTCAGTCATCAGCTCAATCACTTTTAAATATAATTAATGATATTTTAGACTTTTCTAAAATTGAAGCCGGTAAGCTCGATATTGAAAACGTGCAATTTAACCTCCCCAGACTACTAGGCGAAGTTGTTGAATCGTTTGCGTTAAAAGTTGAGCAAAACCAAAGTAAGCTTATTTTAGACGCAACCCAAATTACGGTAAGTGAAATAATTAGTGACCCTAATAGGTTACGCCAAATATTAAATAATCTACTCGGTAATGCTGTTAAGTTTACTTTAAATGGCGAAATTATTGTGACGGCCCGCGTTGAGGAAACAACAGATGGTTCGTTTTTGCAGTGTTCTGTAATTGATACCGGTATTGGTATAAAACCTGAAAAACAAAACTCTTTGTTCGATTCATTTACTCAAGCCGATGCTTCAACCACTCGCCAATTCGGCGGCACTGGGCTTGGCCTTGCTATTGTTAAGCAGCTTTGTGAACTCATGAATGGTGAAGTAAGCGTAACAAGTATGGTTGATGAGGGCAGTACATTTTCGTTCAGCATACAAATACAACCTCGCTTGAGTAAAGAGCAAGACTTACCGAGCCACTTAATTAAAAATAAGCATATTTTAATTATTGATGAATGCACTTTAAATGCTAATACGGCGCATAAACAGCTTAATGTTTGGGGCGCCAAAGTAAAGTGCATTAACAACTACAGCCAAGTAACAGAACACTTAAATAACTCAGAAGTTAAGCTCAGTGCTATTTTAGTTGATTACTACTTTTTTGAAAAAGCACAGCAACCCCATATTACGTCCTTAAAAAACTTTATAAATTTGCATGGCTGTAAATTAGTAATTATGGCTCCGATGAGCTACTCCCAAGAAAACTCAAAGTTAGGTATGAAAGTTGATTGCATGATTTTCAAACCCCTTACTCCATCAGATTTATTTGACTCACTCACTAACGATAAATTTATAGAGCAGCAACAGCGTCAAGCTCAGCTGCAAAACAAGCTAACTAAAGCGCCAATAACCGATTCTACTGAGCCCCAATTACTATTAGTAGAAGACAATAAAATTAACCAAGTAGTTGCTTCTGCCCTGCTAAAACAAGCTGGTGTTAGTTTTGATATCGCAGAAAATGGCCTTGATGCAATAGTTAAACTTAATGCAAAGCAAGGTAAGCCATACAAGCTTATTTTAATGGACTGCCAAATGCCCGAAATGGACGGCTACCAAGCCACTAAAGCAATTCGTGAAGGTGATGCCGGTAAGTGTAATCAAAATACGACTATTATTGCGTTAACTGCAAACGCCATGCAGGGCGATAAAGAAAAATGCTTAGCTGCTGGCATGAACGATTATTTAAGCAAGCCGCTTGATTTAGCCGCATTACAACCAAAACTTGAACAATGGCTTGGCACTCAATAAAGGTGTAAGCTAGTAAAATAAGCTTACTAATTTGAGATTATTTATGCAGTTATCAGCAAATCAACAACGTATTCTTGGTTGCTTATTAGAAAAACAAAGCACCACACCTGAGCATTACCCGCTGTCTTTAAACGGGCTCACCAATGCGTGTAATCAAAAATCAAACCGTGATCCCGTTTTATCTCTCAGCGAAACTGACGTACAAAATGCACTCGACAAGTTAATTGAAATGCGTTTAGTCACGCTTGATGAAGGGCTATCTGGGCGAGTAAACAAGTACGATCATCGCTTTTGTAATACCGAGTTTAGTAACTTACAATTTACGGATCAACAACGTGCCATAGTGTGTTTATTGCTACTTAGAGGCGCACAAACTCCAGGCGAGTTAAGAACGCGTAGTGCACGCTTGGCTGAATTTAATAACGTAAGTGAAGTTGAAAACGCGCTTAGCTTATTAGCTCAAAATGATTACGTTTGTAAGTTAGAGCGAGAAGCCGGAAAACGCGAAAGTCGCTATGTTCACTTGTTTGGCGATACAAACGAAGTACAGTCCGAGCAACAACCGAGCGCTATTACAGATGTCAGAAACCATGAAATTAATGAGTTACTTGCAGAAATAGACGAACTAAAAGAAGAGCTTCGTTTGATAAAAGCACATTTAGGGCTTTAATTACGCCCAGCTAAATCACATAATATAATTAAGTTTAAAACAAAATAATTTACCAACGAGGAGCTGGCCATGCGCGCCGAAATTGTGGCTGAAATGAAAGTTCAGCCAAGTATTGATGTAAACGCTGAAATAATCCGTCGAGTTAACTTTATTAAAGCACGTTTAGTGGCAGCCCATAGTGTATCGCTAGTGCTGGGCATTAGCGGTGGTGTTGACTCGTCAACCTGCGGTCGCTTGTGCCAATTAGCCGTAGATGAATTAAATACCGAGCAAAGTACCGATAAATATCAATTTATAGCAGTACGCTTGCCATACGGTATACAAGCCGATGAAGATGAAGCGCAAATGGCCGTTGATTTTATTAAGCCAAGTAAACGTATGACGGTAAATGTACAACCAGCAGCAGATGCGCTTCATGACCAAGCAATGGCAGCTATTGTAGGCAGTGGCGCGGTACTTCCTGAGCAAGCAAAAGTTGACTTTATTAAAGGTAATGTAAAAGCGCGCCAACGTATGGTTGCTCAATATGAAATTGCCGGTTTTTGCCAAGGCTTGGTAGTGGGTACCGATCATAGTGCTGAAAACATCACTGGCTTTTACACCAAATTTGGTGATGGCGCTTGCGATTTAGCGCCGTTATTTGGTTTATCAAAACGCCAAGTACGCGCTCTTGCCACGGCATTAGGCGCTCCTGATTTACTCGTTACTAAAGCACCTACTGCAGATTTAGAAAGCGACAGACCAGGCCTTACCGATGAAGAAGCATTAGGACTGAGCTATGAGCAAATAGATGACTTTTTAGAAGCTAAAGAGGTTTCAAAAGAGGTTGAGCAAAAGCTTGTAGATATATACTTGCGCACACAGCATAAGCGCCAAGCAATTCCGACTATTTACGACGATTTATAAGCTATAGCTAATAGCAACTAATGCTAATAGGCGTTAGTTGCTATTTGATCTAGCCACAACTGTATTGCGTATAATTGCCTAATAAACGCATTCAATATTATTAACTGCCCGCCATAGAGAATACTGCATTATATGACATCGCCTATTTTAATTACCGGCGCAGGCCAACGCATTGGCCTAGCACTTGCCAAGCATTATTTAGCCCAAGGGCAAAGCGTTATTATAACTTATCGCACACGTCATCAGGCTGTTGATTTACTAGAGCAACAAGGTGCTGTGTGTATTTTTGCTGACTTTAGTAACGATACTGGCATTAGCACATTTATAAATACACTTAACACGCACACCAGTAGCTTGCGCGCTATTATTCATAATGCATCAAGTTGGGACTGCGAAGCTAATAACCCAGACTTTGCCGTGCTGTTTGATAGCATGATGCGTATTCATGCAAAAACACCTTATTTAATTAATTTATTGTGCGCTGATTTATTACTTAATTATCAAGCAAGCCATAATGTACCAGCAGATATTATTCATCTCACTGATTATGTTGTAGAAACTGGCAGCCCTAAACATTTAGCTTACGCAGCAAGTAAAGCAGCTCTAGATAATCTCACAAAGTCATTTAGTGCTAAATATGCGCCTAATATAAAAGTAAATTCAGTAGCGCCATCATTAATCATTTTTAATGAACATGATGATGAAGCTTATCGCGCCAAGACACTTAAAAAATCATTAATGGGTATTGAGCCCGGTTGCCAAGAGATTATTAACAGTATTGATTTATTACTGCAAAGCCACTACATCACAGGCCGCGCTTTGCCCGTAGATGGCGGACGCCATTTAAAGTAGAACACACTAGACTGAGAAATTTATGCATGACGAATTAAAACAAAGTTATCAAAATATTATTACCGCTGTAGGCGAAGATGCTAATCGTGAAGGTTTACTAGACACACCAAAACGCGCAGCAAAAGCGATGGAATACTTAACTAAAGGCTATCGTCAAACGCTTGATGAAATTACTAACAATGCGGTATTTACCTCTGACGCTGATGACATGGTGCTTGTGCAGGATATAGAGCTTTACTCTATGTGTGAACATCATTTATTGCCATTTATTGGTCGCTGCCATATTGCTTATATTCCAGATGGCAAAGTACTTGGTTTATCTAAATTTGCGCGTATTGTTGATATGTTTGCTCGTCGCTTTCAAATTCAAGAGCAGCTTACTCATCAAATTGCTAAGGCAGTTGAAGAAGTTACTGGTGCTAAAGGCGTGGGTGTTATTGTTGAAGCTAAACACATGTGCATGATGATGCGCGGTGTAGAGAAGCAAAATTCAAGCATGCGTACCTCTGTAATGCTGGGTAACTTTAGAAGCGACTCTAAAACACGCAACGAGTTTTTACAGCTTATTAAGGGCTAATTATGGCTAACGCAATTATTAACGTAACTAACTTACGCTTGCGTACATTTATTGGCTTTAACCCTGATGAACGTGAAAAAAAGCAAGATGTGGTGATCAACTTAGAGATCCATTATCCTGCTGACGATGCGTGTAAAACTGATGAGGTAGAGCAAGCACTTAACTATAAAGTGATCACCAAAGAGGTGATTAACTTAGTAGAGCAAGGGCACTTTTTACTACTAGAAAAGCTCGTTGCGGAAATACTTGCTGTTTGCCACAAACACCCAAGCGTACATTACGCCAAAGCACGTGTAGATAAGCCACACGCACTGCGTTTTGCCGATTCGGTGTCACTTACGCTTGATTGGGTAAAATAACATTAAATTATTTTATCTATACCTATGGCAAGGGCAATAACCGCTAAGTAGCGTGCGCCTTTGCCAAGTGTTACTAGTAATAAAAACACACTAAAACGTACTTTAAATATGCCTCCAATCACCGTGAGCGGGTCGCCCACAATAGGTAGCCATGCAAAAAACAAACTATACACACCGTATTTATTAAACTGATCTTGCGCCTTTTCAAGCCCCTGCGCTGATACCGGAAACCATTTTTTATTTTTAAAGCGTAATACTTGCGTACCCAACCAATAATTCACACAACTGCCCAATACATTACCAAGCGTAGCTGCACACCATAAAAGCCAAATGTTTACTTTTGCTTGGGTAATCATCGTTATTAAAACAACTTCTGAAGAGCTTGGTAATAAAGTGGCCGATATAAACGCACTAATAAACAAAGTTAAATAAAGCATAAGGCCCTTAGGCTAAACGTAAAAACCCAGCTTATAGCTGGGTTTACAGGATAATAGCTAACGCTTTATTTTATCAAATTTAAGCTAAACGGATAGTTAAACTCCCTACCTTCGTTGGCTTTAATACTTGCTAAAACAACCATTATAAAAGAAAAGATAGCCACTAAAGGTAGCAAAACTAAGCCTATTACGGCAAAGACTAGTAAAAAACATACAAAGTAAGCTATAGCCATAGTAATTTGAAAATTTAGCGATTTTTTACCGTGTAAGTCTACTATTGGCATTTCATCTTTTTTAATTAGCCATATAACTAATGGCCCAAGTATAGAGCCAAACGGGATCACAAACCCAGCTACGGCGCTTAAATGACAGAGCATAGCCCATGTTCTATCATCTTTATTAACTGGTTCAACCTGTTGATTTTCTTGCATAACACTCTCCTTTTTGTTTAATACATACTGCCTCTTTATTAAGCAGGTGTCTATAAGTGGTGTTGATATTGTTAAATATCACGGCCTAAACCTCTGTGATAAAAAAGTGATAACTTTGTGAGAGTTTCTTGAGGTGGTTATTCAATACTTAGCCTGAATCATCACTTACAGGAAATAACAATGAAAGCTTCAGCATTTACAATTGCAACTCTTTTAGCAGTAGCTAGCCAATCAACTATGGCAGCAGAACTAGACGTTAAAATTACAAACCTTACTAAAGGCCTTTACTTTACGCCGGTACTAATTACAGCACACGACAGCGAAGACAAATTATTTGAAGTAGCAACCGAAGCCTCTTCTGCATTACAAGCAATGGCTGAAGGCGGCGATATTTCAGCACTTGTTACTCAGGCATCAGCATCAAGTAGCGATATTGCAGAAAACCCAGCAGCTGGCTTATTAGCCCCTGCAGCGTCAGCAACAGCAGAATTAACAACGACCGATGGCAACGAATACCTATCTGTAACCGCTATGCTACTTCCAACGAATGATGGCTTTGTAGGTCTTGATAGCTGGAAAGTCCCAACAGAAGCGGGTACTTATACTGTTTACCTAAATGGCTATGATGCAGGTACAGAAGCAAATAACGAACTTGTTGTAGAAGGCTCTGGCGCACCGGGTGTTTTAGGTATTCCAGCAGCACCAGGTGCTGATGCAGGTACTGCGGGTACAGGTGTAACAATGGGCGATACAAATACAATGGTGCACATTCACCCTGGTAGTTTAGGCGATGACGACCTAGAAGGTGGTAATAGTGATTTAAGTAACACTGTACACAGATGGTTAAACCCAGTTGCAAAATTAACTGTGACGGTTAAATAGGAGAGTTAATTATGTCATCTCTTTCTAATTTTAAAAAAAGTGCCCTTATTTTAATGTTAGCCAGCTCACTAGCTGCATGTGGCGACAACGACAATAGCGACCCGATTGAAGATCAAGAACCTGTAGTTGTTGTTGAACCAGAACCTGTCGTTTATGAGTTTACTATCACTTTTAGTAACTTAACGGCTGGCCAGCCGCTATCACCCCTGTCTGTGATTGCATTTGATGAAACCCCACCATGGAAATTTGGTGAGACGGCTTCTGTCGGTTTAGAAATGATTGCAGAAAGCGGCGCTAATGAAGAATACCTTAGCGACGAAAATGCACTTGCTTCAGTCTCGGCTGAAGGCGGCATTGGTCCTGGCGAAACAACCTCTGTAACTCTCTTAGTTGATGCACAAGATGTTCTTAATTTATCTTTTGCTGCAATGCTTGGGAATACAAATGACGCTTTTACCGGTCTTAGTTCTGTAGATGTATCAACACTGGAAGTAGGCAGTTCAATATCAAGAACAACGCCAGCTTACGATGCGGGTACGGAAGCGAATACAGAAACAGCTGACACTGTGCCGGGGCCCGCTGCTGGCGGCGAAGGGTTTAACGAAATACGCGACGATATTGCCGATATGATCACAATGCATCCAGGTATTGTGTCTAATCAAGATGGCTTATCAACCTCAGCACTTGGTGCTGAACTGAAGTTTGATAACCCAGTATCAAAAATCGTGATCACTCGTACACAGTAAAACAGCTTGTAATGGGGAAGTGAGGTGACATGGACGTCCCCTTTTTACGAGGTAGATCATGCGGCACGAAAAATTATTGGTAGTAGAAGACGACAGAGAAATAGGGCAATTAATCACAACACAGCTTGCTTCATTAAATTTGCATGTTGATCATGTTGTAAGCGCTGAACTCGCACTAAAAAGAATAGCAAAACAACCTTACGGGCTTATTTTACTTGATATCAACCTGCCACAAATGGACGGGTTAAGCCTGTGCCGTAAAATTAAAGAGCACTACCCTACTATTTCCGTTATTTTACTTACCGCGCTCAGTAGCGATATGGACCGTGTAATTGGTCTTGAAATGGGCGCTGATGACTATATTTGTAAACCCTTTTTTGCTCGCGAATTGCAAGCCCGTGTTAAAACACAATTACGCCACCGCTCACAGCTTCTAGCGATTCAAAATAACGAAAGTGTAAACCCGTGCAACGAAAAAACCTTAAATATAGGCTCACTCAATATTGAGTTTAACTCACACCAAGCTTATTTAGACGAACAAGCACTCAACCTCACCGCCACTGAATTTGATTTACTGGTTTATTTTGCCAGACACCCAAACCATGTTTTTAGCCGCCAGCAACTGCTCGACAAAGTATGGGGCTATCAACACAGCGGGTACGAGCATACCGTTAACTCACATATAAATAGGTTACGCGCCAAACTTGAACTACACCATCAAGCGCCTATTATCGAAACCGTTTGGGGCGTTGGCTACAAACTAAACCCAAGCCAACTTACTTAAGAGCCTTATTATGAACCTATCTTTGTATCAAAAATTAGCGGTGTCGTTGGTTGTTATATTTTGTTTTATTTGCGCACTAGTTTACAGCTGGAGTAAACAACTAGAGCTCACCTCAAAGCATCATGGCGAGCAAAACCTGCACTTAGCCCTTGCTGAGCATTTAGTACAAGATAACCCATTAATAAAAGAAGGTGTATACGACTACGCAGCCCTAGAAAACCTATTTCATACCTTAATGTTATTAGGCCCCGCATTTGAGTTTTATTTTGTAGATGAAAACGGAAAAATCCTCACTTACTCAGCAGAGCCTGGTAAAGTTAAACGTACTCATATTAATTTAGCACCCTTAAAAAAGCTGATTAACAACCCAGATGCAGCACCAATTTATGGAGATAACCCAAGAAATAAAGCGCAGCAAAAAATATTCTCCGTAGCGCCTGTATTTAATAACGATAAGTTGCAAGGATACTTATATGTAATTATTGGGGGCGAAGCTTACGACACATCTTTAAACACAATTAAAAATAATGACAAGCTATGGCTAGCTGCTTTATGGCTTGGATCAGCACTTGTATTTTTACTGATTGCAATGCTTATTTTACTGCGTTTTTTTACCAACCCTATTCAACGATTGGCGCGGGATGTAAGTAAAATTGAAGCGGCTAATTACAGTATTACCGATACAAAGCTCAGTAACTATTCAACACAAAAAAGCAACGAAGTGCACAGTTTAGGCCGAAGCATTCAAGCTATGGTTACTCGTATTGACGAGCAATTTAAAGAACTTGAGCAAAGCGATAAACAGCGCAAAGAGCTTCTTACCCATTTATCGCACGACTTACGTACGCCTCTTGCCTCTTTGCAGGGATTCTTAGAAGTGCTTAATCAGTCAGGCGCACAGTTAAGCGCTAAAGAACAACGAGAGTACTTGCATGTTTCACTTAATAACTGCGATCAACTTAAACAGCTTATTGAGCAAATTTTTGAGCTTGCCCATTTAGAAAATGGCGAAATAAGCATACACAAAGAAACCTTTAATTTAGGTGAGCTTATTTACGATTGCATTGCTAAGTTTTCTCTTACCGCTGAGAAAAAAGGCCTTAACTTAACAGTAGAGCCGGCAATTTGCGACTTTCCTGTTGTAGCCGATATTGCAAAACTTGAGCGTGTGTTGAGTAATTTAATTGATAATGCAATAAGGCACACACCTAAAGGCGGCAGTATAGCTGTACACGTTAAGCGCATTGATCAGAAGCAATTATTTGTGCAGGTTTCTGATACTGGTGTGGGAATTAAGCATGATGAGCTAAACGCTATTTTTAATCCGCATTATCAGGCTTCAAACTCACATAACGAAGGGCGACAACAAGGTGGCTTAGGACTTGCTATTTGTAAGGGCCTATTAAAACTTATGGACAGCGAAATAAATGTACAAAGTGAGCTGGGCAAAGGCACTATGTTTAGCTTTAACTTGCCACAAAAAATAAAGGTATAGCCGTTGGCTATACCTTTAAACATTACTTAATTTTATTGTAATTAGGGCGGGTCACCTAGTTTTTAATACCTGCTAAATCAAGAATAAAGGCATAATTAAACGCGGTATCTTCTAAGCGCTTAAAGCGACCTGATGCGCCGCCGTGCCCTGCTTCCATATCTATTTTAAACAGTAGTTTATTATCATCTGTTTTGTAATCACGCAGCTTAGCAACCCATTTAGCTGGCTCAAAGTATTGAACTTGTGAGTCATGCAAACCGGTTGTCACTAACATATTTGGATATGCTTGCTTAGCTACTTGATCATAAGGCGAGTACGAAAGCATATAGTCGTAGTACTCTTTTTCATTTGGGTTACCCCACTCGCCATACTCATTGGTGGTAAGCGGAATACTGGCATCAAGCATGGTGGTAACTACATCTACAAACGGTACAGCGGCAACCATGCCTTTATAAAGCTCAGGTGCTTGGTTTGCTACCGCGCCCATTAATAAGCCACCAGCACTACCACCATAAGCAAATATTTCATCTTTAGCGCCATAGCCTTGTGCCACTAATGATTTAGTTACATCAACAAAATCGTTAAAGGTATTCTTTTTAGTTAGTAATTTACCATCTTCATACCAAGGGCGACCTAACATTTGCGAGCCGCGTACATGGGCAATAGCATATACAAAACCACGGTCTAGCAAACTTAAGCGCGAGCTAGAAAAAGTAGGATCCATGGTGGCGCCATACGAGCCATAGCCGTATTGTAGTAATGGGTTTGTGCCATCCTTTTTAAATGCATCTTTACGATAAACTAAGCTTACCGGTACTTTTATACCGTCGCGTGCCTCTACAAAAATACGCTCAGACGCATAATTATCAGCATTAAAGTCGCCTAATACAGCCTGCTGCTTCAATAATGTTTTTTCGCCAGTGGCTAAGTTAACATCGTATGATGAACCCGGTGTCGTCATACTGGTGTAATACACACGCAGTGTATCGCTGTCTAATTCGTTATTACCATATGCGTTAATTGTATACGCACTGTCGTTAAAGCTTAGTGGTAACTCTTTGCCTGATTTTAAATTACGCGCAATAAGTGTTGATTGGCCCATTTCGCGCTGTTGGTATACTAAGTAGTCGTCAAATAACTCTACACCTTCAAGTTTAATACCCTTGCGTGCAGGGATCACACTTTGCCAATTCGCTTTATCACCAGCTTTATCGATATCTACTTTCATAAGCTGAAAGTTAACGGCATTTAAATTAGTAACAATGTAATAAGTATCACCTAGTTTAGATATGCTGTATTCAAGGTTGGCTTCACGCTCAATAAAACGCTTTGGCTTGGCGTTTACATCGTTTGCACTTATCACTGATAAACCCGATGAATCAGTGCTGCTATGCCAAATATAAATTTCTGAGCCATCTTTGCTTTTGCTCATACCGGTGTAATAACTTGTGTCTGTTTCTTCGTATACAAGCTCGTCATCACTTTGTGGTTTACCAAGCGTATGTCGATAAACTTGATAACCGAGTAAGGTTTGCGCGTCTTTTTTGATGTAATACACAGTTTTATTATCGTTCGCCCACACAACATTACCGCTGGTGCCTTCAAGCGTGTCTTCTAATAATTTACCGGTGCTTAAATCTTTAATTTTTATATTGTAAATACGGCGACTCACCGTATCTTCACCATACGCCATTAAGTTGTCATTTGGGCTTACATCTAAACCACTAACCGCAAAGTAGTCATGACCTTTAGCTAATTCATTTACGTCTAAAATAACTTGCTGATCGGTCCCTGCAAAATCGCTACTACGTAAGTAAGTAGTATATTCATTATCGCCGCGAGTTTGTGACGAGTAATAGTACTGGCCGTCTTTTACTGGAACAGAATCATCATCTTTTTGGATTCGCCCTTTAAGCTCTTCAAACAAACTACTTTGCAGTGTTTTAGTATGTGCAAGCATGGTATCTGTGTAGATATTTTCAGCCTCAAGGTAACTAATAACTTCTGGCGCTTTGCGCTCGTCATCACGTAGCCAGTAGTAGTCATCAATACGCGTGTCGCCATGAATAGTCATTTCGTGAGGTACTTTTTTAGCGATAGGTGCAACTGCGCTAACTTTTTTTTCCACTTGCTGTGTTTGCACAGTGTTTGTATTTGAAGTGTCGTTAGATGTACTTTGTGGAGCCTTATTACAACCAGCTAAAACAGCTAGTGATAATGCGGCTAGTGTGAATGAAGAACGGAACATTTGTAAATCTCAGTCGTTGTTATTATTGGTAGTATTAAATATACCTAATAATAAAGCGCGGTGTGATTTAGTTTGTGAAGCTATGTAAAAAGGGAGCCGAAGCTCCCTTTTAAATAACTAATTAGTTATTAAATTACTTTTGTTTACGACGACGCATAAATGCAAACGGCGCTACTAGCAATGTAAGCCAAGCTAGTGAACCAGACGAACTCTTTTTCACTGTTTCAGGTGTAACAGTTGCTATTGGTTCAACAGCTTTAGTAATGCTTACTGAAACTGTTGCTGGTGCAGACACATTACCGCGCACATCGATTGCCACAACTTGAATTTCAGCTGTTGAATCACCTGCTAATAGTTCAGAGTTAATTACAACTACTTGTCCATCAGCATCGATACCTAAACCTTGATGAGTATTTGATTGCACATAGTACTCTGATACATCTAAGTCTAAATCTGATTCAGTAATTGTAAGCGCGCCAACAACTGTACCGTTAGCAGCATCTTCAACAACACTGAACTCGCCACCAACTAACATTGGAGCTTCGATTGCAGGAACATCAAGCTCAGAAGCTGACATTACTTTGATAATATCTAGGCCTGAATCTTGCGATAATGCAAATGGGCCACTAGCTTCAACAATTGCTTTCTCACCTGGTTTAAGTGACGTAACTTCTTCACCTGTTTCCATAGAGGTAAGCGTTACACTTGGAGACGCACCAAACGTCGCAGAACCTTCAATGCTATCTGTCTGAGTGAATACACCAGTGTAATATGATGGGTAACCCACAGATGCTTTAAAGTTCATGTTCTCACCAATTAGTGAAGCATCCACGTTTAATAGTTCACTACATGTTGAGAAAGTAATAGTGTCTTCGCCAGCAGAATGATAAAGCGGAGTAACCCATGCTAAAGCATCGTTACCTGCACCATCAGTCGCACCAATTACTGTACGGCTACGTCCTGGGAATGCAGTCTCACGACCACGGTCGTTGTAATTTTGCATTAGGTGATCGTAAACACCGTCATTATCGGTATCAATTTCTAGTCTGTAACCCGCTTGGAATACATGTGTTAATGGGTCACGTAATTGAATAGACGATGTTACAAAAATACCTGAATCACAAGAGCTGTCTGCAAACGCAGAGAAAGTAGTTGCTAAAATATTATACTCAGCTTCTTCTTGTGTTTTTTCAGTTCCCATTGCAACAATACTTTCTGCAAATGGTGTTAATTCTGTTTGGCCGCTATTTTCAACAATTAACGTCATTTCATTATCAATAATTTGAGATGAAACATTTAAGCCTGTAGCAGCTTTAGGCATTGCATGATACACAACGTGCAAGTCGTGATCTGTATCAGTGCTTGCATCATTAAAGACTAATGCACCATCAAACTCTACAGAAGTAAGTGCTGCACTTCTTGCTGCAATATCGTCTGAGCTAAACGGGTTTTCTAATTCCCATACTGGTAATTTTGTTGGATCAACAGTTAACGTCACATCAAAGTTAACTGACTGGCCTGCAGGAATTGTTACCGACTCAGGGTATTCCCAACTAATTGCACCCGTATCTTCATCATTTTGGTAGCGAGCTTCAGTGCGTAACGCGTAAGTTTTCGCTTCTGATGAAAAGTTTTTAACTGTTACTGTTTTAGTTAATGAACCAGTTTCAGCCATTGAAACAAGACCAAACGAAAGCGCAGCTTGTTTAGTTTCAAAATCAGTATTGTTTACCCAAGCAGCAACGGGTAGGTTTACAGCTTTAGTCACATCAACCAAACCTGCACCAATCATACTGATAGGAGCCAGTTCTGAATCTGGATTAACCGCTAGTGGTTCGTTAGTAACATTTAAGTCTGCAGCATTCATTATTGTTGCTTTAATTTCAAATGCATTACGCTCAGGATGAGCTTCACGAATCATTGCAACAGCACCGGCTGTAATTGGGCCAGAGAAAGAAGTTCCACTTACAGGTGCTAGTTGATCTTGCGTGCCTGCAGCAGCCACCAAGATACTTGTACCAGGTGCTGTAATTTCTGGTTTTAATAAACCATCCATTGAAGGACCACGAGAAGAGAACGTTGCTACGGCACCTGCAGTAGTTTTAATTTTAACATCAATATCAAATGTAACCGTATCACCAGCTGCTAATTGCGCCTTTAAAGCAGCACCCGCGGCAAAGTTAATACCTACATTTTTTATTGTTACAGCAGCATCACTACCGCCCATTGGCGCTGGCGTACCATCGTCTACATTATTTGCAATAAATACAAATTCAGCACCTTTTTCTTGTGCGTTTAGTACTTTGGCCGTAAATGCACATGCACCACGATCAATTAATACCGCTTTGCCTGTAAAATCAACATCATCAGCAAAGTCATTACAACCATCTTGGTTTGCGTCTGGGTATACTAAATCAATATCAGCACCAGAGATTGCAAAATCAACTTGCGGACCAAAGCCAGACGCTTGAATACTTCCTTCAACACCTGCAACAGTACCAGTAGCTACACCCACTTCGGTTGTTGGATGAGTCATAGCACCTACTGATAATGCATTTGGTGTAGTACTTGGACCACCAATACGGAATGGATGATCACCATCATTACCAGCTGAAATAACCATATTCACGCCTAAATCAACAGCTCGTTGAATAAGGTATTGTGCACCGCCACCTGTGTAAGTATCACCATACTCACCGCCTAGTGACATATTCATAACGTCTACGCGATCTGAAATGTCGCCATCACCGTTAGGATCCATTGCAGCTTCAAGCGCTGCGGCTTGTGCGGCACTAGGACAGCCACCACCACATACAGAGTAAACATATAACTCAACATCTGGTGCGATACCATTTACCGAGTTTGAAGACGATGTACCATGATCTGTTGGATCACCTGTTGCAGATGAGTTTGCAGGATCGTTTTCAATAGGGTCAGCATCTTCATGAATAAAATCATAACCGCCTTGGACAATACCTTGCGGCCAGCTAACTTCAGTAGGATCTGATTGAGCTGCTAAATATGCATCAACAGTGCCTTCACCACCAAATGCTTTGTGAGTATAATCGATACCAGTATCTAAAACAGCTACGCGCTGCCCCTTACCCGTTACAACACCATCAATAACTAAAGGTTTAGCATTAATGTAATCAGACGAGTCTGAAACATGCAGCTGGTAATCAAACATTGGTAAAACTTTCTCTACACGTGCATCTTTTGCTATTTCAGCTAAAGCTTCTGGTGTTGCTTGTACTATTAGCGTTGGTGCTAATATTTTTGTTTTACCTATTACTTTTGCATCGAAGTCTAGGCTATTAAGCTCGCTCATCATAGTATCTTGAAGCTGCTCAACATTCGCTATAATTTCACGACTATTTGCTACTTGATAAGTCCCTGCAGCAACAGCATCAACAGATGTAGTTGCTCGTAGTACAATCATATGTGCTGATGGTTGTTTTTGATCAGATGCTAATTCTTTTACTTGTTCTGCAGCTTGAGGTGAGATCGTTGCTTTAGGTAAAGTTGCTGCGTTAACAAACGTGGCAAGAAATGCACTTGAGACTGCTGTGGCAATAGCAGTTTTTTTTATTATATTGTTAGCCATTAGTTCCCCTTGGGTAGGTTATGTATTATTGTATTTGTAATAATCAGAATGATTAAATTGTGCTAGTGAATATAAAACTTTCAGTGCAGGCCAAGCAACACCTTGGTTACAAACATGTGACTGCAAATAAGTAAAAACAACCAATTAAACAATAAACCAATGATTTTAAAGAACTAAAAAACCTCCTGCATTTGTGAACTAATGTAAACCAAACCCTAAATTCTCTGGAAAATTAATGAGCAATGACGTAATCAACATTTTAACTATGGCTAAAGTAATACAAACAGCTGTAGCTCCTGTATTTTTAATAACCGGAATTGCAGCCACTTTAGGGGTTCTATCTAATCGTTTGGCACGTATAACAGATCGTGCACGCCAGCTTGAGCGCAAACTAAAAATTAGTATTGATGAGGACTTTAATAAGTCTCTCGCCACTGAGCTACGTGCGCTGTTAAAACGCTCACGTTGTATCCATATAGCTTTTAGTTTAAGTGTATTAAGTGCTCTACTGGTTTGTGCCGTAGTAATGCTATTATTTCTATCACATATTCAGTCGATTAATTTAGGTGTCACGATTGCTAGCTGTTTTGTAGCTGCAATGGCATTACTAATATGCGCTTTTATGTCGCTACTTGGAGAAGTATTTTTGGCAACCCGTAGTATGCGCCGAGGGATGATATTTGCCGATATAGACATAAACGATTAACTTTTAGTTAATTTTGTCTTATTAGCTTGAATAAAAGCAGTAGCTAAGATACAAAAGCAATAGTCGAGACATAATTAACAGGGATTCCAATGATTAAATTAAAACAAGTTTTAGCAGGAGTTGCTTTAGCAACTTGCACACTTAGCGTATCAGCAAACTCAGCTTTTAAAGAGCCAAGCGATGCAATTGAATACCGCCAAGCTGCTTTTTCAATGATCTCAGTGCAAATTGGTGACATGGGCGCCATGCTAAAAGGCAAAGTGCCGTTTGATGCAGAGCAATTTAAAATGCGCGCTAATAACGCAGCCGCTCTTTCTAAAATGCCTTGGGAAGCGTTTTACGAAGGCACAGATAAAGGCGATACAGCAGCATTAGCAGCAGTTTGGTCTGAAAAGGCAACTTTTGTTGAAAAAGCCAACGCCTTTGCTGCAAATGCAGATAAGCTAGCAGTAGCAGCTCAAACAGGCGACAAAGCAGTAATAGGTAAAGCTTTTGGCGCATGGGCTAAAGGTTGTAAAGATTGTCATAAACAATTTAAAGATTAATTTTATTGCAGCGTTAAACTGCATTAAAAAAAGATAATAAAAAAGCACTGAACGGTTAACCATTCAGTGCTTTTTTTATGCTTTATATTTATACCAATTCGCTTAATTAAATGATCTATTTTGGGGTTGAAAAAACGTGTTGATAGCTAGGTCAAAAACTCGCTATTAAGTTGTTCTCGGCAATTGCTCCTGCATTACTCCTGCATTGCTCTACCTTCTGCATCCATGCAGTCGTAAATGAGAATTTTTTAACGCAAGTAGCAACACGTTTAAGCCCGCAAAATGATTAAGTAATATTGCGGATGAGTATTACGCAGCTTTTGCAGCTCGCCCTTTAAATGGGCGCTTAAATAACGCCCCAATGTCACCTAAAATAATATATAAGCATGGCACTAATATTAGTGTTATTAATGTTGCAAACATAACTGCAAAACCTAGCGCTACTGCCATAGGTATTACAAATTTAGCCTGTAAGCTGGTTTCAAACATAATAGGTAATACACCAGCAAAAGTAGTGATTGAGGTAAGCAATATTGCTCTAAAGCGTGCACAACCTGCTTCTATTACCGCATGTTTAACACTAACCCCTTCGCGACGAACTTGGTTTACGTAGTCGGTCATCACTAGGGAGTCGTTTATAACTACGCCTGCAGCTGCAATTAAGCCAAAGCCCGACATTAAGCTCATATCTAAATCAAACCAAAAGTGTCCCCAAATAGCGCCAGTTAAGCTAAACGGAATAACTGACATTACAATAAGCGGCTGCGAGTAGCTTTTAAGCGGTACTGCTAGCAGTATGTAAACTAAAATCATACCACCGGCAAAAAATAGTAATTGCTCATTTGCTTGAGCTTGCTGCTCTTCAATTGCACCGCCAAGTTCTGATTTAACGCTTGGGTATTCTTCTTTAAGTTGTGGCAGTAAGTTTTCTTTTACCTGCTTAACTACTTCGCCCGGTTCAATTTGCTCTTCATCAATATTGCCATAAACATATACAGTACGATAACCACCTTCACGGCGAATATAACTAATACCAGGCGTTTCCGTTAGCTCTACAACATCACCAAGTAATACTTCTCGCCCTTGTGGGGTGGTCACAACAGTATGCTTAAGTGATGAAAATGCTTCACGAGTTAGTTTAGGGTAGCGTACCATTACACGTACTTCTTCACCGTTTCGGATCACGCGCTGCGCTTCACCACCATAAAAGCTGGCACCCACTTGATTAGCAATACTTGCCAAATCTAAACCCAAATCGTAAGCGACCGGTTTTAAGCTCATTTGCACTTCTTTGCTCGCAGGATCAATAGTTGAGCTTATATCAAACAATCCTTTTTGCTGTTGAAGCAATTGAATAAAACGACGACCTGCCTGATTTAAAGTATCTATGTCAGAGCCAAACAGTAAGTAGCCAAACTCACCGCCGCCGTTGCCACCGCCGCCACCAACATCGTCTTGAATAGTTAACGACTTAATGCCGGCAATAGTTGGCATAGCTTCACGCCAGCGACGCGAAAGTTCAAATGCATTATACGGACGTGAATCTTCGTCAACTAAAGGGGCCAGCAATTGAGACTCAGTTCTGCCTTGGTTAAATACCAAAACATCACGAATAATTTTTTGGCCAAATTCACGCTCAGTTTCTTCATCGACTCTAAGTACCATGGCTTCTATTTCACGAATAGCCGCAATAGTTTGTAAGTCAGAAACGTTGTCGTTCATTTCTACTTGTATTTGTGGAAAATCGTGCGGTACTTTAGGCGTAGGTACGGTACGCACTTTGTTTGAGGTAATAAGCGAAATACTTACTATAAACATAGCAATAAAGGCGAATAATACCGTCCATCGCCAATCTACACATTTAGCAATAAAACGTTTATATGGGCCATTTACAAAACCAAAAAAGCGAGTGTTAAAGCGATCGCGCCAGCCCCCTTTTTTAATCGGTGAAAAGTGTGTATGTGCAATATGAGCCGGTAATATAAGCTTTGACTCAATAAGGCTAAACACCAAACACAGCATTACCACTACGGCTATACCGTAAAAGAAGGCACTTTCTGGGCCGCTTGAAAGCGTAAACGGCGCAAACACAGCAATGGTTGTTAATACACCAAACGTTGCAGGAGTTGCTACGCGGTTTGCACCACGTACGACGTTTTCGACACCACCACCGCTTTTTTCCACCTCGGTATACGCGGCTTCGCCTATTACTATGGCGTCATCCACCACAATGCCAAGCACCATAATAAACGCGAATAACGAAATAATATTAATGCTGATACCAAATAATGGCATCATCATCATTGCCCCTAAAAAACAAACGGGCAAGCCAATCATTACCCATAATGCAAGTTTAAAGCGCAAGAATAACGACAGCATAATGGCCACTAAAATTGCACCTTGAAACAAGTTAGCCTTCATCATATCAAGGCGAGCATTTAGGTAATATGTCATATCCATTAATGGCTCTAACCTAATACCTGGCGGTAGCTGCTTATTTTTTTGATCAATAAATGCCTTAACCGAATCGGCCACAGGAATTATATTTTGCTCTTGCGTTGCTTTAACCGACATATAAACGGCATTTTCACCGTTAAATTTAAAGTAGCGCTCACCTTCTGTAAATTGGTCTTTAATAATGGCCACATCTTGCAGTAAAACTTTAGCGCCATACTCACCTATTTTTACTGGGATGTGTCTAAACTCTTCACCCGAGTAAAATTGGTTCTCTACTCGAACAGAAATAACGCCCGCATCGGTTTTTAATTGCCCTGCCGAAAAGTTAGCTGAGTAGCGACGCACCGCATCCATCACATCACTGAGTGTTAAGTTATATTGGCGCAGCGTATCTGGGTCTATTTCAATAGCTATCTCGTCAAGCGGTACATCGTTTACCACCAAAGATACGTTCGATAACTGTAATAACTCATCTTCTATTTGGTTTGCAAGAGGCTTAAGCTCTGTAAGCGGTAAATCGCCAACAAGTGTCATACCTATTACATCTTGCCTAAATTCAACCTGACTTATGGTGACCGGTTCCATACCCGCCGGAAAAGTCGCAATACCATCTACACGTAGTTTTACTTTATCAAGTACATCGGTAAGTTCAGCATCAGTGTTTATTTCAAGGCTTGCTGTGCCGCCATTTCTAAAAGCGCGGTACACACCTTTTTTAATTTCGGTTATATCTTTAAGTGACTCTTCAATTTTTATAAGAATACTTTCTTCTATTTCTTGAGGAGAGGCACCTGGGTAGTTAGCTTCAACGTTAATATAATTAACTTCTATATTTGGAAACATTTGACGCTGAATAGTAAAGTAGCTAATTAAACCCATAACAATGATAAAAAACATCATTAAGTTTGCAGCAACCGAGTTATTAGCAAAGTAGGCAATGAGTCCTGTTTGTTTTTTTTGTATTGATTCGCTCATGTCTAATACACCTTACAGCTGTTGCGTGTTTGAGGTGCTCAACTCTGAGCTTTCAGGTGTAGCTACACCGGCAATTTTAACCTGCATCCCTTTTTGTGGGTATTCAGGCAAAGTAGTAACGAGTTGGTCGTCAGCATTTAAACCACTGCTGATATAAAAGTATTCACCTTCTTCACGAATAACCGTTACTTTACGTGGCTCAAGCTCTTGGTTTTCATTTACTACCCATACGGTTTGGTTATTCACTAAAGCTTGCGGTAAACGGTATATGTTATTAAGCGTAGCCCCTGCAAAATTAACTTGTACGTAGCTGCCAAACTTAATGGCAGGCTGTTTTGTTTTTAAGCCGTATGGGTCTTCAATACGTACCACTAAACTACTCATACGCGTAGCGTTATCAATAATCCCTAAGTCGCGGTCTATTACCCCTTCACGGGTAAAGCTGTTTAGTCCTTTTTGAATAATCGTTGCCGTAATACCTTTAATACGCTCTGGTAAAAACACGCTATCGAATCCTGCAATAGGAATAATCACCTCAGCGGTTTCAATATTATTTAATTCAGCAACTTGTGAGCCTACAGTAACAAACTGGCCAACACCTACATTACGACTAATCACTAAAGCATCGTATGGCGCTGTCACTTCACAATTGTCTAAATCACGTTGCGCACGCTTTAAAGCTGCTTGCGCCGATTTAACTGCAGCTTGAGCACTTAACACTTGCGGCTTACGTAAAAATAAATCGGTACGCGCTTTACTAGGAAAACGCTTTACTTCGTCTTCGGCTACCTGTGCCTGAGCCTGTTCTTCAATAAGAGCAGCCTGTGCTCGAGCAACATCAGCCTCAGCAACAAGTACTGCAGCTTCATAATTATCTTTTTCGATAGTGAATAATGTTTCACCACGAGCAACCACACCACCGGCAACAAAGTTAGGGTGCCAGCTTAATACTTCACCCGACACTTGCGCCGAAAGCTGTGTATTTTCTAGCGGCTTTATCTCACCATAGCTATTTATAATTACTTGGTGATCGTTTGCTGCTACAGGCTCAACTTGCACCGTAGGACGCGTGTCTACCGCCTTCTTTTGCTCCGGCTCTTGCGCTATAGCATTAACACCCATAAAGCCAACAATACCTATGGCCAGCGCTACAAATGGGAAAACCCATCTAAGTGAATTTGTTTGCATATCCTAATTACCCCAAATTTCTATTAACGCCATAATAACAGAGCTAGATAAAACATTAATGTGACATTTGTAAGCAACTGTTACAAATGTACAAAAACCTTAAGTATCTATATTTAATGAAAATAAAAACCTGCAACTCATCTCATTCATTATATTTTGTTACAAACTTTTACCATTTAAAATCAACTGGTTGAAAAATTAAGCTACTATTTCATCGAGAAGCTGTGCGAAACAAAATTAATTTCCGTACAGTCCAATTAAATTAGCAACTCCAAAAAGACTACAACAATGAAACTAACATCACTTACTTTAGCGCTTAGTATCGCGCTCAGCGGCCATGCAATTGCTGCCGACAAAAAAGAAGATAAAAAGCCAAAAACACTGAGCGAAATGGTTAAAGATCAAACTGAATTTGCTGGTATTTTTAACCTTTACCAAGACGAAAAAACGGGCGAGCATTTAATGGTAATTAATGACTCTCAACTTGATACTCCGTTTGTTTACTTTGCGCATACCGTAGATGGTGTGACAGATGCAGGCCATTTTCGTGGTTCATATCGCGAAACCAAGCTTATTGAATTTAGAAAATACTTTGATCGAATTGATATAATTAGCAAAACTCCTCGTTATAAATTTGATGAAAGTAGCGCTATTTCAAAAGCAAGTGATGCCAACATAAGCGAAGCCGTACTTGCCAGCATTAAAATAGAAAAAGAAGAAGAAGGTAAAATAGCCTTTAAAGTAAATAAGTTATTCTTAAGCGAAGCACTTCATAAAGTATCACCAACGCCAAACCCAGCAGACAAAAAAGCCAAAAAGCGCTTTAAAGTAGGTAAGTTAGACGATAAAAAATCACGCATAATTAAGCAGCGTCCTTATCCTAATAACTTAGATGTGGTTGTTGATTACGTATTTACTAATGCAAGCCCTACGGTTCGTGGCACAAGCGCAGTAAGCGATCCACGTAGTGTCTCGGTAAAGGTGCAACACTCATTTGTAGCGTTACCTAAAAATAACTACCAACCACGTATGGACGATGCACGCATTGGCTATTTTACTAATCAATTTGATAAAATGACCTCTACTGACTGGGCTCCTTATCAAGATGTAATTAAGCGCTGGGACTTACAAAAGAAAGACCCAAGTGCAGCCCTTTCAGAGCCTGTAAAACCAATTACTTGGTGGATAGAAAACACCACACCTATTGAGTGGCGCGACACCGTACGCGATGCGGTATTAACCTGGAATAGCTCTTTTGAAAAAGCCGGCTTTAAAAATGCTCTAGAAGTAAAAGTACAACCAGACGATGCAGATTGGGATGCAGGCGATATTAATTACAACGTACTACGCTGGACCTCATCACCTAAACCTCCATTTGGTGGATACGGACCAGCACTTGCTAACCCATTAACAGGCGAAATATTGGGCTCAGACATTATGCTTGAGTTTGTGTTTATGAAAAATCGTTGGATTTACGACACCCTGTATACGCAAGGAACAATGAGCCACGCTGAGCACCTAGACACAGGCGAGTTAAATTGCTCATTAGGGCATGAAATTCAACAAAACCTGATGTTTGCTAAAGGCCTCGCTAGCGGCGACAAAATTGAAGATAAAGAAATGCTTCGCCAAGGTTTAACCCAATTAGTACTTCATGAAGTGGGTCATACATTAGGCCTTAACCACAACATGAAATCGTCAATTTTGTGGGATGAAAAAGAAGTACACGATAAAAGCAAAACCCAAGGCATAGTAACGGGTTCAGTTATGGATTATGCACCCGCTAACATTGCCCCAATTGGTGTGCAGCAAGGTGATATTTTTCAAACAAAGCCTGGTCCCTATGATGATTGGGCAATTAACTATGGCTACAGCACAGCACTTACAGACGACACTGCTGAGCAAGCTCGCCTTAATGAAATTCTTGCTCGTTCAAGCGAACACGCCCTCGCTTTTGGTAACGATGCAGACGACATGCGCGCACCGGGTCGTCATATAGATCCGCGCGTAATGATTGGTGACTTATCGTCAAACCCGGCCGCTTATGGCGCGGATCGAATGGCGCTAATTAATAAATTATTTACGCAGTTAAAAGATAAAGCCACTGTAGAAGGCGAGTCTTACCAACAGCTAGTTACCTCTGCAAATAGCTTATTTGGCCAGTACCGCGCGCAAGCTGGCATTGTTTCTCGCCAAATTGGTGGGGTATATGTTGAACGTGCAGTCGTAGGTGACGTAAACGCAGATAAACCATTTACTCCTGTACCGCTTGAGCGCCAAACACAAGCGATGGACATATTAGCAAAATTTGTATTTGCGCCAGATGTTCTTAAAAGTATGCAGCCTTTGTATAACTACCTTCAACTTCAGCGCCGAGGCTTTAGCCATTATGGTAAAAACGAAGATCCTAAAGCGCATAAAATGATTTTAGGTATGCAAAAAACAGTGCTAGCACAGCTGCTTCACCCTGCCGTTTTACTGCGCATTTCCGACACCGCTCTCTATGGCAACGAATATAGCTTGAGCCAATTTATGGAAGATTTAACCGCCAGTATTTTTGTTAAAAGTGAAGAGGCAAATTCAATTAGTCATAACTTACAAATTGAATATGTAAATCAGCTAATTGCTATAGCAGGTCTAAGTAAAGCCAGCAAATACGATAACCTAACTAAAACCGCGGCGCTATATCAGTTAACTCAAATAGCTGATACCAGTATTGGTTGGGGAGCAGATACTGCGACCAAAGCGCATAAAAAATATATTGATCGCTTAATTGCCAAAGCATTAGAAGCCTAAGTAAATTTAATAATTGAGTAAACAAAGGCCACATACTGCGTGGCCTTTTTATTGCTAAATATAAATAGTGCCTTTTAAATACCTAACAGCATGGCCTGTTAATGTAACGGTAGATTCACCCACCTCACATTGTATAAAACCACCTCGGCTTGAGGCCTGATATGCATTTAATTTATTTTTACCTAATTGCTGTGCCCAATAAGGAGCAAGCCCGGTATGAATAGACCCTGTTACAAAATCTTCTTCTCCACCACTGGCTGGCCAAAAATAGCGAGATACAATATCGTATTCAGCAGAGCTTGCACTAACAACAACATCAAATGGATGTAATGTTTTTAAAAGCGCTGAGTTAGTAGTTAGTTCATGTATTTGCTGTGCATTGTCATAAATAGCAAAGTAAGCTTGGCGATTTTTAAATACCAGCACAGGTTGTATAGACAAGCCTTTCAATAGTGCATCAGGTATATCTTCAACCTTTGTGGGTGCTTGCTTAGGAAAGGTCATAGTAAAACTATCATCGCTATTTTTATTTACAATAAGCTCTCCAACGGCTTCGGCTGTAAAGCGCACTTGCGATATATTATTCTCCTCACATAATACATACGCAGCCGCTAAAGTTGCATGCCCACAAAAGTCTATTTCCATCAAAGGGGAAAACCAACGAATTGCATAACTACCATCATCTTGCAGGCAGGTGAAGGCTGTTTCGGATACGTTGTTTTCAGCGCCAATATTAAGCATTAACTCATCACTTAACCACGATTCAAGCGGGATCACCGCAGCATAATTGCCTTTAAATAACGAACTTGTAAATGCATCAATTTGATGAATAGTTAATTTCATTTCAATCCCCTGCTTACTTTATATACATGCTGAAGGTAAAATTTCTTTTGGTACTGTTGTTTTATTTTCGCCAACCACTTGCATACCGTTTATCGGTTCATCAAACCCACATAACCACGCAATTGGGCTTGTAGGACTTCCAGTTACAACTGCTGGTCTAAAGGTTAAAACTGTATTTTGCAGAGGCTGTGAAGCTTTATTACCTAAGCTAATATGAATAGCGCCGTTATCTACTGTGATGCCCGTTACTCTATTACCAATTAGAAATTTACTTGCTGGTACACCCGCTTGTTCGTTACTTACTGGAAAGCGCCTGTTTTCAAGATAATAAACCGTAACGTCTTCTCGAATTACTGCAGCCATAGCAAGTGGGTCAACAAGTTCTGCTCGTTGCATATACTTACTATATTGAGGTAGCGCAACCGCAGCTAAAATACCAATAATAGAAATTACCACCATCAACTCTATTAACGTAAATCCTTTTGACTTCATAGCACTTCTCCTAGCATAAAAATTGGTTGGTAAGCCGCTCTAACAAATAAGTAAATAGATACTACAATCACTAATCCATAAAGAATAACTAGCTTATTTATAAAACTTTTAACCTGCGAATTAAACTGTTTGAGCTGCTGCTCTAATAACACTTTAAATTCTTTATCGGTTTCATAGCCTAACGAATCACATTTAGCCAAATGTTTAGTCTCTGGTGAGGAGCTTTTCTCGTGTGCTTTAAAATTAAGAGCAAAGCTCAACGTCGCAACTAAAAAACGGTATTGGTTAACCAGCTTACTTGGTATTAAAACTTTAAATAAACCTGAGAAAGGCTGCGCTTCAATTAAAGTACATGCATTTTTAAGCTTTAAGGTAACTGTAAAAATAATGCTTTGTAGGAAGAGTAATAAAATAATTGGCACATACCAGTAAGAGAAGTAATCATCAAAGGTATGTTCTGAGGAGATCGTATGATTGCTATATATTTCTACGAATGTAGGTACAACAAAAAACTGATACAAAAATGAAGAGAAAACATAAATAACAAAAACAATAGTTAAGTAGCTAAGCAAGCCTTTTTGCTCAAGCTTAAATTCATTAATTAGCTGGGGCAAACATTGGTAATGTACTGCTTGTTTTTGCAAAGTAGCTTCATCTTGAAGTGCAAATTTTGCTGCAAGGTCATTAGCTAATTTACTATCTGCACGCTCATTAGCATAAACAGCTAAATGCGGTTGTGCAGTTAGCTCTGCTTTTTGTGAAGCGCTTAAGGTTTTTGAGCTATAAACACGGCAAATATAGCCAAACTGATTCCAATTCATACTTTATCCTTTTATCTGATAAAGTAACTTGCCATATATTTAGTTAAATAGGAACATTAAAGCGCTTGTTTTTTAAGCCATTACTGGGCGAATTTTATAATACTGCATACATGCAAATTGCACAGCATTGGTGAGCAATAGCATAATAAACATTAATACATGTGAAGTACTTGGCACAGCCATTGAAAGCTCAACTGTTAGGCCGCAAATTCCAGCTATAAACTGCAAGCTAAAATAACGCGCACTCAAATTACTAATATTACCGCTGCGAAGAGTTTTATAAGTTTGTGGCATTACACGTACTGAACTCATAACCAAGCCTACGTACGTTAAACCATTTAGAACTGCCGCTGTGTCTAAGTTAGGATTAAGCAGTAATGCAAAAGGCAGCAATGAAAAAGAAAGCATAGCGATTAGCTGCATTCGCTCTGTTTTTTTTGCGTTATAACGTGCGAAAAAATATAAAATTAAGCTACTTAGCGCCCCCGTCACAAAAAATGGCAGTGCTATATAAAAGCGCTCAAAATAAATATTGTACGTTATAAAGTAAAGGCTTTGCGCTAAACCAAAGGTCATCATTAGTAGTGATAAGCCAGACACACTACGGTTTTTCCTAATTTTATTTAATAGCGGTAAAAAGCTAAAAACCAAAATGAATGAAGACAATATAGGCAAATAATGCGCCAAAACACACCTCTTTCGTTACATAACTGTTAATAAAACGCCAAATAAAAACATATAATAAACATTTGTTTTTAATAGGGTTTTAATGTGAGCGCGGCATTGTAATGATGAATAAAATTTACTCAACTAATTGACGTGTTTTTATATTTGGTACTGGCAACTTGAGCATACAAAAAGCGTTGCTTTAAGTTAACAGTTATATGGTTTTTAGGAATTAAACGCATAACTATGAAATAAAACTGATAATTGTTATCATGCGCAAGTCATTAACAATTTATTACTATAGCGACTATGAGAAAAACACTATTTAAGATTCACAGCTGGGTTGCACTTATAGCGCTCATTCCACTAATTGTAATTAGTATTACAGGTAGTGTTTTAGTATTTAAAAGTGAAATAGACGGCTTGCTAATGCCCAATAGTCACTTTGTTGTTAAAGAACAAGCCCAGCGCTTGCCAATTGATACACTCATAGAAAAAACGCAAACAACTTACCCTGAGTATGTTGTTGGCAGCTGGGAAATTTTTAACGATGATACCGCTGATCGGGTTTATTTAATAAAGCGCGGTACAGAAGATTGGTATAAATTTCATTTAGATCAGTACTCTGGAAACATCCTTTCTGAGCCTGTGGGCACAAGCCATTATTTTACCGACTGGTTTTTAGACTTGCACTATACTTTTTTACTTAATGACTTAAAAAGCTTACCAGGGCAGACTGGCACTGTATTAGGCTTCTTTTTTGCCGTGTTTTTCTTGGTACTAGGTATTACCGGCCTTATTATTTATCGTAAGTTTTGGCAGCGTTTATTTAGCGTGCGCTGGCGTGCAACACTGCAAATAGTACTTAGCGACATTCATAAAATGACAGGTGTGATTGGCTCGCCAATTATTATTATTTTAGCTATCACCGGTGGCTACTTCAACGGTGCGGTGTGGTACCACGAAGTAATTGAGCATGCAGAAGAAGAGCACTTTGTATTAACTAAAAACTTATACAATGAGGAAATCTCTTTTCAACATGTGCTTGATGACAGCCAAAAACAAATCCCTACTTTTAACGGTACTTTTTTAGTGATGCCCCTTGAGCCTGACGAAAACATAACGTTATTTGGTGAAGTAGATACCCCTAACCCGCTTGCGAGTGAATATGCCAATACGGTTACCTACAGTAAGCTAACGGGTGAGCATATGGCTAACTGGGACATTCGTGAAGTGGGTGTGGGCTGGCAAGTAATTGATAGCTTTAGAAAGCTTCACTTTGGTTACTTTGCAGGTTTAATTAGTAAAATACTGTGGTGTGTTATTGGTTTAAGCCCTGTGTGGCTTGGTGGTACAGGTTTTTACTTGTGGTTTACCCGCCGTAAACGTAAAAAACAGTCACAAAAAAATCGTTTAAAAAAGCATAGCGCTATAAATGCTTGATTAAAAAGTCACCTCAATGTAGTGTAAAAACTCACATTGAGGTGACCTATGAAGTCTTTAATTTTAGTTTTATCATTTAGTTTTCTTTTAACTGCATGCAAAAATACACCAACTAACACTTCCCCAAATAAAACTCTATTAACGAGTGTAATAAATCATTCCCTTTTTAAACGTGTAAATACACTCAATGAGCAAAGTATTTTTGAGCTTCCCCAAGCTGAAAAAGAAAAGTTTATGGCTTACGCAAATGAAAAATTAGTTGATACACGAGCTGATCGCGTTATTTTTAATTATTTACAAAACCAGCTAACTAACTTTAAGTATCACGGCGATACACTTACTTCAGAGCAAACTATTGAGCTATCTCAAGGTAATTGCATTAGCCTAGCAGTTCTTACACAAAGCTATGCCCAACTTTTAAACCTTGAAACAAGCTTTCAAGAAATGACTAGCGCACCTGTATACGCAAAAGAAAATAATATTATATATGTTGCCAACCATTTCAGAACAAAAGTTTACGCCCCAGAGCAGGAAAAAGACGATGATCTTATTGTGTTTATTCGCCCAGGAACCTTAATAGATTACTTCCCAACGAGAGGCAGCATTTACTCAGGCAGTGCTACCTATAACGATTTACTCTCTAAGTTTTATAGTAATTTAGCTGCCAAGGCATTAGCTAAAAAACAACTTAATATAGCTTATTCTCTTATTTTAAAAGCTAATATGTTTACGCCTAACGACCCTGAGTTATTTAATATGGCTGGAGTATTACATCGTCGTGCGGAAGATTTGCAAAGTGCAAAAGTAATTTACCAAACAGCCCTTGATAATAATGAAATAAGCGTAAACTTAATCCATAACTACCGAGCCTTAGCAAAGGAGCTTGATGATAAAACGCTTGAAGGACAACTGACAAGCCAGTTAATTAATAAAGAAAAAGACCCTTACGAATTGCTCGTTATTGCGCAAAACGACCTACAAGATGGAAAAATAACTCAAGCTAAAAATCACCTTGAGTTAGCTATTGCAAAAGCACCATACATATCTGAGCTTTACCTTGAACTTGCTAAAATTCGCTATCAGCAAGGTAAAACAAAGCAAACACAAGCCTTGCTTGAAAAAGCCATGCAGTACGAGCGTGATAATAAAAAGCTAAATGTATATCAAGCAAAATTAGCATCACTTAACACACAAAAATAACAATGTTATTTCTGTGTGTTTTAAACGCCTTTACTTGAATTTTACTTTTTAAAGCGAATAATAAAAGCTTAGCCACGCTCGCATTTCATCTTCAAAGCTATCGCCTTCTACTCGCGATAGCCCCATATTAAACGTTAAATCGTTTACACCAGCAGGCCCCATTCCAAAACTAAAGTCACCTTGGTACTTTAAGCCGTAGCTTTGTGCGTATACGGTGTCGTCGAGTTGATGTTGCTTATAATAAAGCCACGGCATACCTTCTTTTAAGCTAAACCCACCACCATAACCTTGATAACGCTCTGCGGTTGCACTGTAAAAAGGCAGCTCCGATGAAAGTACATAATCACTACTTTGTTGCTGATTAATAAGGTTGGAACTAAAGCCACCTAATGCAAGGCTGTTTTCATTGCGGTGCTTTTGCTCAAAGTTTACATACACAGGAATATCGAATGCCTTACCAAAAATTTGGGCGGCTAAATCGTAACCTTGCCAATTATTATTTTTGGTACTGCCATCGTAGTAGCGCGCATTTATACTTTGCCCTATTGCAAAAATTTGGCGGTCGTATTGCCAACTTTGGGCTATACCAATTCGCGTCCAACTTTTATGACTTTGCTTATAGTCGGTGTAGTTATAGGCAAGTTCAGGCGTTAAATTTAATTGCCCAAATTTAAGCGGGTAACTAATTGCAGCAAAGCCACCTCGTGCCGATATATCAGCATTTAAGCTGTCTTGGTTATGAAACTGTTTAGCTGTGTTTAAATCATAATCAAACAGATTTAATCTAAGTTTGACTGGTAACGCACTGTATTTGGCATTTATAAAGCCGCCATGTAAGGCACCATTGTGTAAATCAATACTGTAACCTGCTTGTAAGTCGAGCTGCTTTAATAAATCGCTACTTTTAATACTCAAATCTAAAACGGATGTAGATGCAGAATAATACTGCGCCCCAACGGCAAAGGTTGCCCGTTGTTCGAGTACGTTATAACTACTTTGCTCGCCTACTTCATCAGTATATATCTGCGCTTTTGGTAATGTATGTTCATTAACCATTAGTCGTGGTGCGCTTTTATTTGTCGCTAAATCGCTAACCACACTGCCTTTTAGCGAGCTAGGCAATAATTTTACATTGGGTCCATCTGCGGTAATCGACAAATAAAGCAATGAACCGTCACGCATGCCAATTGGATGTGCAACCGCTTCCTGACCTTCGGTTAACTTAGTGAGTTTTTTGCTCGCTATATGATAGTTATAAATATCAGTCGCGCTATTTAAGCCTGCAACAAAATAAATCGATTCATCATTTTTACTAAAACTAGGCTGACTTAAATATTGATACCCGCTTGGCATAGGCACTGTTTGTATAAAGTCACTGCGAACATCTTGTATATACAATTGCCAATTTTCATTTAAAGACGTTGATAAGTAAGCTAACTTTGCTTCATCGTGGCTTAGGATCGGATAGTCGTACGCTGTTTTTAAACTTTTTGTAAATAATGGCGTGATCGACTCTGTGTTTAAATCTACTTTTACGAGTTCTGAGTAGCCATTTCTTATTTGCTCACCATAGAGCGTTTCGCCATTACCTGATACTGTAAATCGACGAATACCAGCAAGCTTAGTAAGCTGCTCTATATCTCCCGTTTCAGTGTTATAGCTAAATATGTCTGACACTTTATTATAAATACCCGACTCTTCATTGCTGTACGCATTAAAATATAACGTTGTGCTATTTGCCCATTGCGGGTTTGCAATACCGGCTCGGTTAATTTGATTAAGCACTTGTTTTTGTTCGCGCTTAAATACACTTGGCGCTGTATCGGGGATATCTTGAGAGTCATTTTCTAATAGCTCTTTTTGCGCTTCAGTAAACTCTTCTTGTGCTTTAATGTTGTCATCAGTGCTATAAATTATAAGCTTGGTATTACTCTTTTTGTCTCGCTCAACAATCGCAATTTTACTACCATCTTTTGAAAGTGCTGGGTTACTCGCATATAAATTAAGCTCAAGCCAAAGTTCACTATTAAGTAACGGCTCTTCTTGCTCTATTTGCATTGCTTTATAGGTATATTCAGCTATAAATCGGCGATATAGCTTGGCTGCACTTTGCCCAAACACACCGCTAAATGCCTCATCAAAATTACGCGTTTTTACGCCTTGCATTCGCGTCCATACACTATCGAGCATTCGTTCTGAATAGTTTTTCTCTAACCAATTTAAAAAACGGCTACCCATTAAATAAGCCATTGAGCTGCCCATAAAGCCCTGCTCGCCATTTAATTGCTCATATGTAGGCAAAGCACCTTGCTGAGCAAATTCTCGCAGTATTGACTCTGAGTAGTTATCAAACAGGCGCCCACGTCCCGTCATTTTAGATTCAATTAGAGTGGCATAGCCTTCAGCAACCCATCGTGGTGTATTGCTATAGGTTAAATCGTATAAATCCCATACACCGCGCATTTTTTGCTGCCAGTCATTACGTGTAGGCTGCGCTAAGTGTACTAAGTGAATATATTCATGCAGTACAAGTAACTGCTGCCAACCTGTACTATTTGATATAACCGTATCCGATTGCGGTGGGGTTGTAAAAAGTGCCATTACAGGGTTATTTGAGGTAGGTAATGCAAAGCCATTAGCTGCATTTAGGGGATCAAATACTACTACATCAACTGTTTTATCAAGTGCTCGGTTTTGCTGCTCAAGCACTTTGGTGCGTACTATTTCAAGCTCTGCTGCAGTTGATTTAGCAAATTCAGCATGCTCAACACTGTAGTGAATATTAAAGTGTTCGGTATGAATAGTTTGCCAATCGGCTGCAAAGCTTGGTACTGCGAGCAATAAAGCCGATGTGATAAGTGTTTTTTTCATGAGCGTCCCTAAAATAATTCCTTAATACTATCTAGGGTATTATTAAATGTCTTTCAGGGGCAGTAAGAAAGTGTAATAAAGCATGTGCAAGTGTGTATTTACACATGTTTTATTACTTATATAAGGGAGGTTACATCCAGCTGCGTGTATCTGACTCAATCTGCTTAATTGTAAAATCGATAATAAAGTCAGCATCTTGCTGCTTTATGTAAGGCATAAATACAAAGCCTGAAGCAAGTTGTATATACAGGCTTTTTAAGCCTGATTTGCGCATTAAATATGTACTTACACTGCGAGCGCTTTGCGCTTTATAAAGCTCAAAAATACGATAATGCACGCCAATCATTCCTCTGCGTACAACCATGTAAAATCGACCATTATCATCATGCATGTAATAACCATAACGCTGATACGATAAGGTTACCAAGCCAGAGAACAACACCAAAACACCAAGGCTAATCAAAGTGTTAATATCGGCAATAAAACAAAAACCAAACACTAAAGCACTGGGTAACAGTGAATAAAAGCCTAAATTTTTATACAAAAGCGCTCGCTCTGCGCGCTTAAAGACGAGTTTTTTACTGTTAAACCACGGGTAAATCCATTGGCATACGCTATCTACTTGCTCGCTATTTAATACTGGCAACACTAAGGTTTGTTTATTTTTTTTAGCAGCTACTCCTGCCACAATGCCGCCGCTACTTGCTTGCAAGCACTCAACAGTAAATCGCTTTAGTAACCGCCCCATTAGGTTTTGCTTTATAACAATAGATTGCACCTTATCCATGCTCATAGAAAGCTGATGGCGCTCTAACAAGCCAGCAATACGTTTAAATTTTTGGCCCTTAAAATAAAGCTCAAAGTTATAAAAACGAATAAGCGACATAGTCACAGAGAGCAAAACGGCCATTAAAACAAGCATTACAATAAGGGTAACCATCGCGAAGGTTGCTGCGTTTGCTAACATACCAAGCTCTTGCTGATAAAACCCCTCAACCTTAGATATTATTTTTTTCTCTAAAAAATCAACCAGTACATTAATAAATGGTGCAAGTGCAGCAATTGCTAAAATAGCCATGTTCGACATTAAACCAAACTTGGCTATTTCCTTATTGCTAATACGCAGGCTATTTTCAGCTAAGTCCGCTTCGCTTTGCTCTACGTGTTCGTCGTCGGTTTGCTGCTGCGCCTTAAATGCAAAAATTTGCTTACGGATTTGCTCTGCATAGCTTTTAGTGACCCCAGGTAACACTGCTTCTTGAGCAACGCTACCTGCGGCATCAAAAATACAGTTAACTAAATTCACCGGGGTAAAATAAAAAGGCTCGGCAATATTAACGTTTTGTACACGGCCAAATTTAAGCGTAAGTCGCTCTTTTTTAAATACCCCTTTATTTAGCAGTATTTCGTGATCGTCACTAATACAAAACTTAAAGTTTAAATAATATAAAAATGAGTAAACAAGCAGTGTAATAAGTGCCGCACCACCGGCTACTTGCGCCCAAAACAATTTGTTTTCTACCTGAGTTACAAACACCACAAGCATAGGCAGCAAGTTTAAAAGGCCGTCTTTTACAAAACGAACACTAAAATACACCACAAAATATAATAGTGCCCAAGGCGATACCTTTTGCCAGTGCAGAGAGCTCTTTTGCTCCTCGCTAATTGTGTTACTCATTAACACTCTCGGTTTGAGGATTTGTTTCATCTTGACGGTAGTTTTGCACAAATTGGCGCATATTTTTACAATCACTATGCGTTAAGCCACCTATTTGTAAATCGACACTTACGCCTCCAGCGCTAAATAATTTTAAACTAGCAAGGTCAAGCTTTCGCTCTATAGGCCCTTGATGAATTTCCATGTGCTGCACACGCGCTAACGGCAAAATAGTCACTTGCTGCCATATAACCCCTTTTTTAAAAGCTATGTCATGTTCCCGAACAGCAAAACCTTGCAGCCTTACATTAACTATGTTGTACAACATAGATACTGCGACCAAAATTGGCATTCCAATTAATAAATACGTTTGCGTATTGCTAGCAAACGTTTCGTTAAAATAACAAAGAGCTATCAGCACCCCAATTAGCGGAATGTAAAACGCAAGCCAATTAAGTTGCTTATGTAGCAAAGCCCTATCAGCTAAGGGCTTAAAGTTAATGGCGCTATGCGCTGGTAAATCCATTATTTGTTGATTGTTAAACACAGTCGCTTCCTATCGAATTCAGATTAATCAGCCCAGCTAATGGTCGTTACTAATGTATGACTTTGTTTTGGCTCAAGTGTTACTTCATCTGCTAGTACATTCGCAGCTTCTAGGCAGAGCATTGTTAAATACTCATCATCGGCAAAATTAGATAAGCGTTTTGATTTTTCTATCCACGGGTTCCACAGCACACACGAGCTTGAGTTTTCTCGGCTCACATTAATAACACCTTCTGGGGTGTGTATATTTTGAGAGCTACCCGCCTCGGTGTAAACCATGTCGGTTTCGCGCGCAAACTTAACTTGCTCACCTTGAGCAAAAGGTCCTTCGCCAAACTCAATATATTGCGAGCCTTGCAGGCCATCAACAAACGTACTTTTAATATCTGAGGTAGGGAAGTAGGTATGCAGCGCTTGAGTATAACTAAACGCAGCATTACTTAAATTAGTTGTAGTTAAACGCACTTGCAGTTTATCTGTTAAAACAAACTCAACGATTAACGCCGATTGGTGCGGCCAGTACTCGGTATTTACCAATTTCATTGGTAACTTTAAGCTAATAGTAATTTGCTCGTCACTTTCGTGCACTTCGTCGGCTTGCCATAAACTCGTACGAGCAATGCCATGAGCAGGCCAACCATCATTTTTATGTGTACCAAACCAAGGCCAACAAATAGGAATACCGCCACGAATGCTAGCACCTTCTTGGTATGTTTCGTTTTTAGACACCCAAATAAGTGGTTTTTTATTTTTAGGGATAAACTCGGTAATTTGCCCACCTTGCAAAAATATCTTTGCATCACACTTTGAGCCAGCTACTTTAATAAATTCAAGGCCTGTATTGCTTTGTTCAATGCTAACCGATGGCGATAATTTCATATTGCTCCCTATAATGCTGATACTAAAGATTTTTACATGTACATATAAACAATAATGCATACTTAAAGTATACGCTATACGTATTAAATACGGGTTGCTGAATTTGTTCATTGCCGATTAATACATACACAGTTAACTTACAAACAATTACTTTGTACTAACAGCTGTGAATGAATAATACTAAAGTCTATGTAATAAGACTTGCCAATTATTCACAACATACGTAGTGTGCGCAACTTAATGCACACAAGATGCTAAGAATATTTAATAAAATTTAAACAACATAGTTGTACATTAGTTACTGCTCTAACTATTAAAAACCAATAAAAGCAGCCTAAAGTGCAATTTATTATTTGAATTCAATTTATTTGATGTGTAACATTTCGCGATTACGGCATACCACCGCCCCATCGACGAGATAAGCAAATGCAAAGATATGACGAGTTATTGGTTTCTTTACGTAAAGTAATCCGCGCGATTGATTTACATTCTAAGCAACTAAATAAAACTTCAGGTTTAACTGGGCCACAATTGCTTATAATGCAAGAAGTTTCCCAAACCGATGGAATTACGGCGAGCCGTATTGCTCAAAATGTAAATTTAAGTCCAGCAACGGTCACCAATATTCTCGACAGAATAGAAAGCAGAAACTTAGTAACACGCGTACGCAGTCAAATGGATAAACGCCGTGTGAGCTTATACCTCACCGAGCAAGGAAAAGAGTTACTTGAAAAAGCACCTCAGCCACTGCAAGAACACTTTATTGAAAAGTTTTCTGCGTTAGCTGAGTGGGAACAGAGCCTTTTACTCTCATCAATGCAGCGAGTTGCCGCTATGATGGATGCAGATAAATTAGATGCATCGCCCCTTCTTGAAGTTGGTGCACTTACTCAAGCTCCAAAAGAATAAACAATAAAAAAAATACTATAATTTAGTTCTTACTCTAAACGTAAGGCGTTTTTCGACGCCTTGAATTTTTTATTTTTTAATCAAAATTTGAGCGGCTATCATGACTAAACTCTCAAAATTAACACTAGCACTAATCTTAGGTGGTGTTACAAGCACCTCTTATGCAGCAGAAGATCTAGACTCACTACAAAATCAACTTAAACTGCTTAAGCAACAAATGCAGCAGCTAGAAAACAAATTAGCTGACGAAAAAACCAAGCAGCAAAAAATTAATGAGCAACACAAGCAAGAAGTTGCAAAAATTAGTAAAAAAGCAGATCAAAAAGAGGTTGTAGTAGCAGCCGCTGAGTCTAAAACAAAAGACGAAGGCATTAAAATTGGTGGCGCAGTACGTTTTAACTACAGCACTAATTCATACGATGAAGACACACAAGATCGCAGTGGCGATTTAGATTTTGAAGTATTTCGCATCAACTTATCAGGCGAAATAAGCGATATTTCTGTAAATGGTGATTTTCGTTTTTACGACTACATGACAGTGGTGAAATACGCCTACTTAGGTTACGAATTCACTGATGGCTGGGAAGCTCAAGCAGGTATTGCACCTGTACCTTTTGGTAACGGCCCTTACAACTCACACAGCTACTTTTTTAGCACTAACTACTATGTTGGCCTAGAAGACGACTTTGATTTAGGTGTAACAGTAAACCGTAAACTTAAAGACAACTGGAAGCTAGACCTAGGCTTTTTCAAAAATGATGAAGTGGGCGGCGTTGATGGCAGCTCTGAAGTAAACGAGCGTTACTCTTTCGATATTGTTGGTAGCCGTGCAACAACCGAAGGCACATACGATGCCCCAGGTTCTCGCCTTGGTGAATACAATACATTTGCAGCCCGCACAGTGTATCAAATTGAGCATGGCGAAAACGCTAAAACAGATGTGGGTGTATCGCTATTAAGTGGTGGCCTACATGATGGTAACGACAGCGCAGGTAACTACGGCGCATGGGCGTTCCACGTAAACAGCCAAATTAATAACTGGAATATTCAATTTCAGCACGGTGAATACGACTACGACCTAGACGACAACAGCAACCGTTTTGTTGTAGGTGCATTTGATTACTACGATACCGTATCAAGCGAAGCGACCATGACTAACTTTAACGTAGCTTACGACCTATCGGTTGATTTAGGCCCAATAACTGGTGTGCAGTTTTACAACGATTACGGCATCATTTACGACAAATCTGACGACAGTGCAGATACATGGATGAACGTAACCGGAATGAGCGTATCAGCAGGTCCATTATTTACGTACTTTGACTTTATTCAAGCACGTAACCAGCCATTTATTGGTGGTTCAATTATTGGTGAAGGCGATACAGAGCGTCGCTTTAACATTAACGTAGGTTATTACTTCTAAATAAGTAAAACCTATTTTATAAATTTAAAAGGGCAAACTTAGTTTGCCCTTTTTTATATTTTTACGCTTCGATTTTATAACTATTTGGCCTACAATCCAAAGTACCAGCCATTACTAAAAAGAGCCTAAGTGAATATAAAATCAGTATTTATTTGTTATAAAAACTTATGGCTAAAAGCACTTGGGTTAATGTTAGTTGCCCTTGGTATTATTGGTATAGTGCTGCCGGTTATGCCTACCACCATTTTTTTTATTCTTGCGCTTACCTGCTTTACTCGCTCATCGCCCGCACTTGAACACTGGCTACTTAACCACCCCCGCTATGGCGTTACCTTAAAGCAATGGCAAGCTCATAAAGTAGTGCCTGTAAAAGCCAAATGCTACGCCGCTATTGGTATGTTAATTGGCTTTGTGTTTTTACTTTACTCAAGCGCCCCTGTTTGGGTAATTTACCTTGTTGCAGCTATTGAAATATCGGTAATGATCTATCTTATTTTAAGGCCTTCGCACCCGCCAAAAAGTAACTAAAACTTCCTCTTTAGTAAAATACCTCAATGCCAATAACTTTTTAATGTAAAGTTAAGTAAGTAAATTTGTAATAGTTAATGCAAATGATTATCATGTTACAACTTTAACTTAATTACAGTTGTTATGGCGTTTATAAATAAGCGTGCTTTGTATAGCACAAGCCGCGCACTACATATTTACATATCTACCGCTTTGTTTTTTTTACTCATTCTATTTTGCGTTAGCGGCATTGTACTTAACCATGTTGACTGGCTTAAAAACGATAAAAACAACGGCCAAATAACTGCGGCTATTCCAGCAGAATTAGTCACTAAAGCTAATGCGCAACTAGATACCCTGCCAACGCTTTACCCAGAAATAGAAGCCTTTCTTGCCAAACAATACTCTTTAACCAAAGTAAAAAGCATTGAGTGGGAAAAAGAAGACGCACTTGTGATGATTGACTACCCACTGCCAGCGGGTTTTGCCTACGCAGAACTTGATTTTACAACTGGCGAGCTAAACCTAGATTACCAAACCGGAGGCTTTTTAAGCCTTATTGGCGACTTACATAAAGGTCGCTACACCGGTGAAGTATGGAGCTGGGTAATAGATATTTCAGCGGTGTTGATGATTATTTTTGCCATCACCGGAATGATAATTTTATTTCAAAACAGAAAAAAACGTAACCTTGGCGTATTGATAACACTACTCGGCGTAGCCACGCCGTTGGTTATTTATTTATGTTGGGTGCCACAAATTAAAGGAGTGTCTTAATGTTAAAAGTAAGTACTGTAATAAGCGCAGCGTTATTAATGGCTGCCGCTTTATTTCAAACAACGGCGCAGGCACAAACGCCCCAGCTAGAAATTGAATTTACCCAAGCCGATCTTGACGTACAACCGTATCACCGCCCGTACGTAGCAATATGGCTAGAAACCCCAGAGCGTAAACACGTAACAACGCTTGCGCTATGGGTACAAAAAGCCGAATGGTTTAAAGATTTGCGCCAGTGGTGGCGTAAAGCGGGTAAAACCGACATTAATTTTGACGGTATCAGCGGCGCTACAAAACGCGCTGGCACCTACACCATAAAATGGCAGGGTAAAGATTTAGACGGCAATGCCGTAGCGCCAGGTAAATACCTTTTAAATATTGAAGTTGTTCGTGAAGAAGGTGGCCGTGATTACAGCCGCGTTGAGCTTGATTTAACAAAAGCAGGCAAAGTAACAATTGAAGGTAAAAAAGAATTTTCGACAAGTTTTGTCACCGTAAGCACTAAGTAACCCTAAGTTTGTATAAGTAAAATCACTTATTAAATGTATTAAACAAAGGAAATATAATGAAAATTAATTTATTAAAAACCGCATTAATTGGCGCACTTAGCTTATCGGCGCTGGTATCTGCATCAGCTAGCGCACATGGCCGCTGGTTATTACCTTCGCACACGTCGTTATCTGGCGACAAAGCTCACTACGTTATGATTGATGCCAGCATCTCTAACGAAATGTTTGCACCAGATAAAGCCTTTAAGCCAAAAGAAAAAGGCGCAGAGTACGACGACACATTATTAATGGCACTTGCGCCAAGCGGTGAAAAAGTAGCTGAAACCATTCGTGCTTATTACCTAAAGCGTAAAAGCTCAGCAGCGGTAAGTCTAAAAGAAGATGGTACTTATCACATTGCTATGACGCAAAAGCCAATGTATATGACCTTCTATAAAAATGAAGAAGGCAAGCGCAAGCGTGTATTTGGTAAAAAAACAGATGCTAAATTACCAAGCAATGCTAAAGGCGTACGTACAACTAAAGTTATTTCAACTGTAGATACGTTTGTAAGCCGTAACGGTACATCTAAGCCTGCACAACTTGGTTTAGGCCTTGAGCTTAGCGGTACAACTCATCCAAATGACTTATTTGTAGGTGAGCAAGCACGTTTCCAACTTCTACAAGATGGCAAACCTGCGGGCGAAGGCATTGAAGTAAGCATTTTAAAAGGTGACACTCGTTACCGTAACGAGCGTGGCGAAGTAAAAGTAACTACCGATAAAAATGGTATGTTCACAACTACGTGGAAAGAGCCTGGCTTATACCTAATAGAAACGTCTAACGATGTTGAAGTAAACGAAGAAGGCGTAGACGCTGGCCGTTATGCTTTATTTACAACACTTGAAGTAGCGCCTGAATAATTTTTTGCGTAATTTATAAAATAAATAAAGGCCAAGCACTCGCTTGGCCTTTTTACTTTTTAATAACTTTTACTCACACTCCCCTTGAATTCGCAACCATTCGACACAAGATTGCAACGGCAGCGATCTAAACTTCTATACTTAACGTAATCACTGCTCTTACTTATTAACAAGTTTGAATAAGTTAGATAGTTTTCATCTTTGCACTAGGGTAGCCGCTTCTATATTATGCGCTCCTTCGAAAAATCAATAGTCAGCAGCCCTTAAGGGAATCAACATCATGTTAAAGCAATTATCAGCCAAAAAAGTAGCACTTAGTCTGGCCGTTACCTCTGCGCTTAGCGCGTCTTATTCACCAGCATTTGCTGCTGAGCAAGACACTCAAGCTCAAGAAAGTATTGAAGTCATTTCGGTTACCGGTACACGTAGAAGTTTACGTAGTATTGCCGAAAGTACTGTACCTGTAGACATTATTACCAGTGGTGATATGCAAAGTACGGGTCAGCTAGAAATTAGCCAAATACTGGCAAACCAAGTACCTAGCTTTAACTACCCAAGCGCTACAATGGGTGATGGTACCGACCACGCTAAACCTGCTGTTTTACGTGGTTTAGCACCCGATCACACCCTAGTGCTTATTAATGGCAAACGCCGCCATGCAGGCGCGCTATTAAACTTAGCAGGTGTTGTTGGCCGAGGCTCTACCGCTGTTGATTTAAACATGATCCCAACATCAGCTATTAAACGTGTAGAAGTACTACGCGACGGTGCTGCAGCGCAGTATGGCTCAGACGCCATTGCTGGCGTAATTAACATTGTACTTAAAGATGCCTCAGAAGGCGGCAGCGTAAGCGTAACGTACGGCGAGTACGACACGCAAATGGCTGGTGTATCACAACTAGAAAGCACCTACGCAGATGCAAACGGCAATCTGGCATTTAATACTGGTGCCGACCGCGAAGTAAACGACGGTGCAACACGCACAATTAGCGCAAACTCAGGATTTGAGCTTTTAGATAACGGCTTTGTAAACGTATCTATTGAGTACCGCGATAACGACTCTACGCAGCGCTCAGGCTTTGACCCACGCGAGCAATACGACCGCCTAGAAGATGGCAGCCTAGACCCACGCGAATTTACCATCGACCGTTACAACCATCGCTTTGGTAAAGCCGACCTTGAAGACTACGCACTGTTTTATAACATGGGTTACGACTTTGATAACGGCTATAACCTTTACTCATTTGGTAGTTACTCAAAACGCGAAGGTAATTCAGGTGGTTTTTACCGCCGTGCAAAAGACAGCCGCAACGTGTTAGAAGTTTACCCAGACGGCTTTTTACCGCAAATTGAAACCGACGTACAAGATTACTCATTTGCACTAGGTTTAAAAGGCGAAACAGGCGAGTGGACGTGGGATGTAAGTACCAACTACGGCCGTAACGACTTTGGCTTTGGCGTTGTAAATAGCATTAATACATCGCTAGGTGCCGACAGCCCAACCGAATTTGACAACGGCGCACTTGTTTACGATCAGTTTTTAGTTAACGCTACGGCAAATACAGTTCTAGATTTTGGCTTACCAGATGACGTATTTTTTACTGTAGGTACAGAGTACCGCCACGAAAGTTACAAAATAGAGCAAGGCGAAGAAGCATCTTACATTACTGCTCTTGATAGCGACGGTAACCCAATTGCAGCCGGCGGCGCACAAGTATTAGCTGGTTTTGGACCAGAAAGCGTAACCGACGAAAGCCGCCACAACGTAGCCGTGTTTGTTGAGTTTGATACTTACCTAACAGAAAACTGGAACCTTGTTTTAGCAGGTCGCTACGAAGATTACAGCGACTTTGGCGATACGTTTACCTCTAAACTTGCCTCGCGTTACAGCATTAACGAAAACCTATCGCTACGCGGTGCAATTAGCACAGGTTTCCGTGCGCCATCACTTGCTCAAAGCTCGTACCGCCAAATCTCTACCGTACTTGAGAACAACGAACCGTTTGAAGTGGGTTTATTCCCAACCGATTCAGCAGCAGCGCAAGCACTAGGTGCACAGCCGCTTGATGCAGAAGAATCTGTAAACGTAACGGCGGGCTTTATGTACACGCAAGGCAGCTTTAGCCTAACAGTAGATGCCTACCGCATTGATATTGATGACCGTATTGTTTTGTCTGAAAACCTAGAAGGCGATGCCGTAGTAGAAATACTGCAAAATGCTGGTGAGTTAAATACAGAAAGCGTACGTTACTTTACTAACGCAATTGACTCACGCACTCAAGGTGTTGATATTGTTGCTACTTACAACTTAGATTTAAGCGATTTAGGTGACTTACGCTTAAACGTGGCGGCAAACTTTAACGATACCGAGGTAACGCACGTAAACGACAACCCAAGCGAGCTAAACTCACTAGGCGACGACTACGTGGTATTTGCACGCCGTGAAGTAGGCCGCTTTGAAGAAGGCACGCCAGATAGCAAATGGAACTTATCGGCAGTGTGGAACTTTAACGAATGGCAAACAACCCTTCGTGCAACGCGCTACGGTGAAGTGGCAGATATTTCAACCACAGCCGACCGCGATGAGTACATAGATCCTAAATGGATAACCGACCTAGAAGTAGCCTACCGCCCAGACGAATACTGGAAGTTTGCAGTAGGTGCAAACAACTTGTTCGATCAGTACCCACAAGCCACCGTAGATAACATTGGTTACTCTGACTTTGGCCAAATATTCCCGTACACGCCGTATGCACCGTATGGTTTAGATGGGCGCTTTTTATACGGTAATATTACTTACAATTTTAATAATTAACCTAAAAGCAAACACTTAAAAAGGATGCCATGCGCATCCTTTTTTAATTACTTCTTAGTGTATTTAACCACTTATTAGTAAATCCACTTTTCATAAACACATCCTACCTTAATAAAAACAACAACTTATAATTGGTCTCGTTTTTGCTCTATATTGGCTATACAAATACAAACAATAAATACCAAAGGACTAAAAATGAGCTCATCAACTGTATCAGGCATTACAAAACCACTTTCACTTATTGGCGGCATTTTATTATTAAGCGGCTGTGTATTTCATATATCGCCAAGCGTTGCGTCAGTAAAACAAACTAAACAGCTTTCACTGCCAAGCGATAATTTAGAATACTTAAATGTGTTAAGCGGTGCAGGCTTACTTGAAATAAAAGGCTCGCCCAATGCCACCAGCATAAGTGTTGATGCCACAATTTATACAGCCGATATTGACGACGATTACGAGCTAACCCTTGAGCAAAACGGTAAACAGGCAAACCTTGTTGCCCAAAATAAAACCCAAAGTGGTATTAACTTTTATAATGGCCAATCTCCACATATAGATATAATTGTAACCGTGCCAAGCAATCTAAATTTAGATATTGATGATGGCTCTGGCGATATTGTTATAAGCGCCATGCAAAATAACATTAACGTAGAAGACGGCTCTGGCAGCTTATCTATAAACAGTGCTAAAAACCTCACCATTGAAGATGGTTCTGGCGATATAACCCTTGAAAACATTACTGGTAATTTAGAGCTTACCGACGGCTCTGGCAGCGTAAATATTAATAACGTAAACGGCAATGCGGTTGTTGATGATGGTTCGGGCGATATGCGCATTAGTAATGTACGCGGCACATTAACTGTTGAAGACGGCTCTGGCAGCATTGCTATTAATAATATTAATGGCGCAGTAGATGTAGACGACAACTCTGGCGATTTAGTTATCGAACACGTGCAAGCAAGCGTAACCATTGAAGATGGCTCGGGCAATATTCGTGTAAACCACGCTAAAGGACTCACTATTACCGAATCGGGCTCAGGCGATGTAAGTATTGATAATATTAGCGGCCCCGTAAAAGTAGCCGATTAAATTCAATCATCGCGCTCAAATATAGCGAGTGCCCACAATTAATGGGCACTTTTATAACGAATATTTATGTGTATTAGCTTACCTATAAATATAAATCATCTAAAAAACTTCAAATATTGGTCCGCTGTTTCCTAAAATTACGTTCGCTACAGTTATTTAATTTATTATTTTGCTTTATATCTAATTTAGGTACATATTAATATTCAACTTATTAAAAGGATATTAATATTATGAAATGGAAATTATTAATTTTAGCGCCAGCTTTATTGTCATTAGTAGCATGTGGCTCTTCAGGTTCAGACTCTAAGTCAGCTGATAAACCGCTCAGCACCAATACAAAACCTGTTGCCGTTATTAGTACTACGCAATTAGAGTTTAAAGTTAATACGCCTATCGTCTTTAGTGCAGCGCAAAGCAATGATCCCGACGGCGATACTCTTACCTACCAATGGCAGTTAACGAGTGATAATGGTCAAAATAAGATTTCACTAGCTAATAGCAATCAAAGTACAGTTGAATTTTCTGTACCCGATGCACTCGAGTATCAATTAATACTTGTTGTAAGTGATGGCAAGCTTTCAAGCACACCTGTAACGCAGCAAGTAACGGCTACTCCAGGAACTCAATTAATTGCAATGGCGGGAGGCAACCAAACCGTTAAGCAAGGTGATGTAGTAATATTAAATGCCGCACTGAGCAGTACGACAAATGGCGTTATTAATAAGTACCAATGGCAGTTTGTTACTAAGCCTTCAACAAGTAGCGCAACACTTGAAAGTAATACTCAAGTTAAAAGCCAGTTTATCGCTGATGAAGTTGGCGAGTATAAAGTTAAGCTCACTATTACTAATTCACTCGGTGAAACAGCTAGCAATACCGCGGTAATACAAAGCGAAGCCTTGAGCGTAAACTCATCACCACAAGCGCTAATTACGGTAAAAAATAAAGCCGTTACTCCTAATGAGGTTGTTACCCTTAATGGCACTCAAAGCAGTGACCCCGATACAAACGATACTCTTAGTTATGAATGGGCTATCACCTCAAAACCCGCAAATAGCACACCAGAAATTTCTAATAAATTTACCCATACAGCTGGGTTTTCGAGTCCTGATGTTGGCGACTACTTAATATCACTAACGGTAACCGACCAAGGAAATAAAAGTAATACAGCGACAGTTACTTTAACAGTAGCAACCTCTAATAAAGCACCTGTCGCCATACTAGCTGCACAAGCTAATATTACTTTAAATGAACCTACAACGCTTGAATGCCAGCAATGTAGCGACCCCGACGGCGATACATTAGCATATAACTGGCAACTGCAAGCTAGGCCACAAAACAGCAATACAGTACTTTTAAATAGCACAACAGCTAACCCCATTATTGAAGCCGATACCGAAGGTGATTATGTAGTAATGCTTGTAGTATCTGACGGTCAACTAAGTTCAGAACAAGCAACAAGTGTTTTGCATGCCACTGAGAACCAAAAGCCAATTACTCAGGTTAACTATCCGTTGTCAGTAACAATAGATCAGCAGGTAACTCTTGACGCATCAGGTAGTTACGATCCTGAGGGTAAAGCGCTCAGCTACTTGTGGGAAATACTTTCATCACCCGTTCAAGTAACACTTAGCGATACTACAATAGCCAAGCCTGTATTTAGTGCATCAGCGCAAGGGCAAGTAGTTATCTCTTTAAAAACCAACGATGGCGAGCAATTCTCTGATACAAAAACACTCACTATTGATGTTATACAAAATGCCCCGCCAGTAATTAACTTTACAGGCGAACAATCTCGTTACAGTGAAGTAGGTACCAGCGTTCAATTTGACCTAAGCGAGAGTTATGATCCAGAAGGCACAGAGTTGAGTTTTTCATGGGCTATATCAGCACCAACGGGCTCAAGTGTTAGCTTAAGCAATACAAATCAAAGTACCACCAGCCTTATTCCCGACGTAATTGGCAGCTACACACTCACCGTTATAGCAACTGACGCAGACAGTTTTACACAAAGCATGCAGTTTTTTGTAACCGCAACCGACTCAGCACAGCTAACGGGAAGTATCGAAGGCCAAATTACTAATGTACAAAAAAATGCTGTAAGCAATGTCAAACTTAATATTAATGGGGTGCAATACACAACCAATGCTAGCGGCTTTTTTGACGAAAACATTAACTTAGCACAAGGCGAAAAAATCACTATCACCACTGCAGACGAAAGACTTGCAGCAGGAGAATATAACTCAGTAGCCATTACGCAAAACAACTTTAGTGTGAATATAGGTCAAAATAGTTTGCCAGTATTTCAAGCTGTTGAGGTATCGGTATTTGTGTGTGCAGATTTTACAGGCCCCGACACCATAAATTTACGCTTTAATATGGTAGATACCCTTCTAGCCTCGGATAACTTTGTGTTTAGTTATGACGAAACCAAACCACTTACCTTACAAAAAAGTGGAGATACTTACTTCGATAGCGAATTAAATATTAACTTACCTGCGACGGCCGAGTTTGAAGTAACAGTTAATGAAACTAACGTCGAAAATACAACAAGTTCAAACATAACTATTTATCACTCAGAATCAGATCAACCAAGCTTAGCAATTATAAGTATTTGTAATATTTAACCTGCACTACATCACTGTAATAAAGCATTATATTTAACGCTGTAGCCATAACGCACTATGTTGTGGCTACAGATAAATAATGTATTTTCAGCCACATGACCCATTGTATTTTTAAAGTCACTAAGCCATGCTAAAAGCCTTGATACTATTAGGATATACGCGTGTTAGAAATAGCTTTAATTTACTTAGCGGCGGCCATAGTGGCTGTACCTATTGCCAAGCGAGTGGGACTTGGCTCGGTACTTGGTTATTTAATTGCGGGCATACTAATTGGCCCTTACGCCCTGGGTATTGTGGGGGATCAAACAGATGTAATGCACTTTGCCGAGTTTGGCGTAGTGATGATGCTGTTTTTGGTTGGCCTTGAGCTACAACCCGCCCGTTTATGGAAGCTTCGCCATTCAATATTAGGGCTTGGCGGCTTACAGGTCGTACTTACCGCCGCGGCTATTTTTGCGTTTTGTTATTGGGTTTTTACCATGCATTGGCAAACCGCCCTCGCCATTGGCTTAATGCTGGCGCTGTCATCAACCGCTATTGTACTGCAAAGCCTTGAAGAAAAAGGCTGGCTAAAGCAAGAAGCCGGGCAAAATGCATTCTCGGTTTTGCTGTTTCAAGACATCGCCATTATTCCTATTTTAGCGCTCCTACCACTACTGGCTTTTGCGCCGCAAAGTAGCTCAAAAGACATTAGCGACTCCATTATTGCAAGCTGGCCGGTATGGCAACAAGTTGGCGTATCGGTAGCGGTTATCGCCGCTATTATTGCCGGCGGAAAATATGTGTCGGCGCCGTTATTTAGATACATAGCGCAAACCCACATGCGTGAAATATTTACTATTTTTGCGCTGTTTTTAGTGGTGGCTATTGCCCTTGTGATGCAAAGTATTGGCTTATCACCAGCACTCGGTACATTTTTAGCCGGTGTAGTCCTTGCCGAAAGCGAGTTTAGACACGAGCTAGAAGCCGATATAGAGCCCTTTAAAGGCCTACTGTTAGGGCTGTTTTTTATCACTGTTGGCGCATCAATCAACTTTGAATTATTAGCGGATGAATTTACAACCGTTATTGCACTCGTTGCGCTGCTTATTGTAGTAAAAGCCTGCATTTTATTTGCCCTTGCTATCACCTTTAATATTAGTAAAAAGCAGCGTTTACTGTTTGCACTAGCGCTGGCTCAAGGCGGCGAATTTGCTTTTGTACTTTTAAGTGTAACCACTACATTAAGCATATTAACGCCAGAGCAAACAAGCCTTGTGACGTTAGTGGTGGCTGTTTCAATGTTGGTTGCGCCACTGTTATTAATGGCTTACGAGCAGCTACAAAAACGCACCAGTAACAGCGCGCCCGAGTTTGATAAGCCCGAGCAAATTAGCAGTGCTAAACACGTTATAATTGCAGGCTACGGGCGCTTTGGGCAAATTATGGGTCGCTTATTACACGCCCAAGGCTACGAAATTACTGTACTTGATCACAGCCCAAGCCAAATAGAACTTCTACGCCGCTTTGGCAATACCGTATTTTATGGTGATGCTGCCCGCCAAGAGCTCCTTGAAGCTGCAGGCGCGCACACCGCGCAAATGCTAATTGTGGCAATAGACGATGCAGACAAAACCCTCGAAATTATTAAGCTTGCGCATAAAAACTACCCGCAGCTTAAAATTGTTGCCCGCGCTATCGACCGCCGCCACGCCTATCAATTACTTAATTTAAAAGTAGATGCCTTTAACCGCGAAACGGTCGACTCGGCCATTAACTTAGCGGTAGATGCATTAGAGCTATTAGGTAACAATAAAGAAGATGCCCAGCGCGCCGGAAAACTATTTAGAGACCACGACCGCGCTGCCGTACTGCAACTTGCCGAACTGTGGGGCGACGACGCCAGCTACGGTGTAGCCGTGCGCCAACGCATGGAAGATTTAAAACAAGTACTGCAACAAGACAAGCAGGCACAAAGTGATTTAAATACCTGCGACAGCGGCGACTGTGAAGACGGCCTAACAGAACTCGCTGATAGGCCTAAAAAGCCTGATGATTCTCATATTGAGTAACGATTAGGTAATCGTGTTATTCGCGGGTGATGATAGCATTTTAATACAAACAAGAAATAGTTGGTTTAAATCAGCATCGCTGGAGTATAACCAACTGTTTTATCTTTAAAAAATTCGTATTTCGCCTACAACTGTACTGATACCTGCCAAGTAGATGATTTAGCCCTATTAATAATTTCCACTACACTAGTCATCAATACTTCAGATGTTTTTTTATTATACAAAGCAACCTGATACCTATCACCTAAAGCTTCTGCAGCTTTAATTTCATTCTCAGTTAAGGCAAAGAAAAAGCCCGAGAAATCTTTTTTGACGCGTTATTGATTAGCCGACTTGATTTCAATAAAGGTTATGTCTGAGAGTGAAGCTTTAATAGATACAAGGTCATTAAAATCTATCGAAACTCCTTTTGGAATAGACAACGCATCGAAACTTGAATGTTTAATAATAACCCCTACTTCTTTAAGGGCTGATAACAAAAGTTTTAGTTCATTTCCTTTCGATCTAGGAATCCAATTTTCATTTAATTCAATGGTCACCATTTGAACCATTTTCATTAGCATACCTAGCCAAATGCTGCTTTTTAGAATTAATAACATCTATCGGATTCAACTGAATACCCTCTTAGTAATTAACACCCGACTAACATGCTACGTATTAGGGTAGCTTTTTATTATTTTAATGCAGCGGTCGATCAATATTGAATCCACATACAGCCTAGCATGAGCACACCACGATAAATTTACCAAACGCAACAAACACTATACAAGAATCGACAAGTATAACGCGCCACCTTGATATTTTTGTTAGTACACTAACCCACAGCACTTTTTGAATTTCTTTCCACTACGGCACGGGCAAATTTCATTACGACCAACTTTTCGATTTTCTCTTGCTCGTCCTACAAACGTTTGCCGAGTGTGTCTTTGTGGTATATTAGGAGGAATACTATCTAATGTCATACTTCCTATATGGACACAACCACCACCAACACCTATAGACATAGAATTATTATTAATGTCAAACCCGACTTTACTCCCTTCAATATCCATTGAATTAGACGTTAATATTTGCCCTGATGGTGTAATCACTTTCAAATTTTTATTTTCACGACAAGATAGTTCTATACCTAAATGCTCCATCTCTAGACGTTCAATCACTAGATTGTGCGGAGGCTCTGAACGCAGAGAAAGAACAATATCACCAAGAGCTTTCCTTATTGTTATTCTGGTACCAACAACCTCTACATCCCAATTATTTGTAGTTGTAATCCACTCATTATCGACAATTTTTAATACCTCGCGTCCATCCCTATCAGCCAAATATGCATTTATTCGAAATGGTGCGCCTTCGGATTCTGGAGGCTTAATAGAAAGTACATTATCTCCATTTATCCTAATTAAGGATTCAACGCCTTTGCAATTTAATGTGCCAATTGTAATTTTTGGCTCGACCATTCCTAAGTCAAAAGGACCAAAAGAAAATCCTTTTTGTTTACAGACAGGGCTATCAGATCTGATTTTTATCGTTTCTTTCGATAATAGTTTTCGAGTAACACGGTCATGGCAACCGCCACATAGGAGAACTATATGGTCTGGGTTATGTTCTGTTGCTTCCGCAAATGTAGGGTCAACATGCTCATATTGATAAACCGCATTCCCGCAATTTACACAACCAAAACCGCAGCGTTGTCTAATTTCACGCTTAATACCAGCTTCAATTGTATCCTTTAAGCCATACTTGTTTATTCTCACCAAAAACTTCCATTAAGTGTGCAAACAACTTTATCAGAGGACATTTCACTTATTACCACGAAAGTTCCTATAATGTGAACTTCTATTAATATCAAATAGAGTAAATTATTGCCAACTATAAATATTATGCGGCTGATGGTGTGTGTTTTAAAAAATGGGGAGGTGTTTGCAGTATTACTTGGGCGGAAATGGCTAAAATTAATCTATTTTTAAATACCTACTTGTAGCCCATAGCCGCCTATCATCCTTTCAGCTATGAGCTACTACATTTAAAAACGCTAAACCTAGTGGTGGTGCCCACCTTGAATAGCTTTACCTTGCTGATTATAAAACCCCGTTGCGCCGTGTTCTATAAAGCCTAGGTTGATCATTTTTGCTAAAAACGGGTCGTTTTCGTTATCGCCAATGTCGGCATAATCGGTGGTTTGAAAGCGATCCCATTTGGCAAACTGTGCGGTTATTTCTGCTTTATTACTGTTTACTTCGTTAAGGCTTAGCAAAGTATGGGTATCGCTTTTTTTATTGGTTACGCTAAAGCTTTTAACCAAGTTTGATTTGCTAAATAAAGCGAGTTTAAATTGGTTGTCGCCCTCGGTAAGTGCGTAGTTTTTTACTTCATCGCAGCCGTTGCCGTGGGTGTTAACTAGGGTCATTTTTTTAATTAAATGCGTATCCACCAGCTGATTTTTAGCGCTCCAACTTTGTACACCGCGTACCTCAGATGGCTGATATTCAATACCGCGTTGTTGGGCATTAAAATAACGAATTGGGCGAATTTGTTTGTTAGCTAAGTGCTGCCAAAGCTCAGTAATAACTTCACGCTGATGCGCAACTTGTGAGTTGTTTCGCCAAAGCGTAAGTGATTGCGTGCTTTGCTCGTTTTTACGAGTATTGGTAATTTTATAGTCGGCTTTTAAATGCGCGCTATCAATATTACATTGCTGCGCTAGGGTGTTGGTACTGGCAAGTGTTGCCATTAAAAATAATGCTAGTTTCATTAAATTATCTCTTATTTAAACGTCACTGTAATAGGCATTACCATACCCATTTACAGTGGCATTTTTATGACATAAAAAAACAACTCGCACAGCGTACGAGTTGTTTTTAAATACCCTATTTTTTATACGTACTTTATGTGCTGAGCGTACGTATTAAATTACTTATGGCGTTACTTTTTCATCAGCGGTAGTTACTAAGTCTGCTGCAAAGTCCATTACATGGAATAAAAAGCTTTGCTCGTTAGTGCCTGTAACTAAGTGAGCGCCTGGGCCCATTGCGTAAACGCCAACATCTTCACCAGCGTGAGTTTCTGAGCCAAGAGGTACTAACGACTCTTGGTGAAAACCCGCTGTAGTTGTATCAACATCGGTTAAATCTACACGCCCAGTTACCGGTGCAGCTAAGTAAGATGCATCGGCATTGGTTTCATCGCCTAAATCTCTATAACCTAAGCCATTAGTGTAACCAACTGTGGTGTATGGCATATCGTCGGCAGCTAGGCTTGGCTCGGTTTCGCCTACGGCAACAACTTTACCTAATATTGGGTTACCACGTTTAGGGTAGCCTGCAATAGTAAATACGTGGCTGTGATCGGCTGTTACTACTATTAGCGTTTCTTCTGGGTTAGTGTTTTCCATTGCCACTTGCACAGCTTTTGCAAACTCTACTGTGTCGTTTAGGGCATTGTAGGCATTACCCGCATGGTGCGCGTGGTCAATACGGCCTGCTTCTACCGATAAGAAAAAGCCATTGTCGTTGTTATCGAGTACGTTAATTGCTTTTTCGGTCATTTGGCTAAGCGACGGCTCGCCCGCTACATCGTTTGCGCGGTCGGCTTCGTATTGCATGTGCGATTCGTTAAATAAACCAAATACTTTAGTGGCATCGTCGCTGATTGCATCAAAACCGGTTTGGTCCATAACGTAAGTGCCGCTTGGGTAAGTTGTTTGCCACTCGGTTACTAAGTTGCGGCCATCAGTACGGTCGCCTTCTACTGCGCTTACTGCATCGGCTGAGTTTGCTGTTTCATCTTTTGGTAAAAAGTGACGACGTCCGCCACCCATTACAACATCAATGCCATCAACATCAATACCTGCATAACGCGACTCTAAGTTGGCTTCAAAGTTAACAAGTTGCGATGCAATATCTTCACAGGCTTCAGTGCCCTCTGGCATATCTGAGTTATCTTCCCAGTTACGGTCAGCCGATTTAGCATACGTTGCTGCAGGTGTTGCATGGGTAATACGTGCGGTTGAAATAAGGCCGGTTGCTTTACCCGCTATTTCAGCAAGCTCTAATGAGGTAACCAGTTCGTTACCTGTTACCGTGGCACAGTCGCCGCGTTCAATGTCTTCATCTACACCAATTACGCCCACATCGGTTTTAACACCTGATACCATTGCCGTCATTGTGCCTGCAGAATCTGGCGTTTGTGCATCTACGTTGTAAGTTTTAACAAAACCTGAGTACGGCATTTTTTCAAAGCTTAACTGGTAGTCTTCACCTAAACCGCCTTCAAGCTGGCCTGCTAAAATACGTGCAGCTGTTACGGTAGAAATACCCATGCCGTCGCCAACAAATAATATAACGTTTTTCGCTTTGCCCGACTCAGTAACCACTTCGCTATTAGCTTGCTGTGTTGCCGCAAGCTTTGTTTGAGCATCGCCATACCATGCGTTAGTAGTTAGGGTGGCAAGTTGCTCGCTGGTAAGTGACGTAGCAGGTGCATTACACACTAAGTTAGAAGAGGTTACTTCGTCGCTATCTAGCACGCCGTTGCCGTTTGTATCTACGCCGGTTTGGGTTTCTACGCCGCCATTAACACATTGCTCAGAGCCGACTGCAATGGTGTTATCTACCGCGAGAATATTATTTTCGTCTTTGTCGTCGTCACTACAACCTGCTAGCGCGACCATTACTGCTAAAGAAAGTACTGTTAATTTGTTCATGTTAGCCGCCATTATTGCTGAGTTAGTTCAAGAGCTTGATTAATTAAATGAAATACTACGTTTTGCTCAATTACGCCTTGAGCTAGCTGTGCACCAGGGCCTTTTGCATGCAGCGAAATATCTTCACCGGCATGGGTTTCTGAGCCAAGAGGGACAGTGGTTTCTTGGTGAAAGCCAACATTGGTAGTATCAACACCACTAAGCTCTACACGTCCAGCAACTGGGCCAGTTGTATATGCTGCATCGGCATCTGTTTCATCAACTAAGTTTCTAAACCCTAAACCATTTGCATAGCCTACTGTGGTGTATGGCATATCATCGGCAGCAAGGCTTGGTGTGGTTTCGCCTACGGCAACTACTTGGCCTAAAATTGGGTTACCGCGTTTAGGGTAGCCAGCAATAGTAAATACGTGGCTGTGATCGGCGGTTACTAAAATAAGGGTTTCTTCTGGGTTGGTATTATCTACCGCAGCTTGCACGGCTTTAGCAAATTCTATGGTGTCGTTAAGTGCGTTGTAGGCATTACCCGCGTGGTGTGCGTGGTCAATACGGCCCGACTCAACGGTTAAGAAAAAGCCGTTTTCGTTTTTACTTAATACGTCAATTGCTTTGCTAGTCATTTCGCTAAGCGATGGCTCGCCGGCAATATCGTTTGCGCGGTCAGCTTCGTATTGCATGTGCGATTCGTTAAATAAGCCAAATACTTTAGTCGCATCATCAGCAATAGCATCAAAACCTGTTTGATCCATTACGTATGTTGCATCTGGGTATTGTGTTTGCCACTCAGTAACTAGGTTACGTTCATCAGTACGATCGCCCTCTACCTCACTTACTGCATCAGCTGAGTTAGCTGCTTCATCTTTTGGTAAAAAGTGACGACGCCCGCCACCCATTACAAAATCAAGACCGTCTACGTCGGTACCTACAAAACGTGCTTCTAGATTTTTTTCAAAATTAACTAATTGCGAGGCAATGTCTTCACATGCAGTTTCGGTTTCTGGCATGTCTGAGATATCTTCCCAGTTACGATCTGCCGATTTAGCATAGGTTGCCGCTGGCGTTGCATGGGTAATACGCGCTGTTGAAATAACACCGGTTGCTAGGCCTTTAATTTCAGCAAGTTCTGTTGCTGTTAAAAGCTCATTACCCGATACAGTTGAACACACACCGCGCTCTATATCTTCGTCTACACCAATAACGCCTACATCGGTCTTAACCCCTGAGATCATCGCGGTCATTGTGCCAGCAGAATCTGGTGTTTGTGCATCTACGTTGTATGTTTTTACTTGTGCTGAGTACGGGAACTCTTCAAAGCTTAAATAACCTTCTTCACCTAAATCGCCCGCTCTTTGTCCTTGTAAGATACGTGCTGCAGTAAGAGTAGATACACCCATACCGTCGCCTACAAACAAAATAACGTTTTTAGCTTTTGTTGTTTGCTCGCTTTGTGCAAGCGCAGTTTTTGTGGCGAGTGTGGTTTGGGCATTTGTATACCAGTCATTGTCTGTTTGGCTTTGTGGTAATACATTGGCATGGCTTGCTGTGCTCAACATAAACGTTAAGCCAACTGCCGCAGCAATTTTTTTAATTTTCATCCTTTATTATTCCCATAGTGTAGTGGTTATTTTTTGCTTGAAGCGTAAACCTCAAATAAGTAACCGCAGCACTATAGAAAACAGATGTGACCTCTAAGAGTACTTTTAATTAAAAAACAATGACTAAACTATGACAAAATTAAGACAAAAAAAGCGCAGCGGTTAAACGCTGCGCTTTTTAAATAATATCAGGGATGTATTTATTAAATTAAAAACGTGCCTTAAACGATACGCCAAAGTAACGCTCTGCATCACGCGGAATTTGGTAACGGAAGTTGTCACCACTGTAAGTAGTTGCGTAGCTTTCGTCGGTCAAGTTTTTGGCAATAAGCGATACTCTAAATGCATCATCTTTAAACGATAAGCCAACGCTTGCGTTTAAAATTCCGTAATCTGGCAGTAACGACGCGGGGTTAAACTCGCCTACGTTGTCGGGTAAGTCTGAGTATTGCTCATCGGTGTAAATGTATGAGCTATTTATGTGTACGTTAAAGCCATGCTCAGTTTCAATAAAGTAATCGGCTGTTAGTGAGTATTTTAAATCTGGCGAAAATGGGACATCTAAACCAGATCGGTCAGTACATGAGCCTGCTGCTACTTCTGCCGGACAATTAAACTCGTCAATTTCGGCTTTAATATAAGCTACGCCACCGGTAAATGTAAGTGAGTCGGTTGCAGCCCACATAAAGTCAACTTCAACACCTTGCGTGCTAACATCGCCCGCGTTTGTTAAGCGGGTAATACAGGTGCCGTCTGAACAGTCAAAATTGTTAGCTTGAAAGCCTTCAATTTCTGTTCTGAAAAGTGCCATGTTAAACACAAACTCGCGGCTTGCGTATTTGTAACCAAGCTCAAACGCGTCTGACTCTTCTGGCGATATTTCACGGCTGTCGGTGTCTGGATTAAAGTTATAATAAATATTAAAACCAGGCCCTTTGTAACCTTGCGAATAAGTACCGTATACCATTTGGCCATCGCCTAAATCGTATTGCATACCTAAACGACCCGATACGTTGGTTTCTTCTGCTTTGCCTGCATCGTCAGTATTTAGTGTTGCTGGGCGTACGCCTACACCGGTTCGGCCATATACATCGTTACTTACACGGCGATGCGTGTACGACACTTCGTCGTCGGTGTAACGAATACCAAATAGTACGCGTAAATCTTCAGATAAATCGTAAGTACCGTCGGCAAAGGCTGCCCAGTTGTTAAACTCGGTGCTCATATATGCGGTTGCCGACACAATATCGTTAGCGTTACAGCTAACACCTAAACCTTGTGCGTAACCATCTAAATCGGCAAGTGCGGCATCAAGCTCTGCGCCCGATAGGTTATTTTGCGCGTAATTCGCCATTGCAGCATCTAATTGGCCACCGTTATTTTGACAACTCGCATCACGAGTAAAGTTACGTTGTGAGTCCATGTTCCAGTAAAATAAACCAGCAACATAGTTAAATGGGCCTGCTAGATTTGAGGTAACTCTAAACTCTTGGGAAAACTGATCCCATTGCTGTGCGCCTAAGTCGTGCAACTGAAACGGTGCATCGAATACAGGGTCGTTACTGTCGCCAGCAATAGAGGTAAAGTCGCCTTCGCGGTATTCTGTGTTATCCCACGAGCGCTGCGCTGTAATTGAGGTATACGTGTAATCGCCAATGGTTTTATCAACCTGCACCGAAAACGCGCTATGTTCATCAATAGTGCGCGACTCGTAGTCGTGATCCACTTTGCGCTGATCTAGGTCAATATCGGCTACGCCATCAACAATGCCGTTGCTGTCTGGTACTGCTTGCGAATCTGGATTACGGCCACTTGGTAGGGCTTCTAAATCGGCACAACAGTCGTCGTCTGCATTATAAAATTCAGCAATAAATTTTACGCTTAAATCATCTTCTGGCTCGTATTTAAATACGGCGCGCGCACCTTCTCGGTCATAGCCGTTTACTTTTTCGTTGTTGTAAACGTTATCAATGTAGCCATCAAACTTACCTTTAAACACGGTTAAGCTTGCTGCTAAATCGTCGGTTAAACCACCGCTTACAACGCCTTTAAATCGGTATTCGTTATCTTGATAAAACGAGGTTTCTACGCTGCCGGTTGTGTCGTACGAAGGATCTTTTGTCGTTATATTTACCACACCCGCAGAGGCATTTTTACCAAATAGTGTACCTTGTGGGCCGCGCAGTACTTCAATGCGGTCTACATCATATAAATCGGCAAAGGCTTGACCAGAGCGGCCAAGTACTACGCCATCAACCACGGTTGCTACACTTGGCTCAGCGGCAATACTAAACGAAATAGTACCAATACCGCGCACCGTTAGCGCTGAGTTACGGGTTGTGGTGCCTTTTCTAAAGCTCACCGAAGGTACAAGTGACTGTAAGCCTTCCATGTTATTAGCAAATGCAGAGTCAATCTGATCACCATTAAGCACTGATACCGCAAGCGGCACTTCACTTAAGCTTTGCGTTCGCTTTTGCGAGGTAACTACTATTTTTTCAAATGAATCGTTTGTAGCTTCTGCTGTTTTTTGTTGTTCTTGTTCGGCTTGCTCTTGCTGCGCGTGTACTTGCGTGCTTAGTGCTAAACCGGTTGTCATTGCTAACGTGACTGCCAAGCTTAAGACGGACTTTTTAGCTCTCATGTCATTCTCCATATTGTGCGTGTGTGCTGTGTGGTACCGCGCTAGCAATTGTGTGGGTTGCTAATAAAGCGGTGTCAGTGTGTTGAAATACTTTTCTTACATATTCTTATGTCTTATACAAGAGCTTTAAACTTAAACAAACAATCTTCTAAATGCAATCATTATGTGAATAATTTGTAATTTTAAATTTATATACAGAATATCGGCGCGTTATACCAACTCGCTTAATTAAGTAATCTATTTTGAGGCTGGAAAAACGTGTTGATAGCTAGGCAAAAAATTCGCTATTTAGTTATTCTAAATGAGAATTTTTTAACGCAGGTAGCGACACGTTTAGCCCCGCAAAATGATTAAGTATTATTGCACATTGGTATTATGTGCCTTTAGCAACGCCAATATGCGCTAAGCTATTTTCGTAACGCTTATGCCATCGGCGTACACTCCACCAGCTAAGCACTAAGGCTGTAGACCATACAGCAGCTAAACTTGGTACAAAGTACACACTGGTTCCACCAACCAATCCGAGTGGCGAAAATAATATATATAAGCTAACAATCAAGCTTACTAATACAATGGCGCAAGGTAATGCGTATTTCCAAGGATTAAGGTCTACCTCTGCTTTACGGGTAAATACCCAAGGTGTTGCAAGGGGTTTGTAGTAACCAATACCCAACATAATCGCGAGTTCTATAAAGAACAAAATGGCGTAAATATGGATAAAGTTAATGTCTACGTCCCACACAAATTTAAGCAAAGTGTAGGCAATAATATGGAAGATAATGGCCACTTTAGCGCCCAGTGCAGGCACTTTGCGGGTAAACAAACCCACTAATACAATTGTGATGACCGGAATGTTATAAAAGCCTGTAAATACACGAATAATGTGCCATAAACCTTCTGGCGCAAACATCAGTAATGGCGCAGTAATAAACGACAATATAGCAATTACAATACTGGTAATTTTGGCCACTTTAATTAGCTTTTCATCGCTTACTTTGTCTTTTTTCATTGGTTTGTAAACATCTAAACAAAACAATGTGGCTGCACTATTTAGCAGTGAATTAAACGAGCTAAATACCGCACCTAGTAGCACCGCTAAAAAGAACCCAGATAAGTACTGAGGCAGTACATCTTTAACTAAATGTGGGTAAGCTAAATCAATGGTTTGTAAGCTTTCGTGCTTGTAAAGGTGATACGCAATTACGCCTGGGATCATCATCATAAAGGGCACTAGCACTTTAAAGTACCCTGAAAACAACACGCCCTTTTGACCTTCTACTAAGTTTTTGGCGCCCAATGTACGCTGGATCACGTACTGATTTGTGCCCCAGTAAAATAAATTAGCGAGGATCATACCGGTAAAAATGGTGCCAAATGGCACGGGATCTTCACTGCTACCGATGGCGTTAAGCTTTTCGGTATCGGTGTTTACAAGTGTACTTAGGCCATCGGCAAAATTGCCATCGCCAAGGGCAATAAGCCCAAGTGTAGGCACTAAAATACCAATAATTAATAACCCAACACCGTTAATGGTATCTGATACTGCAACTGCCTTTAAACCGCCAAATACCGCGTAAATAGCGCCCACGGAGCCTACTGTAATAATGGTTACAATTAAGCTTGCTTGGTAGCTCATATTTAATAAGGTAGGTACATCAAACAGCCTAAGAACGGCGATTGATCCTGAGTACAAAACAGAAGGGATCGTTATAAAACAATACCCTACCATAAATAAGATCACCGTCATGCGGCGAACTGTATCGTCAAAACGATCCCGTAAAAATTCAGGTAAGGTAGAAAACGCACCGGCTAAATAGCGCGGTAAAAAGATCAGCGCCATTATAATAGTTGATACCCCAGCTGTTACTTCCCACGCCATTGAACTTAGGTTGTAACCATACGCTGAGCCATTAAGGCCAATAAGTTGCTCGGCCGATAAGTTAGTGAGGATCATCGACCCCGCTATAAATGTACCCGTTAAACCACGCCCCGCTAAAAAGTAGCCGTCTTGGGTGTTAACTTCCCCTTTGGTTTTTTGGTACGAGATATATCCTACCAGCGCCATAAACGCCAAGCACGATAGCAGTGTCATGGTAATGTTCATACCTTCCATCTTACGCCCCTTTTAGCTTACTTTACTCGGTAAAAAGTAAGCTAATATCTTTATTATTGTGTGTGTTACGTGTGTTGTGTGTGTTTGCTATTAACCGAGTTTTATTTTGGCCATGCTGTTAGCTGGCTCATGTCTTGCTCTGTGTGTTGAACCTCTGGGCCTAGCATGAGCGTATCGCCTTTACGAACAAATACGGCCATTTGTGTAAGCTCAAGTGTTTCTTCGTAATACTTGCCGCCTTGGAACGCCTGCCCATCAGGGAATCGCACCCACTCGCCTTGTGGTAAATAAAATTTAACTTTACCGTTTGGTACAACACATGGCACAACAAGGAGTTTTTCGCCGCACATAAATTGCTGATCGAAACTATGTGCCAGTACGTCATCAGGAAACGCCAGTGCCATAGCACGCTGAATAGGCAGCCCAGTTTGCTGCGCTTGCTCTGCACATTCTTGTAAGTAAGGAATTAACTGATAGCGTAATTTAAGCGCTGCAAATACCGCGTCACTTGCTTGCTCGGTGTATGACCACGGTTCGCGTGGGCCAATGCCATGTAAACGCATGTGCGCACTAAATACCGACGCTTGCGCCCAGCGAACATAAAGCTCTGCATCGCGCGTATCTTTGTAAAAACCACCAATGTCGGTTGCAAAAAATGGCCCGCCCGACATGCCCCACGCTAAGCTACCGCGAATGCTCGCTGCTAAACCTTGCCAATCGGCTTGTGGGTCGCCACCCCATTGTGCAGGGAAACGTTGGCTGCCAGTCCACGCTGAGCGGCTAAATAAAAATGGCCCTGTTTTGCAGTACTTTTCTGCGGCTTCATAAACGCAGCGGTTGTACAGCATGCTATAAACATTATGCAGTCTAATGCCGCTGTCGCCACTGTGCGATACCATGTTTTCGTCTTCTAGCTGTTCGCCAAAGTCTGCTTTTATCATATCTACGCCAAACTCAAACAATGGCTTGTGCGACTCCAGCCAGTATTCGTAAGCATCGGGATGAGTAAAATCTAAAATACCCGACTCCGGTAATGGCGTAAGTACTTCGCCAAATGGGCTTAAATCCCACTCGTATTGATACGCTTTACCTGTGCGTTTGTCTTTTATTAGCCAGCCGTTTTCGGCCGCTTTAGCAAATAATGGGTTGTTTACCGAGATCATTGGGTATTCCCACACGCAAATTTTAAAATCCATGGCTTTTAATTCATCAAGCACAGGTTTTGGGTCGGCGTAACGTGTTGGATCCCACTCAAAGGCAAAGCGGGTGTCGGTGTCTTGCCATGCACGGCCATCAAGAGTTATTACATCGCACGGCATATTTTTAGCGCGTACTTCGCGGGCGACACTTAATAGCTCGTTGGCGTCTTTGTAGTACGCTTTTGATAAAATAACACCAAAACTCCACTGTGGTGGTACCGGTGCAAAACCAGTTAGCTCGCAGTAGCGATTAATACTTTGTGCAGGCGTTTGCTCTTGGTATAAAAATACATCTAGCGCGTCGTCTTCTACTAAACACACATAAGCACGTTGCGACCAAAGCGCGTAACCTACACCATGTGTAACAGGCGCTGGTGTGTGTACAAATAAGTTCCAGCCCTCTGGGCTCCATGCATACGGTGTGTTTTTATAAGACTTTTCGGCGTTGACGCCTAGCGCATCGTGGTTGTATGAACGAATAAGTTGGCCGCGTTTATCAAGCTTGCCCCATTTTTCGCCAAGCCCGTATACGGCTTCGTCATAATTAAGCTCTAGGCTTAAAATCCAACCGTTATCGGTTTTAGCCAGTGGCGGTAAACGGTGCTGGCGCACAAAGTGGCCATCGGTTGCTGATTGCTGTACTAATTTATCGTTTTTATAAAGCTTAAAGTAAAACGGGTCGCTGTAAAATTCTAAGCGGTACTCACCGGCGGTGGCTGCAAAGCCTTGGTCTAATTTATTAAGTGATAGCGGTAAGTTTGAAGGGGTGGTGGTTAATATTTTAAACGTCTCGTCATGCGTGGTGCCTGCATTTAAACGTAAACCAAACTGGCTTATTGTAACGCTAACCTCGCCAAATTGAGTCGGTAAAACTAGCACATGGCCTTGTAACTTAGGCTCTGCAGTCAAGCGTGCTGGCTCTATTGCGTTCCAGTCTGGCTCACGTAATTCAAATGCATTCATGGGAGTTCCTTAACCAATTATTAGTCTTGTATAAGACACAAGTTAAATAATTGTAATCCCCATGTCAACGTAAATAAACTCAAGTTAAGTTAATTTACATCGTTACTTTTAAAATATACCCGGTGCCGATGTAGCCACCAGCGAAACGCCACTTAGGCCAAGCAATGCGATTGCTATTATACGAATCCATTTTGCATCGACGTAAGGCGTTAATTTACGAGCAAATTGCGTTACTAATAATACCAGCGGTATGGCCGCTGCAATTAAAAACATAATGTCGAGCTCGGGTAAGGTGCCAAATAAGGCAATACCAACACGGACTAAGCCACCAATGGTAAATACCGCAAGTAAGGTGCTACGTATGGCCTCAATAGACCAAGCTTGTTTATAGCACTGAAACACCAGCGGCGGCCCCGAAGTTGAAAACAGCCCGCCCAGCAAACCACTTACGCCGCCGGCAATTAAAAATGAGCTACTACTGCTTTGTTTGTTCGCTCTTTCACGGCCAATTAGCATTAAGCCACAACACAGCAAAATACTAATTCCTAAAATAAAGTTTAAAAATTGCGTTAAATGCGACGACATATATTCAAGCAGTATAAAACCTATCAGCATTAACGGAATGCCGGTATACAACATTAGTTTAAGCTCGGGAACTTTTACCGAGCTGCGGTTTTTAACCACCACCGTTGTGGAGTTAACCAAACCCAATAAGCTCACTAAAAATGTAGTCGCGGTGAGCGGTAAAACATCTAGCAGCGTAAAACTGGCAACCACCAGCAATCCAAAGCCAAACCCGCTAAGCGTTTGCATTATGGTGGCAAGGCTTAGGCACAGTGCCATAATCAATATGAGTTCTAACGAAATACTGAGCACTTTAAATTTCCTAGATGTGCGCTATTGTAGTGTAACGATTTGTTTTTAGGCATAATGTAAAAACAAACTGTATTGCAATAGTTCACAATTAATTGAGCTTGCGCAAAGATGCGCAAAAGTTTTCACCTATGATATAAATACAGGTGGATTATATTTAATGGTAAATAACAATGAGTAACTCTATGTTTGATCACAAATTAAGTGGCCCAAGCTTGGCTTTTCAACCACTTTACTTACAAGTGGCTGATTATATTAAACAGCTCATTGTAGAGAGACGCTGGGTTCCTGGCGAAGCATTACCAAGCGAATTTCGCCTTGCTGAAGAATTTAATGTAAGCCAAGGCACTGTTCGTAAAGCACTTAATTTATTAACTGACGATAAAATAGTCACTCGACGCCAAGGTGTTGGTACGTTTGTATCTGAGCATACCGCGCAAGATGCCTTGTTTAGGTTTTTTCCGCTACAGGCCGACGGTAAAGGCGCCGACCTACCTAAAGCCGAGCTATTATCAGTTGAGCTTTGCCCTGCACCACAGGATGTTATTGATGCGCTGCAACTTAATAAAAAAGACAAAGTCACTAAGCTTGTACGCAGACGCATTCTCGATAACGAATTTTGTATGAGCGAAACTATATATCTACCACAAAGCTTCTTTCCTGATATACATCAAAGTAGTGATATTCCGCACACATTGTATCATTACTACCAAACCAAATTTAACCAAACTGTACATAAAACCCAAGACAGCATTAAAGCCGTTTTAGCAGATGAAACCGACGCTAAACTACTGGCGATTAAAGCAGGCGAGCCACTTTTATTAGTATCGCGCATTACCGAATCAATCGAAGGTAAACGCATAGAATACCGTTTAAGCCGATGCCGTAGCGATCATTACCACTACCAAATTGAACTTGATTGATTCACCGCGTTTAGCCGCTAATTATTTATATTAGCGCACACTTATTAAATATTTTTTAAAGGCAGCAAACGCTGCCTTTTTGCTGCCTGCAGGTTTTTTAACTTAACCATTTACGACTTTAACGTTAACACAGTGTTGACACTGTTAGATTCGTATAATAACTTATGTCTTATACAAGACCTAAGTCATTATGCAATTTTAACAGGAATTCCCAATGAGTTCATTAAATAACATCCCTCCAGTAGGGTTCGGTTTATGGAAAGTAGCACAAGAAGATTGTGCACAAACAGTATACCAAGCCATTAAAGCAGGCTACCGCCACCTTGATTGCGCATCAGACTACGGCAACGAAGAACAAGTTGGCGATGGCATAGCCCAAGCAATTAACGACGGCCTTTGTACTCGCGAAGAATTATGGGTTACGTCAAAGCTATGGAACACCTTTCATGCGCCAGAGCATGTAGAGCTAGCCATTGATAAAACTTTGAGCGATTTAAAGCTTGAGTACCTCGACTTATACTTAATTCACTTTCCGATTGCGCAAACGTTTGTACCAATCGAAACACGCTACCCACCAGAGTGGTTTGTAGACCCAGATGCACAAAACCCACAAATGGAGCTGGCAAAAGTGCCGCTACACTTAACGTGGCAAGCAATGGAAGAGCAAGTACATAACAACAAAGCAAAACGCATTGGTGTGTGTAACTACTCAAGCGCACTTATTCACGATTTAATGACCTACGCAACAATTAAGCCTGCCATGCTGCAAATTGAGTCGCACCCTTATTTAACGCAAGAGCGAATAATAAGGCTTGCCAAACAGTACGATATTCCGGTTACTGCGTTTTCGCCGCTCGGTGCGCTTTCGTACCTTGAGCTTGAAATGGCCGATCAAACAGAGTCGGTACTTGAGCAAAGCGTAGTAAAAGCTGCGGCGCAAAACCATGGCAAAACACCAGCACAAGTTGTGCTGCGTTGGGGCGTGCAACGCGGCACTGCCATTATTCCTAAAACCTCTAAATTTGAACGCATGAAAGAAAATCTCGCGCTGTTCGACTTTGAATTAACAGAGCAAGAAATGGCGCAAATTTCTGCGCTTAATAGCAACCGCCGTTTTAACGACCCTGGGCACTTTTGTGAAGCTGCCTTTAACCGTTTTCACCCTATTTACGATTAGGATAATAAAATGTCAGCTACCGAACTTAACTATGCCCAAGTGCCTACTCAATTAACGTTTGATGACTCGGTTTTTCCGTGCATTGTGGTTAATAACAATAACGCCAGCACCGTTGAAGAAGCGGTAGCTTTTATTCGCGCTCACAAAAGCGAGTTGGCTAAAAAACTACGCAGCTCAGGCGCTGTATTGTTTAGAGGCTTTCCTGTTGATAGCGCCGAAACCTTTGATACGTTTTCAGCGGGGTTTGATTACGACAACTTTACGTACCAAGAGTCGCTATCTAACGCGGTACGTATTAACTTTACCGAGCGTGTATTTACCGCTAACGAAGCACCCAAAGATGTAGAAATTTACCTTCATCACGAAATGGCACAAACACCTATTTCGCCAAGTAAGCTGTTCTTTTTTTGTAAATCGGCAGCTGAGGAAGGCGGCGCGACACCGCTTTGTCGCTCAGATAAATTATTTAGCGCATTAAAGCAATTTGATAGCCAATTAGCCGATGACTTTGAGCAAAAAGGCTTAAAGTACACCACTTATATGCCCGCAGCCGACGATGCAACATCGGGCCAAGGCCGCAGCTGGAAAAGCACCCTAAGCGTTGAAACCAAAGACGAAGCGCATAGCAAACTTACCGAGCTAGGTTACGAGTGGGAATGGCTAGAAGATGGCTCTTTAAAAGCAATTACTCCGGTTTTACCTGCAGTAGTTACGCTTGAAAACGGCGTACAGGTTTTTTATAACCAACTTATTGCCGCTTACATGGGTTGGAAAGGCGTACGCGAAAATCCATCAGTTGCTATTACTTTTGGCGATGGTAGCGCTATTCCTAAACAAGGACTTGAAAAAATTGTTGAGCTATCAAAAGACTATACCTTTGATTTAGCATGGCAAGATGGCGATGTAGCCTTAGTTGATAACGAAATGGCTATGCATGGCCGTCGCCCATTTACTGGCGAGCGCAAACGCCAAGTACTTGTTGCCCTTACGGCAGCCAACGCCTAATGCAAAACTTAAGTGGTGCATTAAAAGTAAAAATTTCCCCGTTATGGCAAGGTGCCAGCATTGCTGCAATGACTGGCCTTGCCGCTTTATTTTTAAGTGAGCACTATGGCGCACCCGCTATGCTGTTTGCTTTATTATTAGGTATGGCGGTGTCGTTTTTATATCAAAGTGATAGCCCGTGCGCTAAAGGCATAGACTTTACTGGCACCACGGTTTTACGCGTAGGCATTGTTTTACTTGGCACACGTATAGCACTGGGCGATTTGGTTACACTGGGCTGGCAAACAGCCCTAATGCTAGCTGGCGCTATATTTACCACCATTATTTTGGGCGTAATACTTGCCCGTGTATTTGGTTTGCAAAAACGCTTTGGCGCACTCACCGGCGGCTCAGTCGCTATTTGTGGTGCATCAGCAGCACTAGCTATTTCATCTATTATGCCAAACAGCGAGCATAAAGAGCGCGATACGTTACTTACCGTAATTGGCGTAACGGCCATGTCGACCATTGCGATGATTTTATACCCTATTGTGGTTAACTACCTTGAATTTGATGCACATAACGCAGGCGTATTTTTAGGTGGCACTATACACGATGTAGCCCAAGTAGTCGGTGCGGGTTATTCGGTATCGCCCGAAACTGGCGATATAGCAACACTTACCAAACTAGTACGAGTGGCTATGCTGTTGCCAGTAGTACTTATTATGATGGTGGTTATTAATCGCTCAAATAAAGGTAACCATGGCGAGTTGCCAAAAGTACCAGGATTTTTAATTGGCTTTGTTATTTTAATGCTTATTAACAGCACCTTTAACCTACCAGCTATCGTGCTCGAAACCGCTAACGAGCTTTCTCGATTCTTTTTAATTGCCGCCATAGCCGCCATTGGTATGAAAACAAACTTAGGTAAACTCACCGAGGTAGGCTTAAAACCAATAATAATGATTATTGCTGAAACAATTTGGATAGCACTGTTAATACTTGGCTTTGTATTGTGTAGCTAAGCATTAAACCTTGAGCGTATTGAGTGGATTGCCTACAATAGCGCATCACTTTTTAATAAAGATTAAAACCATGACCGATTCAACAAAACCAGCATTACCTGATCAGCTTTCTATTAACCCACGTAGCAAGCATTACGTAGAAGAAGTGTTTGAACACGAAATTGGCGTAAGCTTAAATGGCAAAGAACGCTTTGACGTAGAAGAATACTGCATTAGCGAAGGTTGGATTAAAATTGCCGCACCTAAAGCGCTAGACCGTCGCGGTCAGCCATTACTTATGAAAGTAAAAGGTACGGTAGAGGTATTTTATAAGTAAGCTCAATCTTACTTAAATAAGCGACTCTCCTACGAGATGTCGCTTTTTTTATACCTATTGAAAAGCATTGAGCTTCTTTCATGTTAAATGTGATGAAGTTTCATTATGATTTTATTAAAAACATGGTTGAATAGCGCCATATTGTACAGATACACAAAGGCTTGTTATGAATAAACTCACTATTTTAGATGGCGGTATGGGACGCGAACTTAAGCGTATTGGCGCGCCTTTTACACAGCCACTGTGGAGTGCACAAGCACTAATAGAAGCCCCGCATTTTGTAACGCAGGCTCACCAAGGTTTTATAGACGCAGGCGCTGAAATTATTACCGTTAATAGCTATGCTTGTGTGCCCTTTCATTTAGGTGAAGCGCTATACCAAGCTCAAGGTGCAGCCCTTGCACAGCAAGCTGCCGTTATAGCAAAAGAAGTAGCTCAAAACGCTAAACAAAATGTATTAGTAGCAGGCTCATTACCACCCGCATTTGGCTCTTACCGCCCAGAGCTATTTGAGAGCGAACGCGCTTTTACTATTTTAGATACGCTATATAAAGCGCAAGACGAGCACGTAGATTTATGGATTGGCGAAACCATATCGAGCATTGAAGAAGCACACGTTATGGCAAGCGTACTTAAAGGCTCAAACAAGCCATGTTATTACGCATTTACCTTAAATGATGTGGTAAGCGAGCAAGCTAAACTTCGCTCTGGTGAACTGGTAAGTGACGCAGTAGCGGCTTTGCTTGAACAAAACGTTGCTGGTATTTTCTTTAACTGCTCAATCCCTGAGGTTATAGAGCAAGCCTTTAGCGATACTAACGCAGTATTAGCCAAGCAAAATAAAAGTGTTGTTTTAGGGGCGTTTGCTAATGGCTTTACACCTATAGCGCGCGACTACAAAGCCAACGAAGGATCGCAAGCGTACCGCGATATTTCACCTGCAGAATACCTAAATTTTTCAAAGACGTGGTACAGCCAGGGCGCAAGTGTTATTGGCGGCTGCTGTGGTATTGGTCCAGAGTTTATTGAAGTGCTGGCAAGCTGGAAGCAGGCACTTGAAAGCGCTTAAGCTTTTAGTGCCTTTATAAATATTAGGGCTTATTTGCTGTCACCCAATCAAGCCCTTGTATCGCCGTAGTAGGAAAGGCAGTTGAATGGCTCGCCCCTTCAATAACAACGCTTTTTAGTTCAATATTGTCACTGCTAAGTGCATTAATTTTTTGCATTAATTGCTTTGCCCCTTCCACCATATTTTGCCCTTCACTAAAGCTTGGGGTTTCCTTTGCCCCTACCGATATATAAACCTTTGTAGGCAATTTAGGTTTATTTGCTTGTAGCGCTAAAATCGCATTGTTATTAAACCAAACTGATGGGCTGCCAATTATATAATTATTAAATAAATCGGGCATCGTAAATAAAATAGTCACGCCAAATAAGCCGCCTAAAGAGTTACCTATATAGGTTTTTTGTGTGCTACTTGCTCGGTAGTTACTTTGTATAAACGGCAGTACAGTATTTTTTAAAAACAGCGCGTGGTTTTGAGCGTTACCTGTTTGTTTTTTCCAGCTTTTAGCCTTATTTGGTGTGTAGTCTCTAACTCGGCTATTAGACCCTTTGGAGCCTTTTTCGTAGCTAATGGCCACAATAATAGCCTGCTGCATTTTACCGGTATTCATAGGAAACCGCGTAGCTCCCGCCACAATAGGAAACGTATACGGTGCATCGGTTAAATAAATAACTGGATATATTTTTTCAGGGTGCTTTTTATATGACTTAGGGAGCTGAATAAAAACAGGATATACCCGATTGGTTGCGGGCTCAGTGAGCTCTATAACGCTGCTTCTAGGGATTTGGTAGGGGGTATTTGCGCTTAATTTAAAACACATTAAAGCGCAAAGTAACAGCAGGGATTTTAAAGCAGTATTCATTAACCTAAGCCAAGCATAATAAACCAATATTGGATGACTACTTTAACCCACTTATTACTTTAAGCTATTAAAAAATTTAAACACTAGGGTATTAATTTAAAGTGCTACACGTTAGTTGTTTGTAGCACTAACACCGCTAAGCTACCTGATCAGATTCATCGCCTGAACACGGGCAATTATCCTCATTTTGTTTAAGGCATTGTTGGTAATTAAACCAATGAGCCACAGCAATAAACGCTGATCCTATTAAGGTTAGCGCTTTTTCGGCTATTTCATGCCCTAGCAATACCGCACATATCATAAAAGACAGTCCAATAACGCCGCAGGCCATATAACGTTTACGCTTATGCTTTTTACAGCCTAAGCTCAGTGCTAATAAACTGGTGGGTAATACTGCTGCAAGAATCCATAAATGAAATTGTTCACTATCTATTTGCAGTACAGCAAAGCTTGGCAATAGCGCTAAAATAACCGGGGTTGCAAAACAATGCACTGTACACATTAACGATAACCCAATCGCCATACGATCCATAACACTTTGACTCGACTTCATTATTTCCTCTACTAAATTAGTGCCTCTACTCAAAAGCGTTACTTTTAAGGAGACATTTTAGTAACAACAGTTAATTACTATTGATACATTATAACATTTCTCGCATAATTGATATAATATAACATCTAACAAGGTAGTCAAATGAAACCTAGATCACAATTAGCTGTTCTCATCGCAGCTTTATTGCCAGCAAGTGTACTGGCATCCACAATTGAAGGCGTTGTTTTAAACAATCAAGGTAAAATAGTTACCAACGCAACCATAGAGGTTGAAGGTTCAGACCTTCAAGTAACCACCGACGAAAACGGTAAATTTGTTATTGCAGAGCTAAACAATGGCTTAAAAGAGCTTCATGTTGTGGCGCCAGGTTATGCGCATCTTCATCGCGATATAACAATAACGAATGATGAAACCCAATCGGTTACGTTTAATTTAAAGCGCTCGCCTATTGAAGTTATTGATATTGAAGCAACCCCTATTCATATGTCGGCAATGGAATCTGCCTCACCTGTTAGCGTTTTATCTGGCGAACAACTAAGACGACAACAAGCTGCAACACTTGGCGACAGCCTTGAAAAACTCCCAGGCGTTAATACTAACTTTCACGGTAAAGTAGCCAGTACACCAATTATTCGTGGTTTAAGCGGCCCGCGTGTACTCATAACTCAAAATGGCCTTGATGTAAGTGATGTGTCGCGCGTTGGTCCCGACCATTCTGTTGCATCAGAAGCGTCTACCGCACAACAAATTGAAGTATTACGCGGCCCAGCAACACTGTTCTATGGTAGCGGAGCGATTGGTGGTGTAGTTAATGTGGTAGATAGCCGCGTACCAACCGATAGCACAACACGCGGCGAGTGGAACGTAGAACATAACTCAGTAGATAACCAAAAAGTAGCCTCGTTTAATGCCACCACAGGCACAGACTCTGTGGCTTTTTACGCCGATGCATTTTGGCGTGAGGCCGACGACTACGAGGTGCCTGTAGCTGCCGATATAGATAGCGACGGTGAAGGCAATAGTGGCGATTACACTGTTGAAAACAGTAATGAAGAGTCTGACGGTTTTACTGTTGGCGCTAGCTACTTAATGGATAACGGCTTTATTGGCTTAGCAGTAGAGCAATTTAATCGTCAATACGGTATTCCGGGCCATACGCACGGCGATGAAGAAGAGGAAGAACACAGCGACGAAGAAGAAAGCGTATTTGCTGATTTAGAGCAAACAAAAGTGCAATTATTAGGTGAGTACAACCTAGATAATAAATGGCTAAACAAAGTAAACCTACGCGTTGGCCACACCGACTACGAACACGCTGAAATTGAAGGTGGCGCTGTAGGCACCACATTTAAAAACGAAACAAACGAATTACGCATAGACTTACTGCATAACCAATTTAGCGAGTGGAATGGCGGCATTAGCTTTCATTACAAACAAAGCGATGTTGAAGCACAAGGTGAAGAGGCCTTTACTCCTCCATCAGAAACCGAAAGCTTTGCTGTAGCGCTAATGGAAGAAAGACACTTTGGTGATTTTTTAGTGCAAGTAGGTGGGCGTATAGAGCGTGTAACCATTGAAGCAGGCGACGTGTTACTGCCAAATATTGACGCTCATGCACACGATGAGGCGCAAGAAGCCGACGAGCATGATCACGACCACGAAGAAAGCGCAGAAACCACTCGTGTATTTGACGTAGAGCACGAATTTACGCCAATCAGTTTATCGGCAGGCGTAGTGTGGGATTTTACACCTAACTATAATTTAGGACTTTCTGTATCGCGCTCTGAACGTGCGCCTTCTGCCTCTGAATTGTTATCGTTTGGGCCACACATTGGTACTGGCACTTACGAAGTAGGTGCACTATTTGATTTAGATGAAGACGGCCATTTAGGTTTATCTGATCAAACAATTGACCTAGAAACAGCCAATAATATCGATTTAACTTTTCGTAAAACCCAAGGTGATGTTGGCTTTATTTTAAATGCCTTTTACAACCAAGTAGATAATTACTATTACCAAATAGACACTGGTTTATTCGCTGAAAGTGGCCACGACCATGGTGATGAAGAAGAAGGCACTGACGAACACGACCATTCATCAGAACTACCGGTTTATTTATTTAAAACAGACGACGTAATTTTACACGGGTTTGAAGCGCAAATTGCGTGGCAGTTAACCGATGAATTTAAAGTAGATTTATTCTCAGATTACGTTCGTGCACGCCTTAAAGACGGCGGCGATTTACCCCGTACTCCACCGCTTCGTTTTGGCAGCGAGTTAAGCTATCAAACAGATAAACTCAGTGCACATATTCACGTTACTCGCTACCAAGAGCAAGACCGCACAGCCCCTCAAGAAACAGCAACAGACGGTTACACATTGGTTGATGCAAGCATCTCTTACGACCTTTCAGTATTAAATCAAGATATGTCTGTGTACCTACGAGGCACTAATTTAACAGATACAGAAGCACGCGTGCACAGCTCGTTTGTAAAAGATATAGCACCACGACCTGGGCGTAGTTTTGCACTAGGTATTCGCGGTTACTTCTAAAATAATTTTAAATAAAGGGAAACTAACATGAAAGAACTATACAAATTAAAGCTTATTGCACTGGCTATTAGCACTACATTTATTACAGCCTGTGGCGATGCAGAAACCAACATTGTAGAAAAAGATCCGATTGTTGTAGAAGACGAGCACGACCATGGCGATGATGATGATCACGACCATGATGACGGATACACAATTGATTCTTTAGGCAGGCTCGCTGTACTTGCAGATGACAACAACGAAGTAAGCTTTTTTGATTTAGACGACAACACACTGCTTGATACATTTACATTAAATGATGACTCAAACACCTTAGCAGCCTCGCCTGATTTTCGCTATGCGCTTATTGCCAATCGTACACAAGATTATTTAGGGTTTATTGATAGCGGCTTGTGGCGCGAAGATCACGGGGAGCACTTGCATGATTACAAACAAAGTCCTGCATTTAGTAGCTACGAGCTTACAAGTGGTAGTCGCCCTACACACTTAGTAAGTCACGACGGTCAATTAGCAATATTTTACGATGGTGATGCAGACTCAGGCACAGTTGCCTCTGTTGAAGTATTAACAGATAACGACATAACCAGCGCAACGACAACACTACCGGGTATTAGCTACGATATTAATATGCACGGTGTAGCAGAGCCTCGCGGTGAACATTTATTGTCAACACTTCGCCGCGATGATGCCGATAGCACATCGGTTGCTAAAGTACTGCCCGATCAAGTAGGTGTTTATCACTTTCATGATGGTGAATACGAACTTGAGCAAACTCTCAGCGTGACTTGTCCTGATTTACACGGCGCAGCACAAAACCACGACTACGTGGCATTTGGCTGTAGTGATGGTGTGTTATTAGCCCACCAGCACGATGAGGAATACGAAGCTGAAAAAATAGCGAACATTGCAGCCGTTGGCGATTTACGCATTGGTAGTATTTATGGCCACGAAGATAGCGAGACCTTTATTGGCGTAGCATCTGGCCATGGTGGCGGCGAAGCCGTAATTGTAACTATTAACCCAGCAACAGCACAAATGGAAGAACTAGAATGGCAACTAGCCGATGGCGCAAGTGCTGTGTCGTACTCTTTTTCTGCCCATGGCGAGCACTTTTTAATATTAGACAGCTTAGGTTTTTTAAATGTATTTAGCGCACACGACCATGATGGCGAAATGCATTGGGAGCTTGAAGGCCAAGTTGATATTACCGAGCAAGATGTATCAACCATGCCAGAGGGCATGAGCTTTAGCATGACAGTGGCGCAAAATGGTCAGTTTGCTTATGTAGCGGACCCTATTGCTCAGCACGTTGTGCAAGTACACCTTGAAGACTTAGAAATTGAAAGTGAGGTTGAGCTTACTTTTGCTCCTAGTGCAATTACTTGGCTTGGTATTGCGCAAGAGGAAGAAGAAGACGATCACGACCACTAATTTCACTCTTTAAAAAGAGTACTCCCTTGAAGGTTGGCGTTTTAATGCCAACCTTTTTTTATTCACATTTTGTAACAGACCTTTTATCGCAAGTGCATCGCTATTTATAACCTTATTGTTATGATGTAACAGCTATTAATATAGGATGTAATCCCATGAAAAAATTAACAACATTGGCGCTTGCCTTGGCTGCAGTTATCGCACCGAGCGTATCGGCCTATGAAACTAAAGACACTCGCTTACTACGCTTTCCTGATATTCATAACCAAAACGTGACCTTTGTTTACAGTGGCGATATTTATATTGCTAATACACAAACCGGCGAAAGCAAACGTTTAACCGACCACATTGGTTTTGAAACATTTCCTAAGTTTTCTCCTGATGGTAAGCGCATTGCATTTTCAGCCGAATATAACGGCAGCCGCCAAATTTATGTGATCAACAGCGATGGCTCAGGCCTTAAGCAGCTTACATACTACAACGATGTTGGCCCAATGCCGCCGCGTGGTGGCTTTGATTACCGCGTTTTAGATTGGACCGCCGATGGTAAAAATGTGGTGTTTAGAGCAAACCGCACACCATGGGGCAAACGTATGGGTCGCCCTTATATGGTCCCTGCCGACGGTGGCCTTGAGCAGCCTTTAGCTATTCCAGAAACTGGCGGCGGTATGCTCTCCCCAGATGGTAGCAAGTATGTTTATACGCCCATTGACCGTGAGTTTCGTACCTGGAAACGCACCCGTGGCGGCCGCGCGCAAGACGTATGGATTTACGATTTAGAAAATAACACCTCAGAGCAACTAACCACTAACCGTGCAACCGACCAGCAACCTACCTGGGTTGGCGACAACATTTATTTTGTATCTGACCGTGATTACACACTAAACCTTTACCAATACCGCAAAGGCAGCGAGCCTAAAAAGCTCACTAATTATAAAAACCTTGACGTACTTTGGCCCTCAGCAGGCCCTAATGCAATTGTGTATGAAAACGGCGGTTACTTATATCGCTTTGACGCAAAAACAAAAAAAAGCACTAAGCTGAGCATTAATATTGCCGGTGTGCGCCAATACGCTATGCCGTATAGCAAAAATGTGAGCGACTTTATTGATTCTATGTCGATTTCTCACGATGGCAAACGTGCTGTATTTACAGCCCGTGGCGAGCTATTTAGTGTACCTGTTAAACAAGGCCCTACGCGTAACTTATCGTACACAGATAAGAGCCGTGAAATAGACGCAAGCTGGTCGCCAAATGGGCGTTACATTGCTTACATGAGCGATGAAAGCGGCGAGTACGAAATTTACTTAAAAGATCGCAGTAAAAACAATGCCATTAAGCAACTTACTAGCAATGGTACCATTTGGCGCTTTACGCCTATTTGGTCACCCGATAGCGCTAAGCTATTGTTTGCAGATAAAAACAACACACTTTGGTGGTTAGATGCAAAATCGGGCAAGCAACACAAAATTGATACTGGCATTTACGACGAAGACGGCATTACTCAGTATACGTGGTCGCCTAATAGCCAAGACATTGTGTATGTTAAAAATAACGAAAACCGTTATGCCTCACTGTGGCACTACAACCTTAAAAAAGAAAAGGTGACGCGCCTAACAGACGAAATGAGTAACGAGCAAAACCCAACCTTTTCGCCAGATGGCCAATACCTTTACTTCAGCTCTGAGCGCGACTTTAACCTTGCGTTTAGCAGCTACGAGTTTGACTACATGTTTAACCGCGCCACCCGTATTTATGCGGCCGCAGTAAACGACAGCGTTAAACCGCTTATCGCCTTACAAAGTGACGAAACCACGATTGTAAAAGATAAAGAAGACGAAAAAGAAGATGACAAAAAAGTTAAAAACGCACTGCAAAGCAGCGACTTTATGCAGCGTGTTACCGCACTTAACGCGCCAGCGGGCGATTACCGTGGCTTAACCGCAGTAAAAGACGGCGTGCTTACACTTGCTAATGGCGCATTACAACTTATAGGTACCGAGCACGACAGTGAGCTAGAAACAGTCGCTAAAGGTGTTAGCAATTACACTATATCGAGCAATAGCGAGCACCTGCTTGTACATACAAGTGGCGGTTACAGCTTAATTGAGCCTAAACCCAAGCAAGACTTAGACGCCAACAAGCTCGATTTAAGCAAAATGACGCTTAAAATCAACCCGCAAGCTGAGTGGCAACAAATGTACGTAGAAGGCTGGCGCACATTGCGTGACTGGTTCTACGACGAAAACCATCACGGTCAAGATTGGGATGCTATTTTAGCTAAATACCAACCTATGGCTGATGCTATTAGCCACCGTAGCGACCTTGATTATATACTTAGCGAAATTGCTGGCGAAATTAACTCAGGCCATATTTACGTGCAATCGGGCGATATGCCAAAAGCCGAGCGTAAAAACCACGGTTTATTAGGCGCTAAGCTTGCAAGCGATCCATCGGGTTATGTAAAAATAGAGCAAATCTTTAAAGGTGAAAACTGGCATGACGATTTCCGCTCTCCGCTAGGCACTACAGGCGTAAAAGCACATAACGGCGATTACATAATTGCGGTAAATGGCCGCTCGGTTAAAGACGTGGCTAACTTTTACGAACTCCTTGAAAACACCCAAGGCGAGCAAGTGGAGCTGGTGCTAAACAGTAAACCGCGTAGCAAAGGCGCGTGGCAAGTAACAGTAAAACCTGTAGCCAGTGAGCAAGGCCTACGTTATTTAGGTTGGGTTAACTCGCGTGCAGCCTACGTAAATAAGCTATCAAATGGGCGTATTGGCTACGTACACCTGCCAAATACAGCGTATGAAGGTAACCGCGCCATGTTTAAAAATTACATGCCGCAAACCACCAAAGACGCCATGATTATTGATGACCGTTACAATGGCGGTGGCTATATTCCTGAGCATATGATCACCTGGCTTGCACGTAAACCACTTAACTATTGGAAACGCCGAGGCACCGAGCCGACTAAAACGCCACAGTTTGCACACGACGGTCCTAAAGCAATGCTAATAAACGGCTATTCAAGCTCAGGCGGTGACGCAATTCCTTACTACTTCCGCCAAGCGGGTTTAGGTAAGCTAATTGGTACGCGTACATGGGGTGGCTTAATTGGTATTTCTGGCAACCCTGCTCTTGTAGATGGCGGGCAAGTAATTGCTGCTACATTCCGTATTTTAGATACCCAAGGTAACTGGATTATAGAAAACGAAGGCGTTGCTCCTGATATTAAAGTGGTTGATCGCCCAGAGCTTATTTATAAAGGCCAAGATCCATCAATAGAACGTGCTGTACAAGAGTTATTAAAGGAGCTTAAAGAAAATCCTAAGCAACCTTTAGTGGTGCCACCAGCTCCGTCTAAGTTTTAATTTTCTGCAGAGCTAAACAAGCTAATACCAATAAAAAAACCCTGCAAATGTGCAGGGTTTTTTAATGGATGATTTAATTACTCATATAGTGTTAAAGCTTATTTTTTTCTCCAGCCACTCCATACGTCATCTTCTTGGTTGGATTTTTTCTTCTTTTTCTTACCTGTGCCTTCAGGCTTTGCCATTGGCTTATCGTTTTTAAGTGCTTGTGCTGCATCAAGATTTGCTTGGTTTACCGCAAAACCGGTTACTTCTTCACGCTCTAAACGCAGTTTGTTTTTTTTCTCGATTATTTTAAAGTGATGAAAGTCTTCGTAATCAATTAACGATAACGCTAGGCCAACTTCACCGGCACGGCCGCTTCGGCCAATACGGTGCATATAATCAGCGGGGCTGCGCGGTAAGTTAAAGTTAATAACAACAGGCAGTTTGGCAATGTCTAAACCACGGGCTGCTATATCGGTGGCTATAAGTACTTCGATTTCGCCCGCTTTAAATTTTTCTATTACGCGAGTACGCTCACTTTGGCCTTTATCACCATGAAATACCTGTGCGTTAATACCACGCTTTTCAAGCTTACCTGCTAAGTGCTCACAGTCTTTTTTAGCGTTTACAAAAATAAGCGCTTGGCGCCATTTATGCGCTTTAATTAAATGCGCTAAAACCGTAGTTTTTTCGCCTTTATTAACTGTAAATACGCGCTGTACAAGCGTGCTTTCGTCTTTACTTTGAACTTGTATTTCAACTGGGTTGGTTAACAGCTCTTGCGTTAATTGTGTGACTTGCTCTGGGAAGGTTGCTGAAAACAACATAGTTTGTTTTTTAGCAGGCATAAGCGCTAACAGCTCGGCAAGCTCTTCGGTAAAGCCAAGGCTTAGCATGCGGTCGGCTTCATCAAGCACTAAGGTCGTTACTTTATCGAGCTTAATAGCATTGCTTGAGATTAAATCGAGCAAACGCCCTGGTGTTGCCACGATAATATCGGCGCCGCCGCGTAGAGCCTGCATTTGTGTATTAACCGACACACCACCAAATACCGCCACCGTTTTAATCGCGCCATTAAAGTTAGCAGAATACGATTTAACGCTATCGGCCACCTGCGTAGCAAGCTCGCGCGTAGGTACCAAAATAAGCCCAGTGACAAAATTACCTTTGCTCGCTGCTTTTTTAGCGCCTTGCTCTAAAAATAGGGTTTGCAGCATAGGCAAAGCAAATGTTGCTGTTTTACCTGAGCCAGTATTTGCCCCCGCAATTAAATCGCTACCAGCAAGTACACTTGGAATCGCCTTAGCTTGAATTGGCGTAGGTTGGCTATATTCCAAATCGGTTAAACGAGCTTGTAGCTCTGGAATAAGGCCAAGATCGTTAAAGGTACTAGGGCTTGTTGCTGAGGTCATGAATATTACGGGCTCATTGCTAAAATAGTAGCCTGTAATTTTAGCGTATTTAGCGCTTATTAAGTAGGGATTAGTGATTTTAATGTGGTTTAAGTAATGGCTGCGAGCGTCGAGCTACAAGCTTCGAGGAAATTTGACTGTCACCGTGAGCACTCCAAACTTAAAGAGGCTTTCATAAAAAGCCAACAACTAAGTTAGCAATATTATTAGTTCTTGCTAAGTTCTGCTTGTAACCTAGCTTTTGTTTCTCTTAAATAATTTATATAAGGATATGAGTCATTTGTAATGGCTAAAGCAGATTCCATCTGTTCAAGCGCTTGACGAGTATCACCTTGCATTTCATAGCCATAAGATAAGGCTGAAAACGCATCGACTGATTTTGGGTGGTTTTTTATATTGTACTTAAACACCTCAATAGCACGGGAAAATTGCTTGCTGCCCGTTAGGTCATAACCAAGTGATCTAACAGCACGGTCTGGTGGCGCAGTCTGCTCGCCCCATTGTTGAGATAAGTTTTGATAATAAGCATCAATAGAGGTTACATCGTCAGTTAAATCACTTATGGGCATTTGTTTAGGCAAAAATAAGTTGTGATAGGCATTAAATGAACCAGCAACCGAAGTCAGGTTATGCGAGACACCATCAAACGCGTCACTAAAGAAGCGTAAATTTGGCAAGCTATTAGATTGCAAAGCTTGCTGCAGCTCATTATATCGCTCACGCATTAAGCCAGCTTCTTCACCAATATTTATATAAACATAGTTATTTAGGTTTTTTGATTTATTAATAAAGGCCTTAGTTGCTTTTACCGACGCACCATAGTTCCACCAAACGGCTGGGCTATACGCAATATGCGCTTGGAAAAGATCTTGGTTAGCTTGCATTGTATAAAGTGCAAACACGCCTGCCGCAGAGGCCCCTGCAATCACATTATAATTGTGCGTACGATAACTTTTATTAATTAAGGGCATAAGTTCTTGCTCAATAAATACTAAAAACTTTGCTGCACCACCACCTTCACCTACCGGGCCTTGTGGCTCTTTATTCACTGTAGGGTAAAAATCTCTGAGTCGATTGGTGTTTTCAACAGCGACAATAATAACCTCTGGCGCACGATTATCATTTTGCAAGCGCTCCATCACAGCACTTATAAGCGGTATGTTACCCGCACCATCAAGGCGATAAATGACCGGATAAACTTTGTTTGGATTAGCTTGATAACTCTTTGGAAGCTGGACTACAACTGTGCGCTCTTCGTTTAAAATTGCTGAATTAATAGTATGTATTTGTTGCGTATAGCTAATGGTTTGCTGTTTTAAATCAGGCTCTGCAAGTGTGCTACTAGAATAAAATATAAATAAACTACATATAAAAACAGCGGTTAATAAACGCATTACTAATCCTTTAGAAAATAGTGTGTTATTTAATCTAACAGGCTTTGAGGTACAAAAAAAGGCGCATTAAGCGCCTTTAATCTTCAACAAGTAATTACCAACCAATTGACCTTACTCAACCGTAACCGATTTAGCTAAGTTACGTGGTTGGTCAACGTCGGTACCTTTAATTACTGCTACGTAGTACGACAGTAACTGTAATGGCAGTGTGTAAACAATTGGCGCAATAATGTCGTCAGTATGGTTTACGTTGATTACACGCATTGTGTCGTCTGACTCAAAGTGTGAATCTTTATCTGCGAATACGTAGATAATGCCGCCACGTGCGCGTACTTCTTCTACGTTTGATTTAAGCTTTTCTAATAACTCATTGTTTGGCGCTACAACAATAATTGGCATGTCGGCATCAATAAGTGCAAGTGGCCCATGTTTTAGCTCGCCCGCTGCATAGGCTTCTGCGTGAATGTACGAAATCTCTTTAAGTTTAAGCGCACCTTCCATTGCAATTGGGTATTGCGAACCACGGCCTAAAAATAGTGAGTGATGCTTGTCGGCAAATTCTTCTGCAAGGTCTGCAATGCCATCAGCCAGTAGTAATGTTTCTTCAAGCTTAGCAGGTAGTACTTTTATAGCATTTACAATGGCACTTTGATCAAGCATTTTTTCTTGGGCTATAGACGCAGTAAGCATTAACAAACCAACTAATTGCGTTGTAAATGCTTTAGTAGAAGCTACGCCAATTTCAGCGCCGGCTTTGGTCATAAATGCAAGGTCAGATTCGCGTACAAGCGATGAACCCGGTACGTTACAAATGGTCATTGAGGCCATGTAACCTTGCTCTTTAGCTAAGCGTAATGCCGCTAGCGTATCGGCAGTTTCACCCGATTGAGAAATAGTCACAAGCAGGCTGTTTTCGTGTACATACGATTGGCGGTATCTAAACTCAGAGGCAATCTCAACATTACAGCTAACGCCTGCAAATTGCTCAAGCCAGTAACGGGCAACCATACCTGAATGGTATGACGTACCACAGGCAATAATTTGTACGTGTTTTACATCTTTAAATATTTGCTGAGCACTGTCGCCAAAGGCATCAATTGCTACGCGGTCGTCGTTTAAACGCCCTTCAAGGGTATTGCGTACCGCAAGTGGTTGCTCGTAAATTTCTTTTAGCATGTAGTGGCGGTAGTCGCCTTTGCCTGAAGCGTCTTGCGTGATGTTTGATTCAACAACTTCACGCTCTACAGCGTCGCCATTTTCATCAAAAATTTCAACAGTGTCACGTGTAATACGGGCTACGTCGCCTTCTTCTAAGAAGATAAAGCTACGAGTAACGGGTAATAGTGCTAGCTGATCAGAGGCAATAAAGTTTTCGCCAAGGCCTAAACCTATAACAAGCGGGCTACCTGAGCGCGCTACGATGATTTCGTTGTCGTTTGCTTTATCAAATACAACGGTACCAAATGCACCTTCAAATTGCTTAACAGCTGCTTGAACAGATGCAAGTAACGTAGTGTGTTGCTTACGAAGCTTATGAATTAAGTGCACCATTACTTCGGTATCGGTTTCAGATAAGAACTCGTAGCCTTCTTCTTTAAGTGATGCGCGTAAGCTTGCATGGTTTTCAATAATACCGTTATGCACAAGTGCTAGCTGGTTGTTTGATACATGCGGATGAGCGTTTTCTTCTGTAACACTACCGTGTGTTGCCCAACGTGTGTGTGCAATACCTGTATGACCGCTAACGCCTGCTTTCTCAAGTGCGGCTTCTACGTTCACAACTTTACCGACTGCTTTTACAGTATTTAGCGTAGAGCCTTCTAATAGTGCTACACCGGCAGAGTCGTAGCCACGGTATTCAAGACGTTTAAGGCCTTCAACTAAAATTTTGTTTACTGGACGTTCTGCAACCGCCCCAACTATTCCACACATAGTGTCTCCATTAATTTTTTAATTCTAGTAACTCGCTTTGTAGTTACTATTCAATAATCTCTGCACAAATTAGCTTTACACCACACGCCTCAATCGCTTTGCGTTTATCATCTGCTAAGCCAGTATCGGTTATTAATGTGGTTACTATTTTCCACGGTAATTCTAAATTTGGTATTTTTCGGCCAATCTTATCTGACTCAACCATTACTATTACTTCACGGGCGGCCTTTGCCATAACTTGGCTTAAGCCAACTAACTCATTAAAAGTAGTCGTGCCGCGTTTTACATCTATGCCGTCTGCACCAATAAATAGCTGATCAAAATCATAAGAGCATAATACGTTTTCGGCAACTTGCCCCTGAAACGACTCAGAATGCGGATCCCATGTTCCGCCAGTCATTAAAAGTGTTGGCTCGTTTTCAAGTGATAGTAAACGGCTCGCCACTTTAATCGCGTTGGTCATTACAACTAACCCGCGTTTATTTGCAAGCTCTGGGATCATGGCGGCCGTAGTACGCCCGCTATCAATAATAATGCGGTTATGATCTTTTATAAGTGCAGCTGCAGCCTTAGCTATTGCTACCTTGCGCTTAGAGTCTATTTCATCACTTACAATTTCTTTAGGCAGTGCAATAGCACCACCGTAACGGCGAAGTAACAGGCCACTTTTTTCAAGCGCGGTTAAATCTTTACGAATGGTTACTTCAGATGTTTGAAACTGCTCAGCGAGCTTTTCAACAGCCACTTCACCTAGCTCATTAACTTGAGCCAATATATTATGGCGACGCTGCTGTGTGTTTCGTTTAGTCATAAAGTAAGATATTAAGTTTCGTTTCGAAAGATGTGCAATTTTAAACGAAACAAGTTAAATGGCAAGTGAACGAGCAAAAATAAAGCAGCTTTCAACAAGTAATAATAAAGGTAAAATAGCTTTAGCATCTTTTAACTAAACAAAGAAACCATAATGCAGCCATTTAATAGCTTAAACAAAGAGCTTTTAGCCCTACGTAAACAAACAGGTGAAATATGCCGACTCTTTAATAAAAGCCCAAGTAAAGGCAATTTAAAACGTATTAAAGAGGTATTCGCTCAATGCGGTGAAGGGGTAATTATAGAATCAGGTTTTCATTGCGATTATGGTAATCAAATAACTATTGGTGATCGTAGCTTCATAAATATTAACTGTACTGTATTAGATGCCCCAATTAGTGAAGCTTCAATTACAATTGGTAATGACTGCTTAATTGGTCCTAACGTTCAACTCTTAGCGGTATCCCATGCCGTTAACCCTACACAGCGACTCAATAAAGAAAACTTTGCATCACCCATCACAATAGGAGACAACGTGTGGATTGGCGCTGGTGCAATTATTTTGGCGGATGTATCTATTGGGGATAACAGTGCTATTGGTGCGGGATCTGTAGTTACTAAAAATGTAACGGCTAATACGGTAGTAGCGGGTAATCCAGCTCGTGAAATAAGAGCACTATAAATTTTAATCAATGTGTTTTTTAGTGCTCGCCTTACAGACCTACGCGATAGGTATTGTATTGGATGAGTGTACATTACGTGTGCGTATTTTACTTTTCTTCAGACGTAAAAAAGCCCGACTATTGCTAGTCGGGCTTTATACAATTTGAAGTCGGTGCGCTACGCAGTAGAATGTCATGGTGCCCACAGCGCTCGAGAGTCACAGTGAAATGCTACACTATCTTTGTGTCGGGGCGGCCTTGTGCGGGGCTCGCCTTCGAGCTGTTTTGTTTGATGTATAGGAATACAAATGCCGTGGAGTACAGGATGTACGAGAGCGGCCACTACTGAGTTTGGCATGGGCTATTTACTAAACCCCAGACAGCAAAAAACCCGTTACATTGCTGTAACGGGTTTCTCTTATTTGAAGCCTGGTAATGTCCTACTTTCACATAGCAAATGCTACACTATCATCGGCGCTGTTTCGTTTCACTACTGAGTTCGGCATGGAGTCAGGTGGGTCCAAAACGCTATTGTCACCAAGCAAATTTGGGTGTCAGTTCGTATTTCTACGCACTAACTAAATCTGGAAAATATCTGATAATATTTTTTAAGTCTTTAAGTAATATCTACTTTAGTTATTAACTTCTGTCGCTTCACTGTCACAAAACGCGTTTGGCGTTGTATGGTTAAGCCTCACGGGTAATTAGTACAAGTTAGCTTAATGGCTCACACCACTTCCACATCTTGCCTATCAACGTTGTAGTCTTCAACGGCCCTTCAGAGACTTTAAAAGTCTAGTGAGAAATCATCTCGAGGCCTGCTTCGCGCTTAGATGCTTTCAGCGCTTATCAGTTCCGAACGTAGCTACCGGGCAATGCCATTGGCATGACAACCCGAACACCAGCGGTTCGTTCACTCCGGTCCTCTCGTACTAGGAGCAACCCCTCTCAATTCTCAAACGCCCACGGCAGATAGGGACCGAACTGTCTCACGACGTTCTAAACCCAGCTCGCGTACCACTTTAAATGGCGAACAGCCATACCCTTGGGACCGACTTCAGCCCCAGGATGTGATGAGCCGACATCGAGGTGCCAAACACCGCCGTCGATATGAACTCTTGGGCGGTATCAGCCTGTTATCCCCGGAGTACCTTTTATCCGTTGAGCGATGGCCCTTCCATTCAGAACCACCGGATCACTATGACCTACTTTCGTACCTGCTCGACGTGTCTGTCTCGCAGTTAAGCTGGCTTCTACCATTACACTAACCGTACGATGTCCGACCGTACTTAGCCAACCTTCGTGCTCCTCCGTTACTCTTTGGGAGGAGACCGCCCCAGTCAAACTACCCACCAGGCACTGTCCGTAACCCCGATTCAGGGGCCAACGTTAGAACATCAAAACTACAAGGGTGGTATTTCAAGGACGACTCCACAAAAACTAGCGTCTCTGCTTCAAAGTCTCCCACCTATCCTACACATGTAGGTTCAATGTTCAGTGCCAAGCTGTAGTAAAGGTTCACGGGGTCTTTCCGTCTAGCCGCGGGTACACAGCATCTTCACTGCGATTTCAATTTCACTGAGTCTCGAGTGGAGACAGCGTGGCCATGGTTACACCATTCGTGCAGGTCGGAACTTACCCGACAAGGAATTTCGCTACCTTAGGACCGTTATAGTTACGGCCGCCGTTTACCGGGGCTTCGATCAAGAGCTTCTCCCTAAGGATAACCCCATCAATTAACCTTCCGGCACCGGGCAGGTGTCACACCGTATACGTCATCTTGCGATTTTGCACAGTGCTGTGTTTTTAATAAACAGTCCCAGCCACCTGGTCACTGCGGCTCCCGTCCGCTTAGAGAGCAAGTCTCATCACAGATAGGAGCGTACCTTCTCCCGAAGTTACGGTACGATTTTGCCTAGTTCCTTCACCCGAGTTCTCTCAAGCGCCTTAGTATTCTCTACCTGACCACCTGTGTCGGTTTGGGGTACGATTCGGTATAATCTGAAGCTTAGAGGCTTTTCCTGGAAGTATGGCATCAACAACTTCATCACCTTGGTGACTCGTCTCGTGTCTCAGGTTTAATGTTCGTCCGGATTTACCTAAACAAACGCCCTACTCACTTTCACATGGACAACCATCGCCATGCTTGCTTAGCCTTCTCCGTCCCCCCATCGCAATTATACCAAGTACGGAAATATTAATCCGTTTCCCATCGACTACGCCTTTCGGCCTCGCCTTAGGGGTCGACTTACCCTACCCTGATTAACATGGGATAGGAACCCTTGGTCTTCCGGCGTGCGGGTTTTTCACCCGCATTATCGTTACTCATGTCAGCATTCGCACTTCTGATACCTCCAGCATGCCTCCCGGCACACCTTCAACGGCTTACAGAACGCTCCCCTACCACTCAACGTAAACGTTGAATCCGCAGCTTCGGTGCATAGTTTAGCCCCGTTACATCTTCCGCGCAGACCGACTCGACCAGTGAGCTATTACGCTTTCTTTAAAGGATGGCTGCTTCTAAGCCAACCTCCTGGCTGTCTGGGCCTTTCCACATCGTTTCCCACTTAACTATGACTTTGGGACCTTAGCTGGCGGTCTGGGTTGTTTCCCTCTTCACGACGGACGTTAGCACCCGCCGTGTGTCTCCCGGATATTACTTTACGGTATTCGGAGTTTGCAAAGGGTTGGTAAGTCGGGATGACCCCCTAGCCTTAACAGTGCTCTACCCCCGTAAGTATTCGTCCGAGGCTCTACCTAAATAGATTTCGGGGAGAACCAGCTATCTCCCGGTTTGATTAGCCTTTCACTCCTAGCCACAAGTCATCCCCTAACTTTTCAACGTTAGTGGGTTCGGTCCTCCAGTTGATGTTACTCAACCTTCAACCTGCTCATGGCTAGATCACCGGGTTTCGGGTCTATACCTTGCAACTAATCGCCCAGTTAAGACTCGGTTTCCCTACGGCTACCCTATACGGTTAACCTCGCTACAAAATATAAGTCGCTGACCCATTATACAAAAGGTACGCAGTCACCTAACAAGTAGGCTCCTACTGCTTGTACGTACACGGTTTCAGGTTCTATTTCACTCCCCTCACAGGGGTTCTTTTCGCCTTTCCCTCACGGTACTGGTTCACTATCGGTCAGTTGGGAGTATTTAGCCTTAGATGATGGTCCACCTATATTCAGTCAAAGTTTCACGTGCTCCGACCTACTCGATTTCACTTAAAATGTCTTTTCATGTACGGGACTATCACCCTGTATCGTGGCACTTTCCAGAGCCTTCCATTAACACATAATAAGCTTAAGGGCTGTTCCGATTTCGCTCGCCGCTACTTTCGGAATCTCGGTTGATTTCTTTTCCTACGGGTACTTAGATGTTTCAGTTCTCCGCGTTTGCCTCGTTAACCTATGTATTCAGTTAACGATACCTGCAAGCAGGTGGGTTTCCCCATTCGGAAATCCTAGTCTCAAGCGCTTTTTACTAGCTTGACTAGGCTTATCGCAAGTTAATACGTCCTTCATCGCCTCCAACTGCCAAGGCATCCACCGTGTACGCTTAGTCACTTAACCATACAACCCAAACGGGTCTTTGTTCGTGACAGTTTAACTTCGCCAGAAGTTAATATTGAATACTAAAGTAGATACCAATCAATCAACTCAAAGAGTGATTAAATGGCACTGAATGATACTGCTATCATTCTTTTTTACTTTTGAAAACTCTTGATAAATACGAATATTTATCAGAATTTTATTATCAGCTTTTCCAAATTTTTAAAGAGCATATTAATTAGTAAGCTCAAAGAGCAGTACTAACTAACAATCATCTGTGTGGACACTACGAACAAATAAGTTCTAAATCGTATAAGGAGGTGATCCAGCCCCAGGTTCCCCTAGGGCTACCTTGTTACGACTTCACCCCAGTCATGAATCACTCCGTGGTAAACGTCCTCCCGAGGGTTAGACTATCTACTTCTGGAGCAACCCACTCCCATGGTGTGACGGGCGGTGTGTACAAGGCCCGGGAACGTATTCACCGCGTCATTCTGATACGCGATTACTAGCGATTCCGACTTCATGGAGTCGAGTTGCAGACTCCAATCCGGACTACGACGCACTTTAAGTGATTCGCTTACTCTCGCGAGTTCGCAGCACTCTGTATGCGCCATTGTAGCACGTGTGTAGCCCTACACGTAAGGGCCATGATGACTTGACGTCGTCCCCACCTTCCTCCGGTTTATCACCGGCAGTCTCCTTAGAGTTCTCAGCATTACCTGCTAGCAACTAAGGATAGGGGTTGCGCTCGTTGCGGGACTTAACCCAACATCTCACAACACGAGCTGACGACAGCCATGCAGCACCTGTATCAGAGTTCCCGAAGGCACCAAACCATCTCTGGTAAGTTCTCTGTATGTCAAGTGTAGGTAAGGTTCTTCGCGTTGCATCGAATTAAACCACATGCTCCACCGCTTGTGCGGGCCCCCGTCAATTCATTTGAGTTTTAACCTTGCGGCCGTACTCCCCAGGCGGTCTACTTAATGCGTTAGCTTTGAAAAACAGAACCGAGGTTCCGAGCTTCTAGTAGACATCGTTTACGGCGTGGACTACCAGGGTATCTAATCCTGTTTGCTCCCCACGCTTTCGTACATGAGCGTCAGTGTTGACCCAGGTGGCTGCCTTCGCCATCGGTATTCCTTCAGATCTCTACGCATTTCACCGCTACACCTGAAATTCTACCACCCTCTATCACACTCTAGTTTGCCAGTTCGAAATGCAGTTCCCAGGTTGAGCCCGGGGCTTTCACATCTCGCTTAACAAACCGCCTGCGTACGCTTTACGCCCAGTAATTCCGATTAACGCTCGCACCCTCCGTATTACCGCGGCTGCTGGCACGGAGTTAGCCGGTGCTTCTTCTGTCAGTAACGTCACAGCTAGCAGGTATTAACTACTAACCTTTCCTCCTGACTGAAAGTGCTTTACAACCCGAAGGCCTTCTTCACACACGCGGCATGGCTGCATCAGGCTTGCGCCCATTGTGCAATATTCCCCACTGCTGCCTCCCGTAGGAGTCTGGACCGTGTCTCAGTTCCAGTGTGGCTGATCATCCTCTCAAACCAGCTAGGGATCGTTGCCTTGGTGAGCCATTACCTCACCAACTAGCTAATCCCACTTGGGCCAATCTAAAGGCGAGAGCCGAAGCCCCCTTTGGTCCGTAGACGTTATGCGGTATTAGCAGTCGTTTCCAACTGTTGTCCCCCACCTCAAGGCATGTTCCCAAGCATTACTCACCCGTCCGCCGCTCGTCAGCAAAGTAGCAAGCTACTTTCTGTTACCGCTCGACTTGCATGTGTTAGGCCTGCCGCCAGCGTTCAATCTGAGCCATGATCAAACTCTTCAATTAAAAAGTTTTATGTCTTTCGACAGCTCAATGAATTCTGAATTTATTTAATATCTTTCGATATTGAATTGACTGTGCTGAATAACTACCGAAGTAATTATTCTGTTGGTCACTCAGTTTCAATTGAGACTCTAATTTGTTTGCCTCACTACCGAAGTAGGTTGGCTGTTAGAACTCAATCTGTACGAGTGCCCACACAGATGATTGCTTTATATTATTAAAGAACGTTTTGAGTCGCTTTAGCGTCTCAAGGGGTGCGAATAATACACCCTTTATTTTTCGAGTCAACACTTTGTTTTAAACTTTCTTTTTAGAAGATTCAAAACCGAAGTTTTATTTAACTCTCTGAGCCGCTGCTGCCTTGCTATGCATCGGCGTTTCCCGTCTCAGTGGGGTCGCATTATAGGGAGATTCGAGCGGGGGTCAATGTTTTATTTCAGCTTTTTGACAAATAAATGAATTTAGTATGAAACGCATACAAACAAAGGGCTTCGGAGTGATTTTAGATTAAAAAACGCGCACATCATATCGCTATTTTATAGCTATTATTTGTGCGTTAGAAAAAGCAGTACACTTAGTAATCGCTATACTGCTTTGTTGGTTTTAATTTGCTGCAATTTGCCATACAGCTATAGAACCTGAGATCTCATTACCTATTATAAGGAGAGGCTCGCCTGTCGCACTTTGTTCAGCAGGTACAAACACCATGCCTTCGGGTGCAAGGTCGCCGGTTATATCTGCCCCTTCTATTACACCTCGGTTATAAAAGTAATCTTCAAATTGCACATCGTAAGGGTTGGTAATATCGTAAACCATAATCCCGCCCATGCGCTCAAGACCTATAAAGGCAAAAGTGCGTTCGTCTATCGTACCTATTATTAGCGCTTCGGGTTCTGCGCCTTTATCATCTGAACGTGTGTCACCTTCGTTTTCATCTTCATTGTTATTAAAGGCTTCACCATGAACCGATGCGGTAATACGACCTATGTCATCGCCTGAGTCAAACACCACCAGCCCATTACTGTCCCAAATGGTAAACGACCGTGCACCATAGGCATAAAGCGATTCGTACTGGCCATCGCTATTAGCATCGCCTTTTACTGTACTTACTTTCAAACGACCAATATCGTTATCGTCATTATTTAAGTAATCAAAATTAGCAGCAAGGGTTAAATCTTCAACACGGCTTTCATCTATATAAGCAAGACAGCCATCATCTTCATCGTAATCTAGGCCGCCCTTTGCTGTACAGTCTGCTTCATCTGTTACATTAAAGAAGTATTCACGTGCATCACCTTCATTAGCCGATACTATAAAGTTTGCGCCTTTCCAGCTAAAGCTTGAGATAGTATCTGGCTGATACATACCGTAAAGCCCTGGGTACGATTTAAAATTAACACCGCCGTCTTTATCTGATGCATCTATTTGTAAATTTGACCAATCTTTAAAGCCTAGCGCTTTTAGCTCTACGCTATTATCTTCTAGGTTAATAATAGCGAGACCGTTATTTTCTTGAATTGATACGTAGGCATATTTGTTATCTTTAGAAATGCTGACGTACTCAGGCTCTAAGTCCATAGCTACTGTCGTATTTATTACATTTCCGTTAATAGTGCGCCCAGTAGGGTTAGCAAACACAAATCCATCAGACTCAAGTTCAGCTTGCTGACTATTGTAAGTAGTAAAGTCAATATTAGTTGCCGTATCGGCTACTACACCCTCTACTATATTAATTATGCTTACAGAGCCTTCTGGGTCGATACTGTAATCGCCATTAGGTTCACCTTCATTGGCTACAACTACTTTTGTACCGTCGTGGTTAAAAGTCACCATGTCTGGTAAAAAGCCCGCAGGTACATTTTTTATGAATGCCGGTGCATCGCCGCTTATATCGTAAAATGCAATTTGACCCGCTTCGCCCACATTTTTAGCAGCCATAGCCACAGCTAGCATTTGGTTGTTTTCATCTATTGCTATGCTGTTGGCATCGCCTGGGGTGTTGTCATTTAAGGTAAGGGTAATGGTTGATGTTAGGTTAATTGCACTCACTATCCCTTCGTTATCTTGAACAAGGGCCGCCTTATCAAAGGTGTCGGCCGGTATAATATTAACAACGGATTCATCACCAGAGCTGTTAATGGCGTATATCCACTTTTTAGATGCTTGATAAGCGACTATTTCGGCTGCACCCTCGGGGCTTTGGGCATTAAGTACAGCGCGGCCTACTAAACTTATATTTAACGCTGAGTTTGCATTAGTGCCGTTAGTACCATTTTGACCCGCTGTACCTTGCTCCCCTTGGATACCTTGCGTGCCGTCTTGGCCGTCATCTCCATCTAGTGAGCAACCTGTTAATATTGATATAAGTGAAAGTGCTATAAGTGACCTTTTTAACATTGTTATTTTCCTTAGTGTGGTATTGAACAAAATAACAACACACAGGTATGACAAAGCTATGGCACTTTTAATAAAGCTTTTTTAACTTAAAAAACGAGTTTAAATGCTAAGGGGCACACAAGAATAAGGCTTACTGTATAACCTAATAATTTATAAGGGTTGGAATAGCTATTTTGAGTTTTAACACCTATTAAAGGCCTTAAAATATCAATACGTGTCACTATTAATGTAATAACCGCGCAAATACACCATGTACCAATAACAACCAAGAGTGGTTCAATAAAAGAACCTACCTCTAAAGGCTGCAAAACAAAACATAGGATTATGAGTACACTTTGATGTAATAGATAAAAAGGGAACACCCAGCTATTTAATGTTTTTAAGTAGCGAGTTTTAAAGTTTAAAAAATGCTGTGCGAGTGCAAGCATGGTTAGCACTCCCAATACTCTTTGAATGTTGTAAACAGTAGTAAAAACATAGCTAGGTAAATCAAACACGTTTTGATAAGCCATTACTATGTATATAAACAACAGGGCAAAGCTTACACATAGCAGGCAAAAATAGTGTTTTAAGCTCGCCCAAAAATAAACGTACTTTGCTAACAGGTACCCTATCAATAAAAATATAAAGCCGTTAGTTTCACGAATTGCATCTCCTTTTAAATAGTTATTAGTAAGCAGCATTGCTATGACTAATAAGCTTGCTAGTAGGGGTAAGCTTATTTTAACCAACTTGAGCAAAGGCGTAAAAATAGGAAGCTTCACAAATAGTGAAAATAAAAAAATGATAAGCATAAACTGCCAAAGAGAACGTAAATACCATAAATGATTTACATCTACGTGCGGCCATACTCCAGATTGGTAACTAGCAAACATTTCATTATTAATATCTAAAAACGCAGAGTAAAACTGCCAATACGATATGTCTATAGCGCTTTGTTGCGACATTTCTGCATACAGCTGAAAGGGAACTATTAACCATAAGCCCACCAGCAAAGGTAGTAATATAAAAATAGAGCGATTTAAAATAAAAAAGAAGTTTGATTTTACGCCACTTACCTTATCAAGCATAAAGCGAAGTGCTACCCCAGATATAAACCATATAAGTAGCATTCTCCAAGGAGCAAACATCAACATAAAATACTCTACGTATTGAGATATATAAGTACTTTTAAAGTGAAAACCCCAATTTTCGCTGTACAACATACCTATGTGATAAAAAATAAGTACAGCAAACGCAATTACTCTTAGCCAATCAAGAAAGTAATGACGATTATTTAAATGAGTTGTGAGGTGTAATTGTTTATTCATGCTTAAGCCAATGTATGCGTATTGGTACTAGTAAGGCTTAAACAACTCGCAAAAACTATTCATAAGTGCTTATATTACAAGCAATAGTGATAAAAGGTGGTATTTAGGGATAAACCCACCACATAAATATAAGCACATATTATGAACCTACAACACTTTCAGCGTTTTCAAACCCTATATGCCTCTGCATTACTTTGCGCATATATTTTGATAAACAATACAATAAACGCTACAACCCAAATAATGGAGGCAAAAAGAGCAGGAGATTTACCATTTTTAATTTGGGAGCCATTTGTATGGGAGTATTCAAGCGCGCTAGGATCATTGCTAATGTTTCCGGCTTTAATTTGGTTTTTGAAAAACACACCTTTTAATTGGCAAAAAGTACCTGCTTCATTGGCTATGTATTTTGGCGCTTCGATTATATTTAGCATGTTACATATTGCTATTATGGTTGGTAGCCGCAAGCTTGTATATTTAGCTTATGGCCGCTCATATGATTTTGGACTGAGTTGGTTTGAATTAATATACGAATACCAAAAGGATGCTATTAGCTTTGTATTTTTTATTACGCTAATAAAAGTATATCAATATGTTGTTCAGCAGTTATTAGGGGAGGCATCTTCTATAGAAGAAAGTGAGCAACAAGCAACACCCACTCTAAACCGTTTGCTCATAAAAAAGCGTGGCAAAGAATTTATTGTAAAAATAGACGATGTTGACTGGCTTGAATCATCAGGTAACTATGTAAACTTGTATATTGGCACGTCTATTTACCCTTTAAGAACGACCCTTACAGCACTAAGTGAGCAACTAGAAGATAAAGGCTTTTGCAGAGTACACCGCAGCCATGGCGTAAACCTTGATAGAATAGAGTCTATTACACCGCTACCTAGTGGTGATAGTGAAATAAAACTAACTACAGGTGAAGTACTTAACCTATCTAGACGCTACAAAGAGCAATTTAAGCTAAAGCTGAAATAAAAAAGGCTACCTAAGTAGCCTTTCATTATTATTTTTTAACTGGTCGTTTCCAGCCGGTTAAATTACGCTGTTTAGAACGTGCTATTGCAAGCTGCTCATCTTCAACGGTATTGGTGATCACAGAGCCTGCTCCTATTGTAGCTGTTGCACCAATATTTACAGGAGCAACAAGTGATGAATTTGAACCAATAAAGGCGTTATCACCAATAATGGTTTTTGCTTTATTAACACCATCGTAGTTACAGGTAATAGTACCCGCGCCTATATTCACTTTTTCACCAATTTCAGCGTCGCCTAAGTAACTTAAGTGGTTTGCTTTAGAACCCTTACCTAGTCGGGTTTTTTTCATCTCTACAAAGTTACCAATGTGCGAGTCTTCTTCCATAACCGCACCAGGGCGAAGGCGAGCATATGGCCCAAGCGTACATTTAGCTGCTACGCTTGCATCTTCAATTAGAGTATTCGCTTTTATTACAACGTTATCGCCTATGGTACAGTTTTTAAGTACACAGTTAGGGCCTATTTGTACGTTATTGCCAAGAGTTACATTACCCTCAAAGATAACGTTGATATCAATTAATACGTCTTCGCCTGTTTTAACATTGCCACGTACATCTATACGGGCAGGGTCGGCGAGGGTAGCACCATTTAACATTAACTCTTCTGCCTGCCACGCTTGATAAGCTCGTTCAAGGCCTGCAAGTTGAACGCGGTTGTTTGCGCCTTCAACTTCCATTGCATGATCTGGCTGCGCTGATGTGATTTCTACACCTTCACTGTGCGCCATAGCAACAATATCTGTAAGGTAGTATTCACCCTGCGCATTATTGTTAGATAAGTTGCCTAACCATGTTTTTAAAAGTTTGCCGTTAACCGCCATAATGCCGGTGTTTACTTCGCTGATAAGTAGCTGCTCAGCGCTTGCATCTTTTTGCTCAATAATACCTACAAGTTTGCCATCTTCTCGTAGCATACGGCCATAGCCATTTGGGTTAGCCAAGGTTACTGTGAGTACTGCTAAACCATTTTCAGGGGTTGCAGCTAATAAGCGCTCAAGCGTTGATTGTTTTGTAAGGGGTACATCGCCGTATAAAACAAGTACAGCGTCGTCATCATTAATGTGTGGATTAGCTTGAGCTACTGCGTGGCCAGTACCAAGTTGCTCTGCTTGCAGTACCCAGTTTACGTCGTTATCGGCAAGTTGTTGTTGTAATAGTTCGCCGCCGTGCCCGTAAACTAAATTAGTGGTGGTTGCACCAAGTGCCTTTGCATTATCTATAACGTGCTGCACCATAGGTTTACCTGCCACTTTATGCAGAACTTTAGGTAGAGCAGAGCGCATACGAGTACCTTTACCCGCAGCAAGAATTACTGTTGTTAGAGCCATTAAAACAATTTCCTTTTTCCGTTGTTTTATTGAGTAGTTAATGAAAATAAGCTAACTAGATTACGCATGTCACTCCATGTATACATACTCAGCCATATTATAAAAAATAATGACTGAATCTATGATAAACAAACTGTTCATAATAATTACACTTATTGTAACCAGCTTTGCTAGCCGATATAAGTGTAAAGCCAAATTACAGCCACAAAAAAGCCCACATAAAGTGGGCTTTTTAAAACCGGATAGGCTTACTTTTTACGTAATTGCTGAATTACGCGAAGTTGTGCAATAGCTTCCGCTAGTTGCATAGCTGCTTTTTGATAATCAAATTCAGCAGCTGACGCATTAGCCATTTGGCTTTCTGCGTCACGTTTAGCTTGCTCTGCAGCTTGCTCGTCAAGGTCTTCACCACGAACAGCTGTATCAGCAAGTACGGTTACTATGTTCGGTTGAACTTCTAGTGTACCGCCAGCAATATAGATGAGTTCTTCTTCACCAAATTGCTTAACTAAACGTACCATACCAGGTTTAAGGGCAGTTAGTAGTGGGGCGTGGCCGGCATTAACACCAAGCTCACCTTCACTACCAGATACTTGAATCGATTCAACTAGACCAGAGAACAAGCTCTGCTCTGCGCTTACTACGTCAAGATGTACAGTCATAGCTGCCATACTACCCTCCTAATTACATGCTTTTAGCTTTTTCTTGAGCTTCTTCGATAGAGCCAACCATGTAGAACGCTTGCTCTGGAAGGTCATCAAATTCACCGCTTAAGATGCCTTTAAAGCCAGCAATTGTATCTTTTAGTGATACGTATTTACCAGACGCGCCTGTAAACACCTCTGCCACGAAGAATGGCTGAGATAGGAAACGTTGGATTTTACGTGCACGAGATACAAGTTGCTTATCTTCGTCAGAAAGCTCGTCCATACCTAGGATCGCAATGATGTCTTTAAGTTCTTTGTAACGCTGAAGAACTGTTTGAACGCCACGTGCTGTATCGTAGTGCTCTTGACCAATTACTAATGGGTCAAGTTGACGTGAAGATGAATCAAGTGGATCTACCGCTGGGTAAATACCAAGTGATGCGATATCACGTGAAAGTACTACTGTTGCATCTAAGTGAGCAAAGGTAGTTGCTGGAGATGGATCCGTTAAATCATCCGCAGGTACGTATACCGCTTGGATTGATGTGATTGAACCCGTCTTAGTTGAAGCGATACGCTCTTGAAGCACACCCATTTCTTCAGCTAGTGTAGGCTGGTAACCTACCGCTGATGGCATACGACCAAGTAGTGCAGATACTTCTGTACCAGCAAGTGTGTAACGGTAGATGTTATCTACGAAGAAAAGTACATCGCGACCTTCGTCACGGAACTTTTCAGCCATAGTAAGACCTGTTAACGCTACGCGTAAACGGTTACCTGGAGGCTCGTTCATCTGACCGTATACAAGCGATACTTTATCAAGTACGTTTGAATCGTTCATCTCATGGTAGAAATCGTTACCCTCACGAGTACGCTCACCAACACCTGCGAATACTGAGTAGCCGCTGTGCTCGATTGCGATGTTACGGATAAGTTCCATCATGTTTACGGTTTTACCAACACCGGCACCACCGAATAAACCAACTTTACCACCTTTAGCAAATGGACATACAAGGTCGATTACCTTGATACCAGTTTCTAAAAGCTCAACTGAACTTGATTGCTCTTCGTATGAAGGCGCTGCACGGTGAATAGACATACGGTCTTCTTCGCCGATTGGGCCAGCTTCATCGATTGGCTCACCAAGTACGTTCATGATACGACCAAGTGTTGCTTTACCAACTGGAACTTGAATCGCTTCACCTGTGTTTGATACTGAAGCACCACGACGTAAACCGTCTGTAGTACCTAGTGCGATAGTACGTACCACACCGCCACCTAGCTGCTGTTGAACTTCTAAAGTCAAACCAGCTAAATCGCCATCTGTTACTTTTAGCGCGTCATATACGGCTGGCACGTTGTCTTGAGAAAACTCAATATCCACAACGGCACCGATAATTTGGACGACCTTACCTAAACTCATGTCTATTCCTCTCGTTAATCTTTGCCTGAAGCATTAAACTGCGGCTGAACCAGAAACAATCTCACTAATTTCTTGTGTGATTGCCGCTTGGCGGGCCTTGTTATAAACAAGCTGTAACTCATCCATAAGGTCGCCGGCATTATCTGTTGCAGCTTTCATTGCAACCATACGGGCAGCCTGTTCAGAGGCAGCGTTCTCAACCACACCTTGGTATACCTGAGACTCTACGAAACGTACTAACAAAGACTCTAAAATAGCCTCTGGGTTTGGTTCGTATAAGTAGTCCCATGTGTGGGCAGATACTTCTTTTTCAGCTTTTGGCAAAGGGAGTAACTGATCTATTGTTGGCTCTTGCTTCATGGTATTAACGAAGTTGTTATATACCAGGAATAAACGGTCAATTTTACCTTCAGAGAATGCATCAAGCATTATTTTTACAGGACCAATAACGTCTTGTACTGAAGGTTTATCTCCTAGGCCTGCTTTTTTAGCAAGCACTTGACCACCAAAGCGTTGAAAGAAACCAGCAGCTTTGCTGCCTAAAGTTGCAAACTCTGCGTCTACACCTTTTTCTTTCCATGCTTTAATATCTAATGCAACTTTTTTAAACTCGTTTGAGTTTAAGCCGCCACATAGACCACGGTCAGTAGAGATAACAATATAACCAACTCGCTTTACTTCACGTTCTTCTAAGAACGGGTGAGTAAAATCAAGATTTGCTTGAGCAACACGACCAATCACTTTGCGTAATTTGTCAGCGTATGGACGGCTAGAAGCCACTCGTTCTTGCGCCTTTTTCATTTTAGACGCAGCAACCATTTCCATTGCGCTAGTGATCTTTTGAGTATTTTTAATACTCCCGATCTTGCTTTTAATCTCTTTTCCGCTGGCCATGACTCTCTCTCCGAATCAAGGTGTGCTTTAGTAAACTAAAGCGCACCATTAATAACTAAATTACCAAGTTTGCGTAGACTTGAACTTCTCTAGAAGTTCTTTAAGTTTCGCTTCGATCTCGGCGTTGTAGTTACCAGTTTCATTGATTTGAGCCACAAGCTCTGCGTATGTGCTACTTGCATAAGAAAGTAAAGCTGCTTCGAAATCCATAATTTTAGGAATTTCGATATCTTTAAGATAGCCTTTCTCAGCTGCAAATAACGACAAAGACATATCAGCAACAGACATTGGTGCGTACTGTTTCTGCTTCATTAGCTCTGTTACACGCTCACCATGCTCAAGTTGAGCACGTGTAGCATCATCAAGGTCAGACGCGAACTGCGAGAACGCAGCTAATTCACGGTACTGAGCTAGGGCTAGACGGATACCGCCACCTAGTTTCTTAACGATTTTAGTTTGTGCAGCACCACCAACACGCGATACCGAGATACCAGCATTTACTGCCGGACGGATACCTGAGTTGAATAAGTCAGTTTCTAAGAAGATCTGACCATCGGTGATAGAGATAACGTTTGTCGGTACGAACGCAGAAACGTCGCCGCCTTGAGTTTCAATGATTGGCAATGCCGTCAATGAACCAGTTTGTCCTTTCACTTCACCATTGGTGAACTTTTCAACGTAATCTGCGTTTACACGCGATGCACGCTCTAAAAGACGAGAGTGAAGGTAGAATACGTCACCTGGGTATGCTTCACGACCTGGTGGACGCTTAAGTAGTAATGAGATTTGACGGTAAGCAACTGCTTGCTTAGATAAATCATCATATACGATTAATGCGTTTTCACCACGGTCACGGAAGTATTCACCCATAGTACAGCCCGAGAACGGTGCTAAGTACTGAAGTGCCGCAGACTCAGAAGCAGATGCTACAACTACGATAGTATTTGCAAGTGCACCGTGCTCTTCTAATTTACGTACTACGTTCGCAATAGTAGATGCTTTTTGGCCAACCGCTACGTACACACACTTAACGCCTGTGTTCTTTTGGTTGATGATTGCATCGATTGCTAGTGCAGTTTTACCTGTTTGGCGGTCACCGATTACAAGCTCACGCTGACCACGACCAACTGGGATCATAGCATCAATAGATTTGTAACCAGTTTGTACTGGTTCATCTACAGATTGACGCTCGATTACACCTGGTGCAATTTTTTCTACAGGTTCAAAACCGTCGTTATCTAAAGCGCCTTTACCGTCAATAGGAGCACCTAGCGTGTTTACAACACGGCCAAGTAAACCAGCACCAACAGGAACTTCTAAGATACGACCAGTTGTGTATACTTTTACGCCTTCAGTAAGGTCAGCGTAAGGACCCATTACTACTGCACCAATTGAGTCGCGCTCAAGGTTTAGTGCGATAGCATAACGGTTGCCTGGAAGCTCAATCATTTCACCTTGCATACAGTCAGCAAGACCGTGGATGCGGATGATACCGTCAGTAACAGATACAATTGTACCTTCGTTACGAGCTTCACTTACAACTTCGAACTGCTCAATACGTTGTTTGATCAGATCTGAAATTTCAGTGGAATTAAGTTGCATGCTCTTTTTCCCAATTACGATTGTAGTGTTGTGGCTAAGCGGTTTAATTTACCGCGTACTGAGCCGTCGATTACAGTGTCACCCGCCTTAATAATAAGGCCGCCAACAACTGCAGCGTCTTCACTACAATTCAGCTTAACTTTGCGTGCGAAACGTTTTTCAAGAGTCGCTACCAATGACTCTTGCTGCGAAGCAGCAAGAGGGGTTGCCGAAATCACATCTACGTCGATTTCTTTGTCATACTCTGCTTTAAAAGCAGCGAATAACTGAGCAACCTCAGGCAGTGCAATCAAACGTCCATTTTCAGCCATCACCTTCACTAGGTTCTGACCTTGTTCGTTGAGCTGCTCTGCACATATGTTAATAAATAACTCAGCTTGTGCAGTAGCAGTAGGCAATCCAGCTAAAATGGCTGATGCTTGCTCATTGCTGGCAACTTCGCCTGCAAAGAACAACATGTCATTCCAGCTTTCAATTGTGCCTTTTTCAACGGCAAGCTCAAAAGCCGCTTTAGCGTATGGGCGAGCGATAGTAGTCAATTCAGACATGCTCATACCCTCCTAATTACAGCTCAGCGACAAGTTTTTCAACGATGTCACTATGTGCGGCTTGATTGATTTCACGCTCTAAAATTCTCTCTGCGCCAACCACAGCCAGTGTTGCTACTTGCTTACGTAGCTCTTCTGTCACGCGGTTACGCTCTGATTCAATTTCAGAGTGCCCTTGAGCAATAATTTTTTCACGTTCTTCTTGTCCACGAACAGTTTCTTCGTCAACAATTAGCACGGCACGCTTTTTAGCTTGTTCAATGATATCTGCCGCTTGAGCTTTTGCATCTTTAAGCTGTTCTGCAGCTTTTTGTTGCGCAAGTTCTAAGTCTTTTTCGGCTCTATCAGAGGCAGCTAAACCATCTTCAATTTTCTTCTGGCGAGCTTCAATTGCATCATTCAATGGTGGCCATACATATTTCATACAAAATAGTACAAACACCGTAAACGCAATTAATTCACCGATAAGAGTGGCTGTTATATTCACGACCGCTCCTCCTTAAAATAGTAAGCTGTTCAAAAAATTAAATTAAAGTACGAACAGGATTACCATTGCGATACCAACACCGATCATTGCTACCGCATCGATTAGACCAGCTAGGATGAACATCTTAACTTGTAATGAAGGTGCAAGCTCAGGCTGACGCGCACATGCTTCTAGGAATTTACCACCCATGTTACCGAAGCCGATTGCAGTACCGATTGCACCGAAGCCGATTAGTAAAGCAACTGCGATGTACTTAAGACCTAATACTAGTTCCATTTTTTTCTCCAAAGTTTCAATTGTTAAAGTTAAATATAAAAAGTGTATAAATTAGTGATTATCTGAACTTGCCATGCTTAGGTAAACAATGGTTAGCATCATAAATACGAATGCTTGTAACACGATTACTAAGATATGGAATACAGCCCAAACAAAGTGCAACGGAAGTTGCATTAAACCAACTGCGCCGATAAGTATGAAAATCAATTCACCAGCGTATAAGTTACCGAATAAACGCAGTGCTAACGAGAAAGGCTTAGACACTAAAGCGATTGTTTCTAGTAATAAATTACAAGGAATTAAGAAAATCATAGCTACTTTGCTATTAGAGCTAAATGGGTGAAGTGTAAGCTCTTTAATAAAGCCGCCAACCCCTTTAATTTTAATAGAGTAGCCAATCATCAGAATAAACACACCAATAGCTAAAGCTGCGGTTAAGTTTATGTCTGTGGTTGGTACAATTTTCATGTATACGTCGTGCGAATCCATGCCGAAGGCTTGTTCACCAACAAGACCAGCAAGTGCAGGCAAGAAGTCAACAGGGATTAAATCCATTAGGTTCATTAAGAACACCCAAACAAAGATTGTTAAGGCTAATGGAGCAATTAATTTGCTTTTACCGTGGCAAGTGTCACGTACGTTGTCGCCAACGAACTCAACAATCATTTCAATAAAACATTGAAATTTACCAGGCACACCTATGTGTGCTTTTTTTGCGGCACTACGGAAAGTCCATAAAAATAATAGACCTAGTCCGATTGACCATGCGAGGGTATCTATATTCCATGTCCAGAAACCACTGTCTGCACACGCTTTGTTGAAGGCAAGACCAGAGTCGGTCATACACATCTTAGCGTTTGTTAAGTGATGCTGGATATGGCTTGATATAGTAACTTCTTCTGCAGCCATGTTATATCCCAAAAGTTAATGTTTAAAAAAAACGGGTGCGAACAATCCTGTAAACAACACAAATACATAAACACAAAAAAACGGCATTAATATTACCGTGGTTGACTTGAGTATCAGTGCGAACAATACGATTGTTAGCATAAATTTTAATCCGTTACCGCGTTTTAACGAGGTATACGCTTGATTTGCTTGGCTTGCACCCATAAATCTGAATGCATAAAGCGCAAATACTAGGTGAGGGAGTATTGCAACGGCGCTTCCAGCTAATGCTGATAAGCTGGCACTTACTCCCCAACCAATAAAAATAATAACTGCAGCTACTAAAGCCACGATACCCTGTAGACAAATTAATTTAAATGCGGCAAGCCTGTAAGGTCTTGCTAACTTATTAGTCACGTTTAGTTAACCTTTATGGCGTTCTAATTGTTAGGGTGTGAAAACTGGCGAAATTATACTTAATCCTGCCAGTTTTGCAACTTGAGTAGACGCTTTGTAACACAAAATAGCTACAAATGTCTCTTATTGGACATGTAGAAAACTAATGCTGGGTATTGTCTTGGTTGATGCGGTTTAAAATACCGTCGAGCTCATCTAAATTAGTGTAAGAAATGACCAACTTGCCTTTGCCTTTTTTGTTGTAATTTATTTCAACTTTGGCACCTAGGTTTTCAGCAAGCTGTTGTTCTAACTGCTTCACGTCAGGGTCTTTCTCTACTACTTCTTTTGCTGGCGCAGGCTCTAAAATAGAACGTACCAGTTTTTCAGTTTCACGAACCGTGAGTGCTTTTGCAACAGCTAAACGCGCGGCATCTGATTGTGATTCACCTTCTAGGGCTAATAAACAACGTGCGTGGCCCATTTCAATGTCGCCATGTTCTAACAGAATTTTTACATCGCTATTTAAATTATTTAAACGTAGTAAATTAGTTACGGTTGTACGCGATTTACCAACAGCATCAGCTACCTGCTGATGTGTTAGTTCAAATTCATTAAGTAGGCGGTTTAGTGCAACAGCTTCTTCCATTGCGTTTAAATCTTCGCGCTGAATGTTTTCAATAAGCGCAATAGCAACAGCCGCTTCATCTGGCACATCTTTGATAATACAAGGTACACTTTCAAGCTTTGCAATTTGCGCTGCTCGCCAACGACGTTCACCGGCAATTATTTCATAACTATTTTGTGCAACTGGCCGCACAACAATTGGCTGAATAATGCCTTGTGAGCGAATAGAGCTGGCTAATTCTTCAAGTGCCTCTTCAGACATGTCTTTACGAGGTTGATATTTACCCGAGTGTAAAAACTCGATAGGCAATTTTTGTAGTTCGCTGTTATTAACTTCTACTGCTTTTTGTACAGTTTCAGTAACAGTTGGTGTGTCTTGATCCTTGCTTACGCTGGGTGCAGGTTTTGACGAACTTAAAAGTGCATCGAGTCCTCGGCCTAAACCTCGTTTTTTAGCAGACATGTTATTTTTTTACCTCAAAGTTAGGCGACAACGGACGCTGTTTTTTCTTTTCTGCGTAACATTTCACCCGCAAGTGCTAAATATGCTTTAGCGCCACTTGATGCTCGGTCATAGTACATAGCTGGTGCACCAAAACTTGGCGCTTCTGCTAATCGTACGTTACGTGGAATTACAGTGCGGTATACTTTATCACCAAAATGTTGTTTTAATTGTTCTGATACGTCATTAGCTAAACGATTACGCGGATCGTACATAGTCCGAAGTATGCCTTCTATTTTTAAGTTAGGGTTAACCAACTTGGCAAGTTGCGTAATGGTATCCATTAATGCAGTTAAACCTTCTAAAGCATAATACTCACACTGCATTGGAACTAAAATAGAGTCAGCAGCGGCCATAGCGTTAACGGTTAACATATTTAAAGAGGGCGGGCAGTCGATAAAAATAAATTCGTACTGGTCCTGAATTTTTTCAAGTGCATTACGAAGGCGAACTTCGCGTGCAAATAATTCCATTAATTTAACTTCTGCAGCGGTTACATCACCGTTTGCAGCAATCATATGGTATTCGCCAGAGGTTTCTTTAATTATTACCTCTTCAATGGGCTTATCTTCTATGAGTAAATCGTAGATAGTAGGTACGTCGCCGTACTTATCTACGCCACTTCCCATTGTCGCATTGCCTTGCGGGTCGAGATCAATTAACAGCACTTTACGTTTCGTTGCAGCCATAGATGCAGCGAGATTAACGGCGGTTGTAGTTTTACCCACTCCACCTTTTTGATTTGCTAATGCGATGACTTTTGCCACAGTGTCTCTGATCCCTAGTCTTTAGAAAGAATAATTAAATGTCGTTGTGCATCTAACTTTGGTACTTCCAATGCAATTTTTTGCTCAAACTTAACACCTTTAGGTAACGACTCTAGCTCTTCACTAGGGAACACACCTTTAAGTGCTATAAATTTACCTGAATGATCAATTAAGTGCGAACACCAGTCAACCATATCTTGTAATGAAGCAAATGCACGACTGAGTACGCCATCTAATTTAACACTTGGCTGATATTCTTCAACTCTTGACTGAACAGGGGTTACGTTATCAAGGCCAAGCTCATGTTTAACATGCATTAAAAATCGAACGCGTTTACCTAGGCTATCTAGTAATACAAATTGTGTATCAGGTAATGCAATAGCTAAAACAATACCTGGTAAACCAGGGCCCGTACCAACATCAATATAATGATGACCGGGTAAATGAGGAGCAACAACTAAGCTATCCATAATATGCTTAACCATCATTTCTTCAGGTAAGCGTACAGAGGTTAAATTATAAGCTTTGTTCCATTTGTTTAATAACTCGACATATTGAACTAGCTGCTGCTGTTGTTTTTCTGTTAGCGCAATATCAGTTTGCGCTAACAATGTAGTTAATTGTTGCTGTAACACAGTGTACCTTTACCGTTACGCAGTTTTGCGTAACAAGCCTTGCTTCTTCAGATACACTAATAATAGCGAAATCGCCGCTGGGGTGATACCAGAAATACGCGAAGCTTGACCAATAGTATCAGGACGAGCATCAGTTAGCTTAGCAACTACTTCGTTTGATAAGCCAGATACTGTTTTATAGTCGAACTCTTTTGGTAAGATTGTTTGTTCATGACGGAGCTGCTTATTGATCTCATCTTGCTGACGCGCAATGTATCCAGCATACTTAGTATGAATTTCAACCTGTTCAAGTGCGGCTTTATTTGTGTGCTCAGATCCTAATCCATCAATAGCAACAAGATCGTTATAACGAATCTCAGGACGACGAAGAAGATCCTCTAAACTCGCTTCACGTGTTAATGGTGTTTTCAGTAAAGCATTTACTTGATCAACAACAGGGTGATCTTTATGGATCCACGTATCTTTCATACGTTGTTTCTCTTTTTCGATCACTTCCATTTTTTCGTTAAATGCCTGCCAACGTTCATCATTAACTAGCCCTAGCTCACGGCCTTTTTCTGTTAAGCGAATATCAGCATTGTCTTCACGCAATAATAAACGGTATTCAGCACGGCTAGTAAACATACGGTACGGTTCTTTTGTACCAAGCGTTGCTAAGTCGTCAATTAATACGCCAACATAAGCTTCATCTCGACGTGGTGTCCATGCATCTTTGCCTTGAACTTGCAACGCGGCATTCATACCGGCAATTAAACCTTGCGCACCAGCTTCTTCGTAACCAGTAGTACCATTTATTTGACCCGCAAAAAATAACCCGTCAATAAATTTAGTTTCTAATGACTGTTTTAAATCGCGAGGGTCGAAAAAGTCATACTCAATAGCATAACCAGGACGACAAATATGCGCATTTTCAAATCCGCCAATTGATCGCACTATTTCTAGTTGCACATCAAACGGTAAGCTTGTCGAAATACCATTAGGGTATAACTCGTTAGAAGTTAAACCTTCAGGCTCTACAAATATCTGGTGTTTATCTTTATCGGCAAAACGAACTATTTTATCTTCAATTGAAGGACAGTAGCGAGGGCCAATACCTTCAATAACACCTGAGTACATAGGTGAGCGATGTAAGTTTTTACGAATAACATCATGTGTTTTTTCGTTAGTGTAAGTGATGTAACACGGTATCTGTTGTGGGTGATCACTTTGTTTGCCCATAAATGAAAATACAGGTGTAGGCATGTCGCCAGGCTGTTCTTCCATTTTACTAAAATCAACTGTACGGGCATCAATACGTGGAGGTGTACCAGTTTTTAATCGATCGACTCTAAATGGTAGTTCACGTAATCTATTAGCTAATGCAATTGAAGGTGGATCGCCTGCGCGTCCGCCTTTAAAGTTTTCTAAGCCAATATGTATTTGACCACCTAAAAATGTACCTACTGTTAAAACAACACTCGGTGCACTAAAACGTAAACCCATTTGGGTTACAACGCCAACAACACGATTATCTTCAACGATTAGATCATCACATGATTGCTGAAATATTTTTAAGTTTTCTTGGTTTTGTAAAGTGTCTTGGATAGCCGCTTTGTATAATGCGCGATCAGCTTGTGCACGAGTTGCACGAACAGCTGGTCCTTTAGAAGAATTAAGCGTACGAAACTGGATCCCACCTTTGTCAATAGCTTGCGCCATTGCACCGCCAAGGGCGTCAATTTCTTTAACCAAATGACCTTTGCCAATGCCACCAATTGCAGGGTTACAAGACATTTGACCAAGGGTATCCATATTGTGAGTTAGCAGCAGGGTATTCATCCCCATGCGTGCAGCTGCCAATGCGGCTTCAGTGCCAGCATGTCCACCGCCTACTACGATAACGTCAAACTTTTCGTGAAAAATCATTAATGGGATCCTACTTAAACCAAACCAGTAAACTTCAAAAGGGAGCGTATTCTACCTAGAATTTAGCAGAAGATAAATGATTAAACAGTGCTCAAGATCTAAGTCACTGATCACTTATAATATAAAGGATCTTTTAAAGAGATCTTTTAATACTATTACTACTACTGATCGGGTTTTCTGTTGATAAGGTATATTTCTATATTTAAAACATGGAATTAGATCGGATCTAAAGGTGTTAATATGATCGGATCATCAGGCAAATAAGCTCTGATCAAAATAGGACTTTATACACAGGGGTATATCAAGTCGATCTTATCCAATGGATAAGCATGCTTGAAATCGCAGTTTGATCAGCGGTTATCCACAAAAGTAACTAAATTATTAGTAAATTGTGGGTAACTTTTTTATTGCTTTATTTAGATCGTGTTACTTTAATTGTGCTTTTTCTACCCAAGAATCAAGCCATTCTAGGGCTGTATCTTCAGGTAATGCTTCATCAAGAATATTTAATTCAAGCCTTGGGGCTATGCAAGTAGCGCCTAAGCTCGCCATTAAGCTATCTATATTACGTCCGGCTAAGTTATAAGTGTCATAACTTGTGTCACCCAAACCAATGACTGAATATTTTACAGTTGATAGATCACTTTGTTGATTTAACTGTTCTATAAAGGGTAAGAGGTTTTCAGGGTAATCACCTGCACCATATGTAGATGTACATATAAGCCATACTGTATTGTGTTGATCAATATCAGATAAATTTGGATGATCGTGTATTTCAGTGCTAATCCCTTGGTTATTTAATTCATCACAAAGTTGCTCTGCAACATATTCTGCAGATCCCATTTGGCTACCAACGATTATATTTACTGAACTCATATTTTTACTGATCACACATTACTAATTTGCCCGCTATGATAGCTTAGTTAGTGTTTCAGTAAAGGGCTTGAGAGTATTTTGTATAACTATTTTCGCTAAGTTTTTAAACTGTTACTTTAGCTGTGTTTTAAGTTATTGAATTTAAATGGTTTAACATATTTACTTCAAATGTAATCTTATGATCAAGTTGTTGATAAGGTTGGGGGAACCTCTGTTTAAGTTAACTTGTTCACTGTTTACTTAATTGCTAAGTTATTGATATTTAAATTAACTAGATCCACCAGCCAGCATTTTGTAACTCATGTATAGCTGTTGATCACAATGTGGATAGTAATCTTGTTGATAACTTAAAAACGCGATCAAAAATAATTTTCAAAAACGATCTATTTAATGAGATCTGCTTTAAAAAGCTAAAATTAATTTTATAAACAGCTCCTTTTTTAAAGATCGTCGTCGCTTTGATTCTTTAGTGAGCTAATTTTTAGTATTGTTTGCCATAAATCTGCTTATTGTGGATAACCTTTTTGAATAATTTTTTATTTTGAACAATTTATGAAGATTTATTGCTGGTGGATGGGGGATTAAAACTTAAGTTTATTTCAAAATCGCAGTGGTGATTTTATATTTAAGTAATCGGATCGTATTAAAATATGAAAGGAGAATTGCTTTTTAGTGCATTTTAATAGCCATTTAAACTCGATTTTTGATTACTATTTTAGCATTTTAGCGATTTTAGTTATGGCTAATTAGAGCGACAGTGCTTAGTATCAATTCAGTTGAACCTACTTATTAAATACTCTTTTTAGCTCTTAAATTCATCATTTTGATAGCTTTTATAGTAGTAATTAGATGAGCTTATTTTGGTTCTTTTAAACCCAATTGTCTTAATATATTTAGGCATAAAAAAGGGCACTTAAGTGCCCTAAATTAGATTGTATTTGTGACTTATTTACCAATACAAAACGAGCTAAATATTTTGCCAAGTAAGTCGTCTGAGGTAAATTCGCCGGTTATTTCATTTAAGTATTGCTGCGTTAAACGAAGCTCTTCAGCCAAAATTTCGCCGGCTACGTGCATTTCTAACTGATAGGCCGCGTGCTCAAGCGCATCTAAGTGACGACGACGTGCCATAAACCCGCCCTCTGTAGCTCCTTGAAAGCCTATACAGGCCTTTAAATGCTCTCGTACAAGCTCAATACCATCTGCATTTTTGGCGCTTAAACTAATTACTGGGTACTGCTGTTCTTGCTCCATACCTACAACATCGCCCGACAGATCTGCTTTATTTCTTATAACCGTTACACCCATACCTTGCGGTAATTTAGCCATAAATTCAGGCCAAATAGTGTGTGGGTCAGCGAGCATTATTAAACACAAGAGATTGTCCAAGCGCATCGTGTTCTGGTTTTATGGCCTAGGAATGCGCTAATTACTAGGCAATCTGAGACTGTCTATAAAAAACTACGTTGAAGCATAATTTGATAATGGGGTATTACAAAATTGAGTTCTAGGGTAATTAGGTACGGCTATTATATAAGTTATGCCTGTTCTTGTTATATTACTTTAACTTATTTGTGTTTTATTATACGGTTTATAGATTACAAACTATCTTAACTTTTCCTATAAACGGATTTAAAAAATATATATGGAGATGAAATTATGTCAGCTTATGCGAATAAAGCTCTAAATCAAAAAGCACGCTTAGAAAGAACGACACGTGAGATAAAAAGTGCAGGACATTATACTTATATACAGATGAATAGTGATGAGTTTTTGGATCTTTACGTGCATTCTAAGCTTAAACAAGGGAAAACGAGACAAGAAATTGCCGATAATATGCGCCATTTATTTGAAGCGAACAATAGTTTGCCTATAAACTGGACAGCAATATATGATTGGATAAAAAAAATAACTTTTCAAACTCCACTCATAGGCGACATTAAAAACTTAGCTATTTTAGCTAGAGATTTAGGTGTTAAAAGTGGAATTTTATCAAAGTACAAAGTTAAAGTTTATTCCGGCACCCCGACTATAATAATGGAAGTTACGCCATCACTTAAAAGTCATTTAACAGGCACTTTATACTTAGCCAAAAATCCAAAGATATTTACGATCGGTTTGGGTTACCAAGCGGCTAAAAGTGCTCTGAAAGGGGGGGGTGTGTTTACTCTATTGGCTTCTCCGGTATTTCGTTCTATAGACCAAATGTTAGAAGACCGTTTAACATGGCATCACTTTGTAGGTGGAGTTGCTGTCGACTTGACTATAGCTTTAGCTTCTGTTGCCGCTTCTGTTTTGACATTGGCGGCTGGCGCAGTTTTAGTTGGTACTACTATAGCTGCCGTTCCTTTGCTGATTGTAGTATTTGTCGGGGGAGCCATAGGTATCACTGCTACATTTTTTTTAGAAGATGAGCTTAATTATTCAGTTGAGGAAATTGCACAGTATTTAATTAAGCATGAAAGCGAGTTATTGAAAAAAATTAGCAGAAGAACATTTATTTCTCCTGAAAAGCAACCTATTGAAAAATTTAATAAAATAAAGCGGTTATTTGGAATTCCTAATATAGGAGACATGCTTTGAGAGCGTATGAAACTGTTTTTAAACCAGAAGATAGTTTAATAAAAAAAGTAACTTTTATTACTCTTTTTATAAGTCTCACATTTCTATTTCTTTTTCTCGCATACTTATTTTTTATTGAAGCTTTAAAGATGAAGCAAACTATAAATGATATAAGTGAGGGTAAAGTTTATTTTCTGAAACAAAAAGGAAAAGTTTTTGGTTTTATTTGCTTTACTCCACTTTTACTTATACTTGCATATATGTTTGCGCATGGTGTGTGTAATAAACGGCCAACGAAAATAATAATAGGCTTAGTAGTGAAAGTGGCTGTATTTTGTTTTTTTATAGCTATACCTACGAGTATATTTTCCAGTATATATATGGCAGATTATTTACATGAAAAAGGGTTTGTTGAATGTACTTCTTACTCACCGGGGATATCGTCAGACTTTTATGTTTATGATGAGCAGTTTTGTGATGAAGAAGGTGTTGTAATAAGCTACAAGATAAAGAAGTGGTTATTGAAAAAAAATGGGCAAGGTGAGCCAAGCTTAGATGAATTTAAAGAAATAATGACTCTCTATTTATCTGAATATTATGAGCTATTTAATTAAAGGGGTAAACTATACATACCCCTTTAAGAGCTTACTTACCAATACAAAACGAGCTAAATATTTTGCCAAGTAAGTCGTCTGAGGTAAATTCGCCGGTTATTTCATTTAAGTATTGCTGCGTTAAACGAAGCTCTTCAGCCAATATTTCACCAGCTATGTGCATTTCTAACTGAGTTTTACCTGTGTCTAAATGGTAGGCCGCGTGCTCAAGCGCATCTAAATGACGACGACGTGCCATAAACCCGCCCTCGGTAGCTCCCTGAAAGCCTATACAGGCTTTTAAATGCTCTCGTACAAGCTCAATGCCGTCTGCATTTTTTGCGCTTAAGCTAATTACAGGGTACTGCTGTTCTTGCTCCATACCTACAACATCGCCCGATAGATCTGCTTTATTTCTTATAACCGTTACACCCATACCTTGCGGTAATTTAGCCATAAATTCAGGCCAAATAGTGTGTGGGTCGGTGTCGGTTGTGTCGGTACCATCAAGCATAAATAACACGCGGTCAGCTTGGTTTATTTCATCCCATGCGCGCTCTATGCCTATTTGCTCTACGCGGTCTGGGCTCTCACGTAAGCCTGCGGTATCAATAATATGTAGTGGCATGCCATCAATATGAATATGCTCTCGTAGTACGTCGCGAGTAGTACCTGCTATTTCGGTCACTATGGCGGCTTCGCGTCCTGCTAAGGCATTTAATAAACTTGATTTACCCGCGTTAGGGCGCCCAGCAATAACTACGCGCATACCTTCTCGCATAATGCTGCCTTGCTTAGCTTGGCTAGTTACTGTGTTTAATTGACTGATTATGGCATCTAGATCGCCTGACACTTTGCCATCGGATAAAAAGTCGATTTCTTCATCAGGGAAGTCAATTGCAGCCTCTACATACATTCGTAAGTGAATTACTTTTTCTACTAGGGTTTCTATATGTTTAGAAAATTCACCTTGTAGCGATTGTAAGGCACTTTTAGCGGCCTGTTCTGAGGTTGCATTAATTAAATCGCTTATAGCTTCTGCTTGGGTTAAATCAAGCTTATCGTTCATAAATGCGCGTTCAGAAAACTCACCTGGCTTAGCTAAGCGAACGCCTTCAATTTGGCTAATTTCTTTTAATAGCATGTCTAGTACAACAGGGCCGCCATGACCTTGTAGCTCTAATACATCTTCGCCGGTAAATGAGTTTGGGCCTGCAAAATAAATAGCAATACCTTGATCTAGCTGCTCGCCACTTAAGCTTTTAAACGGAACATAATCGGCGTATCGAACTTTAGGTATTTTACCAATTACTTTTTCAGCCACGCTTTTGGCAAGACTGCCAGAAACCCTGATTATACCTACGCCACCACGCCCTGGAGCGGTTGCTTGTGCTGCAATTGTATCTTGATTGATCATGCTATTAATTTGCCAACAATGAGTAACTTTATGGCCGTATTGTAACCTATGCATTTATTTGTAGCGAATAGCTGTGGTAAAAAATAGGCAATAAAAAAGGCGACCTAAGTCGCCTTTATATAAGTAATATACTCAAACCATCTTGATGTAGCTTGGGTATAGGCAATTAGCCTCTTACTTTTATTCCTTTCTTTTCCATGCCACGATAGATGATAAGCATCTGGACAATAGAAATAAGGTTAGACACTAACCAGTAAAGTACTAAACCAGATGGGAACCATAAGAAGAATACAGAGAAGATAACCGGCATAAAGGTCATCATTTTTTGCTGCATTGGATCGGTAACCGTCATTGGTTGTAGTTTTTGCGTCACAAACATACTTGCACCAAATAATATTGGTAATACGTAGTATGGGTCTTGTGCTGAAAGGTCAGTCAACCAAAGTACAAACTCTGCATGGCGAAGTTCTGTAGACTCTAAGAATACGTAAAATAACGCTAAGAAAATTGGCATTTGTAACAAAATAGGGAAACAGCCGCCCATAGGGTTAACTTTTTCTTTTTTGTACATTTCCATTGTAGCTTGGCCGAATTTTTGACGGTCATCACCATATTTTTCTTTAAGAGCAGCCATTTTAGGCTGTAAGGCACGCATTTTAGCCATTGAGGTGTATTGCGCTTTAGTCAGTGGGTACATTAGCGATTTAACGATAATAGTGATGGCAATAATTGCTACACCCCAGTTACCTAAAATACTGTGTAACCATTTAAGTAGTACAAATAAAGGCTGTGAAATAAACCATAACCAACCGTAATCTACAGTTAAGTCTAAGTCTGGGTGAATCGCTTCAAGAATATCAGACTCTTTAGGACCCATGTAGTAAATAGCACTTAGTGTTTGTTCGCTGCCTGCTTGTATATTTACAGGTTCTGCTTTAGAACCAATAATAGCCGCGTTACTTTTTGTAATTAAGCTATAAATAGTATGTGTTTCGTCTTGCTTAGGTACCCATGCACTTACAAAGTAATGCTGAATAAAGGCAACGTAACCACCTTGGGTATTTTTATTTAGGTTTTTGTCTGCCATATCTGAAAAACTATATTTTTCGTATGGTTCTTCATCCGTGCCGAATGCAGACCCTAAATAGTTTTGATCAACTAAGCTGCCTTTTTCTTGTACAGTTCGCTTAATTTGCGTGTATAGCTGTACTTGAACAGGGGCGCTAGTGGCATTGTTAATTTTGTATTCTAGTCCTACATCGTATTGACCTTTTTTGAATACATACGTTTTAGTAAAGCTTACGCCATTACTATCAACATAGGTAAGAGGTACGCGTAGTTCATCACCACTTAGCGTGTAGGCTTTTTGCGGTGCTTGATAAGTAGGGCGACCATTTGCTGATGCATCTGGGCCGTTTAAGCCAATTAAGCCACTTTGTGAAAAGTACTGATTGCCATCAAACTCACCTAAAAGCATAAATGGTGTTTCTTCACCTTTTACCTCTTCGTATTGGAGTAAGTCTGCTTCAACAATGTCACCGCCTTTGGTGTCAATTTTAACTTTAAATACATCAGTTGTTATTTCAATAACTGAACGTTTAGCTAAAGTGGCTGAAGCAGGTAAACCTGAATCTGATGATGACGGTATGAAGTCATCCGATTCTGGTGAATTTGCTTGTTGTGTTTGTGTTGTGGCACTTGGATCGGCTTTAGGTGCGTTGTAATCGTTATTCCATTCTTGAAATAATAAAAACGACACTAACATTAGGCCGATTAATAAAAACGTGCGTTGCGATTCCATAACAGCTCTTATTTCTCGTGTTGGTGGTTAATATGGGTTAATTTTTCAGGTACGGGGTCATCTCCGCCTGAATGTAAAGGATGGCATTTTAATATGCGTTTAAGTGCTAACCAACTCCCTTTTACAAATCCATGCAAATTAATTGCTTGAATCGCATAATGAGAGCAGCTTGGATTAAAACGACAATGCGGGCCTAGTAGTGGGCTTATCCACATTTGATAACCGCGGATAAATAACACTAAACAACGCTTTGGAATAGCAACAAGTGGTTTTAGTAACCTCATGGTGTTTATGCCCCTGCGTATATTTAGTGAATAGATACCATGTATTTAAAGGCTCAATTAGAGATTTTAAACGCATGATTAAAAGGTGAGCTAAAGATACATTAATTAACCCTGCAATTCTATTGCTATCGGGGTTGTTTATTAGATTTAGCTGATTTGTTTGGGCGTTTTTTAAATGGTGGTGGTTTAGGTGCACCAGGTTTGCAGCGTTCATTTATTTTACGCCACAGTTTAGTTAACTGTTTGGTTAACTCTTCATTAGACTGCTCATCAACACCAGATTTAACCATTAGCACAATATCGATATTATCTAAATTGTGTTTATTTAAACGAAAACTTTCGCGAGCGAGTCGTTTAATACGGTTACGTTGGCATGCCTTTTTTACACGTTTTTTAGCAACAGTAAGTCCTAACCTAGGTTTATCTTGGTCATTGGGTTTTGCTAAAAGAGTAAAGTAAGGAGTTGCAGCCCGAGCGGGTTCATTAAATATGCGAGAGTAATGCGAGGGAGTTAACAGACGTAACTCCCTGCCAAAGCTAAAGTCTTCCACTTATAAATTAAGCAGAAAGAACTTTGCGGCCTTTAGCGCGGCGACGTGCTAATACTTTACGGCCATTTACAGTTGCCATGCGAGCACGGAAGCCGTGTGCACGTTTGCGTTTTAAAACGCTAGGTTGAAAAGTTCTTTTCATAACAATCTCATCCGATCGGTTAAAGTTAAAACATCCTATACAGGTCGCGATCCTGGCATAGGTGCCATTGCGAGCGCGAGATATTATAGATTAAGTAATGTAAAGTCAATCATAATTACGTTAGCCCTATAGGGTTTATTTACTGTTTTATAGGGATCGTATAAGGGTGATCAAGTAGGATCATCATAAATAAAGAGTTTTCCACAGCCCTTGTATAAAAAGTGAATAAAAGCGGGGGAAAAGTAAATTGGATCGTAAATTTGGTTCGCGATCTTCGTGTTATTTTGTTATGATCTCTCTTCAGTCTTAAAAATAAAAGCTGTTTTAAATCAGTCTGTTAATGATTTTATACATCGATA